>JBGAHE010000047.1:0-52314 GCA_044226365.1 Bryobacteraceae bacterium
ACCACCTGTTGCTTCGACGTCAGGCATAACAACCGCTGATCCGACGACAACCGCAACGCCCGCGCTCCCGCGCCCACCTGCACCCGCCGCGCGATCTGCCGGTTCGCCACATTCACTTCATGCAGCAAGCCGTCCGCCGCCGACAACGCGTATACCCGCCGTCGCGACGGCGACGCCAGCACTTCCGTCGGATCCGCCTCGAGCGGAATGCGCCCCGCCAGCGTGAACACCGCCAAGTCGATCACGGCAATCGCCCGGCCTTCGCTGTTGGCGACAAAGCAATAGCTGTTCGCTCCTGGCTCGGCCCGCCGGCACCCCGCCAGGCCCGCCGCCCCCATCGCTATCCACTCGCGTCGTCTCATGCCAGCATCGTCCGCGCCGTATCGCGCGCCAGTTGAATACAATCCGGAATCCCGATGCCGCGGTACGCATTGCCGATCAAGTGCAAGCCCGCGTACTTCGTCGCCCGTTCTTCGATCTCCCGAATCCGCGCTCCATACCCCACCGTGTACTGCGCCATCGACCGCGGCCAGCGCGAAATACTCCCGAACACCGGCTCCGCCGTCAACCCCAGCAGCCGCTTCAGATCGGCCCGCGCCGCCGCATAGATCGCTTCATCGGCTTGCTCGAGCACCGCCGCCCGTCCCGCGCCGCCCATAAAGCACCGCAGCAACGACGTGCCCTCCGGCGTCCGATGCGGAAACTTGCGCCCCACATACGTACACGCCACCAGCGACTCGCGCTCCTTCGCCGGCACCAGAAACCCGAAGCCCGTCAGCGGCTGCTTCAAGTCGGCATCGCGATAGCCCAGCGCCACCGTCATCGACGAGCTGTAATCCACTTCCGCCAGCAGTCGCTGCAGGTCCGGCGCCGCCTCGCGCAGCAATTCGGCGGATTGCCAGGCCGGCGTCGCCAGCACCAGGTGCCGCGTCGCGACCCACTCGCCGTTCAACAGAATCTCGAAGCCGCCATCCGCCTGCCGCACGCTCGTCACTTCGCCGCGTACGCGCTCAATGCCCGTCAGCCGCGCTTCGAGCGCCGCCACCAGATCATGCAAGCCGCCCTTCAGCGTCCGGAACAAACTGCCCGACGAAGGCGGCGCCTTCTTGCGCCCCGCCAACGTGCCGCGCGTCAGGCTACCGTAACGCTTCTCGAGCTCCACGAAACGCGTCAGCGTGCTGTTTACCGAGAGATGCGCCGGATCGCCGCCATAGACGCCCGACAGCAATGGCTCCGCCAGATAGTCCACCGCTTCCTGACCGTAGTGATCGCGCACAAAGTCCGCCACCGAACGTTCGGGAAGATCGGTCACCGGGGCTTGGCGAAAGTACTCGAGCCCCATCTTGATCTTGGTGCCCCAGCCCAACAGCGGCGTGGTCACCATCGGCCAGATGCGCGTCGGCACCATCATCATCAGGCCGTCCGGCATGGGCACCATGCGCCCGTGCCGCCGGATGTAGGTCACGCGTTGGCTGTCGTTGGAACTGATGAGGTCGCCGCCCAGGCCCACCTCGTTGATGAGTTCGGTGGCGGCGGGCTTGGCGGCCAGAAAGCTGTCGGGGCCGGCTTCCACCACGCAGCCCCCGATTTTCTTCGTCTGCAGCAGGCCGCCCAGTTCGGGCGCCCGCTCCACCAGAGTCGCGGGGCGGCCGGCTTTCGCCAGCGTATAAGCGGCCGTCAGACCGCTGATGCCACCCCCGACAATGACAATGTCGCGCACGAACTTACAGGCGGAACTCGCGCACAATCTCCACGGCCGCCTTCACGTTCTCCACCGGCGTTTCCGGCAGAATGCCATGGCCCAGATTGAAGATGTGGCCCGGCCGCGAACCGGTCCGCCGCAGCAGATCGTGAATGCGCGTCCGCAACTCCGGCAGCGGCGCAAACAGCACCGCCGGATCCATGTTGCCCTGGATCGCCGACCGGTAGCTGATTTCCGTCCACGCCTGGTCGATGTTGATGCGCCAGTCGATGCCTAGCACGTCGCCGCCGGCCGCGTGCAGTTCCTTGAAGAAGCCGCCCGTGCCCGTGCCGAAGTGGATCACCGGCACACCCGTCGAACGGATCCGCTCGATCAGCGCCCGCGAGTACTGCGCCACATAACGCACATAATCGTCCGGACCCAGCGCGCCCACCCAGCTGTCGAACACCTGGATCGCCCGCGCGCCCGAACCCACCTGCATCACCGCAAACTGGCCCAGCACGTCCACCAGCTTGCCCATCAGCCGGCGCCACAGCGTTTCGTCGCCGTACATCAGCCGCTTGGTCTCGATGAAGTTCCGCGACGGCCCGCCTTCGATCATGTAGCTCGCCAGCGTAAACGGGCACCCCACAAAACCGATCACCGGCACGCGTCCCGCCAGCGCCCGCGTCACCATCTGAATTGACTCGCCCACGTAACCCAAATCGTCCGTGTTCGAAATCGACAGCGAGTCGATGTCGTTCGACGTGCGCACCGGATTGTCGATGTGCGGACCCTCGCCCGCCCGGAACTCGAGCTTCAAGCCCATCGGTTCCACCGGCAGCAGCAAATCCGCAAAGATGATCGCCGCGTCCACATCGAGCACTTCCACCGGTTGCAGCGTCACTTGCGCGGCCAGTTCCGGCTTCTTGCAAAGTTCGAGAATCGTGTTCTTCGCCCGCAGATCGCGGTACTGCTTCATATAGCGGCCAGCTTGCCGCATGAACCAGACTGGGCGAACATCGGTCGGACGCCGCCGGCAGGCGTCGAGGAATCGGCTACTCATTGGAGCCACGCGCATTTGGGTTCCCATCCGTCTTCGCACGCGAAAGCGCGAAAACTCTTTAAATCCTGATTTCGGGCCTGAGCCTGGGCGAACCATGCGCGGCCATTGATGTAGAGCGGCTTGGTCCAGGCTTCGCTGTCGATCGCTCGCGGAGCGATCACGCTCACCGACAACATGCCTTCCGCCGGATAGCCCGTCCGCGGGTTCATAATGTGGCTGTAAAGGTGCTTCCCGGCCACGAAAAACTTCTCGTAATTGCCCGACGTCGACAGGCTTTCGTCCTTCAGCATCACCTCGCCCACCGACCGTCTCCGGTCCTTTGGGTCGCTGATGGTGACCTTCCAGCCCTTTTCGCCCGGCGGCGTGCCCAGCGCGTAAACCGTGCTCGTGGACGCCGATACGAACGCCGATCGGACGCCCGCCTCGCGCAGCACTTTTACCACCTGGTCCACCGCATAGCCTTTACCAATGCCGCCCGGGTCGATTGACATCCCCGGCCGGCGAAACCGCACACTTCGTTTGACGGGGTCGAGTTCGACTTGGCTCGAGCCGATATTGGCGAGCGCCGCTCGAATCTCCGCCCGGTGCGGTAAACGCCCGGAGCCTTTGTAAAATCCCCAAACCTTCATGAGCGGGCCAACGGTGATGTCGAAAGATCCTTCACTTCGCCGGCTGTACTCCAGGCAGGCGGATATCAGCTGGTAGCTCTCCTGCGAGACGACTACCGGCCGCTGGGCGGCGAAGCGGTTAATCTCGCTCCACTCGCTGTTCGGCTTGTAATTCGAGAGCAGCTCGTCCAGCCGCCGCACTTCGTCGAATGCCGCTTCGGACGCCGCTTCCAATTGATAGCGATCCGGGCCGTAGAGCACCAAAGAGTACGTGCCTCCCATGGCGTCCAAATTTGCCTCAAACCGGAGAATTTCTCCGGCCGGTAGGCGCTGGCCCAACCATAAAACTAGCACAGTTTGTGTTAGTTGGCGGCAAAATGAACGTCTTTTCAACACGACTCGGGCGTAGCGGCCTCTCTCCCCATTGGATCAAGTCCCTGCCCCGGAATCAACGGCTTCCGCGGGTTCCCCTCCCCTGCACCCAGGTTTGTTAATAACCTTAATCTGCACGGGGGTCCCAAAGCCCCTTCGAGGCACCCCCGCCCTAGGACTTTTCCCTTTGCTTTCCGTCACTTCTCCCCCGCACACCCCTCACCAATCAACGTCGTTGAACTAGCCATTCACCCCACCGCGTACCAGTACAGCGATCCCGTCTGGCGGCTCAAAAAGATAGCAAACTCGCGTCAGGCCTAGTCCTGGACCGCGCCGCACCTCCGGCCCATACGCCAACTGGCAGTTCGAAACGCAAGATCGAACTAGCCGCCATGAAAGTACTTCTATCAGTCCTGCAGATCCTGATGTTGCTAGGCCTGGTTGCTTGCAATCGCAACGAGACCAAGTCAGGCTCTCCCGCTGCCCAAAAGACGCAGGAGAAAAAGCTCGCCCTCCCCGAAATGACCGTTGAGCGCCCTCACTACCGCAACTCCATCGTCCCCGGCGGCGTGGACACCGGAGCCGAGATGAGCCAGAAGATGCAGAAGGATCCGGTCGTCCGCTCCCACTACGAAGGCCTCGACCCCGCCAGGATGCGCCCCATCCGCCAGGATAAAGACGACAGCTACTACGTCTCCTACCGCGTCGGCAATCAGGTCTTCTGGACCACCCGCAAAGTGGCCATCCGTAAAGGCGAACTCGTCCTCACCGACGGCGTCAACTGTGTCCGCGGCCGCTGCGGCAACCGCATGTCCAAGATTGCGCTGCTGCCCTCGCTGGCTTCCGTCGAACCCCACCCGGCCGTCTTTGACCAGCCGCTCACCCTCGAAGAAGCCCAGGAGCCCCGCGGCGTCGCCGAAGCCCACGCCCTGCCCTACAACGGCACCTACCTCTCGATCCCCTTTCCCATGACCCTGCTCCCGCCTCCGGTTGGCGTCATTCCGCCCGCCCCGGTCGCTGTCGTCACCGGCACTCCGCCCGTCGGCGGCGGCGGTGGCGGCAATCCGGCTCCCCCCGCCGGCGGCGGCGATTCCGGCAGTTACATCGGCGTGCCCCCTCCCGCCATCCTGGTCGGCTGGGGCAGTTGGAATAACTACAACATCCTCCCGCCCACCCCCGTGCCTGGTTCGAACACGAACTACAACTACTCCACGGTGAACTACTACGCCGAGAACCAGACCACGAACAACGTCTACAACACCAGCAACACCTACAACACGAACAACAGCTACAACACCGACAACTCCATCAACTCCTGGACCTTCATCACCAAGCTCTGTGAAGAGTGCTGCATCAACAGCAGCTCGTCTTCGTCGAGTTCGTCCTCTTCGTCGTCCTCCAGCAGCTCGAGCTCTTCCTCTTCGTCGAGTTCGTCCTCGTCTTCGTCTTCGTCCAGCAGCAGCAGTTCGTCGAGCTCCTCCAGCAGCTCCAGTTCCTCGAGCAGCAGCTCGTCGTCTTCTTCGTCGTCCAGCAGCAGCAGCAGTTCGTCGAGTTCCTCGAGCAGCAGCAGCAGCAGCGGCGGCGCCGAAGTGCCCGAACCCGGCACGATGGGCCTGGTCGCCGTGGCCCTGGCCGTGGCCGTCGCCGTCCGCCGCCGCCGCTAACCACTACTCCAACGAGTCGTCCCCCGGCCACGGCACGTTCGGGTCCGGATCCGGCTCCGGCAACGACTCATCGTCCACCCAGCGCACCGAAATCGGCCGCAAATCGTGCTTCTCGTATTCCTTGCTCAGTTCCAGCCGGAACTGCACCAGCCGCAGATAGTCGCCCACCGACGGCTTCGGCGGCTCCGCCTCCATCGTCTGACGCAGTCCGTCAATCAGCCCATCGAGCGACTTCAGTGTTTCGCGAATCTGTTTTTCCATCGTTTCCGTTCTCCGGCGAGCCAGATGCCCCCGACGATGAGTATCCCTCCCCATCCCAAGCCTCCGGCCGCCATTTCCCGCTAACTCTCTGAAACTCCAACATCGGCCTCCGCGAAAATTGCCGTGAACCGCCTGCGCCCAACCTAGTACACTAGGGTTTTTATGCGTAAACCGATCATGGCTGGCAACTGGAAGATGTTCAAGACGCCGGCCGACACCACCGCCTTCTTCGAAAAGTTCCTGCCGTTGGTCGCCACCGCCCAGCACGCCGAAGTGGTCATCTGCGCCCCTTTCATCGACCTCGCCGCCGCCGTGGCCGCCACCAAGGGCTCGAACGTCGCCATCGGCGGCCAGAACCTTTATTGGGCCAAGGAAGGCGCCTTCACCGGCGAAATCTCCGGACCCATGCTGAAGGCCGCCGGCTGCCAGTACGTCATCGTGGGTCACAGCGAACGCCGTCAGTATTTCGGCGAGACCGAAGAAACCGTCCTCAAGCGCACCGTCGCCGCGCTGGAAGCCGGCCTCACGCCCATCGTCTGCGTCGGCGAACTGCTCGCTGAACGCGAATCCGGCCGCACCAATGACGTCCTCAAGACCCAGTTCGACGGCGGCATCGCCGGCCTCACGCCGGACCAGTTCAGCCAGATCGTTATCGCCTATGAACCCGTCTGGGCCATCGGCACCGGCAAAGTCGCCACCCCCGAGATCGCCGCCGACGCCCATCGCGCCATCCGCGGCTATTGCGAAGGCCGCTACGGCCGCGACGCCGCTCAGGCCATGCGCATCCTCTACGGCGGCAGCGTCAAGCCCGACAACATTCAGGGCCTCATGGCTCAGCCCGAAATCGACGGCGGCCTGGTCGGCGGCGCCAGCCTCGAGGCGAACTCCTTCGCCGGCATCGTGAACTTCTAATGCCTCCCGCCAGCTCCGGACTCCTCGTCTTCTTCGTGGCGCAGGTGTTCGGGCTGGCCCTCTTCTGGACCTGGCTGGGCGGCGGACGCACCGGCCTCCGTCTGCTCGCCTGGCTCGCCCTCACCGGGGGCGCCGCCGCCGAAGGCTGGTTCCGCTTCGGCACCTTTCCGCCCCGCATCGCCCTCGTCCTCGCCGCCGGTCTCATCCTCACCTTTGCCCTCGCCTTCACCGCCTGGGGCCGCACCACGCTCCAGAAGGCTGGCCTCCCCCTCCTGATCGGCTTCCAGAGCTTCCGCATCCTGGTCGAGATCTTCCTCTGGTGGGGTCATCGCGAAGGCCTCGTCCCCGTGCAGATGACCTGGGAAGGCCGCAACTTCGACGTCCTCACCGGCTTGGCCGCCCTGCCCGTCGCCTGGCTGGCCGCCCGCGGCGTCGCCAGCCGCCTCCTGATCACCCTCTGGAACGCCATTGGCGCCGCGCTGCTGCTGAACGTCGTCACCGTCGCCATCCTCTCGATGCCCACGCCCTTCCGCGTCTTCAGCCCGCCGAACCTCTTCGTCGCCGAAGCCCCGTTTATCTGGCTGCCCGCCCTCTTAGTCACCTCGGCCCTTATGGGTCACTTGTTGGTTTGGCGATCCCTGCGCGACACTAAGGTATGAAGCCCACAGTCATCGGGATGGAGTTGGCCGAACTTGAAACGGCCTTGCAGCCCGAACCGGCCTATCGGGCACGGCAGTTATTCTCCGCCGTCTACGAGAACCGCCTTCTCGACTACGACCGGATTACGTCAATCCCCGCCGCTCTCCGCGAGCGCCTCAAAACCGACCTGCCCCTCGGCCTTCCCACCGTCAACCAGCGGTTCGATTCGGTCGACGGCACCCGCCGCTACCTCCTCAACATGGACGACGGCCGCACCGTCGAAACCGTCTTCATGCCCGAAGAGGATCGCGATACCATCTGCATCTCCTCCCAGGTCGGCTGCCCGGTCGATTGCAAGTTCTGCCTTACTGCCCTCATGGGCCTCGAACGCAGCCTCACCGCCGGCGAAATCGTCGGCCAGGTCCTGCTGGTGATGGCGCACAACAACCTCGAACCCACCAACCGCCGCCTGAACCTCGTCCTGATGGGCATGGGCGAGCCGCTTCTGAATCTGCCCAACGTCCTCAAGGCCACGCGCCTGCTCACCGGCGTCATCGGCATCGCCCCCAAGCGCATCACGCTCTCCACCTCCGGCATCATCCCCAAGATGGAAGAGCTCGGCCGGGCCGACGTCCGTCCGCGCCTGGCCATCTCGCTGAACGCGAGCTACGAGGACCAGCGCCGCCAACTGATGCCCATCACCCGCAAGTATCACCTCGCCGACCTGATGGAAGCCTGCCGGCGTTTCCCGCTCAAGAAAGACGAGCACCTTACCTTCGAGTACGTCCTGCTCAAAGGCGTGAACGACACCGACGAAGACGCGCGGCGCGTCCTGCAGTTAATCGGCAAGCTGAACTGTAAGGTGAATCTGATTGCGCTGAATCCGGGACCCGGAATTCCCTACGGCACCCCGACGCCGGAGCGGGTGGCGTCGTTTCAAGGCATCGTACGCGCCAAGGTGCCTTGTTTCCTGCGCAAGCCGCGCGGGAGAGATATCTATGCGGCTTGCGGACAATTAAAACGAATGTCGAGTGAAGAGCTAGTGACCGTCGGCGCCTAGCGGCGCGGACCGCCGCGGCCCCCGCCGCCGCCCCGTCCACCACGATCTCCGCCGCCACCACCGCGGCCGCCGCGGAAACCACCGCCACCACCGCCGCCCCGGCGATCGCCATCGCGCCCGCCACGGCCGCCTCGGCCACGGTCACCCCGGTCATCCGACGGAGGCTCCGGCTTCCAACCCGGCGTCGCCGTCGCGGCAAAGCCCCGAATCGGCGGCGGACGGTATGCCGGCGCCGGCGGCGCCGGCGGCAACGGCGCATCCTTCGGCAGCACCACCACCTGACGCATCGAACCGGTCCCGATGCTCTCGCTCCGGAGATCCGTCTCTTCGCGCAGCGCCAGATGCAGAATGCGGCGCTCGCGGCTATTCATCGGCGAGAACAAAAACGGCTGTCCGCTCTTCTTCACCCGCTCGGCGGCCGAAGCGGCGCTCATGCGCAATTCCTCAATGCGCAAACGGCGATAGTCGTTCGTGTCGAAACAGATCAGGGAATGATCTTCGGGCGGCACCCGAAGCATTTCCATCGTCAGATGCTCCAGCGCGAGCAGTAACTCGGCTTTGTTCTCGAGCAACATTTCGGCGTCGTCGCCGATAAAGTCCACCACCAGTTCAGGACTTTCGAAATACTGAATGCTCAGATCAGGATCGGCGAAGTCGGCATCGAGATCGAGGCCCATGTTATCGACGGTCTGGTCTAGAAACGCCAGGATCTGTTCCCGTGCCGTGTCGTTCGCGTATTTTTTCTCGGACATTGGACCTCTAGAGGAAGCGATTAAAGAACCATTGCTGCGCTATCGCAATTATGTTGCCAACAAGCCAATATAGTACCAAGCCGCTTGAGGCGCTGTAGAAGAAGAACAGGAACATCAACGGCATGAACATCATCATGCGCGCCTGCGCGGGATCCATGCCCGGGCTCGCCGGCGTCATTTTTTGCAGCAGAAACTGCGTGCCCACCATCAGCAACGGCAGCAACCGCACCGGCAAAGTTTCCGGCCGCGACAAGTCCGTCACCCACAAAAACTGCGCGCCGCGCATCTGAATCGCGACGTTGAGCACCGTCAAAAACGCAAACAGAAACGGCATCTGAATCAGCAGCGGCAAACAGCCGCCCGCCGGATTCACGCCATGTTTCTTGTACAGCGCCATGATCTCTTCGTTCTTCTGCGCCGCCCGCGGGTCGTTGATGCTCAGCCCTTCGTACTTCTTGTTGATCTTCTGGAACTCCGGCTGAATCGACTGCATCTTCTTCGCCGACTTCAAGCTCGTGATCTTCAGCGGCAGCAGCGCCATGTTGATCATGATCGTCACGATCACGATCGCCCAGCCGTAAGAGTTATTCGGCGCAATCCCCTTCACCCAGTTGTGCACCATCACCAGGCCCGAGAACAGCGGCTTCGCCAGCCAGCCCAGCCACGAACCCCAGTCGATGATCCGCTCCAGTTGCGGATCGGTCGCCCGCAGAATGTCGACGTCCTTCGGACCCACAAACAGCGTAAAGTCGTTCTGGCCGTTGCCGCCCACCGACACGCCCGCATGCGGCTCCGTGTTGCCGTCCAACTGCTTCACCGGGTCCGAGTACGTACGCAGTTCCACCACCTGCCCCATGCGCTTCGGGAAGAAGACAGACGCAAAGTACGAGTCTTCGATGCCGGCAAACGCGAACTGCCCGCGCTCCACCACCTTGCCGTTGGCGCCCGCTTTGCTGTCCCGCACGATGAGCTGCCCACGCGGATCACGAAGACTGCCGAGCATTCCTTCGCCCGCCGTCGCATCCGGCCCCGTCATGTGAATCGAGTGGATGTAGCCCGACGGCGCATTCACCGTCGCATCGCCAAAGCCGCCGCGCCACACCAGATTGTGCGCCACCGGCTGCCCGGCCACGTACGCTTCGCTGGTCACCTGCACGCGATAGTCGGACTTCTGGAAGACGAACTTCTTCTTCGCCCGGAAGTTGGCATCCGCATACTCAAACTCCACCGTCTGAAAGCCTTCCGACGGGAAGCGATGCGCATAGATCACCTTGTTGGCGTCCACACCCGGAAACTTATCGGTAAAAGCCAGGCTCATCGGAAAGCCATAAGCCGGCGCGCCATTGGGCTGCACCAGGTCCAGCGGCTTGCCGTTGGTGTCCTTGTACTTTTTCAGTTGCCAGGAAAGGACCACGCCGCCGCGCGTCGAAAAACGCACCTTGTGCAGATCCGTATCGACTTCGAGGATCTGCTCCTTATCGCCCACCACCGTCTGAGCCGGTTGCGCCGCACCCGCCGAGCCCTTGTTTTCAGCCACGGGCGTCGCCGGAGCGTTCTGCGCCGGCTTGGGATTGGCCGCTTCCCGCTTCTGCGCGACCGACTTGGTCGGCGGGGCCGGAGGAAACAGCGACGACGAAAAGTAGAGAATGCCACCCGCGATGACGAAAAACAGGAGCAGATTGCGCTCCATCGAAAACTCTGGTTTTTTATCGGCCATGCAACTCAGTTCTGTGGAGGGGGACGTAATCGACTCCGCCTTTGTTCCACGGGTGACACTTCAGCAGCCGGCGCACGCCCAGCCAGACGCCGTGCGCGGCCCCGTGAGCGACGATTGCTTCCCGCATGTAGCAGGAACAGGTGGGGTGGAAGCGGCAAGCCGAGGGCAGCCAGGGGCTGATCAAGACTTTGTAGCCTCGGAGGAGGATGAGGAGAAACGCGCTAACCGGGCGAACAGACGAGCGATCTCGTCCCGCAGTTGCTGCGGCGTGGCGGCGTCGGCCGCCCGCCGGGGATTGACGACGATGCTCCACTGCGGTGGCACTGTCCGAAGCTGCAGGCGGATCTGTTCGCGAATCCGCCGGCGCAGTCGATTTCGAAAAACCGCTTTCCCCAAGGCGCGCGGAGTCGTAAACCCCACTCGCGGCCCCGTCGCCTCCTCCGCCAGACAAAACGCGGCGAAGTAGGTCGACTGGTGCCGGAAACCCTTTTCGTAGACCTGTTTGAAGTGAGCCGACCGCAGTAGGCGGCATGATTTTGGGAAGCCCCATGAATCTGGGACCACGGTTTGGTCCTAGCGGACTTGGCCCGCCCACCGCACGTTGCGCTCGTCACTGACGGTCAACTTCCAGCGGCCACGAGCCCGGCGGCGAGCCAGGACATTCCGTCCGTCCTTGGTTTCCATACGTTTGCGGAATCCGTGCACCTTGGCCCGGCGGCGATTGTTGGGCTGAAACGTTCTTTTGGGCATTTGATAATTTCCTTCGCGCCGGTTTTCGGTTGCCTTTTCGGGGGTCCGGACGCCAGACAGGCCGCAAAGGGCCGTGAGGACAAGGCTGTCCCCAAAATCCAAGTATAGGGAGGGCTGGGGTAGCGTGTCAAATCGCGCTATTTTCATAGGTGGACTTCCCCGACGAAAGGACCCCTCCTCATGGCTGCCATCTCCGTTGCCGTCCCCAAAACCAAAGGCGGCGCTTTCCTGCTCGACGCCGCCACCCCGGACCATCTGTATTCACCCGAGGACTTCACCGAAGACCACCTCGCCGTCGCCCGCACCACCGACGATTTCTTCCGCCAGGAAGTCGAGCCCCACCTCGAAGCCATCCTCCGGCATGAACCCGGCGTCGCCGTCCGCATCCTGCGCAAGTCAGCCGAACTCGGCCTCACCGCCGTCACTGTCCCCGAAGAGTACGGCGGCATGGAAATGGACATGGTCTCGTCGATGATCGTCGCCGAAGGCCTCGCCAAGGACGGCAGCTACGCCAACTGGCACGGCGCCCATGCCGGCATCGGCACCCTGCCCCTGCTCTTATTCGGCACCCCCGCCCAGCGCGAAAAGTACCTCACCCGCCTCGCCAAAGCCGAACTCATTGGGGCCTACGCCCTCACCGAACCCGAAGCCGGCTCCGACGCGCTCTCCGGCAAAACCACCGCCGTCCTCAATGCCGAAGGCACCCACTACATCCTGAACGGCACCAAGATGTGGATCTCGAACGGCGGCGAAGCCGACATCTACACCGTCTTCGCCAAAATCGATGGCGCCCGCGACAAGTTCACCGCCTTCCTGGTGGAGCGCGGCTATCCTGGCGTCAAACCAGGCCAGGAAGAAAAGAAGATGGGCGTCAGAGGCGCTTCCACCACCGCCATCTTCCTCGACAACGTCCCCGTCCCGGTGGAGAACGTCCTCGGCGAAATCGGCCGCGGCCACATCATCGCCTTCAACGTCCTGAACCTCGGCCGCCTCAAGCTCGGCCCCTTCGCCGTCGGCGCCTCCAAGTACGTCATCGGCCTTTGCGCCAAGTACGCCAACGACCGCCGGGCCTTCGGCAAAACCATCGGCGAGTTCGGCATGGTCAAGCAAAAGCTCGCGGAGATGGCCATCCGCACCTTCGCCACCGAGAGCATCAGCTACCGCATGGCCGGCCTCATCGAAGCCCATCTTGAAGGCTGGACGCCCCGGCAGGAGAACGCCTGGCCCACCTACCTCAAGGCCATCGAAGAGTTCGCCGCCGAATGCAGCTTCGTCAAAGTCTTCGCCTCCGAAGCCCTGGACTTCGTCGTCGACGAAGGCGTTCAAATCCACGGCGGCAACGGCTTCTCCGCCGAGTACGCCGTCGAGAAGCACTATCGCGACTCCCGCATCAACCGCATCTGGGAAGGCACCAACGAGATCAACCGGCTGCTCGGCACCGGCACACTGTTGAAGCGCGCCCAGCGCGGTCAGTTACTGCTGGTGAAGGCCGTCCAGCAACTGATGTCCGAACTGATGGCCGGCCCGTCCTTTGAGCAATCCACCGACGAATGGGCCGCCGAAATGGCCATGGTCGCTAACGCCAAGAAGGTCGCCCTGCTCGCGCTCGGCGCCGCCTATCAGCGCTTCCTCACGAAGATCGAAGAAGAGCAGGAAGTGATGGCCGGCATCGCTGACATCGCCATGTCGGCCTTCGCCATGGAGAGCGTCTGCCTGCGGGCCCGCAAACTGGCCGCCATGGGCCGCGGCGAGACTTCCACCGCCATGGCCCAGGTCTTTCTGCGGGATCGCCTGCAGGCCATCGAGGCCACCGGCAAGACGGTTCTGGCGGCCTGCGCCGAAGGGGACAACCTCCGCACCAGCCTCGCCTTCCTCCGCCGCCTCACCAAGTACGAGCCGGTGAACTCGATCGCCTTGCGTCAGCGGATCGCTCAGCGCATTCTCTCCGCGGAGCGCTACGCCTACTAATGCGCGTGCTGGTGCTGATTGGGCTGCCCGGGTCGGGGAAATCCACCTGGGCGGCCGCGGCGGGCATCACGGTGCTGTCTTCGGACGCCGTCCGTGAACTGCTCGCCGACGACGCCACCAATCAGCAGATCCACGGCACCGTCTTTGCCACGCTGCGCTACCTGCTGCGGCGCCGGCTCGAACTCGGTATGCCCGCCACGATTCTGGACGCCACCAACCTGCAGCGCGCCCATCGCAAGGCCTGGATCAAGATCGCCAAGGCGCATGGCGCGCGAGTGGAGGCCGTCTGCTTCCCCACGCCGCTTGAAGTCTGCCAGCGCCGCAACGCCGCGCGGCAACGCATCGTGCCGCCCGAGGTGATCGAAGCCATGGCGGCGAAATTGCAGTGGCCCACCCTGGCCGAAGGCTTCGACGAAGTCAGGTCGTTCTAAAGAACTACCCCTCCCTCGCCGATGAGGTAAACAGCGGAGAAGATCCGCACATGTCTGCTCTCAAAAAGCCTACTGTCCATAGAGCAAACTGTATTGCTGGCGGGCCTTCCTTGCGGAAGACCCGCCCTTTTTTACGGCTTCAGCTTCCAGTCTTCGGAAAAGAAACCCGCGGCGGCAATTTTGCCGGGCGCATAGCCATCGGGCGGCGTCGACGTGTCGACGATCGCCCAATCGGGCAGCTTCGGCACCTGGCGCGCATTGTTCAACGCCTCAAACTCGCGGAAGGTGAAGCCGCTGTTGAGCACCACGTACTTGGCCGGGTTGAGCGGATTCGGATAGATCAGCAGCGGCACATGGCCGGGCGCATAAGTCTTCGCGCCCACCATCACGCCGGCGGCGGTCCACTTCACCGGCAACTGCGGCGCAATGCGCGCCAGAATGGCGTTTGAGCCAGGGTCGCCCCACAGCACCAGATTGTTGGCCGCGATGTCGGCATCGGTCACCTGCGCATCTTCCTTCACCGGAGCGTCGCCGCGAAACACCTTCCGCCACTCGCGCAGCGCGCGTTCGCTTTCGGCTTTCACCCAAGGCTCAATCGCCGTGTCGAGCGCGTTGCCGGTCGGCTTCACCATGAGGAACGAGTTGAAGAAAGCGTCGTCGATCGGCCCCTGCAAGCCGTGTCGCTTGTGTAGCCCTTGCGGCGTGCCCACGCTCCAGCGGCCGGCCTGCTTCACGAAGCTCGCCGTGTAGGAGCGGTCGGTGAACGGCGCCGGTCCGGTCAGCGTCTGGCCATCCAGACGAACGGTCGGCTTCGCGGCCGCGTCGAGGGGATAGCCGCCAGGGCCAAAGTCCAACCGCAACGCCGTCACGCCTGAGGTCTTCACGTCGAAGCCGTTCGCCCCGTATTCCGCTTCCACGCGGCCCCGTTCCCAATGCTGCTCCAGCCCGTCCAC
The DNA here is from genome assembly GCA_044226365.1 of Bryobacteraceae bacterium. Lineage (GTDB taxonomy): Bacteria > Acidobacteriota > Terriglobia > Bryobacterales > Bryobacteraceae > JALHNI01. Next base: position 14,835 of record JBGAHE010000047.1, read on the forward strand.
CACGATCCACTTCATGCGGTTGTAGCGCAGCGTATAGGTAACGAACTTCACTTTGCGGGCATATAGATCCCGGCCGCGCGCCGCCAGCGCGTCGAGCTTCGCGTCGATGATGGGCTTTGAATCGGGATGGTAGCGATGGCCGGTCTTGGGGCCAATCACATGCGTCATCTGCATGCCTTCGGCGTCCAGCGCTTTCGCCATGATGTCGGCCGCTTGCTTTTGTCCATCGTCCTCGCCGGAGTAAGCCACCACGGGCACGTTATACAGATTGGCGGCATAGTCGGTGGCGTTGTAAAGACGCCAGAGCTTCTTCTGCCAATCCGGGGTTTGCACCAGTTCGTCGGACTTCATCTTCAGGAACTCGGGCGTTTCGGCAAAACCCGCGCCCGGCGCCGCGGCCGCGAACTTCCACGCATAATGCGTGGCGAACTGCCAGGTGGAAGCGCCGCCCATGGAGAAGCCGCGAATCAGCACCCGGTCTTCGTCGATCGCGTACTTCTTCTTCATGTCGGCCAGCACTTCGGAGAGGTCCACTTCGCCGGCGAACTTGTTGGCGTTGCAGAAGCGGCCATAGAGATGGACGAGATAGGCGTCCTTGGGGACCCATTCGCCCGGCTGGCGCTGACGGTCCCAGAGAAAGTTCACCTCGCTTAGCGTCTCGCCGCGGCCATGCGCCCAGAAGTCCAGGCGTCGCGCGCGCGCCGGATCCTTGGCAAAGCCCGGCGGCACGATGATCGAGTACGGCTGCACGCTGTGATCGATCTTGGAGATGTAGCCGCGCAGCACCAGCCCGGTCGCCGTGTTCCAGGACGGCCGTCCGGCGGCCAGTTCTTCGGCTCGCGTCAGTCCCTGCTTCAGCAGTTCTTTGGCTTTGAAGATCTCTTCGGTCTTGAAGAACTCACCATAGGTGAGCGCATAGCGCACCGCTTCATGGAAGATCGCAATGTCGGCATAGTCGGGATGATTCTTAAACGGCGCCATGGCCTCGGCCAGCCGCTTCAAGCCGCCTTCGAGATCCTTCCGATCGGCAGCCGGCACTTCCACTCCCGGCGGCGGGACAGGCCTCACCGGACCGGAACGCTGCGCCAAAGCCAAGGAAGCCAACAGCAGGAAAGGGAGAAATCGCATCAAGCGGATTGTATCGGCTTTGGCAGACTCGTTGCTAGGAAGACTTGTCCGCTTTTCGCGCCTTATCGGCCCCGGCTTGCGAGATGGTGGTGCGACGCGTCATGGTTTTGATGTTCGCGACGCGCCGAAAGCGGAGGGCGGACCAATCGTCGTCGATAGCGACCATCCGCACGGGCTCGAAGCCATGCGCGCCCATCCGGTCCCAGCCGTTGTCGCGGTTGAACTCGCACTGGTAGTTCTTCGAGCTGCCCTTGGGATAGGCAACCCAGACAACCGGATCGGGGTTAGCCGATTTGACGATCTGGTCGGCGAACTGATCGACCTGGCTTTTCCGAGTGGCGAAGGCCAAGGCGAAGACGGCCGCTTTGGCGTTGGTGAGTTTGTCGTGCACGGCGACCGAGGCCCGCATCTCTTCGATGACCGGCTGAAAGGACGGCGGGGCGTCGATGACGAAGATGGCCGACTGGTCCTTGAAGTTCAGCTTCTTGAAGATCGGATTCATGCCGAGCAGTCTACGACAGCACGATCGGCGTGAGGGCCGGCATGTGGTCGATCAGGTAGTCGGGTGAGGCCGCGCGGAGTGTCTCGGGGCTGAAGCCGAAAGTGACGCCGCAGGAGGCGACCTTCGCATTGCGCGCCGTCTCCACGTCGACGCCGCTGTCGCCCACCATCAGCGTTAACTCAGGAGCGAGGCCTGTGACTTCCCGCAGTTTCTCGATGCCGATCGGGTGCGGCTTTTTCTGCTCGAAGCTGTTGCCGCCGAAGACTTCGAAGAAATGGCCCTTTAAGCCCAGGCCTTCGACGATGCGCTGGCTGATGCGGACGGGCTTGTTGGTGAGGATGGCCAAACGGCGGTCAGCTTGTTGCAGGTCGTCGAGCATCTGCTGGGTGCCGGGGTAAAGGCGCGTCTCGTCGAGGCAGTGCTCGTGGTAGTAGCGGATGAAGTAATCGAGGGCGCGCGCGACATCCTGTTCGCTGGCTTCGGGGCCCAGCGTGCGGCGAATCAGCACGGGAGCGCCGTGGCCGACGTAGGAGGCGACGGTGGCGCGGTCGAGCGGATCCATGCCCATGAAGCGGCGCGTGGCGTTGACGGAAGAGGCGAGGTCGGCTTGCGAATCGATCAGCGTGCCGTCGAGATCAAAAATCACTAATGAATAGGCCAAATTCCAGAGTAACCGCGATCGGGCGATCGCGCTACAATCTGGGACAGTTGGCCCCGTTCGCCGCCGAAGTGGGAGAAGGGATGCACATGGCAAGAACGATGGTTTGGCTGCTGCTGATCACCGGCAGCCTGAACGCCGCCGAGCGCGGCGTGGAGATCCTCTGGGACCGTTACGGCGTCCCGCACATCTACGCCAAGGACGCGGCCGGCATGTTCTATGGCTACGGCTACGCGCAGATGCAAAGCCACGCCAATCTCATCCTGAAGCTCTATGGCGAGTCGCGCGGACGCGGGGCCGAGTATTGGGGGCCGAAGGCGCTCGAACTCGACCGCTGGGTGCTGACCAACAGCGTCCCCGAACGCGGCCGCGCCTGGTATCAGCAGCAGACACCGGAGTTCCGCGGCTACCTGGACGCCTTCGCCGCCGGCATGAACGAGTTCGCCAGACGGCATCCGGAGCAGATCGCCGCCGAGATGAAGCCCGTGCTGCCCATCACCGGCGCGGACTCGATGATCCACGTGCACCGCATCGTGCACTTCAGCTACATCAGTTCGGCGCAGCGCGTGGCGCTGGCCGCGAGTGGACGGACCATTGCGCCGGGCAATATCGGTTCGAACGCCTGGGCCATTGCGCCGAAGCACTCCACCAGCGGCAAGACCATCGTGCTGATGAACCCGCATCTGCCCTGGCAGGATTGGTACACCTACTGCGAGGCGCATCTCAACGGGCCGGGCATGAACCTCTATGGCGCAAGCCAGATCGGCTTTCCAGTGTTGCGCTTCGTCTTTAGCGACTACCTGGCTTTCACGCAAACGGTGAACAGCATCGACGCCAGCGACCTCTACAAACTGACGCTGCGCGAGAACGGCTACGTGTTCGACGGCGCGGTGAAGCCGTTCACCGTGGAGACGAAGACCATCAAAGTGAAGGGCGCGCCAGACGAAACGCTCACCATTCGCAGCACCGTGCATGGCCCGGTGGTGTGGGACAAGAACGGGCTGACGCTGGCGCAGAAGACCGCCGCGCTCGACCGGCCCTTCCTGCTCGAGCAGTACTGGAAGATGGGCATCGCGAAGAACTTCGCCGAGTATCAGGCGCAGGTGCGGCGGCTGCAGGTGCCGACGTTCAACATCACCTACGGCGACCGCGACGGACATGTGATGTATCTGTTCAACGGCACGCTGCCGAAGCGTCCGTCCGGGGACCTGGCGTATTGGGCCGGCGTCGTGCCGGGCGATACGTCAGCCACGTTGTGGACGGGCATTCATAGCTACGAGGAACTACCCAAGACCATCGACCCGCCGGCAGGCTGGGTGCAGAATACGAATGATCCACCGTGGACCTCGACGCTACCGCCGCTGGACCCCGTCAAGTTTGCCCCTTACACCGCCGGGCGGGACTTCACGTTCCGTACGTCGAGTTCGCTACGCATGTTGACCGCGCAGGACAAGCTCTCGTTTGAAGAGGTGGTGGCGCGCAAGTACTCCACGCGGCTCGAGTTCGCCGATCACGTGCTCGAGGACCTGCTGACCGCGGTGCGGGCGCATGGCACCGACCGGGCAAAGCAAGCAGCGGCAGTGCTCGCGGCCTGGGACCGCAACGCCGATAGCGGCAGCCGCGGCGCGCTGCTCTTCGAGAACTGGGCCAGGCGCTTTGGCGGCGCGGCCTTCACCAACAAGAGCGGCTTTGCCGTGCCACAGAAAGCTGCCGAACCGCTGACGACGCCGCGCGGCTTGAAGGATCCGGCGGCGGCGGCCAAGATGCTGGACGAGGCGGCGCTCGAGACGATCACCAGCTATGGGTCGCTCGAAGCGGCCTATGGCGAGCACCGAAGGCTGGTGCGCGGCAAGGTGAACCTGCCGGGCAATGGCGCTTCCGGCGGACTGGGCGCGTTCCGCGTGCTGCAGTATCCGGCGCCGAAGCGCGAGGCGAGTGTGGGCGATACGTTCGTGTGCATCGTGGAGTTCGGCAGCCCGATCCGCGCGGAGGTGATTACCAGCTACGGGAACTCGTCGCAGCCGGGGACGACGCACAGCGACGATCAACTGCCGCTGGTGAGTGCGAAGAAAATGCGGACGGCGTGGCGCACGCGCGGCGAGGTGGAAGCCAACCTCGAAAGCCGCGACAAGTTCTAACGGTAAGCTTCGTCGAGCAGTTCGACCACGTGCTGCACGGGGCGGTTGTGCCCGTGGAGCTTTTCGCCCGCCCGGAGTTGCAGCATGCAACCGGGGTTCGACGAGATGATGCGGTCCGCCTTGGTGAGGTTGACGTTGCCCATCTTGGCTTCGAGAATCTCCATGGCGAGGTCGTTCTGGACGACGTTGTAGATGCCGGCGCTGCCGCAGCAGATCGATGAGTTCGGCATTTCGACGAACTTGATGCCGGGAACTTTGGAGATGAGTTGCCGGGGAGCCTTGGTGACCTTCTGGCCGTGCGCCAAGTGGCAGGAGTCCTGGTAGGTGACCACGGCGTTGATCGGCTTCATGTTCGGATTGAGTTCGAGGCTGGCGAGGAACTCGTTGATGTCGCGCATGAGGCTGACGAACTTCTCGGCGCGAGCGTCGTGTTCGAGCAGGTGGTGGTATTCCTTCAGCGTGGCGCCGCAGCCGCCGGTGTTCGAGATGATGGCATCGAAGCCGCCATCGACCAGGGCCTCAACATTCTGCTTGGCCAGGGCGCGGGCTTCGTCACGGAAACCGGAGTGGGCGTGGAGCGCGCCGCAGCAGGTCTGCTCGGCGGGGACGTGAACTTCGCAGCCGTTCTTCTGCAACACGCGGATGGTGGCTTCGTTCAAGCGGGCGAAGAAGACGTTCTGCATGCAGCCGGCGAGCAAGGCGACCTTCTTGCGCTGGGCGCCTTCGGCCGGAAAGACCTGGCCGATTTTGCTGAAAAACGTGGGGCGTTCGGCGGTGGGCGTGAGTTGTTCGATCTCAGAGAGGCCCAGCAATTTGAGAATGCCGGTGGCGCGCACGAGCGACTGCAGCCCGGTGCTTTGGTAGATCCACAGCTTGAAGCCGACCAGCGAGAGCAAAGGCCGGGAAGCCAGCAGGTGGCGGAAAACGAAGCCTTCGGCGGCTTTCCGGAAGAGGCTCTTGGGCCGGACAGCGTTGAGCTCGGTGCGCGCGGCTTCGATCAGTTTGCCGTATTCGACACCGGAGGGGCAGGCGGTTTCGCAGGCGCGGCAACCGAGGCAGAGGTCCATGTGCTCGGTGTAGGTAGGATTGATGGGCACCTGGCCGGTAGCGACCTGCACCATTTGATAGATGCGGCCGCGGGGCGAATCCATTTCGACGCCGAGTTCGCGATAGGTGGGGCAGGCGTTGAGACAGAGGCCGCAGTGGACGCAGCGGTCGAGATCTTTTTGCGCGGGGGCGTCGGGATGCCGGCCGGGCTTCACATACTGGGCGGTGGTTTCGGTGGCCATGAGCTAGAGTCTTCCGTAGAGCCGGCCGGGATTGAGGAGGTGATGGGGGTCCATCATGTCCTTGACGCGGCGCATGAGTTCAAAGTCGGGGGCCGGGTGGGGCCAGAGATCGACCGCGGGGCGCGGTTCAGGGGCATATTCGACGACGCATTTGAGAGCGGGGAGTGGGGCGGGGACAGTGTCGCAGTAAGCGTAGGCGACGCCGTTGCCGGCGCGGAGAATGACGGGGCCGGCGAAAGCGGCCAAGACCGCGGCGGCTTCGGTGAGTTTGCTCGAGACGCGGACGACGCAGCCGGCGGGATGCGCGGCGAGGAAGGCTTCGGTGTAGCCGGTGAGGCGGGGCCAGAGGTCGCCGTCGATGACGGTGAAGCCGGCCAGTTCGCGGGCGTAGCGGTCAAGCACGGCGGGCTGTCCGCCGGCTTCGAGGAGCAAGGTGAAGCCCTGGAGGCCGAAGGCCTGGGCGGCGGCGGGGTTGACCAGATCGAGGGCGAGGGGCTGGAGGGTGCTCTTCAGAATGCGGTCGCGTTCGGCGACGGCTTCGGGAGCGGTGGCGAAGGAGCGGGCAAAGGTGCGAGTGCCGACGGGCAGCGGCAAGAGCTTGAAGTTGAGGACGGTGATGACGCCCAGGGTGCCGAGCGCGCCGATGTGGAGCTTGCCGGTATCGAGACCGGCGACGTTTTTGACGACCATGCCACCGGACTGGATGAGCTTGCCTTCCATGGTGGCGTACTGCATGCCGATGACGAGGTCGCGGGCGGTGCCGAACCAGCGGCGGCGGGGGCCGGAGCTATTGGCCGCGACGACGCCGCCGATGGTGGCGCGGCTGGCAAAGGGAGGGTCGAGCGGGAGCATTTGCCCGTTCTTGGCGAGGAGGGCCGAGAGTTCGGCGAAGGGCATGCCGGCTTCCACGCTGAGGGTGAGGTCGCGGGGTTCGTAGTTCAGAACGCGATTCAACTTGGCGGTGGACAGAGTGATTTGGGCATTGCCACGGGGGCCGCCGGCGCGCGTTTTCGAAAAGGCGCCACCGGTTTCGATGGTTTGGCGGTCCTGAGCGGCTTGGGCCAAGGCGGCGGCCAGCGCCGGCGCCGATTCGGGGAAAAGAGTCATTCAAAAATCTCGGCTAAGGGGACCTCGATGTCTTCGGCACGGAGCCAACCATCGGGCACCTGGACGACGGCTTCAGCGGAATAGATCCAGGCGATGCGGACAAAGGGCTCGATGACCCAGACGAAGGAGGCGCCGAAGTCGAGGTATTCCTGGACGCGGCGGTCAAGGTCGGTGGGGTCGTCGCCGGGGGAGGTGATCTCGATGCAGAGGTAAGGAGCTTGGTCGAGGGTGTCACCGCGTTTGGCGACGGCGATGTCGGGGATAGGGAGGCGGCCATCGGCGAGGGCGACTTCAGGGAGGACGCGGATGTCCCAACGCTGACGGCGGTTCCAGAGGTACGCGACGAGGCTGGCTTGCACAAGGCTGTGCAGAATCTCACCACCGCGACGTTCCTCGCGGTATTGGCCGGGATTGAAGGTGAGGGGCATATAGTGCTCGACCGAATCGAGTACCGACGTATCCATCAGTGACAAGTATACGCCGTCGTTCCGGGCAATTTGACGAAACGAACCCGGGAGTTGTTGATTCTACTCACTTTCTATCTGTTTTCGGTCGATGGGGACCGGGACCTGGGGTGTGGGCCATTCACAGGGTAACATCCGGCGGGAAGCGGATCGGGCTAAGTGATTGAGGGCATGGGGGGAATTGTTTGTGAACGGCATGGGCTATTGTTCGGCGAAAAGATGCGCTCTATGATGCCGCTATGGTGCGCTGCGCAATATGGCTGGGGTGGGCCGCGTTGTTGGGGGCACAGACCATGACCCGGACGACGTCGACGTCGTTCAGCCTAACGATTCATCGGGAGCGCTTCAACTGTCCGTCACGAGTGATGCATCGCACGGAACTCGTGGCGCGGATGGCGGGCGGACAGGTGGTTTACCAAGCGGCATTCGATGGTGCTTACTGGTCCAGGGCCGATGCCGTGATGCAGGCGAAGGCGGCGTTGGAGCGGGCGGCGGCGCCCCAGCGCATCCAGATTCAAGAGGCGCACTTCGGCGAAACGACGACGACCGAGATCGAGAAGCAATCGGGGCCGCGCCGCGAGACGCGCACTACCTGGAGTTCGCGGCGCGTGACGAAAGGCCCGGCCACGGTACAGGTGGGCTTGTTGGGCAATGAGAAACAGCCTTGCGCCGGATTTACCGATTCAGGGCCGGTGGGTTGCCCGCTGGGCAAAGCGGTGGCGGTGCCGACGGGAACCACCAACATCGATGCGCTAACTCATCTGCACGTGGATCTCTACGAGGAAGCGCTCGAGACCGAAGTGCGGGTGATTACGACGACGATCGAACTCACGGGGATGCCCGCCAGCGAGCCGGTGGCGGCAGACTTCACCGGGTTTCAGACACAGCTCAAAGACGGGGACCACCCGCGGGCCAATCTGCAGGTGGGCAACACCAGCGCCGAAACGATCTGCGTGAATCTGTATTCCTATGCCGGGAACAGCGACGAGATGTTGAGTTGTTGCTCCTGTCCCGTGGAGCCGCAGACGATGCTGACGCTGAGTTCGATCCATGACGCGCTTGCGCCGACGGTGCTTCCGCCGAACACGGCATACGAGCAGATGAAACTGAAGCTGACGGCGACGGTGCCCGAGAACGGCCAGTGCCGCGAAGCGGCGGCGCGTGAGGGAGCAATGGCGACCGGCTTAGAAGTGTGGGGGTCGACGACGGAGAAGTATGGCCCGCCGGCGTCGGCGCCGCTGGTGCAACGGACGCGCGGGACAGGAACGCTCGCGGAGCGTTGCGGGAAGGTGATGCAAGGGCTTTGCCGTTCATGTCGAACGGCGGCGGCAGACGCCTTCCCCATCAAAGTGCATCCTTACTGTGCGTTGGGACAGTAGACCGAGACGAAACTACTGTTCGGAGGCGGAGCCGGTGAGCCAGCCCATAATTTGTTGGACGTAGTTTTGGGTTTCGGCGTAGGGGGGGACGCCGCCGTGACGGTCGACGGGGACGGTGCCGGCGTTGTAGGCGGCGAGGGCGCTGGCGAGGTCGCCGGGGTAGCGCTCGATGAGTTGCTTCAAGAGACGGGCGCCGGCTTCGACGTTCTGGCGGGGGTTCAACGGGTCCGTAACGGAGAACTGGCGGGCAGTGGAGGGCATGAGTTGCATGAGGCCGGCGGCGCCTTTCGAAGAGACGGCGCAGGGGTAGCCGGCGCTCTCTTGGCGGATGACGGCGTGAAGAAGGTCGGCGGAGAGTTGCTCGCGCTGGGCAGCTTGCGAGACGAGCTGGTTCAGTTCTCCGGTTTCAAGAGGCTCGCAAGCCCAGGGCGCGGCGCTGGTGGTGTAAGCGGCCGGTTGAGCGGTGGGAGCCGGGCCGGGTGTGAGGGGCGGTCCGGAACGAGGCCAAGGGGTGGAAAAGAAGCCGCGCGGCTGGTCGCCCTGGTGGAGGCCGAGGGCCTTGGTTTGGACCGAGGCCGCTTCGCGCTGCTTGTCGGCGGCGGCGGCCATCAGGTCGCGGAGATTCGCCGGGGCAGCGGGAGGCGGGTCCTGCGCGAGCAGGAGGAGCAGAAGAACCATCTTTTGGTTCTATCGTCCGGAGTGGGTCGCGCGGTATTGGGAAACGTGCGTAACACCAGACCAGCCGGTGGGGCTGATGACTACTCCAGGCGGTAGTTGGGAGCTTCCTTGGTGATGATGACGTCGTGGACGTGGCTCTCGCGGAGGCCAGCCGAAGTCAGGCGGCAGAAGCGGGCGTTCTCCTGGAGTTCCTTGATGGAACCGGAGCCGCTGTAGCCCATGCCGGCGCGGAGGCCGCCGACGAGTTGGAAGACCCAATCGGAGAGCGGGCCCTTGGAGGGGACGCGGCCTTCGATGCCTTCGGGGACGAGTTTGTCGGAGCGGGCCTGGCCGTAGCGATCGGCGCTGTTGCCTTCGGCCATGGCGCCGAGGGAGCCCATGCCGCGATAGCTCTTGAAGGTGCGGCCCTGGTAGAGGATGGTTTCGCCGGGGCTTTCGTCGGTGCCGGCGAGGAGGCTGCCGATCATGACGCAATCGGCACCGGCGGCGATGGCCTTGGTGACGTCGCCGGAGAACTTGATGCCGCCGTCGGAGATGAGGGGAACACCGGCGGGTCGGGTGGCTTTGACGGTTTCGGCGATGGCGGTGACCTGCGGCACGCCGGCGCCGGAGACGACGCGGGTGGTGCAGATGGAGCCAGGACCGATGCCGACTTTGACGCCGTCGATGCCGAGTTCCACCAGGTCGCGCGCGCCCTCGTAGGTGGCGACGTTGCCGGCAACGAGTTGGACTTCGGGGTATTGCGCCTTGATGGCTTTGACGGCGGCGAGGACGCCTTCGGAGTGACCGTGGGCGGAATCGATGACGATGGCATCGACTTTTTTGCGGACGAGTTCGGCGGCGCGTTCGAGGAAGTCACCGGTGGAGCCGATGGCGGCAGCGACGCGCAGGCGCCCTTGATTGTCTTTGGCGGCGTTGGGGTACTTGAGCTTCTTCTGAATGTCTTTGACGGTGATGAGGCCTTTGAGGGCGCCGGTTTCGTCGACCACGAGCAGCTTTTCGACGCGGTGTTTGCGGAGGGCGATTTCGGCGGCTTCGAGGGTGGTGCCAACGGGGACCGTGATGAGCGGGTCCTTGGTCATGCGGTTGGCGATGGGCTGGCTGAAGTCGGTTTCGAAGCGGAGGTCGCGGTTGGTGAGGATGCCGACGAGTTTGTTGTGGTCGTCGACGACGGGGACGCCGGAGATGCGGTATTGGCGCATGAGGTCGAGGGCGACGGAGATGGGCTGATTGGGGTGGGTGGTGAAGGGGTCGACGATCATGCCGCTTTCAGAGCGTTTGACGCGGTCGACTTCTTCGGCCTGGCGTTCGATCGACATGTTGCGGTGGATGACGCCAATGCCGCCCTGCTGGGAGAGGGCGATGGCGAGATGGGACTCCGTGACGGTGTCCATGGCGGAGCTGACGACGGGAATATTCAGCGGGATGGAACGCGTAAACCAAGTCCTTGTATCAACTTGGGTGGGAAGGACTCCACTGCGGGCCGGAACCAGGAGAATGTCATCGAACGTGAGGCCTTCAGGGATAAACTCCGGAATCATGCTTGTCCTGCATTGTAGCTGATAAACTAACAAAGACAGCTATGCAAGCCACACAGATTCGCCCTGGAAACGTGATCAAGTTCAACGGGGAACTCTACTCGATCTTTAGTTTTGTGCACCGTACGCCTGGCAACCTGCGGGCTTTCGTGCAAGTAAAAATGCGGGGATTGAAGAGCGGTTCGTTCGCTGAACACCGCTTTGCCTCCACCGATCAGGTGGAGAAGGTAAGCCTGGACGATGCGGATATGGAGTTCCTGTACAAGGACGGTACGGACTACCATTTCATGAACATTGAGAACTACGAGCAGATCCATTTGAGCGAAGATCTGTTGGGCGATAACGTCAACTATCTGATTCCTCAGTTGAAGGTGAAGGTGACGTTCTTCGAAGAGCGTCCGATCAGTGTGGAATTGCCACCGGCGATCGTGATGACGGTGATGGAGACTGAGCCGGGCATCAAGGGTGCGTCCGTGTCGAACGTCGGCAAGCCGGCGACGATGGAGACGGGCCTGGTGGTGACGGTGCCGCCGTTTATCAGCCAGGGCGAGAAGATCCGCGTGTCGACGACCGACGGCGAATATCTCGAACGCGCTTAACTGAATAGCTGAGCAATGGGCAGGGCGAAGCCCGGCAAGAGCTCGAGCGTCAGCGTGTCCTCAAGGGACAAGGTGACGTCGGGGATGCCGGGCGCGATCCAGAGTTCGACTTCGCGCGTTTCGGGGTAGACCACGATTGCTGACCGGCACCCAGCGGCGAAGTACTGTTTCAACTTGCGATGAATGGCGGGCTGCGAGTCATGAGGGGACATGACTTCGACGGCGATGTCGGGCGCGCCGACCAAATCTTCGTCATCGGCAACGACGCGGGGTTGAAGGACGACGGAGACGTCGGGGGCGCGTTTGGTGTCGGGGCCGAGGATGTACATCTGATCGGGTAAGAAGACTTCCCCGATGGGGTTCTGTTCCAGGTAGCGATCGAAGGCGCGATAGAAACGCCCGGAGACGCGGTTGTGAGCGGCGCGCGGACGCGTCATCGTGAGCAGCACTCCTTCGTCCAGCTCCTGCCGGACGTCGTCCGCTTCCACCAGTTGGTCGAATTCGGCCAGGGGCAGGAGGACTTTCGTCGCCATACCCCTATGTTACTTCCGTCTTCCGCTACTTTTCGATGCGCATGCCATAGAAGCTGCGGTAGACGAAGAAGAGGGCCACCAGCAGGAAGGCGGCGGCGAGGCCGTTAGCGAGGACGGGGCCCTGCTCGCGGGTGAGGGAGACGGCGAGCTCGACGGCGAGCAGGCCGAAGAGGGTGGTGAACTTGATGATGGGGTTCAAGGCGACCGAGGACGTGTCCTTGAAGGGGTCGCCGACGGTGTCGCCGACGACGGTGGCGTCGTGGAGCGGGGTGCCTTTCTGCTTGAGTTCGGTTTCGACGATCTTCTTGGCGTTGTCCCAGGCGCCGCCGGCGTTGGCCATGAAGATGGCCTGATAGAGGCCGAACAAGGCGATCGAAATCAGGTAGCCGATGAAGAAGAAGGGCTCGACAAAGGCGAAGGCGAGCGTGGCAAAGAAGACGGTGAGGAAGATGTTGAACATGCCCATCTGCGCGTACTTGGTGCAGATGGCGACGACCTTCTTCGAGTCTTCGACGGAGGCCTTGGTGATGCCTTCGAGCTTGATGTTGGCTTTGATGAACTCAACGGCGCGGTAGGCGCCGGTGGTGACGGCCTGCATCGAAGCGCCGGTGAACCAGTAGATGACCGCGCCGCCAGTGATGAGGCCGAGCAGGAAGGGCGGGTGGAGCACGGAGAGCTTTTCGATGTTGCTGGTGAGGCCATTGGTGAGGCTGACCACGATGGAGAAGATCATGGTGGTGGCGCCGACGACGGCGGTGCCAATCAGCACGGGCTTGGCGGTGGCTTTGAAGGTGTTGCCGGCGCCATCGTTTTCTTCAAGGTTCTCTTTGGCGAGTTCGAATTGGGGATCGAAGCCAAAGTCCTTTTTGATTTCGCCTTCGATGCCTTTGACGTGTTCGATGGTGGAGAGTTCGTAGACGGACTGAGCGTTGTCGGTGACCGGACCGTAGCTATCGACGGCGATGGTGACCGGGCCCATGCCGAGGAAGCCGAAGGCAACCAGGCCGAACGCGAAGATCGACGGGGCGACCATCAGAGCGCCGAGGCCCATCGTGGAGACGACGAAGGCGACGCTCATCAACAGCAGCAGCGCCATGCCCAACCAGAAGGCGGAGAAGTTGCCGGCGACCAGGCCGGAAAGGATATTGAGCGAGGCACCACCTTCGCGCGAAGAGATGACGACTTCGCGGACGTGCCGGGAGTGGACGGAGGTGAAGGCCTTGACCATTTCGGGGATGATGGCGCCGGCGAGGGTGCCGCAGGTGATGACGGTGGAGAGCTTCCACCAGAGCGAGGCGTCGTTGCCGAGGTTGGGGATCATCAGGTAGGAAAGGGCGTAGGTGAGAGCGACCGAGACGCCGGAGGTGAGGAAGACGAGCGTGGTGAGGGGATGCTCGTAGTTCATCTTGGCGGAGTTGGCGTACTTGGCCTTGGCCATGGCTTCGTTGATGAAGTAGCTGCCGGCGGAGGCGACGACCATCATGACGCGCATCATGAAGATCCAGACGAGGAGTTGGATCTGGACGATGGGTTCGCGGACGGCGAGGAGGATGAAGCTGATGAGGGCGACGCCGGTGACGCCGTAGGTTTCGAAGCCGTCGGCGGAGGGGCCGACGGAGTCGCCGGCGTTGTCGCCGACGCAATCGGCAATGACGCCGGGGTTGCGGGCGTCGTCTTCTTTGATCTTGAAGACGATCTTCATGAGGTCGGCGCCGATGTCGGCGATTTTGGTAAAGATGCCGCCAGCGACGCGCAGGGCAGCGGCGCCGAGGCTTTCGCCGATGGCGAAGCCGATGAAGCAGGGCCCGGCATAGTCACCGGGGACGGCGAGGAGGATGAAGAGCATGAGCAGCAGTTCGACGGAGATGAGCATCATGCCGATGCTCATGCCGGCCTTCAGCGGGATGGCGTAGCAGGGGTAAGCCTTGCCGCGGAGGGCGGCGAAGGCGCAGCGGGAGTTCGCGAAGGTGTTGACGCGAATGCCGAACCAGGCGACGCCATAGGAGCCGAGAATGCCGACGACGGAGAACAAGAGAATGATGGCAACTTTGAAAGCATCGAAATGGAGCAGGAAGCCGAAGTAGAAGACGATGACGATGGCGATGAAGGCTTCGAGGATCATCAGGAACTTGCCCTGAGTTTGCAGGTAGGTTTTGCAGGTTTCGTAGATCAGTTCGGAGACCTCGAGCATGGTGCGATGCACGGGCATGGTCTTCAACTGGCGGTAGATGACCAGCCCGAAAACGAGGCCGAGGAAGCCCACCAGGCAGCCGAGCAGCAACAGGGTGCGGCCGCCGATGTCTCCGAAAAATTGGGCCATGTCGAGATCCGGGAGGATCAGGTTGGCTTCGCCGCCGTGGCGTTCTTGCGCCAGACCCGCGCTGGTGGCGCTGGCCGCCAGCAGCAGTGTCTTCATCAAACGCGGCAAGCCGAGCCGCACAACAAGGGACTGATTCATGGTCGCTCCTGTCAAAAGTCGATGGGGGCCACCCTTTTTACCCGTAGGGGGCGCCAAAAAGATCTGAATACTCTATCGCAGGGAGTGGAGGGGAGCAATCGTCGGGCTGAGCGTTAGACTAGAGCCAGAATATGGGCCTTTTGATTAACGGCGAGTTCGTGGATGACGCAGTGATCCGCGAGGAAGCGACTTCAATCCGACCGCGATACATGGAAGCGGTGACGGGAATGGAGCCGATGGCGGCGGAGATGCAGCTGTGGGAGTGGTCGAAGGAGAACGTGATTGAGCGCGTGCTGCTGCGGCAGGTGGCACGAGCGGAGACGGAGCCGATTCCGGAAGCGGAGATCGAGCAAGCGATGACGGGGGTGCTACCGCCGCCCGGAGGTCCGGAGAATTGTGAGCCGGGGGTGACGCGGGCGGGAGCAGATCGGGAGGCGCTGCGGGCGGAAGTGGAGATCCGATTGAAGATCGACCGCCTGATTGGGCGGATCAATGGCAAGGTGTCCGCGCCGCGGCACAAGGATCTGGTGGAGCGTTACAAGAAGAATCGCGACGCGCTGCGGCGGCCGGCGATGGCGCTGGCTTCGCACATCGTGCGGAACGTGAAGCGCGGCGAAGAGGGCGAAGGCGAGACGGCCGATGAAGCTTTGGCGGTGATGAAGGAAGCCGAGAAACAGTTGGACGCCGGAGTGCCGTTTGCGGAGGTGGCGAATCAGCATTCGTCGTGCGCGGGCAATGGCGGAGCGTTGGGCTGGTTTCCGATGGGCGAGATGGTGGAGGCGTTCGACGAAGTGGTGTTTGCGCTGAAGCCGGGGGAGCGAAGCAAAATTTTCCGGACGGAGTTTGGGTATCACATCGCGGTGGTGCATGAGCGGCGGGAGGAGGGTCCGGTGCCGTTTGAGGAGGTGAAGGGGCACCTGGAAGAAGAGCTGTTGAAGGAGAAGCGCGACAAGGCGCTGGGCGATTATCTGGACCGGCTGCGGGCGAAGGCCGACATCAAGACGGCGGAAGCAGCGGTATGAATCCGTTCGGCATCATCAACCCGTGCTGCGTGCCGAGCCGGCAACGCGCCGAACAACTCGCCCTGTCGGAGTTGATGACGGAGCAGCGGGCGCAGGTGCGCAGCGGTTCGACCGAGGGCATGATCCGGTTGGAGGGCGGCAGCTTTCTGATGGGGACCGAGGACGCCGATAAGTACGAGGCGGATGGCGAAGGTCCGGTGCGCGGCGTGGAACTGGCGCCCTTCTACATCGACACGACGCCGGTGACGAACGCGCAGTTCAGCGAGTTTGCGCGGGCGACGGGCTATCGGACGGATAGCGAGCGGCTGGGCTGGTCGTTTGTGTTTCATCTGCATGTGGCGAAGGAACTGGTGGACCAGACGGTTCCGGGGCACTACTGGTGGTGCAAGGTGAACGGGGCGGACTGGGCGCATCCGGAGGGGCCGGAAACGTCGGTCGGGCAGCGCGAGCAGTATCCGGTGACGCATGTCTCGTGGAACGACGCGCGGGCGTATGCGCAATGGGCGGGGAAGCGTTTGCCGACGGAAGCCGAATGGGAGTTCGCGGCGCGCGGCGGGCTGGAGCAGAAGCGCTTTTCGTGGGGCGATGAACTGATGCCCGAGGGCCGGCATCGCTGCAACATCTGGCAGGGGACATTTCCGGATGTCGATCTGGGCGAGGATGGCTATCGCGGGACGTGTCCGGTGGACGCGTTTCCGAGCAATGATTACGGGCTCTACAGCGTGACGGGCAATACGTGGGAGTGGTGCGCGGACTGGTTTCATCCGACGTGGCATCAGACGGCGACGAAGGTGAATCCGGTGGGGCCGCCGCAGGGGGCGGAGCGGGTGATGAAGGGCGGCAGCTATCTATGCCATCCGAGCTACTGCAACCGGTATCGGGTGGCGGCGCGGACGAAGAACACGGCCGATAGCGCGACGACGAACATCTCGTTTCGCTGTGTGCGGGACGTCTAGGCGCGTAGCTGATCGATGGAGGAGATGAGGTAGCGGGGCTGGAGCGCGGCCAAGGCTTGGGGGTCACCATAGCCATAGGTGACGGCGCAGACGTCGACGCCGGCGGCGTGTCCGGCTTCGATGTCGGCGGTGGAGTCGCCGACGAAGAGGCATTCCTCGGGTTTCGCGCCGAGGCCGGCAAGAGCTCGCTGGACGACGTCCGGAGCGGGCTTGTGCGGGAAGCCATCGGTGCCCTGCACGTGGGTGAAGTGGGGGAGCAGGCCGAATTTATCGAGCACGATGCGGGCGGTGGCAGTGCCCTTGGTGGTGGCGGTGGACTTGGCGCCGGGCAAGGCGGCGATGGTTTCGGCGACTTGCGGATAGAGGCGCGTTTGGGTGTGTTCGCGAGCGGCGTAGAGGCGGCGATAGTCCTGCACCAGGGCGTCCATCTCTTCGGGCGTCCAGGCCGGATTCAAATGCGAGAAGCAATCGACGAGATGGCGGCCGATGAAGCTGCGCAACAAAGGGACCGGAATGTCAGACAGGCCGCGCGGGTGAAGCGCGGCCTGGATGGCGCCACAGATATCGGGCGCCGAATCGGTGAGCGTGCCGTCAATGTCGAACAGGTAGAACCGGTAGGCCGGAACGCGAAGAACCATTACGCCGGCTGGGGACCCGCCATGGGCGGCGGCGTGATGCCGCTGGCCGGACGAATGACCTGCTGAACGGTTTGGCCCTGGTCGTTGTTCGAAACGGGCGTGGTGGGCTTGAACACAGCGAGCGTGCCGCCGTTGATCAGCGTTTTGACTTCGTTGCCGTCGAGCACCTCGCGCTCAAGGAGCGCTTCAGCGATCAGGATGGTGGCTTCACGATAGTCGTCGATGATCTTCTTAGCGCGGGCATAGCCGCCTTCGATGAGGCTGCGGACCTGCTGGTCAATGCTGATGGCCGTAGTTTCGGAGTAATCGCGATGCTGGGCGATCTCGCGGCCGAGGAAGATCTGCTCTTCGCGGCGGCCGTAGCTGACCGGACCCATTTCGCTCATGCCCCATTCGCACACCATACGGCGAGCGAGGTCAGTGGCCTGTTCGATGTCGTTGGAGGCGCCGGCGGACTTCATGCTCATGAAGGTTTCGTCGGCGACGCGGCCACCCATCAGCACGGTGAGGCGGGCTTCGGCCTGTTCCTTGGTGAAGTCGACCTTATCCTGCATGGGCAACTGCATGGTGATGCCGAGGGCCATGCCGCGGGGAATGATCGAGACTTTGTGGAGCGGATCGGCGTGCGCGACCAATGAGGCGACCACGGCGTGGCCGGCTTCGTGATAGGCGGTGTGCTTCTTTTCTTCTTCGCTGATGACGCGCGACTTGCGTTCGACGCCCATCATGACCTTGTCCTTGGCGAGTTCGAAGTCGGCCATGGTGATGACTTTGCGGTTTTGACGCGCGGCCAGCAGGGCGGCTTCGTTGACGAGGTTGGCGAGGTCGGCGCCGGCAAAGCCGGGGGTGCCACGAGCAATGATGCTGAGGTCGACGTCGTCGCCGAGCGGGGTCTTCTTGGTGTGAACCTTGAGGATCTGCTCGCGGCCACGGAGATCGGGGCGGTCGACGACGACGCGGCGGTCAAAACGGCCGGGGCGCAGAAGGGCGGGGTCGAGCACGTCGGGGCGGTTGGTGGCGGCCACCAGGATCACGCCTTCGTTCGACTCGAAGCCGTCCATTTCGACGAGCAACTGGTTCAGGGTCTGTTCGCGTTCATCGTGACCGCCGCCCAGGCCAGCGCCACGATGGCGGCCGACGGCGTCGATTTCGTCGATGAAGACGATGCAGGGGGCGTTCTTTTTGCCTTGTTCGAAGAGGTCGCGGACGCGGCTGGCGCCGACGCCGACAAACATTTCGACGAAGTCCGAACCGGAGATCGAGAAGAACGGGACATTCGCTTCGCCGGCGATCGCGCGGGCCAGGAGCGTCTTACCGGTGCCAGGGGAACCGATGAGCAGCACGCCTTTCGGAATGCGGCCGCCGAGCTTCTGGAACTTCTGGGGTTCGCGGAGGAATTCGATGATTTCCTGGAGCTCTTCCTTGGCTTCGTCCACGCCGGCGACGTCCTTGAAGGTGACCTTCTTTTGCTGGGACGAGTGGAGACGGGCGCGGCTCTTGCCGAAGCTGAGCGCCTTATTTCCACCCGACTGCATCTGGCGCATCATGAAGATCCAGAAGGCGAGCAGGAGAATAAAGGGAATCGCCTGAATGAGGATGGAGACAAAATTGACGGAGCTCGAGTCCTTGATCTCCACGTCAACCTTGTACTGCCGCAGGATGTTGAACACATCGGGGTAGTTCACCGGGATCAGGGTGCGCAGGACGCCATTGTCCTTGGCAAACGTGCCGCGAAGCTCATTCCCGGTGATGGTGACGCTCTTGACGCGATCCTGTTCAACCTCATGAATGAACTGGCTGAAGCTGAGAGCCTGCTCCTTCGGAGTCTTGGTTTGCTTCACAACGGCCCAAAGCAGGACCGCGACGCAAATCAGGACAACCCAGAAGACGGCTGTCTTAACGGTGGAACTCATTTACTCTCCCTGGCCGCGCAACTGAGCGCGATGCCTACTCCTAATGACGTAAAAGACCTATCGTCCGATTCAGGATGGCACATTATTTTCACTTCCGGGGCTCATCACAGGCGGACTCAGCGGGACTAAGGCCGCCGGGGTCCACCGAACGTAACAGTTTCGGCTCCCGGATCCCATCCGAAACCGATCCGCGACCCCAAACTGCCTAGCCCAGACAATCTCGGAATCTCTCGCGATAATCGGCCAATTGCGCCGTTCCCATAAGGGGATTCGCTCGGCTTCGAAGCGTTCCTTGAGCGGTCCTACCGGCGAATAAGCATCACCGGGACGCCAATTCCGGAGCGTTAGGCCGGCTCCGGCGGCATCGCCATCGAAACAATCTCCTTCTATAGTACCAAGGCTGACTGTAATACTTCCGTGCGGCAAGTGAACTGTTCCGGGAACGGGTAAAAGCTGGCTCCAATTGCGGTTCGATGCGGCGGCGAGGGGGGCGAAACGAACCCAGTCGTAGCTGCGGAGGGCGTCGAGGCCGGGGATTTGGAGGCGGGCGGAGCCGAGGCCGGGGGCGAAGAGGTTTTCCAGGGCTTCGATGTGACGGAAGTCGGCGGCGCTGCCGAGGTGGTGGGCGATCCAGCGGAGTTGGCGGCGGCGGAGAGCGGTGGCGAGGGGGGTGGTGGGCAAAAAGACGGCGTGGCCGTCGGTGAAGGGGGCGGGAACGAGTTCGTCGAGGAAGAGGTCTTCGTCGCGGGCGATGGTGGCGGTGCGGGCGAGTTGGGCGGGGAGGTTGGGGTTCCAGTCGCGGACGAGTGAGGGGAGGAGGTGGTGACGGAGGCGGTTACGGGCGTAGCGGGGGTCGGCGTTGGAGGCGTCGACGCGCCAGGTGAGGTCCTGGTGGCGGAGGTAGGCGACGACTTCGGAGCGGGAGACCTCAAGGAGGGGGCGGATGACGCCTTCGCGGGTGACGGGAAGAATTCCGGAGAGGCCGGAGGGCGAAGCGCCCCTCAGAAGACGGAAGAGTACGGTTTCCGCCTGGTCGTCCTGGGTGTGGCCGGTGGCGAGGCGGTGGACGAGACCGGCAGCCTGGAGTTCAGCGAAGAAGGCACGGCGGGCCTGACGGCCTTCATTTTCGGAAAGGCCGACGGGCCGGGAGGCGGAGTGGAGGGGCAGACCGTAGGTTTGGGCGAGGTGGGCGACGAAGCGTTCGTCGGCGTCGGAGTGCTCCCCGCGGAGCTGGTGGTTGAGGTGGACGACGGCGAGGGAGATGCCGTAGGCGGGGGCCAGTTGGCGAAGGATGGCCAGCAGACAAACAGAATCCGGGCCGCCGGAAACCGCGACACCGACGCGGTGGCCAGGGCGCAGCATGTTATAACGAGTGAGAACTCGCTCAACTTTCTCGAGCAAGCCTTCATTTTAAGCCCCGGAGTCCCTGTTTGAACCTGGAACTGAAAGCCCAAGCCGAACGCATCAAGATGCTGTTGATGGACGTGGACGGCGTCCTGACCGATGGCCGTTTGTATCACTTTCCGGTGTACGCCCCGGACGGGACGATGCGCATGGCCGAGAGCAAGGGGTTCGATTCGCAGGACGGCATTGCGCTGCAGTGGTGCGCGAAGCTGGGCATCAAGACGGGCGTGATCAGCGGGCGGCAGAGCGAAGCGACGTCCGAACGCGCGCGGCAGGCGAAGATGACCTACGTGTATCAGGGCCATACGGAGAAGATTCCGATTCTGGAGGCGATCCTGAAGGACGCGAACATTCCGGCGGAGAACGTGGCGTACATTGGCGATGACCTGACGGATATTGTGATCATGCGGCGGGTGGGCTTGGGCATTGCGGTGGGGAATGCGCGGCCGGAGGTGAAGAAGGCGGCGCACTATGTCACGCAGGCCGTGGGCGGCGCGGGCGCGGTGCGCGAAGTGGTGGAACTGATGCTGCAAGCCAAGGGTGAGTGGGCCGGCATTCTGAAGCATTACGAGGCCGAATAAGATGGCCGATCTGGATCAGCACGAGGGTTCGCACTCGGAGAAGATTGGCGTGGTGATTAGTGTGGACGCGGGTCCGGGGATGCTGCATCAACTGACGGGCGTGATTGCGCGCCTGGAGGGCGACATTACGTCGGTAGCGATTATGGAGTCGCCGGCGCGGACGACGCGGATCTATTTTGAGATTGATCTGCCGACCGAAGCCGCGGAGCTGGAACGGGAGTTGCGGGCACTGCCGGTGGTGCAGAATGTGGAGTTCGTGAGCAGCCTGAAGAAGATCTTCGGGAAGCGGATTATCATCATGGGCGGCGGGGCGCAAGTGGGGCAGGTGGCGATTGGGGCAATTTCCGAAGCCGACCGTCACAACATTCGCGGCGAGCATATTTCGATCGATACGATTCCGCTGGTGGGTGAGCAACCGCTGGCCGATGCGGTGCGGGCGGTGGCGCGTTTGCCGCGGGCGAAGGCGCTGGTGCTGGCCGGCGCCCTGATGGGCGGCGACATCGAGAAGGCCGTGCGCGAAGTGCGCGAGAGCGGGCTGCTGGTCATTAGTTTGAACATGGCGGGGAGCGTGCCGGAGGCGGCGGATCTGGTGGTGTCCGATCCGGTGCAAGCGGGCGTGATGGCCGTGATGGCGGTGGCGGAGACGGCGAAGTTTACCGTGGAGCGCCTGCGCCGGCGCGTGTTCTAAATGGCGGCTTACGAGAATCCGCGCGCCGAGGTGACGCTGGGCACGGGGGTTCGGGTGCAATGCGGTTTGCAGGCACCGGCGGGGAGCCAGTTCGGCTGGCAGATTTTCGATGCCGAGAGCGGGCGTTGGGTGGCCGAGGGGGCGTGGATGGAAGCGGCGGGGGCCGCCGATGTGAGCATCGACCTGCCGGCGATCACGGGGCGGTATCGCGTTTTTCTTTCGTTGCGGGATGCCGAGCGCGGCTGGTGGTATGAGCGCGGGCGTCCGTTTGTACTGCTGGAGGGGTTGGTGCGCGAGGGTCGCGTGACGATCGAGCGGCTGGCCGTGGAAACGGTGGGGAGCTTAGCGCGGGAGACGTGGCCGGCGAAGCTGGGGCGAGTACTGACGGAGCCGTGGGTGGCGGCATGGCAGCATCGGAGCCTGATGCGGAGCCTGGTGAGGCGGGAGTGGATCGCGCGGTATCGAGGGTCTTTCGGCGATGTGCTGTGGACGGTGCTGAACCCGCTGCTGCTGATGGCGACCTACTACTTCGTGTTCGGGCTGGTGCTGCGTTCGCGCTTCGCGGGCGATCCGTCGCAGACGGGTTTCGTGCTGTATTTTCTGGCCGGGATGCTGCCGTGGCTGGCGATCTCCGAGACGTTGGCGAAGGCGCCAGCGGTGCTGCCGGCGAACGGGAATCTGATCAAGAAGCTGGTGTTTCCGGTGGAGGTGCTGCCGCTGAATCTGACGGCGGTGGGGCTGATCACGGGGCTGGTGGCGACGGCGCTGTTTGTGCCGCTGTTGTGGCTGATCCGGGGGGCGGTGCCGGTGACGGCGCTGGCGCTGCCGGCTGTGCTGCTTCCGCAGGTGTTGCTGACGGCGGGGCTGGCCTGGGCGCTGGCGGCGCTGGGCGTGTTTGTGCGGGATCTGGCGCATTTGATTGGCTTTGCGCTAAACCTGTGGTTCTTCCTGACGCCGATCTGCTACGACGCGCGGGCGCTGCCGGCGGCGGCGCTACCGTGGCTGGGCAAGAATCCGTTGTTCGTGCTGGTGTACCAATACCGGCGGATTCTGCTGGAGCAGCAATGGCCGGAGGTGGAGCCGGTCGCCAAGCTGTACGCGGTGGCGCTGGTGGCTTTTTTCGGGGGCTATGCCTGGTTCGCGCGTTCGCGGAAGTGGTTTGCTGACGGATTGTAATTTTACGTTCGCCAGGGCTTCGCCAGCGGCACGGGGGAAAAGCCGCAGGGTCGTGAAAACGATGGCACGGTATCCGGAAGAATCGAAGATAGTTGGGTCCAAAAGTCGACTTTTGGTGAGCGACCGAATAGAAATTTTGGATTTGACCCCACGCGGGGGGGCTCAATACGCTAGGGTATGGCAGCCTTCGTAATGGAACCTCCAATGCAACAAATCGCGATTCTACATCGCATTAGCAGCGTTGTGGCCTCAGACTTGAGCCTCGATGAAATGCTCGGCGAGATTGTTGGTCTCACCGTGCAAGCAACGGAATGCGATGCCTGTCTCGTTTATCTCGTAGAAACCACGTCGGGCGAAATCGTTCTGCGCGCTTCGAACGTACCGCATGCGGCCGATCTGAATGTGTTGAGCATGAAGGTTGGCGAGGGTGTGACGGGTTGGGTGGCGGAACACAAGTCGGTGGTGGCGTTGTCGGAGAATGCGGCGGCGGATAAGCGGTTTAAGCGCTTTCCGGGGCTGATCGAAGATACGTACGAAGCCTTCCTGTCGATTCCGCTGATTTCCGAGGGCGACCTGATTGGCGTGGTGAACGTGCATCATCGGGCGCGGCGGGATCACAGCGCCGAAGAGGTGGCGTTGCTGACGTTTATCGGCGAGCAGATGGGCGGCGCGATCGCGCGGTCGATGCTGAAGGAAGAGAACCTGCGCCTGCAGGAAGAAGCGAATGACATGAAGCGGCAGCTCGAAACCCGCAAGGTGGTGGAGCGGGCCAAGGGCATTCTGCAGTATCGCTACGGGTTGACCGAGGAAGAGGCTTATCTGCGGTTGCGCAACGAGAGCCGGCGTCTGCGGCGTCCGATGAAGGATTTGGCGGAAGCGATTATTCTCGCCGAGGATCTGAACCGGAAGTCGGACGAAGTGGCTTCGAGCTAAGGCTCGAGGCGGAAATCCCAAACCTGTAAGTTCATTTTTCCTTCCGTGTACTGGACGAGGGCGTATTCGCCGGGCTCCAGATCAGCGGTGGGCCACATTTTGAAGAGCCGGTCCGCGAGTTGCTGTCGGAAGCACTCGACGATGATCGGCTCCTCGATCTTCTCATTCACGACAGCAGCGACGGTCACCTTCTCAACGATGCGGGAGTTCTTGCCCGGCGTGAGTTTGAAGAAGTTGAACGACTCGTCGTCGGAGAGGCGGAAGTAAAACTCGGGGCGCTTGCCTTTGACCATGAAGGCGGAGTGTTCGCCATCGAGTTCGACGGTGCCTTTGCCATTGATGAGCGGGACGGGGCTCATCACCTTCAGGATGGAGCGGCGCTTGTTGTTGACGTATTTCGATTCGGCCGCCTTGAGCGGCTTCATCTCTTCGCCGACCTCGTAGTAGACGCCAGGGTCGGCGGGAATGCGCGCGATGCGGGCACGCTCTTCCCGCTCGACTTTATCTTCGGCGGCGATGAGCCGTTCTTCCTCGGCGCGGGCGGCGGCTTTCTTTTTGACTTCGCCTTCGGTGCGGTCGAAGTCGACGAGCTCTTTGGGGAGTTCTTCCCAGTCCTGCCGTTCGGTGGAGTAATAACGGACGCGGTCGCCATTGACCGAGTATTCACGGGCGACCTGGTAGGTGCCGTCCTTGAGATACAACTTCACCTGCTGCGCGAACAGGGCGATCGCAGTCAGCAGCAGAAGCAGGAGGCGCATACGACTTCAGTTTGCCAGAACGGTGGAGCCGGCGCGAATCTCGTCGAGCATATTTCGCGCGGTGACCTGAACGTCGAGACCGCGCAAGAGGCCTTCAAGCTGCTTCAGCTGACGGCGGTAGACGGGGAACTCGATGAAGGTCTGCCGCTGATGGGTAAGCTGGGGGTTAATGGGGAAGTCAGCGAGGGCGAGAGCCTCGAGCGCACTTTCCAGATGTCGGGGTTCCACGGCCAGGCGAACATTCACGAGCTGGCCGAGGCCCGCGGCCCCGCCCTCCTGTAAGTCGCCATTCTCAAGCGCCCGCCGAAGGGCTTCGTAATCGTTGGTCATGATGACCATCCCTTTCCGGCACTGCGCCGACCAACAAAAAACCCGGTAGCCGAGGCTCCGGGTGATTCACCGATCCGCGCTCGCCTTTAGCACTTTTTAACGTGGGTGCAAGTAGCAGAAAGCCAGCTGAGAGCCGCTCTCTAAATCAATCCACGAACAACTTGAGAGTACTCGAAAGCGAGTACTCCCGCAAGCAAATTTAGAAGGTCAGCGAATCTGTTTGAGGCTATCGCCCAGAATGCGTTTGAACTTATCCTGCTGTTCCGGCGTGAGGATCTTGCTGATGCGTTCCTTGGCGCCGCCGCGGGTCTCTTCCATCTGGGCCTGGAGGCTCTGCATGTACATGGTGAAGTCGTCGAGGACGATGTCGACCTGCTCGGCCTGTTGGGGCGTGAGGTTCAACTCGGTCTTGAACTTCTGGAAGAGCTGGACCTTGTCATTCGCGCGCCAGGAGGCGTTGCGCGTGATGACGTCTTTGAGGCCGAACTTGACGATGACGCCGCCAAAGGCGGAGCCCATCAGGAAGACGGTAAAGAGCGTGATGAGAACTTTGGGGTTCTGCCACGAGATGCGCTCGGGATGGGAAGTCATGATCGAAGCCTCGAACTACTGATCTAAAGTGGTGAGCTGGACGAGGACAGCGCCCCGGTTCTCTTCATTACCCACGCGGTGGTCAACCAACATGACCGGCGGGGCAGTTTCCGTAGAGAAGACGATTTCAGGAGTGGCGGCGACCACTTCCGGCTCAGGGCCAGCGGGCCACAGAATGGCACCGACCATGACCGCGGACATCGCCAGGGAGGCAAACACCAGTTTGCGACCAAACGGTTGAAGGAAGATGTCCCAGACCGACGGCTTCTCTTGAGCGTCAATCTTCTGCAGGACCCGGGCATAGAAGCCCGGAGACAGTTCAAGGGAGGCAGCCTCGTCGGGTTCGACGCGCAGGGTGCGCACCAGACGAGAGGCTTCGGCAAACAACGAGAGACTCTCGCGGCACTCGGCACATTCACCCAAGTGGGCGTGAAAGGCAGCGCTCAGCGGCTTCGCCACTAAGTAACTTTCGAGTTCGTTCTCGATTACGGTATGCATCGTTTACTCCCCCGGCCTCAGGCTGTTATATCGGCAGCTGGTCACCGGGACCCAAAGAATTACCCTACATTCTAGGTCTTTTTCCGGCAGATTCCTGTAAACTCTCCGCGAGAATCGTGTTAAGCCTTTTCCATGCAGCATCATAAGCTATTCCGCCCCCGCCTGAGCTAGTCCGGTAGTACCAGTACCACCGCGCTTCAGTAGGCGTCCGGCAGCCTTGACCAGCTTCTGCCGGGCACGGAAGAGTTTCACCTTGATGGTGTTTTCGTTCATCCCGGTCATTTCCGCGAGTTCTTCGACGGAGTGACCTTCGACTTCTTTGAGGAGAATGAGGTTGCGATCTTCCTCACTCACCTTCTCGAGGAGCTTCATGACGAGGTCGCGTTGGGCGAGCCGCTCTTCGGCGAGGGGCTCAGCGTCCGTGGAGGCCTCAGAATTTTGGATTCGCTGCGATTCTTCTTCGCTGAAGTCGCTTTCGTAGACCAGCTTGCGAACCTTCTTTTTGCGCAGGTAGTCGTAGCATTCGTTCACCGTGATCTTGTAGATCCAGGTGAGGAGCGAGCTACGGAAGTCGAAGTTCGGCAAGGAGAAATAGACCTTGGCGAAGACCTGCTGCGCGATATCCTCGGCGTCGTTCCGGTTGCGGAGGATGCCGTAGATGATCGAGAAGACTTTGGCCTGGAAGCGTTCGACGATGTCGCGGAACGCCAACTGATCGCCGGCCTGGGCACGGCGAACAAGGAGGGCCTCTTCATTTAGGCGTTGTTCCACGGGATTATGAAGGACAGCGGAACCGGTGGCCAGGCCACCGGTAACCGGGAACTGGAGGGCATCGGCGCCGTAAGTGCTCATCATACACTGAGTTCGACGCGAGGTTCCATGAGCGGGTTTCGCTCAGTTGTGGAAAGTTGAGCACCCTAAGAGAAGAAAAGTGGGGCCAGAAAAAATAGCGAAGGCCGCCCCGGAAGAGGCGGCCCTGAGACCTTAAATAGTTGTGGAGATTGAATTTAGCGCCTTAGACGATGATGGCAGGATTCGACAGGGTGCCGATCTGCGGAACCGAGATTTCACAAACGTCGCCGGGGGCTAGCGCCGATTCCTCAGTGACGATGATGCCGGTACCGGTGAGCAGCACCGAACCCGAGGGAACGGCGTTGGACCGGAACAGATATTCGACCAGGGTTTCGACCTTACGGCCGAGCTTGCTGGTGTTGGTGGAACCGTCGAAGGTAACCTTGTCGCCGCGGCGGATGACGCAGCGCATGTCGAGCGAATAAGGATCCTTAATCTCGTCGGGGGTCACGAAGACCGGGCCGAGCGAGCAGCAGCCGGTGAACGTCTTCGACTGGGGCAGGTAGAGCGGGTTCTCCCGTTCGATGTCCCAGGCGGAAACGTCGTTGGCGATGGAATAGCCGTAGACCTTGCCCTTGGCGCCGAGCAGGACGGCGAGTTCGGGTTCCGGGGCGGTGAACTTCGAGTCCTGCCGGATGCCGACGGGACGATTGGGACCGACGCAAACACGGGCGGTGCCCTTGAAGAAGACCTCGGGACGGTTTTCGGGCTGATAGACGTAGTGGTAGAAGCCTTCGCGGACGTCGTGTTCGCCGTCGCGGAAGGCGGCACTCATCTCATAGGTGCAGCCGCAGGCCCAAACTTCCTTGGGGATGATGGGAATCAGCGGTTCGGCTTCTTCCCAATGCGAGGTCGCCAGGCGGGAGCCCAGGGTGGCCAGATCGGTTTTCTCGACATCGGCGCGGAGGACGAGGTCGTAGAGAGTGTAGTCCGGAATCGGGCGGCACTTGCCGTTCTCAAACACAGCGGCGATGATCGCGTTGTCGCGCAGAATTTGCCCTAGCTTCATAGTTCCTTTACGAGCGGGCCCGCGGCCGGGGCCCGAAGATGAGAATTTTTGCCGCCCTCTAGTATTTCAAATAAATGGTCTTGAAGTCGGAGTAGAACTCAAGAGCGGCGGGGCCTTGTTCCTTGGGTCCGAAGCTGGAGTCCTTGGTGCCGCCGAACGGGAGCTGATACTCGACGCCGGCGCTGGGGAGATTCACCGTGAGCAAGCCCGCTTCCATGCCGTAGATGGCTTCGAAGGCGCGCGAGAGGTTGGTGGTCTGAACAGAGGCGGACAAGCCGAAAGGAGTGTTGTTGGCGATGCGGAGAGCGTCGGGGAAGTCCTTCGCCTTCATGATGGCGAGAACGGGGCCGAAGACTTCTTCGCAGGAGATGCGGGTGCCTTCCGGGACGTCGGCGAAGACGGTGGGTTCGACGAAGTAGCCGTCGTCGTAGCCGGGGCCGGTGAGGCGTTTACCGCCGCAGAGCGGAGCGCCGATTTCCTTGGTGGCAATCTCGATGTAGTCGAGGTTGACCTTGAGCTGGCCTTCGTCGACGGCGGGGCCGATGTCGATGCCGGGCTGCATGCCGTCGCCGACTTTGAGTTTTTTGGTGCGTTCGACGACCGCGGCGACGAACTTGTCGTAGATGGCTTCTTCGACGATGGCGCGCGAGGTGGCGGTACACTTCTGGCCGGTGGAGAAGAAGGCAGCGTTGACGACGTTCTCGACGGCGGAATTGAAGTCAGCGTCGGCGCAGACGATGGTGGGGTTCTTGCCGCCCATTTCGAGCTGGATCTTGAGGCGGCGCTTGGAAGCTTCGGTGTGGACCCACTGGCCGACTTCGACCGAGCCGGTGAAGGAGATCGCTTTGACAGGGGCGGCGTTGACGAGCGCAGCGCCCAGTTCACTACCGGAACCGCAGACGAAGTTAAAGACGCCCTTGGGCAGGCCGGCATCGTGGAAGGCTTCCATGACGCGCCACGACGAGAGCGGGGCGGCGGAAGCGGGCTTCATGATGACGGTGTTGCCGGCGATGAGGGCGGGAGCGAGCTTCCAGACGGGGATGGCGATCGGGAAGTTCCAGGGCGTGATGAGTCCGACGACGCCGATGGGCTTGCGGATGGTGAACATGTGAACGCGGTCGCGTTCGGAGGGAACCAGGAAGCCGGGTTGGCGGGCGCCTTCGCCGCCGAAGTAACGAAGGATGTTAATGGCGCGGCGGACTTCGCCTTTGGCTTCGGGCAGCGTTTTGCCTTCTTCGCGCGTCATTTCGGCGGAGATGGACTCGAAGCGCTGGTCGAGCAGATCGGCGACTTTGAAGAGGAAAGCGCCGCGGGCCGGGGCGGTCATGTTGCTCCAGCCCGGCAGAGCGGCCTGAGCGGCTTCAGCAGCGCGGGTAACATCCGCGGCGGTGCCTTTGACGAAGAGGCCGACAACTTCCTTGTTGTTGGCGGGATTGCGGTTTTCGAAGGTGGGTCCGTTGACCCATTCGCCGTTGATGTAATTCGGGAAAGTTTGAGGCATGTTTAGAATTTCACTTCCGGGACGTTCCGCTTGGCGGGTTCAGTCTTGAAATAGGCGTCTTCGCGGGAGAAGCCGAAGAGGCCGGCGAAAAGATTCGCGGGGAACAAAGCGATCGAGGTGTTGTACTTCTGAACCACTTCGTTGTACTTGCGGCGCTCGACAGCGATGCGGTTTTCGGTGCCGCTCAACTCGTCCTGCAGGCGCAGAAAGTTCTCGTTGCTCTTGAGTTGGGGATAGTTTTCGGTGACGACCAGCAGGCGGCCGAGAGCCGAACTGAGCTGGTCATTGGCGTTAATGCGTTCCTGAGGCGTGCGGGCGCCGGCCATGGAAGCGCGGGCCTGGGCGATTTGGCCGAAGACCGTTTCTTCCTGCTTGGCGAAGCCTTTGACGGTGTTGACGAGATTGGGGATCAGGTCCGCCCGGCGCTGGAGGGAGTTATCGACCTGCGCCCAAGCGCCTTTGATCGCCTCCCGCTGGGTCACCAAATCATTGCGGACGCCGATCGCCTGCCCCCCGAGCACCAGGGCGATCAGCACCAGGACACCGACGACGATCAAACCGATCTTCATAGATTCATCTCTCCAAACTGTTCATGGTAACTAACTTTGGTCGACACGCGGACTGATTTGATCGACGGTTTCGACTAAACGGTCGATCGCGGCGAGGTAGGCGCCGAAGATGGAATGCGGGTCAATTTCTTTTTCTTTGCGCTTCCCTTCTCTTAGATCCAAAAGGGCGAGAAAAGGTGCGGGGTCCAGGCCGAAGGCGGATTGGGCGGCGGCGACGACGTCGCGTTTGGGCCAGCCGGGGCGGTGGCCGGAGAGGAGGAGGGCGTGGCGGGCGAGGACACAGAAGGTGGAGACGGAGTCGGCGAGGAGGTGGAGGAGGAGGCGACGATCGGAGAGGACACCGCCGGCTTTTTGACGAAGGCGCAAGAGTTTGGAGCGAAGTTGGTATTCGACCTGGGCGCGATAGTAGCGGTCGTCGATGGCGAGGCCCTGGACGAGGTCTTCGCCGTGGAGGATGCGGTGCTGGGCTTTAATGTCGTGGAACTCGACCGGGAAACAATCGACGGAGGTGGCGAGTTCGGCTTTGGCAAAGAGGAGGGGCGAGGGGTGGCCTTTGTCGCGCCACCAGCGGAAGATGGGCTCGGCAGCGGCGAGTTCCGTGGGGGTGATGCGGGTGAGGACGCAAAGGACGTTCAAGTCCGAGTAGTTTTCATGCAGTTCGCCAACGGCGGCTGAGCCGTAGAGGACGACTGATTCGAGCGCGGGGCCGAAGGCCTTGCGCAAGCGTTCCACGAGATCTTGTAAGAGCTTATCCATGATGAGTTACCAATCGCCTGAGGCGCCGCCGCCACCGGAATCGCCGCCGCCGAAGCCGCCAAAGCCACCGGAGCCACCGCCGGAATCGTAGCCGCCGAAGCCGCCTCCTCCGGAACTTCTGCCGAAGCCGCCGGGCAGGAAGATGGGGAAGGGGAAGCCGAAGCCGCCGCGGCGTCCGCCACCGCCGCCGAAGAGGAACAGGACGGCCAGGATCAGGACGATGATCATCGGCCAAGGCAGCGAGTCGGGCTCGACGCGGCGACGGCGAGTGAGGGAGTCCGGAATGGTGACGCCCTTGGCTTCAGCGATGCGGGAGCCGAGGATGCGAGCGACTTCGGAGATGGCCTCGCCGTAGTTCTTCTCGCGCATGGCGGGGCGAATCTGGCGGAGGAGGCCGCCGGCGAAACCGTCCGGAATGATGGCTTCGAGGCCGTAGCCGACTTCGAGGCGGGTTTTGCGATCGTCCAGCGCGATCAGGAACAGGACGCCTTCGTTGGTGTCTTTGCCGCCGATGCCCCATTGACGGTAGAGCTGATTGGCGACGTCAGCAATGGGTTCATCGTCGAGGCGGCGGATGACGACGATGGCGACCTCGGCTTTGGTGCCTTCTTTGACGCGGCGAAGGTAGTTTTCGATGCGGCCCTTGGTGGGCGCGTCGACGACCTGGGCGAAGTCCGTGAGGTGGCCTTCGGGCTTCAAGGAAGTGACGTCCAGCGCGCAGAGGCCGGAGGCGAGAAGAACGAAGCTAAGCAGACTTCGCAAGATCTTCAATTTATCAGGCGGCTAACTGCTGGCGGTCCGCCTG
Organism: Bryobacteraceae bacterium; assembly: GCA_044226365.1. Classification (GTDB taxonomy): domain Bacteria; phylum Acidobacteriota; class Terriglobia; order Bryobacterales; family Bryobacteraceae; genus JALHNI01. The sequence continues at coordinate 46,286 of JBGAHE010000047.1, forward strand.
GACGTGATCGAGCGGGCCGAGGACGGTGACGGCGAGCTTTTCGGGCTGGAACGAGTCGCGGGCGATCTCGAGGATTTCGTCCTCGGTGACGGCTTCGATCAGTTGCAGCATTTCATCGAGCGAGTGGAAGCGCGGGAAGTACATGAACTGGCGCGCGAGGTTGGACATGCGAGAGCCGGTGGACTCGAGGCTGAGGACGAGCGAGCCTTTCATGTGGTCCTTGGCGCGGCGGAGTTCTTCGGCGGGGATGCCGGCGACTTTGAGGTGACGGAACTCGTAGAGGGTGGAGGCGATGACCTGGTCCACGGTGTTGGCGGCGGTGCCGGCGTAGACGCCGAAGCAGCCGGTGTCGCGGTAGAGGTTGAGTTCGGAGAAGACGGAGTAAGCGAGGCCCTGGCGCTCGCGGATGCTTTGGAAGAGGCGCGAGCTCATGCCGGCGCCCATCAGCGTATTGAGGACGAACCAGGCATAGCGGCGGGGGTGCGCGATGGGGAGAGCGGGGACGCCGACGCAGACGAGAGCCTGCTGGAGGCGCTTTTTCTTGACCGTGATGTCGGCGCCGGTGACGGCGGCAGGATCCGGAAGTTTGGGGAGCGTGCCGGTGACGCCGGCGAAGTGCTGTTCGACGAGCGCGGCGAGTTGGGCGTGCTCGAGGTTACCGGCCGCGGTGATCATGAGATTCTCGGGCACGTAGATCGAGGAATGATACTTGGCCAGTTGGGCGGGGGTGAAGCTCTGGATGGTTTTGCGCGAGCCGAGGATGGACTTCGAGAGCGGGTGGCGTGGCCAGAAGCGGCTGGTGAAGAGTTCGTGGACGACGTATTCGGGGTTGTCCATTTCCATCTTGAGCTCTTCGAGAATGACGCTCTTTTCTTTCTCGAGGTCTTCGGGATCGAAGCGCGGATGGAGGACGAGGTCGGCGAGGATGTCGATGGCTTTGGGGAGATGTTCGTCGAGGACTTTGATGTTGAAGCCGACTAATTCTTTGCCGGTGAAGGCATCGAGGTTGCCGCCGATGGAATCGACTTCGGCGGCGATGGCTTCGGCGGAGCGGGTGTGGGTGCCCTTGAAGAGCATGTGCTCGAGGAAATGACTGATGCCGATTTCGCGTTGGTGTTCCGCGCGCGAACCGGTGCGTACCCAGACGCCGACGGCGACGCTGCGGACGTGCGGCATGCGTTCGGTGATGAGGCGGATGCCGTTAGAGAGGGAAGCGACTTCAACGTCGCGGACAGCGTTGGAGGACATAGAGCCTTTCAGGAGATCAGGGAGCCTCGGCTTCGGCGGGTTCGGAGCGGGGGCTTTCGTTGCCGAGGCGGTCGACGGCGGAGACGGCGTAGCGGTAGCGCTGGCCGGTCTGGATGCGTTCGTCGCGGTAGGAGGGGGCGGTGAGGTCGCCGGGGACGCGCTCGAAGGCGCCGCCGTTGGCGGAGCGGTAGAGGCGGTAGCCGGCGAGATCAGGGTCAGTATTGCGGTCCCAGCCGAGTTCGATGGTTTTGGCGCCGGCGAGGGCGACCAGACCGGTGGGCGTGGCGGGCGGGAAATGGTCGGTGTGCACGACGGCGAGGGGCGCGGAGACGTCGCTTAAGGCGTTGATGTCGCCGCCGCGGACATAGCTTTGGACGGTGTAGCGGTAGGTGGGGCCGAAGTTCTGGAGGAGGTCCAGATGCTGGGGTTCACGGACGTCGGCGATGGTTTCGGGTTGGCCATCGGGCATCTGGCGCGTGACACGGTAGGCGACGCCGGGCTGGTTGGAGGGAGTCCACTGGAGGAGGATGCCGTCGGCGCGCGATTCACCTTGGAAATTGGCGGGCGGGGCGAGGGGCGGCACGACGCTCAAGGCGACGAGATTCGACATGGTGCCCAAACGGCCGCTGGGGCTGGAGGCGCGGACGCCAATGATGACGTCTTTACCGGCCCAGGGGCGGGCGTCGAAGGTCTGGGTGACGGTGGGGGCGGGAGCGGGCGGCGCGGCAATCGCGGGCCATTCGACGAAGATCACTTGCGTGCCGGAGAGCCAGGCGTTGAGGTCGAAGGGCGGGGGCGGCGCGACGCCGACGCGGAGGTCAAGCCGGCCGGGCCTGGTGACGGGCAGATTCTCGCCGGTGAGGGCGGGCATGGTGAAGGTGACCTCGAGCTTGTCGCCGCGTTCGATGGCGCGGAGGTCGAGGACGGGTTTGGGGATATTGAGGGCCGGGGGCAAGGGGTCGCCCACGTAGCCACACCCGGACAAGCCCAGCAACATGATGCCGACGAACGCAAGCCTCATAGGATATAGCGGCTGAGGTCCTGGTCCTTGACGATGTCGCTCAAGGCTTTGCGCACGTAGGCGCCATCGATCTTGACGTTCTTCTTTTTGAGGTCGGGGCCTTCGAAGGAGATCTCTTCGAGGACCTTTTCGAGAATCGTGTGGAGGCGGCGGGCGCCGATGTTCTCGTTGGTTTCGTTGACTTGGGCGGCGAGGCTGGCCAGGGCTTCAAGGGCATCCGGCGTGAAGTTGAGCATGACGCCTTCGGTCTCCATCAACGCGACGTACTGCTTGATGAGGGCGTTTTTGGGTTCTTTGAGGATGCGGATGAAGTCGGCTTCGGTGAGCGGCTTGAGCTCGACGCGAATGGGGAAGCGGCCCTGGAGTTCGGGGATGAGGTCGCTGGGCTTGGAGACGTGGAAGGCGCCGGCGGCGATGAACAGGATATGGTCCGTACGAACGAAGCCGTAGCGGGTGTTGACGGTGGTGCCTTCGACGATGGGGAGGATGTCGCGCTGGACGCCTTCGCGGCTGACGTCGGGACCGGAGCCGCCTTCGCGGCCGGCGATCTTATCGATTTCGTCGAGGAAGATCATGCCGTTGCGTTCGACACGCTCGGTGGCGAGGCGCGTGACGTGATCCATGTCAATGAGCTTTTCTTCTTCTTCCTGGACGAGGTAATCGAAGGCGTCGACGACGCGCATTTTGCGGAGGCGGGACTTGGGGGCGAACATGCCGGCGAGCATGTCCTTGAAGTTCATGTCCATTTCCTCGTTGCCGAGGTTGCCGCCGAGCTCCATGCGGGGGCCGCGTTCTTTGACTTCGAGTTCGACGCTCTTTTCGTCGAGCTTGCCGGCGCGGAGACGGTCGCGCATTTTTTCGCGGGAGCGCTCGGTGGCGGCGGGGTCATCGCCTTCGGCGGGGGTGACGAGGAGGTCGAGCAGACGGTCCTCGGCGGTGGCTTCGGCGCGGTCGGCGACTTCGTCGAGCTTCTCTTCGCGGACCATGTCGATGGCGATTTCGACGAGGTCGCGAATCATGGATTCGACGTCGCGGCCGACGTAGCCGACTTCGGTGAACTTGCTGGCTTCGACTTTGTGGAAGGGCGAGTTGGCGAGCTTGGCGAGCCGGCGGGCGAGTTCGGTTTTGCCGACGCCGGTGGGCCCGATCATGAGGATGTTTTTGGGCATCACCTCGTCGGCCATTTCGGGAGCGAGCTTCTGGCGGCGGACGCGGTTGCGCAGAGCGATGGCGATGGCGCGCTTGGCGTCGGCCTGACCGACGACGTATTTGTCGAGTTCGTGGACGATTTCGCGCGGAGTGAGTTCGTCGAGAATCGCCGAATCGTCGTCGTTCTGTTGCGGGAGGTAAATCACCACTTAACCCAGCTCCTCAAGAACGATGTGATGGTTGGTGTAGATGCAGATGTCGCCGGCGATCTTCATGGCCTTTTCGACGATTTCGCGGGACGTAAGATTCGTGTTTTCGAGCAGGGCCAAGGCGGCTGCTTTGGCGAAGGAAGCGCCGGAGCCGATGGCGGCGATCTGATCGTCGGGCTCGATGACGTCACCGTTGCCGCTGACGATGTAGGTGTTGGCTTCGTCGGCGACGACGAGGAGGGCCTCGAGATGGCGGAGGGCGCGATCGGTGCGCCAGTCCTTGGCGAGTTCGATCACGGAGCGCTGAAGGTTGCCGTTGTATTGCTCGAGTTTGGATTCGAAGCGGGAGAAAAGAGCGAAGGCGTCCGCGGTGGAACCGGCGAAGCCGGCGACAATTTTGTCTTTGTAGAGACGGCGGAGCTTACGGGCGGAGGCTTTGAGGACTTCCTGGCCAAAAGTGACTTGGCCATCGCCCGCGATCACCACTTTTCCATCCCGGCGCACGCACAGGATCGTGGTGGAGCGGATTCGTTCTTTCATTGTTGAGTGGACTACCGCCCTCAGTTTAGCACCCGAAAACGATAGTCCACCCACGGGGTTAGCGCTTGAGAAGGTCGCGAATCTGGGTGAGGAGGACTTCTTCGTTGCTGGGTCCGGGGGGCGCGGGGGCGGGGGCAGGAGGAATCATCTTGTTAACAGCGCGGACCATCAGGAAGATGACAAAGGCCAGGATGAGGAAGTTGATGAGGATGGTGACGAAGTTGCCATAGGCGAGAACAGCGCCGCCGGCTTTCTTGGCTTCGGCGAGGGTGGCGTAAGTTTTGCCATCGAGAGGGATGAACATATTCGAGAAGTCGATGCCGCCGCCCATGATCTTGGAGATGATCGGCATGATGACGTCGGCGACGAGCGAGTCGACGATCTTACCGAAGGCTCCACCGATAATGACGCCGACGGCAAGGTCCATCACATTGCCCTTCATAATGAATGCTTTGAAGTCTGAAATCATAAACCTGTTCTCTCTTTCTTCTCTGTGATTAGCCGTAGAGGAAAATCACTTACTTGGGAGTATCTTAGACAGGCAATGCCACAATGGGAAGGTGTCCGGACATTTTGTTGTCGAAACTTCTCAAGCACGCTACTCCGTGGTGGTGGAACGCAGTAGCATTGAACGCCAACTGAAAGAATTCATCCCCGCTAAAGCACATCGGGTGTTTGTGATCACCGAGGAGAACGTGTGGGCGACGCACGGTGCGCGGCTGGGTTTGGACCTGAGCGGGGAGCGGGTAAAGGTGCTTTACTTCCTGGGCGGCGAAGCGCGGAAGCGGCTGGCGGAAGTGGAGGCGTTGGCGGATCAGGATGCTGGCGGCGGGCGGGGACCGGTCGTCGATCGTGATCGGGTTTGGCGGCGGAATTGTGACCGATGTGGCGGGGTTTGCAGCGGCGGTCTTCATGCGCGGCATCCCCGTGATCCAGGTGCCGACGACGTTGCTGGCGCAGGTGGACGCGGCGGTGGGCGGCAAGACGGGCGTGAACCTGGTGGGCGGCAAGAATCTGGTGGGGAGCTTTCATCAGCCGAAGGCCGTGATCATCGACCCGGAAGTGCTGGGGACGCTGGCGATGCGCGAGATTCGGGCGGGGCTTTATGAGGTATTGAAGGCCGGCGTGATCCGGAGTCCGGAGTTGTTCCAACTGATGGCGGAGAAGCCGTTGCAGATGATGGGGCAGGAGGCGCAGTACTTTGACCGGGCGATCGCCGAGAGCGTGCGGATCAAGTGCGAGGTGGTGTCGGCGGATGAGAAGGAAGGCGATCTCCGCCGGATTCTGAACTTTGGGCACACGATCGGGCATGCCTTAGAGGCAGAGACGAAGTATTCGCTGCTGCTGCACGGCGAAGCGGTGGCTTTCGGGATGCGGGCAGCCACGCACCTGGCGATGATCCTGGGGACGCTGGACGATGAAGCGGGCTGGAAGATTATCGAGGCGGTGGAGGCCTATGGGGCGATTCCGCCGCTGGACGGCATTACGGCCGAAGCGCTGATGGCGCGGCTGATCAGCGATAAGAAGACAGTAGGTGGACGCGTGCACTTCGTGCTGCCGACGAAGATCGGCGAGACGGTGATCCGGGCGGATGTGCCGGATGAGGCGATCCGAAAGGCGATCGAAGCGTCGCTATGAAAACGGTGGGGAGCCGTCCGCTGGAAATTACGGATGAGCGGGAGGCGGGGCGCTGGGTCCGCGAGATGTTCGGCCGGGTGGCGGGACATTACGATGCGGTGAACCGGCTGACGTCGTTCAATCTGGATGTCTATTGGCGTTGGAAGACGGCGCGGCGGTTGGAGCCGATTCTGCGGAATCCGGCGGCGCGGGTGTTGGATTTGTGTTGCGGGACAGGGGACCTG
>JBGAHE010000048.1:0-51152 GCA_044226365.1 Bryobacteraceae bacterium
TGCGCGACGTGCCGGTGGAAGAATTCTGCGTGGCGCCGGGCAAGAACATGCTTGCCGAAGGCGAGTTCCTCGTGAACCTGTTCTTCCCGTTGCCCGAAGCCGGGTCCCACGCGCACTATCTACGCTTCATTCCGCGCAACGAGATGGACATCGCCGTGGTCGGCGTTGGTGTTTCAGCCACCGTGCGCGACGGCAAGATCGCCGCGGCGCGGATTGCGCTCGCTTCCGTCGCGCCCACGCCCCTCTTTGTCAAAGAAGCAGGCGAAGCGCTGGTGGGGCTGGCTCCCACGGCGGAAGCTTTCGAAAAAGCGGGTGCCTTGGCCGCCGCCGCCGCCAAGCCGATTTCGGACATGCGCGCGCCGGCCGACTATCGGCGCCATTTGTGCGGTGTGTTGACGCGGCGCGCCCTCGCGGCGGCGCTGGCGAATTAAGGGTAGAGATTCCATGAAAAAAGTCCACGTGCAATTGACCGTGAATGGCGAGCCGGCGGAGTTCCTGGCCGAGCCACGGCAGACGCTTCTTGAGTGTCTGCGCGACAACCTCAATCTGACCGGTACCAAGGAAGGCTGCGGCGACGGCAACTGCGGCGCCTGCACCGTCAAGCTGGATGGCAAGCTGGTCCCTTCCTGCCTCGTGCTCGGAGTGGAAGCCGAGGGCCAAAGCGTCGAAACGGTGGAAGGCATCGCCAAAGGCGCCGCGCTGCATCCGCTGCAGCGCATCTTCATTGAAAGCGCGGGCCTGCAGTGCGGCATCTGCACACCCGGCGTGCTGATGGCGGCCAAGGCGCTGCTCGAAAAAGAGCCCGATCCCACCGAACACCAGATCCGTCTGTGGCTGGCAAACAACCTCTGCCGGTGCACCGGCTATGACAAAATCGTGCGCGCCGTGCAGTTGGCGGCGAGCGAAATGCGGGGTGCGCAATGAGCGCTCAATTTACGTTGATCGGCACGCGTCCGCCGCGTCATGACGGCGCCGACAAAGTCACTGGCCGTGCTCTCTACGGCGCGGACCTGAAGATGGCCGGGCTCCTGCATGGCGCCATTCTGCGCAGTCCCCACGCCCATGCGCGTATCGTCAGCATCGATACATCCCAGGCGGAAGCGCATCCGGAAGTGCGCGCCGTCATCACCGCTGTCGATTTCCCCGAATCCGAGGACCGGATCGTCGATCTCGGCGAGGGTGAAACGCCTCTCAGCTATCTGCGCGGCAACATTCTGGCCAAAGGCAAAGTGCTCTATCACGGACACGCCGTCGCCGCCGTCGCCGCCACCAGCGCGCAAGCGGCCGAAGAGATCGCCGGCTTGATCGAAGTGAAGTACGAGCCGCTACCCTGCGTGCTTACCGCGCCCGACGGCATGGCCGCCGACGCCCCCATCCTGCATGAGGACCTGCGCACCAAGGAGTTCGGCGTCGCCACCAGCGGCCAAAGCAACGTCGCCGACCACTTCCGCCACGTGATGGGCGACATCGAAAAAGGCTTTGCCGAGGCGGACTTGGTGCTCGAACGCGAGTTCAACACCTCCACCGTCCATCAGGGCTACATCGAACCGCACACCGCCACCGCGCTCTGGAATAACGACGGACGCCTCCTGGTGTGGTGCTCCACGCAAGGCAGCTTCGTCGTGCGCGATGCCGTCGCCTGCCTCCTGGACCTGCCCGTGTCGCGCGTACGCGTCACGCCCATGGAAATCGGCGGCGGCTTCGGCGGCAAGATTCCCGTCTACGTGGAACCCGTCGCCGCGCTGCTTTCGAAGAAGAGCGGCCATCCGGTGAAGGTCACCATGAACCGGCGCGAAGTGCTGGAAGGCACCGGGCCCACGCCGGGCTCCTTCATCCGCGTAAAGATTGGCGCGAAGCAGGACGGCACGCTCGTCGCCGCCCAGGCCCACCTCGCCTACGAAGCCGGCGCCTACCCCGGCGCCATGGTGAGTCCCGCGGCCACCTGCGTCTTCGCCGCTTACGACATTCCCAACCAGACCATCGACGGCTATGACGTGGTGGTGAACAAGCCCTCCACCGCGGCCTATCGCGCACCCGGCGCCACCAACGCCGCCTTCGCCACCGAAACTGTCCTTGACGAAATGGCGGAACTGCTCAAGCTCGATCCGCTCGACCTCCGCTTGAAGAACGTCGCCCAGGAAGGCACCCGCCGCGCCGATGGCGCCAAATTCCGCCAGATCGGTTGCAAGCAGGTGCTCGAAACGATGAAGGCGCATCCGCACTACAGTGCGCCGCTCGGCGAACCGTCCCATCCCGCGGCCAGGCGTGGACGCGGCGTCGCCGTCGGCTTCTGGATGAACGCCGGCCTGCCCTCCAGTTGCATGCTCAGCGTGAACTCCGATGGCAGTGTAGGCCTCATCGAAGGCTCCACCGACATCGGCGGATCGCGCACGTCCATCGCCATGCAGGCCGCCGAAGTCCTGGGCCTGAAAGCCGAAGACATGCGGCCATCCGTCGTCGACACCGATACGATCGGCTACACCGGCGTCACCGGCGGCTCGCGCACCACGTTCGCCACCGGCTGGGCTGCGCATGATGCCGCGCAGGACGTCCTGAAGCAGATGAAAGAGCGCGCCGCCAAACTCTGGCAAGTCGAGTCGGTCGACTTCGCTCACGGCGTCTTCAGCGCCGGCGAACACCGGCTCACCTTTGCCGAACTCGCCGCCAAGCTGGGTGAAACCGGCGCCCCGATCGTTGGCCGCGCCTCGGTGAACCCCCGCGGCGTCGGCGGCTCCTTCGCCGGCGTCATCGTCGATGTCGAAGTCGATCTCGAGACCGGCAAAACCAGCATCGTGCGTTTCACCGCCGTGCAGGACGCCGGCAAAGCGATTCATCCGAGTTACGTCGAAGGCCAGATGCAGGGCGGCAGCGTCCAAGGCATCGGCTGGGCGTTGAACGAAGAGTATGCGATGAGTCCGGACGGACGCATGCTGAATGCCAGTCTCCTCGATTACCGCATGCCCACCGCGCTCGACGTTCCCATGATCGATACGGCCATCGTCGAAGTGCCGAACCCGGTGCATCCTTACGGGGTGCGCGGCGTGGGCGAGGCCAACATCGTTTCGCCGCCCGCCGGGATTGCCAATGCGATCCACGCGGCCACCGGCCAGCGGCTGCGCCGTCTGCCGATGAATCCTCCGTCCGTCCTGGCGGCCATCTTGGGAGCTTAAGTGACCTTCGACCTCACGCCCGAGCAAGTGCAACTCCGCAAAGCCGTCCGCGACTTTGCCGAGAGCGAAATTCGCCCGCACGTGCTCGCGTGGGACGAAGCGCAGACCTTCCCGCTCGACCTCGTCAAGCAACTGGGCCAACTCGGCTACCTTGGGTCGATCTTCCCCGAAGACCTCGGCGGCAGCGGCTTGGGCTACGCCGAGTACGCCCTCATCGTCGAAGAACTGGGTCGCGTCGACCCCTCCGTCGGGCTGATCGTCGCGGCGCATACTTCCCTCTGCGCCAATCACATCTTCGTGGCTGGTACGCAGGCGCAACGCGAACACTACCTGCCCAAGCTCTCCACCGGCGAGTGGATCGGCTGCTGGTCGCTCACGGAGCCCGAAGCCGGTTCCGATGCCGGCGGCACCCGCTCCACGGCACGCCGCGAAGGGGATGGCTGGGTGCTCAACGGCGCCAAGACCTTCACCACGAACGCGCACTATGCCGACGTCTGCGTCGCCATGGCCGTCACGGATCCCGCCGCGCAACATCACGGCATCTCTGCCTTCGTGCTCGATCGCGGCAGTTTCCGGCCCGGCAAGAAAGAGAACAAGCTGGGCATGCGCGCCAGCGCCACCGGCGAAGTGGTCTTTGAAAACGTCTACGTGCCCGACGAGCAACGCCTGGGTAAGCTTGGCGAAGGCTTCGTCGATAGCTTACGCATTCTGGATGGCGGCCGCATTTCGATCGCCGCTTTGTCCCTCGGGATTGCGCAGGGCGCCTTCGATGCGGCGTTCGCCTATGCCCGGCAGCGCAAGCAGTTTGGCAAGGCCATTGTCGAGTTTCAGGCCATCAGTCATAAGCTCGCCGACATGGCCACGGAGATTGAAGCGGCCCGCCTGCTGGTCTATCGCGCCGCCGCCCTGAAGGACGCCGGGCGGCCCGTCACCCGGCAATCGGCCATGGCCAAGCTCTATGCTTCCGAGATGGCCTGCCGCGTCGCCTCCGAAGCCGTGCAGATTCACGGCGGCTACGGCTTCATCAAGGACTATCCGGTGGAGAAGTTCTACCGCGACGTCAAGCTGATGACCATTGGCGAGGGCACCAGCGAGATCCAGCGCCTGGTGATTGCGCGCGAGTTACTCAAGCATCGCTAAATCAATAAAAAAGGCCCGGCCCACGCCACTGAGGTGGGCGCGGACCGGGCCGAAGTCAGGGACGTAGGGTTACTGGATGTCGTTTTCTACGAGGAAGCTGGTCCACTCCACGGTCCAGTCCTCATCGCCGATACCGCCCAGGAACGTGGCGGACTGATCAAAGAAACCATCATCCGGCGGCTGCACCCAGCCCGTGCGGAACAGCGGACTGGCAAACAACCCGCCAAAGTCCGGATCGCTATACTCGAACGGACGCGACACAAGTGGATCCAGCGTAGCGAAGTTCTTGCCGGCGCCGTTCCCCTTCTCGCCCTGCGCATAAGATTGGCTGTAAGCCGCCGAAATTTGTCCCGCCACGGTGTTCGCCCCCTTCGCGCCGAGATTGTTGTTGTAACAGAGGATGCCGTTCATCGTCACGTTACCGGCGTCCGCTTGCGCTTGCGTCGTCGCGTCGCTGATGTCCATACAAGGGCTATAGAAGTTCGAGACGAGTAAGTTATTGAACGAGCCGCGGCTGCCGCGTCGCAGGAAGATGCCCGGCGATGAGGCTTCGTCGAACCCCGGATTGCCGCTGCCGTAGAACGTCACGTTGTAGATCGTGGGAGCCGAGAACGGCGTGGCGCCTTGGTTATATTCGCTGTTGTCGCCTTCGATGCCGCGATTGCCGGGTGCGTCCGGGCTCTGATACATCAGGCCGTACTGGATGCGGCCGGTGTAGCCCAGTTGGTAGTCGAGGAAGTCGTCGGCGCCCAGCCCGCCCACCAGCCACTTGGCGTCCATGTTGCCGCCAAACCATTCGAAGGAGTCATCCTTGCCATAAATCGCCTGCAGGTGCTCCGCCACCGTGCCCTTGCCACAGCCGCCCCACGTGAAGGAGTTGAGCTCATTATTGGGCGAGAGAATCGCACCGGCGTACTCCACGCGCACATACTTCAGCACGCCGCAGCTATGGTTCGGATCGTTGCCGCCGTAGAGCGTATCGGCGTTGCCCACCAGGCCTTCGATGTAGAAGGTGCCCGCCGCGTTGTTACAGCCTGTCGTGGGACAAATGCCGCTGGCGATGTTGCCGCCCACGTTGATCGGCGCCTTGCCCAACATCACCAGACCGCCCCAATCACCGCGCGAGCGCTGGCCGAAGGGCAGGGAACTGGTCATGATGATCGGGCGGGACTTCGTGCCCGTCGCATTGATCTTGCCGTTCTGCGTCACGATCAACGCAGACGAGGGCGTCGAACCCGGCTGACCCACCACAAACGTCCCCGGCTCGATGGTGAGGGTCGCGTTGTTCTTCACGAACACAATGCCGTTCAGGCTCCACAGCGTGTCATTGGTCAGCGTCCGGTCCGACGTGATCTCCCCGCTGATGGTCGTCGTCCCCTTCACCACGCCGATCTTCATGTAAGCCGTCTTCAGAATCCGGGTTGCCGCATAGTCGCGCAGTTCCACGGCGATGGTGTGCATGCCGAGCTCGTCCGGAATGGTGATGGCCGGAAAGCGTCCACCGCTGCCGATCAGCGTGGCTTTCGAGGCATCGCTCATCGAGACAGGCTGAAAGCCGCCCGTGGCGTTGTTACCCTGCAAATCGGTCACCGTGGTGTTGTTCGCCGGCAGGTAAGTCTTCACGCCCGTCTGATTGTTCTGGCGATACGCGAAAACCGTGTAGGGATAAAGATCGCCGTTGGTTTTGACCGTCCACTTGAGCGTCAACGACTGCCCGGCCTGATAGACGTACTTGTCGCTCCAGATGTACATCGACACCTTCGACCGGGGCGCGTTGTAAGCCGTGGCGGCGCGCGAAGCGTCCGGTGTCGTTTCGGCGGCGTAAGTCAGCATGCCGGTAAGCACACTAAGGGCTAGATACGATGAAAATCGCATGATTTCTCCTTAATTGATACGGAACTTAGAAAAACGAATAAGTGAGGCCGACCTGGAAGGTGCGGCCTAAACGATAGTCGCGCTGAATGATGCCGCCTTGAGTCCAGCGGTAGTCATTATTGCCGAGGTTCTCCGCTTCGAAGCGCACTAGCCACTTCTTCTTCTCATCGAAGGCGAACTGGTAGACCGCATCGAGGAACAGATTGCCTTCCTGGTAAATGTCCGGCACCCCGAACGTCCCAACGTCGGAGACCCGCCGGGACACGCGGTTGGCATAAAACTTAGCGTCACTCCGCCATTGCGGACGCTGCCATTGAAACACGCCGTTCACGATGTAGCGCGATTGTCCCAGCAGGGGTCGCGATTGAGAAGTCACGATCGTGGCATCGGCAGGCTTAATCTGGATGTTCGAGTCGACGAACGTGAAGTTCGCCGACACGGAGAACTGCTTGAGCTTCGGAGTGAAGGTGGCGAGTGAGCGTCGAAACTCGAGTTCGAAGCCCACGTTGCGCGCGCCTTGCGCATTGACAAACGTCTGGCGCAGGTCGTTCGACGGAACAATCGTCTGCTCAATTGGATCCGTAAACTTCTTGGCGAAAACACTCGCGGCAATCACCTGATTGCCGCCGGTGAACCATTCCCACCGCGCATCGAAGTTATTCACCACCGCCCGCTTCAGGTTGGGATTGCCGGCCACCACAAAGCCGCCCAGAACGTTGTTGAAGTCGAACGGCGACAGCTCGCGGAAGTCCGGACGGGAGAGCGTGCGGCTATAAGAGAAGCGCAGATTTTGCTTGGCCGTCAAGGCGTAGATCGCGTTTGCCGCCGGGGCCGGGTCCGTGTTCTTCAGACCCGCCACCACCGGTGTCGCATTCGGCACCCGGTTATCGAACGTCACCACGTTCTGCTCCGAATCCTCCACGCGCAAGCCACCCACGAAGCGCCACCGCGGACCGAGGTTCAGGTCCACCATCGCATAGCCGGCATAGATGTTCATCTCGGCCGCATAAGTATCCGTGGCTCGCGTGAACTCCGTCAGCACAAACCCGTTCGGACGAATATTACTCGGCCCAAACAGCTCATTGCCGGGTAGGAAAAGGTTGAGCGTCGTGAGTTGTTGCGGAGAGAAAAGAAAGCGCCGCGCGCTGAAGTCGCGCCGGCGCACCGTGACGCGCCCGCCGACCTTGAACAGGCCCGAGATCGCACCCTTATAGAACGGGATGCTGTAGTCGCCCTGCGGCTCGTAGATGCGATCGTCCAGGTCAGAGAAGAAGCGCAGACCCGAAGAACTGCTCGCCGAAAAAATGTAGCGGCCGTCCGGCAGCAAGCCACGGATGATCTCGCGCAGATCCGGCTCGTTGCGCTTGGAGTTCGAGTAAGTGAACTGCCAATGGATCAGACTGTTGTGCAAATTCGCGAAGGAGTGGTCGCCTTCCACGCCCGTCGAGAACAGCGACCGCTGGATGTAGCGCAAGCGCTGGGCCTGCAAAGTCGAGTCCAGGCCGCCGTCATAGCCGCCGAACTCCCGCGCGCTCTTCTCCGCGTCATGCGTAAACGTATTCCGGAAAATGATCTTCTGCGTCGGCGTCAGCCGAATGGCCGTATTGAACACGGCGCCTAGCCGCGCGCTCTCACCATACTCGCGGAAGTCCGGATAGTTGGTAAAGATGAGTGGCGCGCCGTCACCTTGGCGAAGATACCGCTGCAGTTCGCTCTGCAACTGCGGCTTGTTCGAAAAGCTCAAAGCCCCCACGATGCCAAAGCGGCCAAACGTGCCGCCTCCCACTGCTGACCAATCGAGCGACGGTCGCGCCGTCGACGAAGTGGACTGCCACACGGGTGCAAACGACTGTCCGAATTGCTGAATCTGCTGCGGCGTAAACCTGCCGGGAATCACGCGCGCGTCATTCGGAATCGCCGAAGGGAGCGCTCGCGCTCCGCCGCCGAAACCGAAGAAGTCGCTCCCGCCGCCCGGATAAGTAAGAAAGTTCTTGCCCGTGGTCACCGAGTTATAGCCGCTCTTCGTCGTGAGTGAGAAGATCTTCTGCGCCGGAAACTCGATCGTCTTGAGCTGCACCAGGCCGCCCGAGAACTCCGCCGGCAAGTCCGCGGAGTAAGTCTTGGCGATGTTAATGCTCTCAATCATGCCTGCGGGAAACATATCGAGTGGCACCACGCGCTTGTCCGGCTCCGTCGTGGGGATCGCGGCGCCGTTCAACTGCGTCGAGCTATAGCGCTCGCCCAGGCCACGCACATAGACATAACCCGCGCCGACCACACTGACCCCAGTCACCTTCTGCAAAGCACCCGCCGCATCCGACGAAGTGCCCGCCGCCAGTTCCTCACGACTGATCGCGTCGCTCACCACCGCCGAGAGCTTGCGCTCCTGCAACATAGCATCGGCCGTAGAGGCGACTGCTCCTACCTTCTCCACCACGTCGACGCTCGTGACGGTGGACTTATTGGCCAGCAGTGTGCTGGCCTCCGTGACCTCGCCCGCTTTCACCACTACATCGGTGACGTCCACGGGCGAGTAATTTGCGGCGGTAAAGCGCAGCGTGTAGGTCCCTGGACTTACCGAGAGGCTAAACTTACCGTCGGGGTCGGTGACATTGCGATCGCTCGCTTGGCCGTTGAGCGCAATCGCCGCGCCGGCGATCGGGCGGCCGGAGGCGCTATCGAAGACGCTGCCGCTGATGGTGCCGGTGGTCGGTTGGCCCTGCAGGGCGAAAGAGCTCAGAAGAGCGAGAAGAACGAAATAACTATTGGACAAAGAGAGAGACCTCGTTGGAGTCGACGCCGTCGACATACACGCGGACCGGAACCCGGCCGCTCACAAAGTTCGCATCAGGCACCACGGCGTTGATCTGCCACAGGCCAGGGGCGTCCGGGTTCAGCCCGCTATAAAGGACCCGCGCTTCCACGCCGCCGATGAACACCTGCGGAGTGGACCGGGAAGCCGCCAGTGATGGCGTCGCGCCAGGAACCGCGCCATCCGTCACCGCACGATTCAGCGGACCCTGTCCCGTGCCATAAATCGAAACCACTTCGCCGCGCTTGGCCGGCGTCGACGACGTGTTCTCGCTCACGCCATCCTGATTGCGAATGGCGCCGCGAGGGGGGAGTTGTGTGTCTTTGATGAAGAGCCCGGGCGCCGCCGCGATCACTCGCACCGAACCCGTGAACGTGTTGGACCCGAGCGTCACTTGCACCGGCCGAATGCCGGGCGTCACCGCGCCGGGGATCAGAAATGTGATTTGCGTCGAGCGCACGTCATAGAGTGGAGACTCGATGCCATCCACCGTCACCTTCGCCCCGCCTAGTGCGCTGCCGAGCGGAAAGGCCGTGGCCGTAGCTGCGCTGGCGCCGGCAAAATTGCCAAATGCGGCAACCCAGCTACCGGGAGCGACGGGCTGGTCCGCCCGGAAGCTGGCATTGTTGACGATGACAATTTGAGCGGAGAGGCTGGCACAGATCAGGGTGCCCAGGAGGGAAAGCCGTAACTTCATTCCATTTCAGGCTAGTCACGGCACATCACAATCGGATTAATTCGGAGTTACAGGTGATTGTATTTGGATTAACTTCTGTAAGGACGGCCGGTAGCCGGCGGCGAGCGTCCGGGCGATCGAGGGGGGCGTCAACTGCCGTAGCCCTCCGGATACGTGTGCAGGCGCTCCGTATCCACCCGGCGACCACGGATAATACGCGCCGTCCAGATAAACATACGCCTGCGTGCCCACCGCCACCATCACGCCATCCGCTAGAATCAACGGATGCGGACCTCCCAGACGCTCGCGATGCAGCGCCTCATCGAGCATGGGCAGCCGCTTGACCGCCTCCCCGTTCGCAAGATTCCAAAGCTCCAGGAAGCGGTGGGCGTCCACCCGCCGGCACTCCGCGCACGGACGATGACCCGCGGCCAAAGCCGTCGCTTCATCCAAAAAGAACAGCTCCGTGTAGAGCCCCGGCGTCATCACCTCGCGCCGCCGCCCCTTGAACTCCAGCACGCAACTGATCCAGCGTTTCAGTTTGTAACTGAGGATTAACTCACGGCGCTGATTGATCAGGCAGCCGCGATTGCCCATCAGCGTTCCCCGCTCGGGCACCGCCACGATCTCGCCAAACGGAGTGACGCGATTAGGCCAGGGCATCTTCCACACCCGGCAGATGCCGGCAAGGCTCGAGCGCCTGCCGCGCTATCTTTTCGTCCGGCAACAGCTCGATCAGCCACGCGGCCCCTTCCGGTGTGCGCAGCGTCCCGATCGCCAGCAACAGTTCGCGATCGTTCGTTCGCGCCCACGCCTTCTGCAACAGGCTGAGCGCTTCGGGCCCGCGTTGCGCGGCGATAGCCATGGCCGCTTCAATTCGCAGCGTGGCATCGTCCAGGAAAGAAGCGACAAACGGCAGTGCCCCAGCCGAGTCCCGCTCGATCAACGTCAACAGACATTGGCCGGTCACCTCGGGCTGCTCGTCGCCCAGCCGAGCCTTGGCCCTCAGTACGGCGTCCGCATCCGTACACCCTACCTGCCCGATGGCCCGCAGGATGTCAATGCGCGTCAGCGTCTCCGGATCCGGCAGCGCGTCGATTAGCAGGTTCAGTTGCTCATGCGGAGACAGCAAACGGCACTCTGAAAGGCCCAGCGCCGCGATTGCCCGCAACGGCCCGGCCGTATCCACCGGCGGACCAAACGACGGCTCCATCTGCACGTGCCGCAGCGCCCGTTGAAACAGTTCCGGCGACACGTGATCGAGCTCCTTCAGCGCGCGCACCGTCGCCAGCTTCGCCATACAGCGCGGATCGGCTTTGGTGAAGAACCGTTGCGCGGCGTCACTCAACTCGCTCGCCAACTCCGTCGCCTGGCGCTCGGCCACAATGGCCGCCGCCTTCGCCACCACCGCATTCGACGTGTTCCGCAGCCCCGCGCGCAGTTCGTCCACCGGCAGCGGCTCTTGATGACGCAGCGCGTGCAGCGCTTCGATCTCAGCCTCCACCGGCTGCTTCTTGCGGGTCGCCACGTCGCCTACTTCTGCCGGCTCACCACGTCGATGCACGCCCGGACAAACGCCGGTAGATCCTCGGGTTTGCGCGACGTCACCACATGCCCGTCCACCACCACCTCGGAGTCTTCCCAAAGCCCGCCCGCATGGATCACGTCATGTTTGATCGCAAAGAAGCTGGTGACCTTTCGTCCGCGGATCGCGTCCGCCGAGCAAAGCACCCACGGCCCGTGGCAGATCGCCGCCAGCAGCTTACCCTGGCGCCCAATCTCGGCCACAAACGCAATCGCGGCTTCGCTGCGGCGAATGTAATCGGGAGCCCACCCGCCGGGCGCCACCACGCCGTCGAAATCAGCTGCCTTCACGTCCGTGTAGGCGAGATCGGCCTTCACCGGATAACCCAGTTTGCTCGAAATCGTCTGTCCCGCGGCCGGCCCCACCGTCACCACCTCCGCGCCCGCTTCGATCAGGCGATAAATGGGGTACCAAACTTCCATCTCCTGGTAGGACTGATCCACGAGCACGGCGATCCGCTTGCCTTTAAGTTCCATAGCCTCAATTATCGCCTCGCCCTGCCCGGCTGGCGAAGATGAGGATTCTCTAACGTCTTGCGTTCAACCAGACGATAGGGGGTCCATGATTTGGCTGGCGTCGATTGCCGGGGTGCTGTTTCTCGGCTATGCGGTCTTCCGTTGGATGACGGCAACGAATCGCAAGTGTGTTGAGCTCATCGAAAAGGCTTCGCAGGCGGCTCTCGCTGGTGACCTGGTCGCCGAAGAAGAGTACGCCCAGAAGGCCCTAGCCGCGGCGAAACGCGCCCGGATCGGCCGCTCCGGCATGTTGGGCTTCGGCCACTTCGCCGTGGCGGGCGCCTGCTTGCACCAGCAGAAATGGGCGGAAGCCGAAGCCGCCGGCCGTCTCGCCATGGAGAAATTCGAAAAGGACCCGGCCTGGTCCCACATGACCTACACCGTCATCAGCCCCTTGGCCCAGGCCTTGATGCAGCAGCGGAAGCTCGATGACGCGCAACGGCTGATCCAACGCTTTCTCGATGCCTCGGCCGGCTCCGGCTCCGCCCTCGAACGCAGCGTCCTGTTCGGCACCTTGGCCATGGTCGCCGATTGCCGCGGCGAATCCCGGCGCGCCACCGAGCTGTTCGACCAGGGCATCCGCATGATCGAAGAGACGATGAAGGCCAATCCCTCCGGTCCCACGGAGCTCTCCATCATGCTGGCCGAGATGAAGCTGAACCGCGCGAACGCCCTGCGCCGGCGCGACCCGGATGCCGCCATCGCCGGTTACCTCGAAGTCGTCCAGGTGATGGAGCGGCACGCCCCCCACAACGACCACCTGGCGATGGCCCTTTCGAACGCCGCCGTCGTCATGGAGTTGACCGGCCGTCACGAAGAGTCCGAACGCACGCACCGGCGCGCTCTCGAATTTCGGGAACGTCACCTGCCTCCGCATGACCCACGTGTGGGCATTTCGCTCAACAACCTCGCCAACGCCCTGCTGAAGCTGAACAAGGTTTCCGAAGCCGAACAGGCTGCCGAGCGCAGCGGCGCCTTGCTCGGCTCGGGCGATCCCTTGATGGCGGCCGCCGTCAAGGCGACGAAAGCGTCGGTTCGGGCCGCGCAAGGACGGCATGCCGAAGCGCTGCCCTTGTTTGAAGAGGCTGTCTCGCTCACCGAAGAAGTCCACGGCGCGCTCCACCCGGAAGTGCTCGAAAAGCTCCACGACATGCTGCCCACGCTCGACGCCTTGGGCCGTACCGAAGAGGCTGCATCCCGCCGGCGGCAGATGGCGCGCATCGAAGCCGCCTTTGCCGACGCCTGAGCTGTGCCGAAATCGAGCAGATAGCGATCGGGCTCGGTCGCTGATAGTCAGGCGCGCCGTCGATCCTGCCGGGCATCTCCAGGAGGATAACGTGTGAGCCGTACCCAATTCCCCATCCCTTCGGAAACGGAAGTAAGCACCGGTCTTGGCGTCGGGCCTTACCGGTTGGTGCGCCGCATTGCCCGCGGCGGCATGGGTGACGTCTGGCTGGCGCAACGAGCCGATGGCGTGCTGCGGCGTCCCGTCGCCATCAAGCTGATGCACGGCCACCTGCTGGACCCGGCCCTCGAACAACGCTTTCGCTCCGAACGCGAGATCCTTGCCGCCCTCGACCATCCCCACATCGCCCGCCTCGTCGATGGCGGAGTCACCGATAGCGGCGTGCCCTATGTCGCCATGGAATACGTCGACGGCGAGCCGCTCGACGACTATTGCCGCCAGCGCGAACCCTCCCTCCCGGAACGCCTCAAGCTCTTTCAGCAGGTCTGCGAAGCCGTCCACTACGCGCACCGCCACCTGATCGTCCATCGCGACGTGAAGCCGGAGAACATCCTCGTCACCCGCGAGGGCTCCGTCAAGCTCCTCGACTTCGGCATCGCCAAACTTCTCCGTCCCGAGTTCGGCGCCTTCACCCACGCCATCACCCGCCCCTTTGACCGGCTCATGACGCCCGAGTACGCCAGCCCCGAGCAACTGCGCGGCGAGCCCGTCTCCACCGCCACCGACGTCTATTCGCTCGGCCTGATGCTCGCCGTCCTGGTCACCGGCCGCCTGCCCTATCCCGTGCACGGGCGCGACACCAACGAAATCCGCCAGATCGTCTGCGAGCAGGATACCCCTCGCCTCACGGACGTCCCCGCCGACATTGCGGCCATCGTCGCCAAGGCCCTGCGCAAGGAACCCGAAGGACGCTACGCGTCTGTCGAACACTTAAGCGACGACGTCCGCCGTTATCTCGACGGCTTCCCCGTGCGCGCTCACGAAGGCCATTGGCGGTATCTCACCGGTAAGTTCGTCCGTCGTCATCGCCTCGCCGTCGCCTTCTCCACGGTGCTGCTCGGCGTCCTCCTCGCCGCCGGCGTTCTGCTCACCGGTCTCAACCAGCAGTACAAGCGCGAACGCGACACGGCCCGCGCCGTCGAAGGCTTCCTGCTCAATCTGTTTGACGCCTCGGACCCGCAGAGCACGCTCCGCAGCCGTGGCGAACTGCCCGCCCGCGCCCTCGTCGACCGTGCGGCGGCCTCGCTCCGCAAAGAGTTCGCCCACCAACCCGCCGTCGAGGCGTCGCTCGCTGAAAAGCTCGGCGACGTCTATCGCCAACTCGGCCTCTACCAGCAGGCGCTGCCGTTATTCGAGCGCAGCCTGATGCTCGAAGCCCAGGTCTCCGGCGACGACGCGCCTTCGGTCGCCGCCATCGCCGTCCGTCTCGCGGACCTCCTCCGCGAACTCCAGCA
The DNA here is from genome assembly GCA_044226365.1 of Bryobacteraceae bacterium. Lineage (GTDB taxonomy): Bacteria > Acidobacteriota > Terriglobia > Bryobacterales > Bryobacteraceae > JALHNI01. The sequence goes on from JBGAHE010000048.1 coordinate 14,474, forward strand.
ATACGACCGCGCCGAACAACTCGCCCAACGTTCCCTGCACATTCGCCGCGCGCGACTTGGCCCCCACGACCTCCAGGTCGCCGACTCGCTCAATGTCCTCGGCATCCTCCAGCAGATCCGCGGCCGTCTCCCTGAAAGCCGCGACACCTTCGCCGAAGCTTTGCGCATTCGCCGCGCCAGCCTGCCCGCCGTCCATCATGACACCGCCGTCTCCTTGGGCAACCTGGGCAACGTCGAGAAAGCTCTCGGCAATCTCGATGCCGCCGAGGCCCTCTTCGCTGAAGCGCTCGCCATGCGCCGCAAAGAATGGGGAGACCAGCATCCCCGCGTCGGCTCCAGCATCGGCCAATTAGCGCAAGTCGCCCTCACGCGCGGCGAAGTGACACGCGCTCTCACGCTGTCGAACCAGGCCCTCAGCATCGCGCGTGCGGCTTACCCGGATGGCAACCCCGCCTTGGCGAATCAGTTGAACGCGGCCTCCGCCGCTCACCGCGAAGCCGGCGAGTGGGCTCAGGCCGAAGCCCTCTCGCGAGAAGCGCTCGCCCTCGAACAGCGCTTCCACGGCCCGGAAGCGCCGGAGTATAGCTTTGCTCTCGCCGGTCTGGCCGCCGCTCTGATGGAGCAGGGAAAGCTCGCCGAAGCCGGTCCTCTCGTGCGGGATTCGTTGCGGATTCGCCGCGCCCGCCTCGGCGACGGGCACACCGTCACCGCGCGAGCCTATGAACAACTCGCCGCCTGGCACCAGCTCTCCGGCAACTTGCCCCAAGCCGCCGAACTCTACGCCCGCGCCCTCGCCGCCCGCCGCGCGAAACTCGGTGACGACCATCCGGAGGTGGCGCTCCTGCGCTTTGCCAGCGGCGACCGTGCCGCCGCCATCGAGCAACTCCGCCGGCGTCTGCCCGGCGCTCAAAATCTCGAAGCGAAGCTGTGGATTGAATGGTCTCGCCGCGAGCCCGCCCGTCGCGCCGAACTACTGGAGCATGCTCGCGCGGCTTTGCAGCGCTCCCCGTCACCGGACCCCATCTGGGTCCGCCTCAGTCAGTAACGAATGCGGTCCGGATGGGCCAGCCATGCTTCGAAGATGTGCTGAGCCCGGTCCCGCAGAAAGAACTGCGTCGGGATCTGTCGCGCCTGCGGCGGCAGCGCAATCTCCCGGTAGATGAAGTCGTCGTCGAAGCCGGCTTGGGCGGCGTCCTCGCGCGTGCTCGCAAAGAACAGCCGATCCGGCCGCGCCCAGTAGATCGCACCCAGGCACATCGGGCACGGCTCGCACGTCGAGTAGATGTCGCACCCGGCCAGTTGAAAGTCGTTGAGCTTGACGCACGCCGCGCGAATCGCCACGATCTCCGCGTGTGCCGTCGGGTCCAGGTCCGACGTCACACGGTTGGCGCCCTCGGCAATCACTTCGCCGTCCCGCACCACCACTGCCCCAAACGGACCGCCCGTGCCCTGCGCGATATTCTCCAGCGCCAACTCAATCGCGCGCTCCATAAAGCGAGGTTCCATGGCGTTATTGAATGCTGCGCCGCAGCCGGTCCAGCGCCTTCTGCGCCGCCTCATAGGCGGGCTCGATGTCCAGCGCCGTCTCGAAGCACTCGGTCGCCTTCCGGTACATTTCCTTGCTGATGTACACGCGCCCCAGGTTGTACCAGGGGAACTGATAGCTTTCGTAGCGTTCGCTGACGGTCGCTTTCTCGAGCCACTCCACCGCGTCATCCGGCCGCCCCAGTTCAATCAGGTAGGCGCCGATGTCGTTATACGGATTGCCAAATTTGGGGTCCAGGTCGATCGCCCGCTTGCACTCGGCGATCGCGTCTTCCAGCCGGCCCTGATGCCGATACGTGAAGCCCAGATAAGTGTGCGCCTCAGCCGTGGGATGAATTTCGATCGAGCGGCGGTACAAATCAGCGGCGAGGTCTAAATCACCCGCCATTTGGAGCCGATAGGCATCCTGGAAGATTTTGATAGCCAGTTCTATCAGGGACCGGCTCCTATCCTCGACCGCCATTCGATTCATCGTACCCATTTTGATGCTGACGCGAAAGGTAAACTAGGAGTTAGAGTGATGTTTCCCGCCCTTCGCAAAGCAGTTTTCCCGGCGGCCGGTCTCGGCACGCGTTTCCTCCCGGCGACCAAAGCGGTCCCCAAGGAGATGCTCTCGCTGGTCGATAAGCCATTGATTCAATATGGCGTTGAAGAATGCGTGGCGGCCGGCCTCACGCAGTCGATCATTGTCACCAGCCGCGGCAAAACCACCATCGAAGACCACTTCGACCAAAGCTTCGAACTCGAGCAGACTTTGGCCCGCCGCGACAAAAAAGAATTGCTCGCCGTGGCGCAATCCGTCGCCAAACTCACCCAGCTTTCGTACGTGCGGCAGGCAGAAGCCTTGGGGCTCGGCCATGCCGTCCTGTGCGCCCGCGAACTGGTGGCCGATGAACCCTTCGCCGTCGTGCTCTCCGACGACGTCATCGACTCGGAGGCGCCTTGCGTCGGTCAACTCGCCGCCGTCCATGCCAAGTACGGCGCCTCGGTCATCGCGCTCATGGAAGTGCCTCGCGAACAGATCTCCTCTTACGGCTCCGTCGCGGTGGAAGCCGTGGAGGGCGAGCCTAACCTTTTCAGGATCAAAGATCTGGTGGAAAAGCCGAAACCCGAAGTCGCGCCCTCGAACTTGGCCATCATCGGCCGGTACGTGCTCACGCCGCAGATCTTCGATTCGCTCACCAAAATCACGCCGGGTGCCGGCGGAGAAATTCAATTGACCGACGGCATGCGGCACCTCCTCGGATCGCAGCCGATTTACGGCTTGAAGTTTGAAGGCCGGCGCTTCGATGCCGGAGATAAGCAGGGCTTCCTGCGCGCCACGGTCGAGTTCGGGATCAAGCATCCCACCCTCGGCGACGCGTTCCGCAGCTACCTGCGGGAGCTAAAGGTCTGACGCCTGTCCCTTTTGAATTGCCTTTGCGCAGCAGCGAGGCCGCGGCCATCGCGGACGTCCTGTTTCAGTCGGTCGAGGCGCTTACCGGCTCCGGTCGCAAGCTCACCGACGAAGCGCGGCATCGTTTTGCCGCCCGTTTGCGCAACGTGGATACCCCCAGCGTGCGCGTCTATCCGCTCTCGCTCGAACAGGACCCGATTCACCCGTCCAGTTACTACCTCGCCGTCGATGGCCTCAGTCATGGCGCGGTGACGCCCCTCCTTCTACGTGTAGGCCTCGCCTCGTCCCCGGCCAGCGGACTCTTCCCCAAATCCGTCCTCATCGGACGCATGCGGCCCGCTGGCGGACGCGAGGTCGTCGTTAACGCCATCCCCTTCGGTCCCACCGACGAACAGCCGCTCGAAACCTTCAACGACCAGGTCACCAAAAGCTTTCAACCCCGTCCCCAAGGACAGCAGCCCGCCCTCATCGTCACTACCAGCAACCCCGCGGCGACGTTCGAAGCTTTCCGCCAGATCTACCGCGACACGGGGCAGAATCGCGCCGCCTTCGCCGTCGATCTCGCCCAGGGCCGCCCCGGCTACTTCGCCACGGTTTGCGCGGCCATCCGCGCCGGCTGGCGCGATGGCTATAGCCTCGGCCTCACTGGGATTCCCGCCCAGGCCGGCGACTCCCTCGACGGCCTCACCGGCTACTCGCGTTTTTCGGTCCGCGTCCCCACGCCCGAGGACCTCGCCCCCGCCGCCGTCCTCTTTGACCGTTTGCGTCGCCTCAAGCCCCGCGGCTTCGACTTTGAACTCGACTTCCGCGGCGCCACCCTCACCGCCCCAACTCTCGCCACTCTGCTGCCCGAATGGCGCGCCGCCGGCCGCCCCGTCAACTCGGTCGTGCTCCCCGCCGGCAGCGACATCGAAGAGCTCGCCACCGTCCTGCGCCAGCACAACGCTCTGCCCACCGTCGAGGGCAGCATCCGCTCCCGCGCCCATCGCTGGCAGCATGAACCCACGCCCGAGGCTCTCGCCGAACTGGCTCGCGACTAAGCCCGCAGATACCAGCCCCGCCGGTGCAGGCCATACGCGATCGCCAGCATCAGCAGCATGTAGCTCACCGCATACAGCAGCGACGCATTCATCGGCGCGGCCAGCGGTGCGAACAACGTCTCATACAGCCACACGCGCAGCGAAGTCTCACCCATCGGAATCGCGTGCAGCGTGATGTCGATTAGTTCGGACGCCATGTAGACGGCGATCGCATTCTTGCCCAGAATCACCAGCGGGGCGAGTCCGCGCCGATAGCCCAGCCCGTCGATCAGCCACAGCAGCGCGCCGAACATCACCAGGTCGAAACCCGCCATCAACAGCACAAACGTGCTCGTCCACAGGCTCTTATTGATGGGGAGCCAGGGGTTCCAGCAATAGGCGGCCGCGATCAGCACGTTGCCCAGGATCAGCATCCACGTGGTGCGTACCGAGAGTTCCTGCCGCCCCGTGATCAGCCTCCCCGCCAGCAACCCCAACAGGCACGTCGCAATCGCCGGTAGCGTACTCACTACGCCTTCCGGATCCCAAGTCTTGGTGTTGTGGTAGTTGTGCGCACCCAGGACCACACGATCGATGTAGTGCGCGAAGTTCCTCTCCACATCCAGATACCCGGAACCGTACTCCGGCACCGGCGCGTAGAACATCAGCAGCGCAAACCCCAGCAGACACGCCGCCACGGCGATGATCTGCCCGCGCACGCCCGTCACCAGCGCAATCGCCACCGTTGCCAGATAACAGATCGCGATCCGCTGCAGCACGCCCAGCACGCGGAACGTCTGCAGGTCGAACGTCGGGTAGGCGTACACTAGCAGCCCCAGTGCAAACAGAATGGCCGCGCGTCGCGCTGCCACTCCGAGTAACTCAGTCCGGCTCGCTCCCGTCTCCAGCTTGCGCCGCAGCGAAATCGCAATCGCCACCCCCACAATCCACACGAACGATGGAAACACCACGTCCGTCGGCGTCCAACCGTCCCATTTGGCGTGCCGCAAAGGCGGATAAACCGCGCGTCCGGTGCCGGCCGTATTGACGATCACCATGAAGGCGATGATCAGACCGCGGAACACGTCGAGCGAAAGCAGGCGCTGAGGCATGAATCTGCATTATTGTACGGCGGCTACACTGGGAGCAGATGCGCAACGTTCCCCTGGTTCTGGTTTTGGCTCTCACCGGCTGCACTTCTCTTTATTACGAAGCGATGGAGAAGATCGGCAAAGAGAAGCGCGACATCCTCATGCAGCGCATCGTCGACAGCAAAAAGGACCAGGAGGCCGCCGCCAAGCAGTTCAAAACCACCCTCGAAGCCTTTCAGGACGTCACCGGCTTCGAAGGCGGCAACCTCGAAAAGACTTACAAGAAGCTCAACGGCGAGTTCGAAGATGCCGAGTCCCGTGCCAAACAGCTCTCGGACCGCATCAAGAGTATCGACCAGGTCTCCTCCGACCTCTTCAAAGAATGGGCCACCGAACTCGGTAAAATCCAGGACGCCACCCTTCGCTCCCGCTCCCAACGCCTCATGCGCGACACCCGTCTCCGCAATCAGCAATACCTCGCCCGCATGAAGCAAACCGAGCGCAAAATGCAGCCCGTCCTCCAGGCCTTTCGCGATCAGGTCCTCTTCCTCAAACACAACCTCAACGCCAGCGCCATCGGTTCCCTCAAAACCACCGCCACCAAACTCGATGGCGACGTCAGCCTTCTGATGGCCGACATTCAGGGCTCCATCAAAGAGGCGGACGCCTTCATTCAAACGCTCTCTACGCCGCAGCCATAGGTCCCGTCGACATGCCCGGCGCCTCCGGCGCCAGCACCTCGCCGTTCACCATCCGCTTCTGCGCGCCGCCCGTCTCCATGTAAATGGCGTTGGGAATCGCGCACAGCATGTTCATGTTCGCGCTGCCGCCGCCATGGCTCGCCAGCGCGATGCCCGCCGCGTCCGCAATCGCCGCGATCTCCAGCCACTCCGTCACCCCGCCCGCCCGGCGATTGTCCGGCTGCACCACGTCCGCGCCGCGCCGCTGAATCAGGTCATTGAACTGATACTTCGTGTACAGGTTCTCGCCCGTCGCCAGGCGAATGTCGAGTGCGGACGCGAGCTCCGCATAGCCCTGCATATCGTGCGGCGGCAGCGGCTCCTCATACCAGAAGATGCCCATCTGCTGATACAGCCGTCCCCGGCGCAGCGCCTCGTTCCGGTCGAACACCTGATTCGCATCCAGCATGATGCGCCGCTTGCCCGCCAGGTCCTGCGCGATGCGGATGCGCCGTTCGTCATCGGCCATGCTGTAGCGCCCCGTTTTGATCTTGATCGCCTGATAGCCATGGCCCAGCGCGTCCTCAATCTCCTTCTTGTACTGCGTCAGGTTCTCGTCGTTGTCGTAATACCAGCCGCACATCGAATACACCGGCATCCGGTCGCGATACGCCCCCAGCATCTTCCATACCGGCAGGCCGGCATGCTTACCCAGAATGTCCCACACCGCGATGTCGGTGGCGGCAATCGCGAACTGCGTAATGCCCGTCAGCCCCTGATACTGCAGCCCTCGATGCAGGTCCGCCCGGATCTTCTTCGGAAACGCCGGATCCTGATTCAGGATCAACGGCTTCACCTCTTCCTCCAGCAACGCGCGGAGCGCCTTCGGCCCGCCTTCGATCGCCCCAAAGCTCGATGTCGCATAGCCCGTAATCCCGCCATCTGTCTTCAGGCGTAACGTCACCGTGCCGGAGTGAATGCCCAACTGCTGCAGCGCGTCGTAGTTCGGACGTCGCGGCGGATTGATCACCAGGTCCGTCTCGAGTGCCACGATCTTCAGGGCTTTTTTCTGCTCGGCGGCGATGGCCAACCCGGCCAGGGGCAGGGAAAGGAGCTTGCGGCGATTCATCACACCGCGTATTCTTTCATGAATATGCGCGCGTTAACGGGATTACTGCTCCTAGGCTCTTTGCAGGCCGAACTGCCTCCAAAGGGCATCACCGTCAGCCAATGGGTACGGGAAGACTATTTCACCACCTACCTGGGCGGCGACCTCAGCGGACTCGAACGCGGAGCCGCCAAAGCCCGCGAGATCCTCGCTGCCGACGCGAAGAACGATTCCGCCCGCGCCTGGCTCGCCAGCGGTAAGCTCTTTCTCGCCGGCCGCGCCCGTCAGGCTGGCCAACCCGCCGAGGCCGATCGCCTCTTCGCCGAAGCTCGCACGGAAGCCCAAGCCGCGCTCCTCTCGAAGAACCCCAGCGCCGTCCGCATCCTGGGCGCCTCTTATGTCCTGATGGCGGACCGTTTCACCGGCAGCCAGCAGGAAGCGCTCTACCGCGACGGGCGCAGCCTCTTCCAGATCATCCGCCAACAGGAAGGCGCCGGGCTCGATCAACTGCCGCTCCACTTCAAAGGCGAAGTGCTGGCCGGCCAGGCCCAAGCGGCTATGCGCCTCGGCCTGCAGGACGAAGCCACCGGTCTCCTCAACGAAATCGTCAGGAAGTTGCCCAACAGCCACTACTCGCAAACGGCGCAAAAGTGGTTGAATGAGCCCGCCTCGGCCACCAAATCCCAACTCGTTTGCCAAAGCTGCCACGACGAGAACCGGCTCGCCAACCGCCTCCGCGCCCTCGGCGCCGGTCGTCCCTAAGCCAGAAAGCCCAGGTCGCTGGTCGCAAAGTTCGCCAGATTCGGGAATACGCTCGCCACATCGCCCGGCGTTAGCCCGAACCACTTCGCGAACGTCGCCCCGTACTGATCCAGCGACGTCGACGGAATCCAAACGCCCCTCGACCCCGAGTCGTCCGGACCGCCCAGCGCCATCACCGGATACCGCCCATACAAGTTGCCGCCCCGCACCGCGCCCCCCATCACCAGATGATGCGCCCCCCACCCGTGGTCCGTCCCCGAACCGCTCGGCTGCAACGTCCGGCTGAATTCGGACTCCGTAAACGTCGTCACCCGATCCGCCACGCCCAACTCCACCGTCGCCGTGTAGAAAGCGGCCATCGCCTGCGCCACCTGCTGCAACAACTGCCAGTGCTGCCACGCCTGCGAGCCGTGCGTGTCAAAGCCATCGATCGAACAGAAGAACACCTGCCGCCGCAATCCGATCTGCGACCGCAACTGAATGATCTGCGCCACCTGCTTCAGCTGATTGCCGATCGATGTCCCTGGAAACTGCGTCGCCAGCGGCGTGCTGCCTGCCAAGCCCTTCAGCATCGCGCTCAAAGCCAGCGCATCCTGCCGCACCTTGTTCGCGCCCTGAATCAGCGACAGTCCGCTGTCGAAGGTAAGCACCTCTTGCAGACCCACCTTCCGCGCTGTCGCCGCCGAGGCCGGCCACGGATCCATCCCGTAAAGCCCCATATCGAAGCCCGGGATCAGGCTCGCCGATTGCACCGAGTTGCCCTTGCAGAACAACTGCGGCCCCGCCAGCGACACCGACGGCGGAAACGACGACCCGCCATTGGCCGCCACCACCGCATCCGCCACGCGCCCCGCCCAACCGCTGCCCGAAGACCCATTTGGCGTCCCGGCCTGCATCTGCAGAATCTGGTCCGAATGCGAAAACAGATTCGTCGGCACCGGCACCGCATTCGCCAGGAACTGCGCCCGCGTCGTCGGCTGCACCAGCATGCCCACGTTGGCCACCGCCGCCAGACGGCCCTGCGCCCACAGCGGATGAATCGCCTGCAGACCGCTCGAAAGTCCGTAGCTCGTCCCGCTCGTCGCCGTCACCGGCAGCACCGTCGCCGAATTGTCCGGCAACGCGACCGACCCGCGGATCGAGCGGTACGCCGTATACTCGGCGCCCTGCGGCACCACCATGTTGTTCGCGTCATTGCCGCCGAACATGAAAATGCAAACCAGCGCCTTGTAATCGGTCGCCTGCGCATAGGCATTCATCGCCCCAAAGCGCGATGCGCCCGCGAGCGTAGCCAACTTCAAAAGATTGCGTCGTGTGGTCATGGCGAATGTCCTTAATACTGCACGGCCACCTGGCCGCTCAGGGAAGAAAGATAGAGCGCGGTAAATACCCGCTGATTGTTGTCGTAGGCCGCCGTCACCGCCTTCTGCAATGACGCGCGCAACCCCGCGGGCATGCGCCCGTAGAACAGCCGCAGGTTCACCAGATCCAGTAACTGGTTGATGTCGCCCGCCACCGCCTGGAACGGCGTCAGGTCGATCGTCGGATCGCCCGCCGGCGTGCTCAGCAACTGGCTGAACGCATTCCCCAACAGCACGCTCTCCGTCGGCGTATAAATCTGGAACTCCGGCCCATACAACCCCGGATTCGCCGGCAGCCGGTAATTCGGCGAGTAGTAACCGAACACCGACGGCGGCGCGCCGATCGCCTCGCCCATCCGGTCGAACGTCCAGGCAATCTGCGTCGACGCCGCAATGCTGCCGCCCAACGCCCGCACCAGCGAGATGTACGCGTGAAGCGGATCCTTCAAACGCCCACCCGCCGGCGTCCCCGCGTCGTTCCGCGCTTCCGGATCCAGCAGCATCGCCCGTACCACCGCCCGCAGATCGCCGCGCACGCCCGTCCCATTGTTGTTGAACACCTGCGCGACGCGCCCCACAAACGCCGGGCTCGGATTGCTCGTCACCATGCTCCGAATCAGCCGCGTCGCCACAAATGGCCCCACGTTCGGATGGTTGAACACGCAATCGATCACGCCGTCGAGATCCTGCTGCACCGTTTGCCCGGCCGGCAGCACCACGCCATTCAACAACGTCTTCGCCGACGTGTCATGATTCGCCGGACGCGGCTCCATCGCCGGTTGCGAGAAGTTCTCCCAGTTGTTCGACCCCGGATTCGCCCCCGGTGCCGTCGGGTACGTCCACCCCGTCAGCGCCAACGCAAACTGCCGCACATCGGCCTGCGTGTACGTCGGCGTCGCGCTCTTGGGCGTCCCGTCCACGTTCAGTTCCGTCAGCCCGATCGTGAACAACTGCAGCAACTCTCGCGGGAAATTCTCATTCGCTCCCCCACCCACGCCCGGTTTGTTCGAGTTCGCCAGGTCCAGATACTTGCCCATCTGCGGACTGATCGTCACTTCCTTTAGCAACGTCCGGTAGTTCCCGAACGCATGCTTGCTCAGCAGCCGCAAGTAAGGGACATACTCGTCGGGATAGATGTTCTTGTTGCCCGAGATCACCATGATCTGCCCCAGCGCCCAGGCCACCCGCTGGCGCAACTGGTCGGGCGCCGTCGAGAGCCGGTTCAACAACTGCCCCCGCGCCGTCGACATGTCCGCCGGCAGCGGGATCACCGTCTCCGGCAGGTTCAATTGCTGATCCACCCAGGCCGCCGGCGTCAGTGACTGGGCCGCCTGCAGCGTCGCCGGCGTTGGACCAAAGCCACCCTGCTCCAGCAGTCGCGCCGCCGTCAGCAACGCCGGGTTCGGTTGTGCGGGTGCCGCCTGCAACGTCACCGTCGCCGTGGCGAAGCGCGAGGTGTCGGCCGTGCTGGTCGCCCGCACCGTCACCGTCGGCGACGCCGGCATCGTCCCCGGTGCTGTGTACAAGCCCGTCGCCGAAATGCTCCCCGCCGTCGCCGACCACGTCACCGCTGTATTTGCCGTGAACTGCTGCGCCTGCCCCAACTGCACACTCGCCGCTGACGGCGTCACCGCCACCGGCGTCGTCCCGCCCGTCCCCGAACTGGTCACCGTCACGTTCACCGCCGGACTCGTCAACCCGCCCGGATTCGGATGCACCACGCGCACCGCAAACGTTCCCGCCTGCGCAAACGTCCCTCGCGCTCGCACACTCGTCTTGCTGACGTAAGTCGTCGTCCAGGCGACGTTGTTCACCGTCACCGTCGCTTCTGGAATCAAATCGCTCCCGTTCAGCGACAGCTCCACCACGGCGCCCGCACTTGCCGTCCGCGGATTCACGCTCCACAGTTGTGGCTGCGGCTGGGTGATCGTCACCGTCGCCTTGCCCGTAATGTTCGGATACGCCGTGCTGGTGGCCGCCACGAAGACGACGTTATCCGCCGGCACCGCCGCCGGCGCCGTGTACAGGCCGTTCTGCGTCACCGTCCCGTACATCGCGCTGCCCCCGGTCACCCCGTTCACCGACCACGTCACCGTATTCGGTGTATGCGGCACGTAAGCCGTAAACTGTCGCGTGGTTCCCTTCGGCACACTGGTCACCGTGTGGTAAACCGTAATCTCCGCGGATGCGCTTGCCGCCAACAGCAGCAAGGGCCATAGTCGGGTGAGACAAGGCATGAACGGGCAATTCCTCCGAATGATCTGTGTCTAAAGTACTCGACCCTTTCGCAGATCCAAAAAGCTTTGTCCGAGAATTCATACTTAGTTCACAATTCAGAGTGAACCCCCTTTGAATTAAGCAACTTCCACTGCGGGGCAAACCCAAAACACGCTAGGACCAGAGAAAATCAGGTTGACGCTTACGACAGAAGTAGTACGCCGCGCCCCCGCGAAAAAGTCTGCATTCGATCCGCCGGTTGAAGCGTATTAGGTTGTCAGAATGGCGAGTTTGCCAGCCTTTGCCGAAATCGTGCACGCCCACCAGAACATGGTGTTTTCTCTGGCTTATCACTCGCTGGAAAACCGCGCTCTGGCTGAAGAAGTCACCCAGGATGTGTTCCTGAGTCTCCATCAGCATTTGCATCAGATGGAGTCGGCGGATCACGTCCGTTATTGGCTGCGGCGCGCCGCTGCCAACCGGTGCGTCGACGAAGTGCGGCGGTTGAAGTTCCGGAAGGGGCCTGGCCTTTACCAGGTGCCGGAACCAGCAGCGCTCGACCGGCAGGTCGACCCGCTGATGAACCGTCACCTGCGGGAAAGTCTCGCGGCCCTTCCCGCCACGGCCCGTGTCGTCACCATCCTTCGCTATCAGGAGGACATGGAACCCATGGAAATTGCCGAAGCACTGCAATTGCCCGTAGCGACCGTGAAGAGTCGTCTGCATCGCGCCCTCGGCCTGTTGCGAGAGCGCCTGCGGCGAAAGGAGCAGATATGCAAGACATCGAAATCCAATTGAGGAAGGCCTTGCGCCGGCAGGATGCGCCGGCCGGTCTCGCCGCACGGATCATCGCCAAAGCCGAAGGGCGTCGGCGCTGGACCACGCTGCATTGGCTCGCCGTGGCCGCGATCGTCTTGTTGGTAGCCGGCCTTGGCTGGCAGTATCAGGCGGAGCGACAGCGCCGGCTCGAAGCGGAAAATACCGCCCTCAAACTCGAGCAGGCTCTGCGTCTGGTTGCTGACCGGTTGGGCAAAGTCGAGCAGCAGGTGCGAGCCCCCGAAACCCGGGTGATCCATCTGCGCGCCGATCAGAACGAGGAGAACTTGCAATGAAAAAAATCATGATGCTGTTGTGTCTGGCGTGCCCCCTGACGGCTCAGGAAGTCGATCTGAGCGTGCTCAAAGGGCTGGAGGCGAAGGCGCGCGAATCGTCCAACATTGACCTCGGCCCCGAGCAGATGAACCTCGTCAAAGGCTTCTCCGGCCTGGCCGGCGGCGACCTCGGCGACGTCGCCCAGGGGTTGCGGCGCGTCAAAGTCTTTAACCTCGAGTTCGACAAGGAAGGCTCCTACAGCGTCGCCGACGTGGAAGGCATTCGCAGCAAGCTCAAAGGCGACTCCAAGTGGACCAGCCTCATCAGCGTCAAAGAACGTAACGGCTTCACCGAGATCATGTTCCACCAGGGTCCCGACGGTAAATCCGATGGCTTTGTCCTCCTCTCCGCCGAGCCCCGCGAACTCACCGTCGTGAACATCGTCGGCGTCCTCGACCTCGCCAAAGTTGCCCGCCTCGGCGGCAAGTTCGGCATCCCCCATCTCAACGACGACCACGACAGGAAAGACAACAAGGGCAAGAACAAAGACAAGGACGAATAGCCCGCCATGCTCACCGCCATGCTCGCCCTCACCTGTTTCGCACCCGAAACCTACCTCACCGCCGGCGAGATCATGGAGCGCGTCATCGAAAATCAGACGCGCGCGCAGGAGGCTCGCCAACACTGGGTCTTCACGCAGGAGGTCTTCGCTCGCAGCACCCAGCGCAACAAGACGCTGATGCGCGAGGAAACCCGCACCTTTCGCGTGCTGCCCTCGGAGAAGGCGGTCAAGCGGGAGTTACTCTCTGTCTCCGGTCAGCGACGGGTCAAGGGCAGCCTGCTTACCTATCAGGCTGCCCTGCCCGAAGACGAAGACAGCCTCGACGACTGGGTCAGCGAACTCGCCTCCGGCAGCGATGAACAGAACCAGGGCGGCTGGCGCGACGTCTTCGGCCCGAACGTCTTCCCCCTCGCCGGCGACAAAGTGAAGGGCTACATCTTCACCCGCCAGCCGGACTCCGAGTTCCGCGGCCGCTCCGTCTACGTCGTCGAATACAAGCCCAAAAAGCACGGCAAGTACTCATACGAAGGTGACCCCTGGGAAGGCGAAGTGCTCGTCGACAAGGATTCCTTCCAGCCCGTCTTCATCAGCAGCTTCCTCGAGTTCAAAATGCCGCTGGCCGTCAAAGTTCTCCTCGGCACCAACCTCCGCGACCTTGGCTTCAAAATCGAGTACGACAAGTTCGGCGACGTCTGGTTTCCCGTCCGCGGCAGCGGCGAGTTCAAAGTCGACGCCATCTGGTTCTTCAAGCGCAACGGCAGCTACTCGATGAAGTGCTACGACTTCCGAAAAGCCACCGCTCACTCCACCATCACCTTCACTCAGTAAAAGCGGGACACTGGAGCCATGCGGCTCTTCCTGCTGCTCCTCCTGAGCTCCGCCGTTGGCCACGCGACAACGTGCTTGGCCGGAGCTACCGCCCCGGAAATATTCGCGCGTTCGAAGGTCGTCTTCCTGGGAGAAACCGAACGCTTCGCCGCCGGTCGTGGTGAGGAAGGTGAACCCGAATTCCAGTTCCGCGTTCGGGTCATCGAGCCCTTCAAAGGCATCAAACGAGGGGAGCGCGTCTCTGTCCTCATCCCCTATTTCTCCGCCGACTTAGTGGCGGGCAAACGTCAGCTTTGGTTCCTCCAGTATCGGCGTCGCTCCCTGTGGATCGATGCCGCCTGTAGCCAAACCCTTCGTCCAAGCCATGTCGGTAGCGATCTGCTCTTCCTCCGCGGCCTTCCCCGGTCCGCCACCGGCAATCGACTGGCCGGAGTCCTCCAACAGCACGTCTACTCCCCCCAAGCCCGCCGTCGCGTCACCCTCCCCTTGGCTGGCGTTCGCGTCATCGTCCGTGGCGCGAATCTCACCCGCGACACCCTCACCAATCAGGACGGAGCCTACGAGTTCGCCCATCTCCCGCCGGGCAACTACCGCCTCGACACTCCGCTCCTGCCCGGCCTTCGTTCGCAAGGCTTCTTCGGCTATCATCCGAGACGCCGCGAGTCGCCCGGCCTGATCCCCATCACCGCCACCTCCGCCTACGAGGTGAATGCGACCTTTATCGAAGAAATGAGCGTCTCCGGCACCGTGCTTGACGCCGCCGGCCGATCCGCTGAAGGTGTCTACGTCGACGTGGAGTCCGTCGCCCCGCATCCGCGCGAAGTGTTGCGCCAGGCACGCACCGACCCCGATGGCCGGTTCCGGGTCGAAGAACTCAGCGTCGGCCAGTACCGGATCACGGCCCGCCGACCCGGCCAGCCGGCGCTCACCAAACTGATCTCCATCGCCTCCCAGCAGGCCGTCACCGGCTTGATTCTCCGCCTTCCCTAAAGCCCAAACGGAAAATCGAACAGATTCTCCAGCCCATCCGCCCGCAGCACGTAGTTGTCCTCCAGCCGCAGACCGCCCCCCAAACTCGGCACATACACCCCCGGCTCGATCGTGAACACGTCGCCCACCTCAAACACATCGTCGGTCCCCGGAATGATCCGCGGCGCTTCGTGCCCGTGATGACCAATGCCATGGCCCACGTGATGGAAAAAGCTCTTCTCCGTCCACGGCTGCGCGTCCAAATGCTCCTTCACCATCTGATAGACCGCGCTCGCCTTCACGCCCGGCTTCACCAGACTCTCGGCCAGCTTCGTCGCCTCGCGGACCGCCAGGTACGCCCGCTCCTGATCCTCCCTCGGACGCCCCACCGAAAACGTCCGGCACGTGTCGCCGAAGTACAGCGCCGTCTCCGGAAAAATGTCCAGGGGATACAGATCGCCTTCCGCCAGCACCCGCGACGTCGGCGCGCCGCCGCCCGCAATCGAGCGCTGCCCCACCGCGAAATCGCCCTTCAGCACGGCCGCGCCGCCCGCCGCCCGCACCACGGCTTCCTGCATCGCCACAAAGACATCGATCTCCGTCAGCCCCGGCGCGATCACCTCTCGCGCCCGCGCATACGCCGCCGAGCACAGCCGCAAGCTCGCGCGGATCTCGTCCACCTCATCCTCGTCCTTGCCCTTCCGCAGCCGCAACACCGCCGGTAAGCCATCGCAACGCTCCCCCGGCACAGTCAAAAGCCCCTCCACGCCGTAGCGTCCGCCCCTTGGCAACTCCGCCAAACGCGCCGCATCCCCCGGCAGATCGGTGATCGTGCGTTGAATCGAGTACGTCTCCAATGGCCGGTAATCGTCTACCGGCGCCCCCTCGGGCAGCGCCGCCCCCGAAATCAGCCGTGTCCGCCCATCCGCCCACATGATGAAGTAGCAAGGCACCTCGGCCCCGCCCAGCACGCCGGTCAGCCAATACACCGTCCGATAGTTGGTCGTGACAAAAAAGTCCCAGCGCTCGCTCGCGAGCACTTCCCTCAAGCGTTGCTGCCTGCTCCGGCAGCCGGCCGCAGTCAACATTTAACCCCGCAGCGTCAGGATCGTGTAACGCGCGCGCGTCTCTCCCACGTTCCGCCAGCCATGCTCCTCATTCGACGCCACATAGGCCACGCTCCCCGGCCCCAGCCGGCTCGCCACACCCTTCACCGTCACCTCGATCGTCCCCTCCCGCACCATCACAATCTCTTCATGCACATGCGAGTGCGGCGGATGCGGCGCCGTCCCTGCCGCTAACTCCGTTTCATGCATCTCAATCCGGTAACCCGTGTGCGTTTTCCCGTCCAAAATCGCCCGTGACTTGTTCCCGTTCTGCGCGTTCGCCTTCACCGGCAGATCGTCATATCGATACGCTTTTGAGGGCAGCGCCTCCTGCGCCGGCGCCTGCATCGCCGCCAGCAACAGTCCCAGTTCTCGTCGCGAGGGATTCATATCGGCAAAGTATAGCCGTTTGGGGACTCGTCGGCAGGACGAATTCATGATTTGATGAAGGTGGTGTTAACGGCTCTACTCGTCCTTACTTCTCTCGCGGCCGACGCGCCGTTCGACGACGGACAAGCCTTCCTCAAGCAGTACTGCGCCAAGTGCCACACTGCCTCCGTTGGCGGATTCGCCCTGAAGCAGGTCGCGACCCCGGAAAGCTTCCGAGCCCAGTCTCACAAGTGGACTTCGCTCGCCAACCGCGTCCGCAACGGCGAGATGCCGCCCAAGAATTCGCTCGCCCCGCCCCTCGACGCCCGCGAACGCTTCACCAAATGGGTCGATACGACGCTCCACGCCGAAGTCTGCGGCACCGGCCCCGTCAAAGCCACCCGCGCCCCCATCCGCCGCTTGAACCGCGATGAATACACGGCCACTCTGCGCGACCTCCTCGACATGCACATGGACATCGGCGCTTCGCTCCCCGCCGACGGAGCTGGTGGCGAAGGCTTCGATAACGCCGCCGAGACGCTCTTCCTCTCGCCCCTCCACGCCGAAAAGTACATGGCCGCCGCCCAATTCGCCATGGACTTCGCCGCCCGCGAGTTCAAGTCCCGCTACAAAATCCTCGTCGCCAAGCCTGGGCCCGGCGTCACCCCCCAGCAAGCCGCCCGCAAGATCTTCGCGAACTTCCTGCCCCGCGCCTTCCGCCGCCCGGTCACCGAGGCGGACATCGCCCCCTACCTCGCTCTCTTCGACTCCGCCTTGCGCCAGGGCCAGCCCTTCGAACCCGCCATCTTCTTCTCGTTGCGCGGCGCCCTCGTCTCGCCCCTGTTCCTCTTCCGCACCGAGCCGCAAAACCCCGGCCCCAACCCCCGCCTCATCGACCAGTACGCCATGGCCTCCCGCCTCTCGTACTTCCTCTGGGGCACCATGCCCGACGAACTCCTCACCGACCTCGCCGCCGCCGGCAAGCTCCACGACCCCGCCGTTCTCAAAAAGCTCATCGGCCTCATGCTCCGCAACGACCGGGCGCTCGAGTTCTCCCGCCGCTTCACCGAGCAGTGGCTCCACACCCGCGACCTCATGGGCGACAAAGCCCCCGATGCCAAGCTCTTCCCCGCCTACGCCAAAGACGAAGACGTCCGCAGCGACGTTCGCCTTCAGCCCGTCCTCTTCCTGCGCCACCTGCTGGCCAATGACCTGTCCCTGCTCAACCTGATCGACTCCGATCACACCATCAGCACCCGCCACCTCAACAAGCTCTACAACGTCAACATGCCGCTCAACGCCAACGCGGCCACCCAACCCCAATGGGTCTCCGTCCCCGAAGGCAGCCGCCGCGGTGGCCTCCTCGGCATGGGCGCCGTGCTCACCGTCTCGTCCTACCCTTACCGCACCAGCCCCGTCCTTCGCGGCGCCTGGATCCTCGATTCGCTCCTCGGCACTCCGCCGCCGCCTCCTCCTCCCGACGTTCCCGCGCTCGAAGAGGACAAGCCCGGCGCCCCGGCGAAGACCGTTCGCGCCCGCCTCACCCAACACCGCGCGAACCCCGTCTGTGCCAGTTGCCACAGCCGCATCGACCCACTCGGCTTCGCCCTCGAAAACTACGACGTCCTCGGCCGTTGGCGCGACACCGAAGCCGACCAACCCATCGACGCCTCCGGCGAACTCTCCGACGGCACCAAAATCAACGGGCCCGACGCCCTCCGCCAAGCTTTAATGGACCGGAAAGACCTCGTCATCCGGAACCTCACCAACCGCATGCTCGGCTACGCCCTCGGCCGCGGCCTCACCCTCGAGGACTCCTGTGCCGTCGACCAGATCGTTGCCGAAGTGCGAGACAATGGCTACAAGGCGCAATCTCTCATTGCGGCCATCGTGACCAGTGTCCCGTTTCGCTATCAACCCGGCGCGCCGCCGGTGGTGCTTAAGGAGCTGAAAAAGCCATGAAGTCGTTCTCACGCCGCACGTTGCTTCGAGGAGTTGGTGCCACCCTCGGCCTGCCCTGGCTGGAAGTCATGGCCGCCCCCACTACGGCCGCTCCGCCGGTTCGCCTCGCTGCCCTCTACATGCCCAACGGCGTGAACGTCGACGCCTGGACGCCCAAAGGCTCCGGCCGCGACTTCGAACTCGGCCAGACGCTCTCGCCCCTGGCCCCCTTCAAAAACCAGCTCAACATCTTCTCCAACTTCTGGAATCAGAACTCCAAAGGCGGCGACGGCCATTACGTCAAAGAGGCCGCCATCCTCACCTGCGCCACCATCAAGAAGACCCCCGGCGCCGACATCGCCAACGGCATCTCGCTCGACCAACAAGCCGCCCTTAAAGTCAAGATGGAGACGCCCCTGCCGTCGCTCGAACTCGGCGTCACTCCTGTCGCCATCGGCGTCGACGCCGTCGTCGGCTACACCCGCGTCTACGGCTCGCACATCGCCTGGGCCAACGCCACCACGCCCCTCGCCCGCGAAATCAACCCCCGCTCGGTCTACGAACGCCTCTTCGGCGCCGCCAACGGCCAGCAAGCCAAGGCTGCCAAGCTTGATTCGCTCCTCCTCGACCGCGTGCTCGGCGACGCCAAGCGCCTCCGTGGCGAAGTCGGCCAGGCTGACAAACTCCGCCTCGACGAATACCTCTCCGTCATGCGTTCGCTCGAAGAGCGCGTCCACCGCGCCCAGGCCGGCGGCGCCCAAGCCTGGAAGCCTCGCGTCCCCATCGACGCCCGCCTCGCCCCCACCGAAAATCCGAAAGACCACGCCGAGCACGTCAAGCTCATGCTCGACATGATGGCTGTCGCCTTCCAAAGCGACACCACCCGCGTCAGCACCTTCATGTTCGGCAACGCTGTCTCGAACGTCAGCTTCCGCTTCCTCGAAGGAGTCAGCGCCGGCCACCACGACGTCTCGCACCATCAGAAGGATCCCGACAAGCTCCGCCAGTACGAAATCATCAGCCGCTGGCACGTGCAGCAGTACGCCTACCTCCTCCAGCGCTTGAGCGAGATGAAGGAAGGCGAATCCACCGTCCTCGACAATTCGATGATCCTGTTCGCCTCCGCTCTGAGCGACGGCAACAAGCACGACCCCCACAAGCTCCCCATCGTCGTCGCGGGCAACGCCGGCGGACGCCTCGAAACCGGCCATCACCGCGTCATGGGCGACGACGCCCCGCTCGCCAACCTCTACGTCTCCATGCTCGATGCCTTCGGCGCTCCCGTCGAACGCTTCGCCGATAGCACCGGCCCCGTTCCCGGACTCGTCAAGGCCGCCTCATGACCTGGCTCCTCAGCCTCTGCCTTGCCGCCGACCTCACCGGCATCTGGACCGGCCAGGTCAGCACGCGCCTCGGTCCCCAGGACGTCACCCTCAAGCTCGAACAATCCGGCACCAAAGTCACCGGCAAGCTCTACGACGATCGCGGCAGTTCTCCTGTCTCCGAAGGCAAAGCCGTCGGCGACACCGTCATCTTTGTCGTCCTCGTCCAGGAACAAAGCGGCAACCAGATCAACGACACCCGCCTCCGCTTCACCGGCACTCTCAAGGACGGCGTCCTCGAACTCGTCCGCGACCGCGAAAGCTCCACCATCGCTGGCAACAGCGGCGGCGTCTTCCAGCGCAACAACGGCAAGCAGATTCTCAAACTCACCCGTCTCGATTAGGCTTCCGCCCGCCGGCGTTGCGATATCATTGGCCATGCTCTCGCGCCGATCCCTACTTGCCAGCGCGCTTGCCGCGCCGGCTTTTGCCGCCCGACCGTTCCGGTATGCCGACATCGAGGCCAAGATCGCCAAACGTGACTTCACCGGGATCACCAAAGAGGACCTCCCGACCCCTGCCATGGTGGTCGACCTGCCCACCTTCGAACGCAATCTCAAAACGATGGCCACCTACACCAAGGCCAACGGCATCGATCTGCGTGCCCACTGTAAGATCCACAAGTCCACCAACATTGCCAAGCGCCAAGTCGCTCTCGGCAGCTTGGGCATCACGTGCGCCACCGTCGCCGAAGCCGAATTGATGGTCGGCGCCGGCATCCCCAACGTGCTTTACTCGAGCCAGGCCGCCGGCAAGAACAAGATCGCCCGCACTATCGCCCTCGCCATGAAAGACCCTACCTTCATGGCCGTCGCCGACGACCCCATCACCGTCGACCTCCTCGATGAAGCCGCCGCGGCCTCCAAAGTCAGGCTCAACCTCCTTGTCGACTTGAACGCCGGCCTCACCCGCGCCGGCCACGCCAACGGCGCCCCGGGCCTCGCCCTTGCCCAAAGCATCGACAAGAAGAAGAACCTCAAGTTCATGGGCTGCATGGGTTACTCCGGTGGCGCCTCCCACACCAAAGGCTGGGAGCAACGCCGCGAGAAGTCGATCCTTGACGTCAAGCCCGTCGTTGATACCGCCATGCTCTGCCGCAAAGCCGGCTTAAACGTCGCGATGATCACCGGCGGCAGCACCGGCACCTACAACATCGACAAAGAGATCGGCCTCACCGAACTCCAGGCCGGTTCCTACGTCTTCATGGACACCCTCTATGAACGCGTCGGCGGCAAGTCGAACCCCACCGAATACACCGACTTCAAGCCCTCCATGGCCGTCATGACCACCGTCATCAGCCAGAATCACAAAGGCCAGGTCACCATCGACGCCGGCAACAAAGCCATGCTCAAACCCACGGACCGGGTCCTCGGCCGCCCCGAAGTCATCGTCGAAAACCAGGGCGCTGAATACGGCATCCTCAAGTGGACCGAAGGTAATGGCTTCAAGCTCGGCGAACGCGTCGAGCTCCTTTGCTCGAACCTCGATACCTCCACCAACGTCTACGACCGCTACTACGTCTTTGAAAACGAGAAGCTGGTCGACGTTTGGCCGATCATGGGTCGCGCCGGCGCCTTGCAGCGCTAAGCCCGTCTGAATCTCGAACCACGCCGTCGGAGTCTAAACCTGTTGTGGACGAAATCCTGCAGCTCATCAAACAGCATGGCCCCGCCCTGCTCTTTGGGTTTTGTCTGCTCGAAGCGTCCGGGGTGCCGATTCCGGCGGCGTTAGCTCTTTTAGCCGCCGGTGCCGCCGCCGCTCAGAAAGTCGTCTCGCTCCCTCTGCTCGTCCTCGCCGGCTTCACCGGCCTCCTCCTCGGCGACATCATTCTCTACATCCTTGGCCGCTACACCGGCTGGTGGCTGTTGGGCATCCTCTGCCGCGTCACCACCAATCCCGAAGCCTGCATCCTCACCTCAGCCGAAAAGTTCTATAAGCGCGGACGCGTCACCCTCGTCCTCGCCAAGTTCGTCCCCGGACTCAGTGCTTTGGCCGCCCCGCTCGCCGGCAGTATGCGCATGGGCGCCCCCGAGTTCCTCGCGCTCGATGCCGCCGGCGCCGCTCTCTACACCGGCGTCTATCTCTCGCTGGGCTTCCTCGCCGGCGACCTCGTGCGTGCCGTCCTTCCCGCCGTCCAGGCCGCCGGCCGCGTCATCGAAGTCGTCGCCCTGCTGGGCCTCGTCGGTTTCCTCGGCTGGCGCTACTGGCAAAGCCGCCAGCAAGTCTCTCTCAAGACGGTCCCCCGCGTCTCCGCCGATGTCGCCGCCCTGGAACCGGACGCCGCTGTCTTCGACGTCCGCAGCCACGGCTATTACGAAGCGGGCGCGCAACGGATCAAAGGCGCCCAGCGCATCGAGCCCAACCGCCTTGCCGCCGTCGCCCCGGACCTTCCCCCCGCCACCAAGGTCTACCTCTACTGCACTTGCTATCGCGAAGCCACCAGCGTCCGCGTCGCTCTCCACCTCCGCTCCTGCGGTGTCGAGACTTACGTGATCGATGGCGGCCTCAAAAGCTGGCAGGACGCCGGCCTACCCGTCGAACCCGTCCCCAGCGAAGACGTCGTCCAACTCCCCGAGTTCGGCCGCCGCAAAAGCGCCCAGGCCGGTTAGGCCGCCGCTTCCCAGGCCGCCAGTTCCTTCCGCAGCCGTTCCGTCTCTTCCGCCGTCAGCCCGCGCCGCGGACCCACCGCCTGCCCGCACGGAATCCCGCGCCACGTCATAATCTGCTTCAGCGCCGGTAGAATCGGCATGCTCAGCAACAGCCGGATCATCTGGTTGATCCGATCCTGCACCGCCACCGCTTCGGTCCAACGCTGTGCTCGCGCATGCTGATAAAGCTCCAGGAACTGCTTCGGCATCACATTGTACGTACTGCCGATCCCGCCATGCACGCCCAGCAACAAGCCGGCCGCCAGCATCTCATCCGGCCCGTTGAACACCACCGACCCGCGCCGCAACAACTGCCGCATCGTGTAGAAGTCGAACGACGTAAACTTCAAGCCCGCCACATTCGGCAAATCGCAAAGCACTTCCATCTGCTCGATCGAAAGCGGCGGCGCCAGGCTCGGAAAGTAATAGATCAGAAACGGCGCTTCCGCCGCCGCCGCCAGCGTCTCATAGTAAGTCTTGATTTCGCCAAAGCTGAATGCCGTGCCCGGTGGCAGGCTCGATACCGCGGCGACTCCCGTGCGCGACGCATGCTTCGTCAATCGCAGCGCTTCCACCGTCTGCGTCGACCCCGTATGCACGATCACCTGCTTACCCTTCGGCGAATTGCGCACCGCCACTTCGGTGGCCAGTTCCCGTACCTCCGTCGACAAGGACAACCCCTCGCCTGTATTGCCGCAGACATAAAGGCCATCCACGCCCTCACCGTATAGATGCTCAATCAGCGCCTCGAACGCCTGGACGTTCAGCGTCTCGTCCGCGTTCAGCGGCGTAAGGATTGCGGGCAGAATGCCCTGCAAAGAAGACATGAGAATTTGTGTTCCTTATTTGCGGATGGCGTCGCGGCCATCGGTCAGCCATTCGAGATTGAACCGCGCCACCGTCAATGCGATCGGCGCGAATTGTTTGGCGCCCTCGGCGGAGCGCTCATACAGCAGCAGGATCGTTCCGTCCGGCAGCACCGCCAGATCGCTGTAACCGGAGTAACCGACCTCGATCGGCTTCTTCACCGTCCAGGTCTTGCTTTCGTCGTAGCTCAACTGCACCGTGACGTTCTTCCGGTCGCGCGGCTTGCCCGGCGCTTCCTTGCCATCGGCCCGCGAAAGATTGTCCGGATTGGCAAACAGCAGCCGCGTCGGCTTCAGGCTCAGCCGTGCCATCGTGCCCATGCAGATCGGCTCCACCAACTGCTCGTGGAACGCCGGCTGCGACCACCCGGTCGCCCCGTTCGGGCTCGTCGTCAACAACCGCCGCTGCGCCGTGCTCTCCGTGCGCGAGTTCAGCAGCACCCGGCCATCGGCCAACTGCACCGCCGCCGTCTCGTTCGGAATCGTGAACTCGCCTTCGTTCGGCAGCGCGATCTCGCCCGCCTTCCAGGTTTTCCCTTCGTCATCCGAATAAATCGTGCCCGCCACCGATGGCCGATGCGCATGGCCGCCCGTGCCCAGCGATAGCCAAATCGGAATCACCAGCCGCCCGTTCTTCAGCCGGATGCCGTGCCCCGGTCCGGTCGCCAGCACCTTCCAGTCGTACTTCGGCCGAAAGCCCTCGAACGCTCCGGTGATCTCCCGTGGCGCGGTGAACGTCAGCCCGTCGTCATCGCTGCGCATGTAGAAGGCGCGCATGTACTCCAGGCAAAACACCAAGTGCACCGTCCCCTTGGCCTTGCCTGGCATTGCCACGGGATTGTTGTACGTCACTTCGTTCGTCGTGGCCAGCTTCTGCGCCAGCGCCACCGGATTCTTCTTCTTCTCCCCCGGCACCTGCGCGATCGACCGCATCGCCGACCACGTCTTGCCCCCGTCCGTCGACCGGCGCATCATGATGTCGATCGTGCCCCAATCGCCGCGCTGCGTCTTCCGCGCCTCGCCATACGCCAGCACCGTGCCGTTGCCCGTCACCACCAGGCCCGGAATGCGATAAATCGCATAGCCCTGCTCGCCGGCCTGAAACACGTCCACCTTCTCCAGCAACGGCGCCGCCGCCACCAGCAGCAAGAGGCTAATGAGCATTGGCGCTCCGCTCGTGCCGCTCCGGCTTCTTCAGCTTGATGCGCACCGGCGTGCCCTTAAAGCCAAAACGCTTCCGCAACTGATTGATCAAAAAACGCTCGGTCGAGAAATGCAATTCCGCCCGCGACTCCGCAAACAGCACAAACGTCGGAGGCCGCACGCTCACCTGCGTCATGTACTTCAGCTTGATGTCCGTTTCCGTCTTCAGGAACTCGAGGAAGCGGTTCAACTCGCCCGTCGACGCGCGCACACCCGCCGACTCATAGCTCTCGCGAATCAGCTTAAACAGCCGCTTCACCCCCGTCCCCAACTTCGCCGAAATGCACTCCAGCGGCGCATACTCCAGAAACTTCATCTCATCGCGCACCTGCTGCTCAAAGACCTTCTTGTCTTTCTTGCTGATCAGGTCCCACTTATTCACGCACAGCACCACGCAGCAGCCCGCCTCGTGCGCATAGCCCGCGATCGTCGCGTCCTGCGCCGTCGGACCCTCCACCGCATCCACCACCATCAGCACCACATTCGCCGACTCGATGTGCTTGCGCGCCATCACCACCGAGAGCTTTTCCGCCATCTCGTGCGTCTTGCCCTTGCGGCGAATGCCCGCCGTATCGATGAACGTATACTCGCGCCCGTCGTGCTCGATCGTCTCGTCCACCGCATCGCGCGTCGTGCCCGCAATCGGGCTCACAATCGCCCGGTCGCTCCCCGTTAGCGCATTCAACAGCGTCGACTTGCCCGTATTCGGCCGGCCCACGATCGCCACGCGAATCGGACGCATGTCGCGCGGCACCATCGGCTCCGGCTCCGCCGTCGGAAAGTCCGCCGTCACATGATCCAGAATTTCTTCGAGCCCCCGCCGATGCTCGGCCGACACCCCGAACAGATGCTCAAACCCCAGCGAGTAGAACTCCACCGCCAGGTCTTCCCGCTTCGGATGATCGATCTTGTTCACCGCCACCGTCACCGGCTTACCCAGCCGTTTCAGTAACTGCGATAGCTCGCGATCCACTCCCGTAATCTCGCCGCGGCCGTCGATCACAAAGATGATCTGATCGGCCTGTTCGAAAGCCGTGCGCGCCTGGCGAAAGATCTCGCTCGGGATTAACGCCTGGTCATGTGGCAGAATTCCACCCGTGTCAATCAGGTGAAATGGCTTGTGATCATAAATTGCTTCGCCTTCAATTCGGTCCCGGGTGATACCCGGCTCATCGCCGACGATCGAGCGCCGTTGGCCGATTAAGGCATTGAAAAGCGTGCTCTTCCCGACATTCGGCCGGCCGACGATCACGACTGTGGGCCGCGCGGGTGAGTTTTCAGACATGGATTCTCTTATTGTAGCGGCTGCAAGTTCTCACCAGACCTGCGATTCTGGTTAGATAGGATGTCCACTCCACCCTCAAAAGCTAATCAACAGATTCGAAACATCGCCATCGTGGCGCATGTCGACCATGGCAAAACCACGCTCGTGGATGCCATGTTCCGTCAGTCCGGCATCTATCGCGCGAACGAAGCGCAAGCCGAACGCGCGATGGATTCGAACGAACTCGAACGCGAACGCGGAATTACGATTCTCGCCAAAACGACGGGCGTGCGTTATCACGACGTCAAGATCAACATCGTCGACACCCCGGGTCACTCCGACTTCGGCGGCGAAGTGGAACGCGCCCTGAAGATCGTCGACGGCGTCATGCTCCTCGTCGACGCCAGCGAAGGCCCGCTTCCCCAAACCCGCTACGTCCTCGCGAAGGCCCTCGAAGCCAAGCTCAAGCCGATCCTCGTCATCAACAAAATCGACCGTCCCGACGCTCGCGCTCAGGAAGTCCTCAACGAAGTCTACGACCTGTTCATCGATCTCGACGCCACCGAAGAACAACTCGACTTCCCCATCGTCTACTGCATCGCCAAAACCGGCATCGCCAAGAACTCCCTCGACGATCCCAGCGAAACCCTCGAGCCGCTCTTTGAAGCCATCATCAAGCACATCCCGCCGCCCGCCGGCGACCCCGAAGAGCCGCTCCAACTGCTGGTCGCCAACCTCGACTACAGCGACTTCCTCGGTCGTCTCGCCATCGGCCGCATCTTCAACGGCACGCTCAAGCACGGCGACGACGTTTCCATCTGCAAGCTCGACGGCAGCATTCAGAAAACGCGCATCACCAAGATGTTCTCCTTCGAAGGCCTGAAGCGCGTCGACGAAACCTATGCCGTCCCCGGCGACGTCCTCGCCATCGCGGGCGTCGAAGGCATCACCATCGGCGAAACCGTCACCAGCGCCGAAACCCCCAAAGCGCTGCCCAAGATCCAAATCGACGAGCCCACGATCGCGATGACCTTCACGATCAACAACTCGCCGTTCTCCGGCCGCGAAGGTCAATTCGTCACCTCGCGCAACCTGCGCGATCGTCTCGATAAAGAACTCCTCACCAACGTCTCGATTCGCGTCGAAGACGCCGGTGGCCCCGATGCCTTCAAGGTCATGGGCCGCGGCGAACTCCAACTCGCCATCCTCATCGAAATGATGCGCCGCGAAGGCTACGAACTCACCGTCGGCCGCCCGCAGATCATCACCCGCGAGATCGACGGCCAGACCATGGAGCCGCTCGAAATGCTCACCATCGACGTCGCCGAAGAGTACGTCGGCGTCGTCATCGAAAAGCTCGGCATCCGCAAAGCCAAGATGGAGAAGATGGTCAACCACGGTTCGGGCCGCGCCCGCCTCGAGTTCCTGATTCCCTCCCGCGGCCTGATCGGTCTCCGCAGCCAGATGCTCACCGATACCCGCGGCACCGCGATCATGAATGCCCTCTTCCACGGCTACATCGAATGGCAGGGCGACATCCCCATGCGCCCCACCGGCTCGCTCATCTCCGATCGCGCCGGCAAAGTCACCGGCTACGCCATGTTCAACCTTCAGGAACGCGGCGAACTCTTCGTCGAACCCGCCACCGATGTCTACGAAGGCATGATCGTCGGCGAACATTCGCGCGACTCGGACCTCACCGTCAACATCGTCAAGGAAAAGAAGCTCTCCAACATGCGCGCTTCCGGTTCCGACGAAGCCATCCGCCTCGTCCCGCCCAAGCTCCTCAATCTGGAGCAGGCCATCGAGTTCATCCAGGACGATGAGCTGGTCGAAGTCACTCCGAAATCGATTCGCCTTCGGAAGAAAATCCTCAAGGCCAATCAACGCTAGTCGATAAGGGAGGGGATGCCTGTGGGCATCCTCTCTCTGCTCATGACCATTCTCAAAGTTCGCACCATCGATAACGAAACCGCCCTCATTCTGCCCCCCGACGTCCTGCAGGACCTCAAGCTCAAGCCCGGCGACGACGTCCTCGCCGTCCCCATCGGCTCGGGCGTCATGCTGAGCAAGTGCAGCGCCGAGATCGCCGAAGAAGTCACCGTCGGCCGCCCCTCCCTGCCGGCCTTCCGCACCCCGTTCCGCGGCTCCCTCAAACCCTAATCGCCTGAAGCCGCCCGCCGCCGTGTGATATACCTTCATTCCAAATGAAGATCACGAAAGCGACGGCTTTCCGGCTGCCGGATTCCACCGTCCTGCGCCTCGAAACCGACTCCGGTTGGCGTGGCTACGGTGAGGCGCGCCCGCTCACTTCCCTCGAAATTGCTCGTCTCAAAGCGGCCGCCGTCGGTGCCGACCCCTCCAACTACGAAGTCATGCGCCTCAAGCTGGCCGACGTCCCGCGCGTCCAGGCCGCCCTCAACATGGCTCTGCTCGACCTGCTCGGCAAAGAGTCCAAAGCCCCCATCTACAGCGTGCTCGGCGGAGCCACTCGTTATAAGGTCCGCGTCCTGACCCCGCTCACCGATCTCGCCGCCCAGATGCGCGCCGGCGAACGCGCCTTCATCGTCCCCCTCGCCGACCCCGCCGGCTCCCGTCATAACTTCGTCTCCCGCACCGTCGAACGCCTGAACCGCCTCCGCGAACAAGGCGGCGACGGCGTCGACTTCGTCCTTGACGCCCACGGTAAGCTCTCGCCCGCCGAAGCCGGCAACCTCTCCGCCGCCCTCGAAAAGTTCCACCTGCTCTGGTTCGATGAACCCTGCGCCCTCTCCAACCTCGCCGCCGTCCGCAAACTCTCGCGCGAAAACGTCACGCCCCTCGGCTTCGGCCGCACCATCCCCAACCCCGCCGGTGTCCCGGACCTCTTCCGCGAACAAGCCGTTGACGTTCTCCGGCTCGATGTTCGCCAGCACGGCATCTCGCAAATTCGCCGCCTGGCCGTCGTCGCCGAAACCTACTACACCGCCGTCGCCCCCTTCAACGACGGCGGCCCCATCGCTTCCGCCGCCGCCATCCAACTCGCCGCCAGCATGCCCAACTTCGTCATCCAACAAATCGGCACCCTCTCGAACGACTTTGTCAGCGGCCTGCCCGCCCCCCGCGACGGTTACGTCGCGCTCCCCACCGCCCCCGGACTCGGCCTCACCATCGACGACGCCGTCCTCGAACGCTTTCAGGAGGCCGCATGAAGCGCCGCAATTTTGTCAGCGGAGTCGGCGCCGCCGGCCTCGCCCTCCAAGCCCAAACGCCCAACGCCCCCATCCGCCCCCTCGGCGCCGAAGCCCTCTCCAGCGTCGGCTCCAAAACCCGCATCACCAACGTTAAAGCCTTCGGCGTCACCTACGAAAACAACTCGGACCGTCCTTACGTCTTCGTCAAAATCGAAACCAACGACGGTGTCGTCGGCTGGGGCGAAGGCACCCTTGAAGGCAAAGCTAACGCCGTCATCTCCTGCATCGGCGACTTCAAAGAGTTCCTCATCGGCGCTGACCCCATGCTGGTCGAGCATCACTGGCAGTCGATGTACGTCCATAGCTTCTATCGCGCCGGACCCGTCATGGGCTCCGCCATCGCCGGCATCGATCAAGCCCTCTGGGACATCCGCGGCAAGCTCCTCGGTCAGCCCGTCTACAAGCTCTTAGGTGGACCCTTCGATCCCGCCGGCGTTCGCGGCTACTATCACGTCCGCGCCAACACGCCCGACGAAATGCGCAGCGTGCGCGAGAAAGCCGCCGAACTCGGCGTCACCTGCGTCAAAGGCGGCATCCCCGGTTATTACGAGTGGATCGAGACTCACGCCAAGATCAAACAAGCCGTCCGCCATCTCGAGAACCTGCGCGCCGGCTTAGGCCCGGACATCGACATCGGCATCGACTTCCACGCCAAAACGTCCCCCTCGGTCGCCTCCATCCTCTGCAAGGAAGTTGAGCCGCTCAAGCTCCTCTTCATCGAAGAGCCCTGCCCGCCCGAAAACGTCGCGGCCATGCGCAAGATCGCCGAACGCTCCACCACCCCCATCGCCACTGGCGAACGCCTCATCGCCGCTTACTCCTGCCGCGAACTCGTCGAACTCGGCGTCGTCGACATCCTGCAAACCGACATCAACCACGTCGGCGGCATCACCGCCCTTTGGAAGGTCGCCGCGCTGGCTGAACCTTCCGGCATCAAGATCGCCCCCCACGCCTGCGAAGGCCCCATCGGCGCCCTCGCCACCGTCCATGTCGACGCCGCCGCTCCCAATTTCCTGGTTCAGGAGATCTGCAGCGGCGTGGTCGCCAGCAAAATCGAAAAGATGTGGGAAGAGTGGCTCGGCTTCCCCGCCATGCGCATGGTGAACGGCAAGTTCCCCCTGCCCACCAAACCCGGCCTGGGCTTCGACCTCAGCGAGTCCGCCTTCACCAAATACCCGTTCGCCGGTACCAAGCCCATGGCCCGCGTCTTCCACGCCGATGGCAGCGTCGCCGCTTGGTAGCCGTCAGTCGATTCCCTTAAGCTGAATGAGAGATTTCCTCTAGCCGGATGCTCCGGCTTTTGGCCGATCCGCCGACTATGCTGGGCGATCAATTCCAGTTCCTCGCGTGGTTCTACGTGAAGCCGAAGAAGGCGGCCTCCGCCGTCCTCGACCACGGCCGGTTCCTCTTCGCCGCGCTCGCGGCCGTAGTGGTCACCCTCGCCATCAGCATCGGCGCCGATACGGCCCGCCTGCGCGACTATCGCGAGTTCACGCTCGAAACGCGCCTCGCCGGCCAACCCCCGCAGGACGTCGTCGCCGCCTTCGAAGGCGTCCGCCGCCGTGTCGAGCAGCGTTATTTCGCCTCCAGCCTCCAAACCCTCGTGCTGATGAGCGTTGTCTTCGCCCCCGTCTGCGTCCTGATCCTTGCCGCCTGGGCCCGCCTCGGCGGCGCACTCACCATCCTCTTCCGCGACTACATGCCCGTCCTCGCTGGCCTCCTCTTCGCCTGGACTGCCGCGCAACTCCCCGTCGCCATCGCCTGGTGGACCTTTCCACCCGCCGCCCCCGCCGCCATCATCGCCCTTCAGGTCGCCGGCCTCGCCTACTTCCTCTTCCTCGCCGTCCCCGTTCTCACCACCGTCACCGGCGTCGACACCCCGCTCGCCGCCGCCACTGCCCTCCTTGGCCTCCTCGCTACCGCCGGCGCGTCCCTCCTTTTGGTCGGCTCGGGCAGCTTCCTCTATCTGTTTGCCTCGCCCTGGCTGCTTTACTACGCCTACCGGACCTTCGGCAGCGACCTCCAATCCCTCGGCGGCGGACTCTCCGCCCGCCAGAACTTCAAGCGCCAGCTCGAAGCCGCCACCCTCAACCCCCACGACGCCGACGCCCACTACCAGCTCGGCCTCATCTACACCCAGCGCCGCGCCTACGCTGACGCCGAACGAAGCTTCCGCCGCGCCCTGGCCATTGACCCCCACGAACCCGAAACGCTCTTCCAACTGGGCCGTCTGCTGCGCCTTCAGGGCGATCACGACGCCGAAGCGCGCCAACTCCTCGAACGCGGCGCCCAACTCGATCCCAAACTCGCCAGCCATCAGGTCTGGCGCGAACTCGGCGCCGTCGCTCTCGCTTCCGGTTCCTCCGCCGAAGCCCTCACCCACCTCGGCCGCTACGTCAACGCTCGCGAATATGATCCCGAAGGTCTCGTCCTCTACGGCCGCGCCCTCCGCTCCCTCCAGCGACCCGAAGAAGCCAAAGCCGCCTTTCAGAAGGCCATCGAAGCGGTTCAAACCGCTCCCAAATTTCGCCGCAGTGAGCTTGGCCCCTGGGAAAAACAGGCCCGTCATGAGTTAAGGGGCTGATATCATCGGCCTCATGCGTCTCGCCTTCCTGCTGCTTGGGGCCCTCTCCGCCCTAGGCCAAACCAAGCCCGTCATTGCCATCGGCGGTATCGTTCACGAGACTAATACCTTCAACCCCAAACGCACCACGCTCGCCGACTTTGATTCCGGCCCCGGCAGCGCCAGCGGCATCCTCCGTGGTCAGGAGATCATTGACGTCTCCACCAAAGCCAACAACACCACCGCCGGCTTCATCGAAGGCGCCTCGCAATATGGCCTCACCCTCTACCCCACCATCGTCGCCGGCCCTCAAACCATCGGCACCGTCGTCGATTCCGCCTTCGAAACCCTCACCAAAGAACTCATCGATCGCCTCAAGCAGGCCCCCAAGCTCGATGGCATCCTCCTCTTCCTCCACGGCACGATGGTTGCCGACAGCTACCCTCATGCCGACGCCGAAGTCGTGCGCCGGGTCCGTCAGGCCTTCGGCGATCGTATCCCCCTGATCGTCGTCCACGACTTCCATGCCAACGTCTCCGAGGAAATCGTCAAGCTCACCACCGCCCTCCTCACTTACCAGGAGAACCCTCACCTCGACGCCAAACTCCGCGGCATCCGGGCGGCCAGAATCATGGCCGACGTCGTCTCCGGCAAAGTAAAGCCCACCCAGGCCATCGTCAAGCCGCCGATGCTCTTCAACATCCTCTTCCACAACACCTACGCGCCCCCGCTCAAGCCCGTCACCGACGAAAGCAAGCGGATCGAATCGAGCCCCAAAGTCCTCGCCGCCAGCCTCGCCGGCGGCTATCAATACGCCGACATCCCCGCCATGGGACCCAGCGCCGTCGTCGTCACCGATAACGACCCCGCTCTCGCCAAGCGCGAAGCCGAACGCCTGGGCAATCTTCTCTGGAACCTCCGCGACCAGCTCCAGTTCGCCGCGCCCACCGCCGCCGAAGCCGTCCGGATGGCCCTGGCCAACGACCAGTTCCCCGTCACCCTCATGGACGCCGGCGACAACATTGGCGGTGGCTCCGCTGGCGACAGCACGTTCATCCTCGCTGAACTCCTCAAACAGAACGCTGATTCCTGGGCCATGTGCATCTCCGACGCCGCCGCCGTCAAAGCAGCCATGGCCGCGGGTGTCGGCGGCGCCTTTGACCAACCCGTCGGCGGCAAAACCGACAACCTCCACGGCGACTCCCTCCGCATCAAAGGCCGCGTCAAAAGTGTCGTCGACGGCCGCTTCGTCGAAACCGCCGTCCGCCACGGCGGTCTTCGCTACTGGGACATGGGGCTCTCGACCGTCATTGAGGTCGAAGGCTCCACGCCCGACAATCCCAAGCTCCTCCTGCTCACCACCAAGCGCGTCATCCCCTTCAGCCTCAATCAGTTAACCAGCACCGGCATCATCCCCACCCAGCTCAAAATCCTGGTCGCCAAAGGCACCATCGCTCCCCGCGCCGCCTACGAGCCCGTCTCCGCCCGCATCATCGTCGTCGATTCCGGCGGTGTCACCGGCATGAACCCGGCCCGCTTCACCTACCGCCGCGTCCGCCCCAACCTCTTCGGCCTCACCCGTTGATCGCTTCGCTGCATCCGAATCGCTTGCTGGTGAATCCAAATGGTAGTAACCTGAAGATTCATTAGGAGACGTCCGTATTATGTTGCAACTCACCGATACCGCCATTTCCAAAGTGACCGAAATTCTGGCCTCTCAGGATCCCAAGCCGGCGGGTCTCCGGATTGCCGTGGTCGGCGGCGGCTGCTCGGGATTCAGCTATTCGATGGCTTTCGAAAATGCTCCCGGCATGCTCGACAAGACCTATAAGTTTGGTGACCTGTCCGTGTATGTCGACCAAGCCAGCATGCTCTATCTCGACGGTGCCGAAGTCGATTACGTCGAAAACCTCGAAGGCTCCGGCTTCAAGTTCGCCAACCCCAACGTGAAGTCCACCTGCGGTTGCGGCAGCTCGTTCAGCGCCTAATTTCAATATTCCCTCCGTAAGCACGCTAAGCTCCGCCTTCGGGCGGAGCTTTTCTATTTAGGCCTGCCTTACCTCAGTCTTCCTTCGTAGAACCTGATCTGGTAGCGGTCTACCTCCTGGCCCGCTATCCCTTGTGGTACTGGTGGGGGAATACCGGTGGTTGGATTCCCCAGGGTCCATTTTTTCCTATTACTTTCAACAACTTTCGAGACGCGGTTTTGGTCCCGATGGTACAGAGAACGCCTTCGGTCCACATGCTAAAAATTCTCTAGCGAGCCGACATGATCAGGTCTCGCAAGAATTTTTCGGAGGACCTTATTCATGCGCATTCTCTCTACGTTTTTACTTCTCGCCGCTTCCTGCACTTTTGCCAGCGCGGCAACCGTGAGCTTTGACTGTACGAATCCTGGCGTAAACAATATTGCCAGCTTCGCCAACGGTGCCGGCACCACCAGCTTCAACTGCGCTGGCTTCGGCGCCCCGTCTGGCTTCGAGATCACAGCCGTCTCCGTCCTCGGACGCGTGGACTATCAATTCGGCACGGACCCCGGCCCGAACACTGTCGAAGTCACCTTCGACCTGCCCTTGGCCTTTATCCCCAACCCCCTCGTGGTGAGCAACTCCGGTGGTGAGAGCTCGGTCGGCATCGCCCAAACCCCGTCCAACCTCTCCGCAGGCCTCCCCACCCTCAACTACGCCGCCTTCGCCGTTGACGCTAAATCGGTGGTCACCGCCGGCGCCGTTGCCTCCAGCTCGGCCCGCATGACCGTCACCTACACCTACGAAGAGACCTTCAACTCCACCGTTCCGGAGCCCTCCACCTTCGCTCTGGTCGGTGCCATCCTCACCCTCGCCGGTCTCCGCAAGTATCGCCGGTAAGGGTTCCGTAGACCTCTCTCCCGCAGATGGGGAATTAAATCCCCCATCTGCGGGTATTGTTTTAGAGCGTTTGTGCTTGTTCAACTTTCGGACATAAGCCGCTAAGGTTAAATGGCTTACACCACCACCGTCAGGCGGAGGATAAGTGTTGACAGGGATACCACCCCGTGGTAAATTTCCTACTGAGCCGGATTCTGTCGCCGGTTCGTTTGACCATTTTTGTCCGGAGGATTCTATCTTGCGCTCTCTCTCTATTTTGGCGCTCCTGGCTGCGTCTTGCACGCTTGCCAGTGCGGCGACCGTTAGCTCTCTTTGCACTGTGGCTTCCCAGGGTGGCACTACCCTCGGCACCTACAACGGTGGCACGGGTTCGCTGACCTATGATTGCTCGGGTTTCTCGGCCCCCAGCGGCTTTGAAATCACGTCGATCAGCGTCCTTGGCCGCGTGGATTACCAGTTCGGTATCCCTGGCACGAACACCTTCCAGGTTTCGTTTGATCTCCCCGCGGGTTTCTCGCCGGATCCCAACGTCGTTGCCAACACGGGCGGCGAAAGCTCGAGCGGTATCGCCAACGGTACCTCGACCTACTCCCCCGTGCCGCTTGCTAGCTTCGCTGCCTTCTCTGTTGCCGCCACGGGTTCCACCACCCAGGGCGCCGTTGACGCCGGTTCGGCCACGATTCGCGTGACCTACACCTACGAAGCTCAGCAGCAGAACGGCGATGTGCCGGAACCCTCGACGCTGGCCCTCGTGGGTGGCGTTCTGGTTCTCGCGGGCATCCGTAAGTTCCGTCGCTAAACACAACCCTGTTTCAACAAAAAGGCCGGAGCGCAAGCTCCGGCCTTTTTGCGTTTGGTCCAGCCTCTTCCCGGAAGTGTCGAAAACTGTCGAAACCTGTTGAGCCCATCGAACGCCCCCCGGCTCTGTCCCTCCCTGCGGCTCGATCCCGCCACAGCCCCTGGAACTGTCGAATTGTGTCGAAGTCCGTCGACCCACACCGCCTCCCGCAACAGCCCCTGAACTGTCGAAAAGTGTCGAATGCTGTCGAGCCTCCCAGGCCCCCAAAAGGAAACGCCCGGCACAGGGCCGGGCGTTGCTCATCGAACCAAAGACTGAAGTAGAAACGACTTAGCGAGGAGTCGTCGGGATCTCGCGATAGCCCGTCTCCTGGCCGTAGATCCGCACCGTCCGGCGCACCGGAACCGGCGCCGGAGCAGGAGCCGCCACGGGCAGCGGAGCGGCCACCGCTGGCGCAGGCGTCACCGGAGCCGACGCCAACATCGTCCCCGCCATCCGCGCGCCCCACACCTGGGCCAGAGTCTGTTGCACGTCCGGCATCGGCGCGCGCATGGCAAACCGCACCGCCGTGCCGTTCGGATGCACCTCAAGCGATTGCGACAGCTTCGCCCATTGCGCCTGACCCTCCGGCGTCTTCTGCATGTCCGCTTCAAGTCGCTGATAAAGCGCCATCAACTGGTCGGCTGCCGCCTTCGTCCGCAGGTTCAGCCCCAGGTCGAGCGCGATGTTATCGCGCACCGCGATGCCCAGCGAGAACGAACGAAGGTTGTCGAACACCTCTTCGATGTCGCCCAGCATCCCGCCCTGCTTCTTCATCGAGCCGCGCGGCTTCATCCGGTTCAGCGGCGCGGGCGAACCCACGATCCAGAAGTCATTCGCCTCGGCCAACTCCTTCGCCCGGGCCAACACCGGAGCTTCGAGTCCGTCGTCGCCCTTCATCCGCTCCACCGCCCCGGCCATCGACTCTTCGTCGCCCAGCAGCAGCGTCCGCCGATCGATCAGGCGCCAGGCGAGTTGCGGTTGCTGGCTCAGCATCTTCAGCGCCGCCGGTTGATCGAAGTTACCCCGCACCAGGATCACCCCGAGCGGCTCGCCCGCCGGCCGGCCCTTCACATACTTGGTCCGCACCGAAACATACACTTCTTCAATTGTTTCAAGCATTTGCCGTCGCGACGGGTCCAGCCCCGTCTTGCCCAGCGACTGCCGCAACATGTCGCCCGCCGGCGACTCGGCAATGCGGCGCAGGTTCAACCCCAGCAGCATATCGGCGCCGGGGTGCGCGAACCGCCAGTCGACTTCGGCGGAGAGCAAAGAGGATACAACCAGGCTGAATGAGACGATGCGCAGCATATACCCCACCTTACGGCCCTCGCCCCGGCTTGCCCATCGGGCAAAGACCTGATTCGTCCGGATTCGCTACCATAGAACGATGAGCTCTGCGGAAGTGCGGCGGTCGGTCTGCGCGCTGGATTGCCCAGACGCGTGTTCAATCCTGGTGCAAGTGGAAGATGGCCGAGCCTCCCGGCTTGAGGGCGATCCCCAGCATCCGATCACCCGTGGCTTCCTCTGTCCCAAAGTCACTCAGTATCTCGAACGCGAGTATCACCCGGAACGTCTTCTGCATCCCCTGCGTCGCGTCGGCCCCAAGGGCGAAGGCCGCTTCGAGCGCATCACCTGGGACGAAGCCTTAGAGACCATCGCCGGCCGCCTGCGGGAGACCGTCGCCGCGCATGGCCCCGAAAGCGTCCTGCCCTATAGCTACGGCGGCAACATGGGTTTCCTGAACGGCGGCAGCATGGACCGCCGCT
>JBGAHE010000049.1:0-51137 GCA_044226365.1 Bryobacteraceae bacterium
CCTCGATATCGCCGGCACCGCCTGGACGGAAGAAGCCAAGCCGTATCTGGCGAAGGGCCCCACCGGCGTGGCCCTCCGCACGTTCGTTCATCTCGCCCAGAACTGGGAGTAGCTTACCGGTAGAACGGCTGCCACGTCAGCCAGCGCGGTCCCCACTTCGGCAACGGTTGCCCCGTCTCGAGCGCCCCTAAATCGGGCGCTCGACCGGCGAAGCCTTCGTTCACCGTCGGAATCACCACGCCCGCATCCACCGCCTTGCTGCCTGGCTTCAACTGGAAGTTCAAGTCCATTGCGTGATACACCGCATGCCGCTTCGACGGATCGGGCGGCGTCATCCGCTCGAAGATATCGAAATCCACTTCGATCCCGTGCGCTTCCTGACCCGTAGCCGCCTTGAACTCCGCCAGCGTCGCGAAATTCTTCCAGTCGCCCGCCTTCGGTTCGTACCACCGCTGCCCCTTCGCCGGACCCAGCCACTGATACTGCGCCATCACGTTCTTATTCGGCCGGAACCCGTTGTAGTCTGTGCTGTAAGCATCCGTCGCGTTCGCCCACGCCATGATGCCGCGCTCTGGCGTGTCCCGGCCCAGGAACAAGTTATTGCGCCAGTGCATGTTCGATGACGGATCCTTGATCACGCACTCACCGATGATCGTGTTGTGAAACACATACAGCCCCGCGGGTTTCGCGGAGAACTTGAAGGCCACGCCGCTTGGCACGTGATAGAGAATGTTCCGGATAAAGTACACCGGTCCGCCGAACACCGGCTGCGAGCTATAACCGCCATGCGCCGCATTGACGCCGCGATTGTTGAACACGCGCACGTTATGCACGCCGCCGTCGGTCTCCACGAAGTCGTCACCTAACATGTGGAAATCGTTGTTGTAGATATCGATCGACGATGCCCGCCGGTGGGGATCCTTTTCCGGCGGCCCGTAAGTCGAAATGCCGATCGCGTCATGGAAGTAGGCAATGGCGTTGTGCGCAATGACATGACCTGGCCCATACACCTTCACCGCGTAATAGCTGGTCAGCAGATGCGAACCATACGGTCCCGCGCTCGCCCACAGCGGACCCGTCCAGCCCACCAAACGAAAGCGATCATCCCGGCCCAGGAACAAGTTATCGACGATGTAGAAGTCGCTCGATCCGGCAAACTCCGTCCACACCCCAAACCCGACATTCTCGAACCGGCAATTCTTCACCGTCAGCGCCACCGCGCCAATCACTTCTTTCTGCCCGGCCAGAATGCCCACGTCCGTATTCCGGAACGTCAGCCCGTCGAAAATGTGATGCGCCGAGGCGGAGACATCGAATAGCGCATGATTGCCCGCGCCATCGAAAATCACTTCGCCGTCGCCCGCCGCTTTGATCGTAATCGGTAGCTCTTTGGTCCCCTTCAGCGTCAGCGACGCCGTCCCGTCAAAGGGCGTCATCATCGGGTCGACGTAGTTGAAGCGTTCCGGCCGGTAGAGGCCCACGTGTACCAGGATCGTGTCCCCGGGCCGCGCGCGCCGCTCCCACACCACGCTCCAATCGCCCAGGCCTGCGCCATAGTAGGCTTGCAGCACGCTGGTGAAGGACGGCTCCATTTTGGGACCCTGATAGTCCGGCGCGTAGACATGCAGCGTGCGCCCTTCGCGCGACCCTTTCGGTTCGGTGCGCGTGGTCACCTTCACCGTATGCTCGGCTTGCCCGGTCACCCCGTCGGGGTCTGTCATCTTGAACTGGCACTCGTACTCGGTGCCCGGCTTCAGGTTGAAGATGCTGCCGGCGAAGGCATCGGGCACGGTGTAATCGAGATTCTCACGCCGCCGATAGATGTTCTCGCCGCCGATTCGCAGCAGGGGCATGCCCGATTTCCAGGCCGTTTCGCCCACCGCCCGGTATTGAACCGTAACGGTGGCATTGCGATTCACATCGCCTTGAATCGACCACTCAAAACCCAAATTCAACAGCGTCGGATGCTCGACGGTAAAGGTGCCGGCCTGCGTCGCATTCTGCGCGAACGCACTTGCGGCGGCCAACAAGACAAGGACGGGAGTCTTTAGAACCATAGATGCTGGCCCATTATATTCGATAGACTAGCGAACGCCTTATGCGCCTCATTCTCCTGTTTTCGCTCGTCTGTCTTGCCTCGGCCCAGCCTCCGGCGCGCGTCGTCTCACCTGAAGTAAGCGCCGATCACCGGGTTACTTTCCGCCTGCGCGCGCCGCAGGCCAGGGAAGTTCTCGTCGATCGCGAAACGGCCACGCGCGTGTCGATGCTTAAAGGCGACGACGGCGTCTGGACGCTCACCACTGACGCGCTCGCCCCCGACATCTACGGCTACCGCTTCGTCGTCGATGGCCTTGCCGTGATGGATCCCGTCAACCCGATGATGAAGACCAACCTGCTCGGCGCCACCAGTGCCGTGCACGTGCGTGGCAACGAAAGCTGGGACCCGCGCGACGTTCCCCACGGCGCGCTCACCGAGCATTTCTACGAGTCCAAAATCGCCGGTGACCGCCGCAGTTTCTTCGTCTACACGCCGCCCGGCTACGACGCGCGGGCCGGCAAGAAGTATCCCGTCCTTTATCTCCTGCACGGCTTCAGCGACGGCTCCGACGGCTGGAGCACCGTCGGCCGCGCGCATGTCATCCTCGATAACCTGATCGCCGATCGCAAGGCCGTCCCCATGCTCGTTGTGATGCCCCTGGGCTATGGCGAACCGGCCATCCTCGGCCCTGGCCCGCGCACGCCCGACATGGGGCGTCGCAACCTCACCAAGCACAAAGAGACTCTGCTTCAAGAGGTAATTCCGCAAGTCGAAAAGGCCTATCGCGTCCAGCCTCGCCCGGCCGATCGCGCCATTGCCGGCCTCTCGATGGGCGGCGGCGAAAGTCTTTACTCCGGACTCACCGCGCCGCATGCCTTCGCTTACGTGGCCAGCTTTTCCGGCGCCGTGCCGGAAGCCAACATGCTCGAAGGTCTCGACGACTCGCTCAACAAAAAGCTCAAGATGCTCTGGATTGCCTGCGGCAAAGACGACTTCCTCATCAAGCGCAACCGCGAATTTATTGACCTGCTGAAGTCCAGGAACATCACCAACACCTGGAACGAAACCGCCGGCGCGCACACCTGGCCCGTCTGGCGCCGCAACCTCACCGAACTGGCGCCGCTCTTGTTTCGCTAACCCTTAGTACTGAAACCAACGCCGAATAGTACGCCGAAAGTAGTAAGGACGTTGGCGATGTCTGCTCCATTCCTTACAATGAAGAGCGTCATGATCACCCGCGATGATGGGGTCGACCAGGGCCGGCCGTCGTGCCAGCCTCCTAGCGAATGCCCGCTTGAACAATTGGACCGCGAACGCCGCGACCGCGCCGATGAGGTGCTCGCCGCGCTCGACCAGGAGTTCGCCCAAGCCTTCCGCCGCACACCCTCTCCGGCTGCTACCGGTCCCGAGCCTTGGTGCGGCTTCCTCGACCTCTCTTTGCTCTAGCGCCGCGGATTCATCACAATGCCCAGGATGCGGTCCTTCGGCATGCGCGCCGTCGCCAACTGCGCCTCGGCAAAGGTCGTCTCGCCCGGCCGTACCACCAGCACGCTCGCGTCGGCGATGTGCGAGAGTACCTCGGCGTCCGACGTGGTCGCAAACGCCGGACCGTCTAGAATCACCCAATCGAAGCACTGCCGCCAATGCTCGATCAGCGCCGGCAGCTTCTGCAGGTCCGCCGTGTCGATCGCCGTGGCGCCCCCCGCGCCCAGCGTCATCACGAACAGGTTCGTCGCCGGCACCCGATGCAGCATCGTCCACCACGCCTGATTCGCCGCGCGCCGCGGACCCTGCAACGCCTCCGTCAGGCCCGGCATCGGCGACACCTCGAGCGAACGATGCAAGCTCGGCGCATGCGTATTCACGTCCACCAGCAGGACCTGCGCGTCGGACACCGCCAGCGCCGCCGCCAGGTTCGTCGCGATAAAGCTTCGGCCATCCTCCGCCTCGGGACTCAGCACGCTCACCACCTGCAGCGCCGCCTGCCGCAAGCTCCAGTTCCGCTGCTCCAGGCACAAGCGCGTTCGCAACGCCCGAAACTGCTCCAGATACTCGGCGCGGCACCGCGGATTCAGCACCGCAAAAGTCCGCTCACACGCCACCGGATCGAGCGCCGGCGGTTCGTAGTTCTCGGGCTCTTTGACCGGATCCTCAACCGTCGGCGTCGCCTCCGGCGAGCCGGTCTCCACTTCCGGCTCCGCAACTGATTCCGGCACCGTCTCAACCGACGTTCCGTCCAGACGGCCCGCCAGCAGGAGCAGGTTCTCGGCAAACGCATCGGCCAGCGCCGGGTCGATCGCCGGTTGCTCGGGCGCAAGAGTGGAGTTCATCTCCACCACGGCTTCCTGCTTCTCCATCAATTCACCTCAAACTGCTTCAACGCCCCGGGCCAATCGCCGCGGCGCACATGACTCAGCAGTCGTGCCACCTTCAAATCCTGCGGACGCGCCACTGCCATCTCTTCCAAAATGGCCGTTGCGTTGCGTCCCATGCCCATCGCCACGTAAATGTAGGCGAGCGTGTCGTTCACCTCGCGGCTGGTCGGCAGGGTCCGCTTCGCCTGTTCGGCATACTGCAGCGCCGAAGGCAGGTCTTTGCCGCTCTTCGCAATCACAAACGCCAGGTTGTTGAGCACCAGCGGATGATTGCGATCGCGGCGCAGCGCTTCCTGATAAGCCTGCTGGGCCTCGGCCAGCTTGCCCCGTTGCGACAGCAGTGCGCCGTGCAGCAGCCACGGGCGCGGATCGTCCGGCTTTGATTGCTGCAGCCGCTGAAACTCCTGCGACGCCTCCGCATTTTTGCCGAGCAAGGCTAACGCCCCCGCCAAGCCCATGCGATACGCATCGCTCTTCGGCGACTTCGCCAGCAATCCCGCGTAGAGCCCGCGCGCCGTCTCCGGATCGCCATGACGCAAGGTCAGGTTCGCCTGCGCCTCGGCCACCGCCGCTTGTTCCGGCCAACGCTTCACCGCCTTTCCCAAGCTCTGGATCGCCGCCGCCGTCTCCCCCCGCACCGCTGACAGTTCCGCCGCCAGCAGCGCCGGACGATAGTCTTCGGGCGCCGTCTCCTCGGCGGCCCGAATCGCCGCGTCCACCGATTTGCGCGCCTCATCCAGCTTCTGCTGGCTGATCTGCGCGCGCGCCAGCGTCATCCACGCCTCGACGTTGTTCGGATCCTGCGTCACCACTTGGCGCAAGCCCGTTTCCGCCTCGCCCGGCTTCTGCCCGGCCAGATTCGCCTTGGCGGCCATCAGCAAGGCCGGCGTAAACGTCGGGCTCCGCTGCAACAGCGCTCGCATCCGGTTGTGCGCCATGCTCACGCGCCCGTTCATCAGGTCCGCTTCCGCCAGCGCCACCCAGCCCGGCGCATAGTTCGGATCGAGCATCACGCACTTCTCAAAGTGCTGACCCGCCCGCTCGAGTTCGCCCGCCTGCAGATACGCCCGGCCCAGATGAAATCGCACAAACGGCGAGTTCGGCATCTTGGCCAGAATGCTTTCGAGCCGCGTCCGCGCCTGATTACGCGCGGTGGCCAACGGCGCTTCCAGATCCATGGCCGATCGATAGGCCTGCAGCAGCGGATCGTCGGGCGACCGCGAAAGTTCGTCGCTGATAAACTGCCGCGCCACGCCCACGCCCTGTTTGATGGCCAGCAAATCCGCCACCCGGCCCGCATACGCGCTCCGATTCGCCCGATCCTGCTCGAGCCCCTGCTGATACCAGTGCTTCGCGCGGTCCGCATTGCCGCGATGCAGCCAGAAGTCACCCAGATCGGCGAACGCAAAAGCCGTCTTCGCCTGCTCGGTCGCCAACTGATCGGTCTCGCGCATCGCGCGTTCGTGCTCGCCGTTGGCAAAGTCGTGCGCGGCCAATTGCAGGCCGAACGCCACGGTATGCAGGTGCGCGTACTTGGCTTCCAGCACTTCGCGCGCCGCCGCCACCTGACGGCGATCCATCAACTGCAGATACAGCAGGTCGTAACCGGGCGTGTACTGCGGATGAACCTCGATCAGGTCTCGCAGACGTTGCTCTGCCTCCTCGGCCGCGCCAGTCTGATACAGCGTGGCCGCTAACTGGCTCTTCAGCGCCGCCGCGCCTTCCGATGTCGGGTCCGACAACTGCCCGATCGCCTTCTCCATCAGCACCACGGCGTCGCCCGTCAGGTTCCGCTCGATCAGCACCTGCGCCATCAGCCGGTGCCCGGCCGGATTCTTCGGCCAGCGGTCACTCAGCCGCCGCGCAATCTCTTCCACTTCGCGCAACAGCGCCGTTGGCCGGCCAGGGTCGCTGAAGTAGATTTCGTAACTTAAATCGCCCAGGCGCACGTGTAGATCCAGCCGGTTTGGCCAGGCTTCGGCCGCGCGGATCAGATGCTCGCGCGCAGGCCCGGCGGAGCCTTCCTTCAACAGGATCAAGCCCAGCTCGTAATGCGCCTCGGGATAACGCGGGTCGATTTGCAGTGCCTTTTTCAGCAGGATCACCGCGGTGGGCGCATCGCCCTTCTTCAGTGTCTCGACCGCGCGTTTCGTCAAGGACTCTTTCGTATCTCGCTGACACGCCGTCAGCAGCAAAAGGAGCATCGTCAAAGCGGTGGTCGCCGC
The DNA here is from genome assembly GCA_044226365.1 of Bryobacteraceae bacterium. Classification (GTDB taxonomy): domain Bacteria; phylum Acidobacteriota; class Terriglobia; order Bryobacterales; family Bryobacteraceae; genus JALHNI01. The sequence continues at coordinate 6,639 of JBGAHE010000049.1, forward strand.
GGCTCCTAGGGGGCGTCGTTTTTTGGCACTCATGAGTAAAGGGGTGGCGCGAGGCAACTCGGCCAGAATCGGAAAATCTCCCAACAGCGCGACGTGCTCTGCCGTGCGGATGCGCGGCCGTCGCAAATAGCTCTCGAGCGACCAGCAGTAGCCCGCCATCAACCCGGTCAAGGCGCCGAAGCCCAGCTTGATGGGCCAGTTCGGCATCTCCGGGGTGGTTGGCGCGGACGCTGGTTCAATCAACTCCACCGTCTCGCCCTGCCCGCGGCGTTCCATGTCCGAAGCGATCTGCGACTCGCGCTGCTTGCGCAGCAGGTCCGCGTAATGATCCTTCAGCATGGAGTATTCGCGCTGGATAACGATGCGGTCCATCTCCTGCGAGCTGTCCGGCAGGTAGCGCGTTCGCAGCGCGGCCACCTGGGCCGCCAGTTCGCGCTCGTCTTTCTCCAGCCGCTTCACGGTCAATTCGTAAGCGCGCCATTCTGCTCGCACGCGGCCCAACTGATTCTGCAACTCTTCCCGCCGCGTCTCCACCTGCGCGCGGGATTCGTTCTTTTCGAGACTCCGCAGACCTTCCTCCGCGGCCCGCAGCGCATTCTCCGCCAGCGTCCGCTCCGGGAAGCCCGGCGCATAGCGCATCCGCATCTCTTCCGCCCGCGCCCGAATCGTGGCCACCTGCGACCGATGATGCTCCATGGCCAGCGTCGACACCGGCAGGTCGCCATCCTTCCGCTGCCCCAGCATCTCCACCTGCGCTTCGAGCGCCCCCAGCATGGACCGCCGCAGATCGCGCTCCACCACCATGTTGTTCAACTGGTGCTGCATGTCCGTGTGCCGCCGCGACATGTCGTGCAACTGCCCGGTTTTGATCACGCCGCGGTAGCTCTTATCGTTGTCGCTGGGATCTTCGAGCCCGGCCAACCGCTCCTCCACCTCGCCCATCTGCTCGAGCACGGCCTTCACCTGCTGCTGCAAAAACTCCGTCGTCCCCAACGACTGGTCTCCGCGGTAGCGCCGGTTCTCCTCGTAAACCAGCTCCACCACCCGCTGCACTACCTTCTGCGCAATCTCCGGTTGGGCATAGCGGAAAGTGATCACCATCGTCGGAATCGTGGTCCGCTGCTGCTCGTTGACGTCGGTCACCACCCGGCGAATCGTCAGGTCTTCCTGAAACTTGCTCACCAGGTCGGCGATCGGGAAGAACCGCCGGCGTTCCGGATAAAGCCCGAACCGCTCGATCAGCTTAGTCGCCGTCAGCCGGCTTCCCACCAATTGAGCGAGCGCGAAGACACGCTGGTCCACCTGCATGGCGACATTCGGATGGACATACCGGTCCGCCAACTGCGGCGGAATGAAGCGGACCTCCGCGCGAGAGACATAAGTGTCGGGGTTAAAGTGCAGGTACGCCACCGCCAGCCCCAGGCCGAGCAGCGTCAGAAAGGTGATCCGCTTCCAGTAATGGCGCACCACCCAGCGGGCGTCATCCAGCCAGGCCGCCTCCATCCAGGCGTTCAACGCGAAGCCGCGCTTCGGTGTGCCGCGGCTCATTGCGGAAACCTCTTGTTTGCGAGTACGAGCGAGTTCACAAATAGCCTTCAGGGAATAGACCTAGGTCCCCTGTAGGCCGAGTATAGGAATCGGCCTAGACCTATTCCTATCCCCCACTAGTACTAAGGCCACCCTTAGAACCGTACTGCTGTACTACCTTAGATAAGCCCCCCAACTTGTTGGGGAATCAGCTTAAGACGTCACTTCAAGATCCCACCCGAAGCCCGGCCGCTCATGAGCCTGGGTGTAGATCCCTTCCGGCCCCCGCGTGATCCGGTACGTCTCCTCCCACACCTGATACGCCGCCTTCGGGCCGCCCGGTGGCGGCATGAACAACTCCGCCCAAGGCGCATTCACATGCGACTGGATCCAATGCGTCGCGCCGTTCAGACCGCCGCCGTGCGGGATCACCGGGATGTCGTACGCCGCCGCCATGTTGCCGATCTTGATCAATTCCGTCAGTCCGCCGCACCAGTTGATGTCGGGCTGCCAGATCGAAGCGCCGTTCGCCTCCATCAGGTACCGGAAGCCATACCGGCCATACTCGTGTTCGCCGGTGGCAATGCGGGTTGATTTGATGGTTGTATTCAGGCGTCCAAATCCAGCGTAATCATGCGGTTGCAGGACTTCTTCCATCCAGTAGATGCGATAGGGCGCCATCATCTCGGCCATCTCGATCGTGTAGCGCTCGGTCCACGCCATCCAGCAATCGAGCATGATCTCGCCGTCCGGCCCCAGGACGTTCCGCGCCCGCTTCACTAACTCGAGGTTCTTCTTCATCCCCTCGCGCCCGTCGGCCGGACCGTGCGGAATCGCCAGCTTCATCATCTTGAAGCCCGCCTCGGCGTGCTGCTCGATGTCGTTGCCGGTGCAGTACGCCGGGATGCGCGGCTTCACACTCCCGCCGATCAGCTTGTAGACGGGCTGGTTCAGCGCCTTGCCGATCAGGTCCCACACCGCCAGGTCGACGCCCGCAATCGCGTTCATCGTTACCCCCATGCGTCCATACGACATGGTGGACCGCCAGCAGGTGTCCCAGATCCGCTCGTAGTCGAACGGGTCGCGCCCCATGATCAGTTTCGCCAGATGGCCGGTCACCACCGGCCCGCCGCCGGGGCCGCCGTTGCCATAGCCCTTCAACCCTTTGTCCGTCGTCAGTTCGACGGTGAAGCCCGCCACGCCGCCGGGATCCGGGTTGAAGAGCGATCGCGTCGCCTTATACTCCGGATAGATCGACATCGGGTTCGCCACTTCCACGCCCTGCGTCGACCAGGCGCCCTGCGCCGGGGTGAAGTCCGGGATGGGCTTTCGCGGCCGCGTTTTCACCAGTTTCACGCCGGTGATCTTCAGGTCACTCTTCTCGCTCTGCCAGGCGAAGGCAGGCGCGGTCACCGCCGGGATCGCTCCCAGCATCGTGCTCAACATGGTGCGACGGTTCATGGATTAGCATCATATTACATGCCCGAAGCTCTCCTCGAAACGAACTTGGCCGGGTGGCCTGCGCCCAAACGCGGTAAAGTTCGCGACGTTTATCCCGTGGGGCAGGACCACCTGCTCATCGTCACCACGGACCGGATTTCCGCCTTCGATTGCGTCCTCGCCACCGGCATTCCCGGCAAAGGCCGCGTCCTCACCCAGATGTCCCTCTTCTGGTTCGACCTGCTGCGCGACCTGGTGCCGAACCATCTGGTGAGCGCCGACGTGAACGACGTCCCCGGCCTTTCCGCCGCCGATCGCGACCTCCTCGAAGGCCGCATCATGTACGCCCACAAGTGCGCCATGATCGACGTCGAGTGCGTCGCCCGCGGCTACCTGGTCGGCAGCGGCTGGAAGGATTATCAGCGTACCGGCGCCATCTGCGGCATTCCGCTGCCGGCCGGACTACTCGACGGCAGCCGCCTGCCCGAGCCGATCTTCACCCCGGCCACCAAGGCCGCCACCGGCCACGACGAGAACGTCTCGTACGAGCACGTGGTTGCCAGCATCGGCCCCGAACTCGCCGCCCGGCTGCGCGACCTCACGCTCGCCATCTACTCGCGGGCCGCCGCCTATGCGGAAGGGAAGGGCATCATCCTGGCCGACACGAAGTTCGAATTCGGCTTCATCGGCGACCAGCTCACCTTGGCGGACGAAGTCCTCACGCCAGATTCGTCCCGCTTCTGGCCTCGCGACTCCTGGGCCCCCGGCGGGCCGCAGGTGTCCTTCGACAAGCAGTTCGTCCGCAACTATCTCGAGACGCTCGATTGGAACAAACAGTATCCGGCGCCTGCCCTCCCGGCCGACGTCGCCGAACGCACCGGCGAGAAGTATCGCGAAGCCTACCGGATCCTCACCGGCAAGAACCTATGAACTGGCTCGACATCCTCCTGTTCCTGCTGTTCGTCATCTCGATGGCCTCCGGCGCGATGAAAGGGCTGACGCGCATCGTCCTGGGCCTGGTGGCGACCCTGCTCGGCATGGTGCTCGCCGTCTGGTTCTATGGCAGCGCCGCCCAATACTTTCTGCCCTACGTCAACTCGGAGACGATCGCCAACTTTTGCGGCTTCGTCTCGATCCTGTTGGGCGTCTCGCTGCTCGGCTCGCTGATCAGCAAGGTGGTCGCCTACTTCTTCCAGGCCGTCGGGCTGGGTTGGCTTGACCGTCTGCTGGGCGCGGGTTTCGGCTTTCTCCGTGCCAGCCTGATTGCCATGGGTCTGATTGTCGGCTTGGTCTCCTTCGCGCCGAATCCGCCGTCTCAGGCGGTCCTCAACAGCCGGCTCGCCCCGTACGTGATTGAAGCGGCGCGGGTCCTGGTGGCGATCTCGCCCGCCGAGGTCAGCGGCCGTTTCCAGACCAGCTACCGCGAACTCCGCGCGCGGTGGAAGAAGGCCGTCTCGTCGTGAAGGCACGGCTGGCCGCCTTGCTTTTATCCGCGGGTCTTGCCTTGGGTGAGTCCTGGCTCGAGGTGCCTTACGTCCGGCAGGTGAAGGCGGGTTGCGGGGCCGCGGCCATTGCCATGGTGGTGCAGTATTGGGCGCTGCGGCATCCGGACTTGAAGGACGCCGCCGCCGAAACCGACCGTATTGACGACTTGCTCCCCGCCAGCAGGCGGGGCATCCGCGGCAACGCCCTTAAGGAGTACCTGACGGCGCGTGGCTTTGACGCCTACGTCTTCGATGGTGAACTGAAGGACCTACGCCATCACTTCGAGAAAGGCCGCCCCGTGGTCGTCTGCCTTGGACTCTCCGGCGCTAAAGGACCCCTACATTACGCGGTGGTTGTCGGCGTCGACGAGAGCTCCGTCTGGCTCAATGACTCTGCGCGCGGCAAGCTGGTGCGCGACTCTCTCGATCGTTTCGAAGCCGCTTGGAAACTGAGCGGCAACTGGTCCTTGTTGGCGGTCCCGCGCGCTCGATGAGCCTGTTCCTCTTCCTGCTGCTGTGTGCCGACGCCGACGACGCTCTGAAACGAGCGGTCGCGCTCGCGGCGGCGAATCGGTTGGAGGAAGCCGAACGCGTGCTCCGTGAGGGACGACACTCGAATCCGAATGACGCGCGTTTCGACGTCGAACTCGCGGGCATTGCCTGGCGCCAGAAGCAGCCGGGCATCGCGAAGAAGTATCTCCGCACGGCCCTTCGCCTGGAGCCTGGCAACGCCTACGCCAACGAGTTTCTAGGCACCGTCTACCTGCTCGAGGGCAACACCTTCGCAGCCGTGAAGTACCTGAACCGCCTGCGCCGCCCGGTCCTCGGCCAAGTGGCGCTCGCGCCGGATCCGCCTCTGCGCGCCGAGATCGTCAACCGCCTCGTCGACGTCTCCTCAGGACAACTGCTCACCACGCGGCGCCTCGCGCAAACGGAACATCACCTGGCGCGCCTGCGCCTGTTTCCCGAACCACGCTACGAACTGGTGCCCCGCGCCAGCACCTACGACTTCACCGTGCGCGCCCCGGCAGCCGGTTCGCCCATCTCCGGCCCCCTCGGCCGTCTGCTGCCCATCGTCCGCGGACTCCCTTATCAGCAACTCAACTTCGATTTCCTCAACCTCGGCCAACGCGCGATCAGCCTTACTTCGCTGGGTCGCTGGGATCCCGACAAGCGGCGCATCGCCGTCACCTACCGCGTGCCGGGTCTGCGCAGTGCCTATTCGCTCTTCACGGATCTGCGCGACGAACGTTGGAATCTGCCCACGCAAACGGACGTCGGCGTCCGCAGCGCGACCGTCGACGGGCAAGTGGAGTTCGAACTGGGTCACGGCGCCGTCTGGACCCCCGGCCTCATTCTGTCGCGGCACACCTTTCGCCGCAGCACGTTCGCGAACGCCACGATCGCCGAAATTCGTAATCGGTTCGATCTGCCGCGCTGGCGCTGGCCCGAACGCCGCGTCACGGTGGATATGTCTCTCACCGCTCGCGCCGGCAGTGTCTTCTCCGGTGGCCGCTCCCGCCTGCTGGGCGCTGAGTTCGACTCCAGCTTACGCTGGCTGCCGCAAGCGAAGGACGATGCGTATCAGCTCAAAGCCCGTCTGCGCGGGGCCGCGCTCACCGGTCAGTTGCCCGTGGACGCGCTCTACATGACCGCGATCGAACGCGACAACGACGTGTGGTTGCGCGGACATGCCGGCACGCGGGATGGCCGCAAGGGCAATGCTCCGATGGGGACGCGGTACGGAGTGCTGCAGACGGGGGCGAGCCGGCGGGTGTTCAAGATGCCGTTTGTACGGGTGGATGCGGGGCCGTTCTTCGATGTGGGGAATGTAGGAGGCGGGGCAGGGCTTGGGTCGCGCGGCTTTCTCTACGACACGGGCGTGCAAGCAGAAGTCACCGCGCTGGGAGGCTTCCGAGTTTCATTCGTGTATGGCCGCGACTTGCGTGGCGGCCATCACGTTTTCTACGCCACGGCGATTCTACGCTAGCGGGACGGCGTCGGGTTGCGGGGCGGGACGTGCCTCGGCCACCACGGCCACGACAATCAGAATCACCACAATCAAGCCGATCAGCGCCAGAATGCCGACGATGATGCCGCCTTCCACGTCTTTCTCGGAGGCGCGGGCACGGTCCGAGAGGCGCGCCAGCTCTGAGTCATCGAGCGTCGCCACGGCGGCGCGCATCTGGTCCGGACTCACTTTCGACTTGGCCAGAGCCGCCGCGGCGGCCGGGTACGAGAGCACCCGCTGAATGTCTTCGATGTTCTTGGCTCGCTCGGTCGTGACGCTCTGAAGCTGGCCTTGCAGCTCCTTCATCGGCAGGATGTGCTCGGGAGTGGTCGCCGCCTGGGCGGAGAAGACTCCGAACACCACAGGCACCATGAACGTAGATAGCCACCGCTGAATGGATCGTTTCATTTTTCCTCTATTTGTGAACAGAAGTTCTGTTCACCTAAAGACCCTTCAGCAGGAGTTTCGTATCAAAGAATTTTCGGGTCAGGCGCCCAGCAACCAGTTGGTGAACTCGCCTTCGCCATGCACGTCCGTGAGGCGCTGATCGCGGCCCTGATACCGCCAGGTGAGCTTCGTGTGATCGACGCCCATCAGGCGCAGGATGCTGGCGTTGACGTCGTGGACGGACTTGCGTTCTTCCACCGCGCGCAGGCCGAACTCGTCGGTCGCGCCGAGCGACCGGCCGCCCTTGATGCCCGCGCCCGCCATCCACATGCTGTAGCCGTAAGGATGATGGTCGCGGCCGTTCTTTCCTTCGGCGAGCGGGGTGCGGCCGAACTCGGAATTCCACACCACCAGCGTGCTATCGAGCAGGCCACGCGAATGCAGGTCGGTGAGCAAGGCGGCGATGGGCTGGTCAGACTTCTTCGCCATCTTCTCATGGGAGCCGAGTAAGTCGTTATGGGCGTCGTCCCAGTCGTCGCCCAGATTCGTGCCGAAAAAGAGTTGGACGAAGCGCACGCCGCGCTCCACCATGCGGCGGGCGAGCAGGCATTTACGGCCGAAGTCGGCAGTCATCGGCTCGTCGAGACCATAGAGCTTACGCGTCGCCGCGGACTCGGTGGAGATGTCGACCGCGCCGGGCGCTTCCGATTGCATGCGATACGCCAACTCATAAGCCTTAATGCGCGCATCGAGCGTGGTGTCGTCCTCGCGCGACGCATAATGGCTGCGGTTGAGGTCGTTCACCAGCGAGAGCGTTTCCTTCTGCGCATCGTTGGTGATGCCTTCCGGAGTGGCCAGGTTCAGCACGGGACTCTGGCCCGCGCGGAACATCGTGCCCTGATGCGTCGCCGGCAGAAAACCTGATCCATAAGCGCCCGCGCCGGACTTCATCGCGCCATCGGACATCACGACATACGACGGCAGATTCTTGTTCTCGCTGCCCAATCCATAAACCGTCCACGAGCCCACCGAAGGGCGGCCGGGGAATTGCGAACCGGTGCAACTCAAGAACATGGCCGGCGCGTGGTCAAACGCGTCGCCGTAGCAGGAGCGCACTACGGCCATCTTGTCGGCGTGCTTGCCTAAGTTGGGAAATAGCGAAGAGAACTGTAAGCCGGACTGGCCGTGGTGCGGAAACTCCCACGGCGAACCGCGCATCAGCGCCTTGCGGAAATCGATGCGCGCCGTCACCAACCCGGCCGCAAAGCTCGGCGGAATCGTCTTGCCGTTTTGCTGCGTCAGGATCGGCTTCGGGTCAAACGTATCCACGTGGCTCACGCCGCCGTGGTTGAAGATATAGATGATGTTCTTGGCGCGCGCCGTGGCTTGCGCCTGGGCCTGCGTCATCCCCGCCAGAGCCATGCCGGCAAAGCCCTTGCCCACTCGTTGAATGAGGTCGCGTCGATTCATTTCACTACTCCACATACAGAAATTCGTTCAGGTTGAAGAGTCCGCGGGCTAACTCCGTGAGCGCGGCCGTGCGGCTGCCAAGGGACTTCGTTTGTTGCTCGATAAAACGGTTGGAACGCTCCACTTCGAACGGCGCCGGATCCCGGCCAAACAGACGATGCCAGGCGGCCTTCACGGCATCCGGCTCGCTCTCGATTCGCTTGGCGAGGATGGTGGCCTGGGCCAACGTAAACCGGCCGTTGAGTAAGGAAAGAGATTGGGGCGCCGTGGTGGACGAGTCCCGCCGGGAGCAACTCAACACGCCTTCCGGCTGATCGAAGGCTTCGAGTAACGGCATGCGGAAGTTACGGCGGGCGATCATATAAAGCGTTCGCCGATCATGCTCCCGCTGATCGTCGGTGACGATCCAGGCGTTGTTCAAAGGCTGCGACATCCCATAGAGCTCTTCGGTGGCCAACTGCGGCACTACCGGACGTCCGCCCATCTTCAAGTTCAGCGCGCCGGAGCTGGCGAGGATCGCGTCGCGAATTTCTTCGGCTTCCAAGCGCCGCCGCGTGAAGTGCGAGAGCAGCGTGTTTTCGGGGTCGATCTCCAACGCCTTCGGCGACGGCTTCGCCGCTTGCTGATACGCCGCGGAGTTCATCATCAGCCGGTGCATGGCCTTGATGGAGTACTTCTGCGCGATGAACTCGGTGGCCAACCAATCAAGTAACTCCCGATGCGAGGCCGTGGCCCGCGTGCCGAAGTCGGATGGTGTATTCACAATGCCGCGCCCGAAGTGGAATTGCCAGATGCGGTTCACCATCACGCGAGCGGTCAGCGGATTGTCAGAAGAGGCAATCCATTCGGCGAGGCCTTCGCGCCGGTGCGTGGTTTCTGCCGCGATCGGCGGCGCCGGAATGTCGCCGCCGCCCAGCGCGGTGGGGAAGCCGGCGTTCACTTCCTCGCCGTAGGCGCCTGCCTTGGTGGGTACGTAAGTGCGCGGACTTTCGCGGCCCACATCGGTCAGCCCGGGCGAGAACGGACCAGGCGCGAAGTTCCGATACATCGAAACCAGGCGCTTCTCGATCTTCTCAAGCTTGTCCTGCTCGTCCTTACTGAGCTGTGCGTAAACCTGTTCGTCCTTCGGCTCCACCTGTTTCTGGAACTGGTCGGTGATCTTTTTCTGCTCGAGCGTCTTCTGATCGTCCGGGGTTTCGAACGCCTTGATCACCTCGGGCGAAAGCTTGTGAATCTCGGCGTCACGCAAGCGCTTGCGATGCGGATCAAGCATGGCCGACATTTGCGAACCGAGCTCCTGCAGGCGGAAGGTGCGCGTGTTCTCAGCTAAGTCATAGCCGCGCGCGTTGTTGTAGTGCAGGAAGATGCGCGTCTTTAAGAACGGCGTGAAGACGGCTTGCAGGCGGTAGTAGTCGCGCTGCGGAATGGGGTCGAACTTATGGTCGTGGCAGCGGGCGCAGCCGACGGTGAGTCCAAGAAAGACGCCGGCAGTGGTGTCGGTAAAGTCGGTGAGCGATTCGACGCGATTCTCTTTCTCCTGCTTATAGAGCATGTCGCGGTTGGTGCCGACGGTGTAGAAACCGGTGCCCTGGTGCGCTTCGGGCTCTTCGGGATAGATTTCGTCGCCGGCGATGGTCTCGCGGATGAAACGGTCGTAGGGCTTGTCGTCGTTAAAGCTCTTTACAACATAGTCGCGATAACGCCAGGAGTAGAGCAGATACGGATCCTGCTCAAAGCCCGAGGTGTCGCCATAGCGCGCGAGATCGAGCCAGTGCTTGCCCCATTTTTCGCCGTAGCGCGGCGAGTCGAGTAAGCGATCAATCAGCTTGGCGTAGGCATCCGGACGCTGGTCGGCCAGGAAGGCTTGCACCTCGGCATCGGAAGGCGGCAGTCCATGCAGGTCAAAGGTGGCGCGGCGAATCAGCGTGAGCTTGTCGGCGCGAGGCGCGCGCGAGAGGCCTTTCTCCTTCAGCTTCGCGTCAATGAACTGGTCGATGTTCTCACCCGGCGGCCGCACCGGTTTCTGGAACGCCCACCACGTAGATGCTGCTTTGGCGGGAGCCCCTTGGGCGGGCCAAATGGCCCCGGCCGCCAGCCAGGTGGAGAGCAGTTTGGCCTCATCGGCGCTGAGCTTCCCGGTGGGCGGCATTTTCACTTTGCCGGTGTAGGCGATCGCTGCCAGGACCCGGTCGCGATGGGCGAGCAGGTCCGCCGTGGAGGCGAGCTTCACGTTCGCCATCTGCATCTGCTGGTTATGGCATTGCTGGCATTTCGAGGCGAGCACCGCGACGGCGTCCGCGTTCGTGTCGGCGGAGGCGAAACCCGCGATAAATAGAATGCAGATCAAAAGGCGCATTTTGAGATATGCCGAGATTACATCACAAAATATAGCGGGGCGGAATCCCCCGGCCACCCGGTTTGCACAGACGTTCCGGAGCGAACCCAATTCTGAACTTCGCCGTTTGTGGTCAAGGACTTACAAGCCCAATTTCAGGTTAGCGCACGCCGCCAAATTTCTCCGGGCCGAACACCGTCAACGGCGGGCGAAAGTGCCACTGAATCAAGCCTTTAGCTTTAGAGCTAAACTGCTGTGACTCACCGCAAATGGGCGAGGCGCGCTTCAATGGCGCGGAGGCGGGCGAGGATTTCAGCGCTGTGGTCCGCTTCTTTCTCCTTGGGGATGACACCGAAGGTGCCCGCCGGTTCAAGCACCATCCGTTCCACCTCGTCCAGCCCAGGGATTCCCTGCCGGTGCGCGACGGCTCTCAATTCGGCGACCGTCAGGACTTCGCGCTTGCGGGCTTCTTGCACGATCTCACCTTTATCGATCAGCACGGTGGGCCGGCCTTCCACCACTTCCTGGAGACGCGGATGACGGAACAGGAAGCGAACCGTGAAATAGTTGGCGCCCAGCAGACCCAGCGCGCCCAGGAAGCCGCCGGTCACCGAGTTGTCCTCGCCGATGATGGCGTTCTGCAGCGTGTTCGACAGGCACAGCACCACGATCAGGTCGAAGGGGTTCAACTGGGCGAACTCGCGCTTGCCGAACAGGCGAACCAGCAGGATCAGCCCGAAGTAGACGATCACCGGGCGGGCCAGCTTTTCGATCCAGGGCAACGTGAGTACGAACATGTCCGACAGGGTATGCATAAGGCCAATGCTATCGTCATTGATAAACATGGTGACCATCGAGGAGATCCGGCAGGCCCGCGAACGCATTCAGGAGTCGATATTCGTTTCGCCCTGCGCCTATTCGGAGAACTTCTCCCGGGTGGCGCGCAATACGGTTTATTTCAAACTCGAAAACCTGCAGATGACCGGCTCGTTCAAGGAGCGCGGCGCGCTGAACAAGCTGCTCCAACTGACCGACGAAGAGCGCCGCCGCGGCGTGATCTGTGCTTCAGCCGGCAATCATGCCCAGGGCGTGGCCTACCATGCCACCCGGCTGGGCATCCGCGCGACGATCGTGATGCCGCTGGCTGCCCCGCTCACCAAGGTGACGGCGACCCGTCAGTACGGCGGCGACGTGAAGCTGCACGGCGCCAACTACGACGAGGCCTACCAGGAAGCTTTGCGCATGGCCGAAGCGGACGGCCTCACCTATATCCACGCCTTCAACGACGACGCCATCATTGCGGGGCAGGGCACCATCGGCCTGGAGTTAGTGGAGCAGGTGCCGGACCTCGAAGCGGTGGTGGTCCCGGTGGGCGGAGGCGGTCTGCTGGGCGGCATCGCCGTGGCGGTGAAGGCCTTGCTGCCGCGCGTCCGCGTGGTGGGCGTCCAGACGGCCCGTTTCGCCTCGCTGCGGGCGGCATTGCGGGCGCACGAACCGGTGACGCTGCCGCCGGCTACCACCATTGCCGACGGCATCGGCGTGCGCCGCGTGGGCGAGCGGAACCTGGAAATCGCCAGCCGACTGATGGACGAGTACGTGACGGTGGAAGAGGAAGAGATTGCCAGCGCGATCCTCATGCTGCTGGAGCGTGAGAAAACCGTCGCCGAGGGCGCGGGGGCGGCCGGCGTCGCTGCGCTGATCGAGCATAAAACCAGCCTGGTGGGCCGGCGCATTGCCTGCCTGGTGTGCGGCGGCAACATCGACCCCATCTTCCTGACGCGCATCGTGGAGCGCGGTCTGGTGAAGGACGGCCGCCTGGTGCGCCTGCGTCTGCAAGCTGCTGATTATCCCGGCGTCCTGCATGCCGTCACCGGGGTCTTCGCCCGCCTCCGCGTGAACGTCATCCACATCGAGCATGAGCGTGCCTACTTCGGCGTTCGCCTCGGCCACACGGTCATGGACTTTACCCTCGAAACGCGCGGCGCCGAGCATGTGGCGGAGTTGCTCGAGAGTCTCACTGCCGCGGGTTACTCGTTCGAACGCATTCTTTAGGCCACTGCGGCGGAACAGTAAGTAAATTCACACGACGATCCCTCGCCAACGCGCTAGAATTGCGGGTACGAACCACCATCCCCCGGTGAAGGAGAGACGATATGGATCGTTTGGAGGCCCTGAAGGCCAAGTACGCCAAGGTGACGGCGTTTGCGAAGGCGAACAACGTACGCATTGACCATCTGCACTTGGAGGGCGACAAGCTTTTCCTGCAAGGTGTTGCGCCTAGCGAGAAGTACAAGAATCGCGTGTGGGATGTGATCAAGGAAGTTGACCCGATGTACGGCGACCTCACGGTGGATCTCGGCATCGATTCCAGCATTCCGGAACCCATCAAGACCTATACCGTCAAAGCTGGCGACTCCCTTTGGAAGATTGCTCAGGACGAGTTGGGCAATGGCACGCTGTACCCCAAGATCATTGCCGCCAATTCGTCGAAGCTGAAGGACGAAAAGTCGGTGATTCATCCGGGCGACGTCCTGGTGATTCCCGAGCTGTAGTTCCTACGATTCACCCGAGGGCAGGCTTCGGCGCTGCCCTTATTTAGTTTTGTTCATTTGATCTGTTGCCGGACCGCGGGACTGTGTTATTCTCACGTGCTTGCCGTCCTTGAGTGCATTTTTCCCGGCCTACAACGATGCGCCCTCGCTCCCCGAGTTGATCGGCCGCACGTTCGCGGTGCTGGAACAACATTTCGATGACTTCGAGGTCATCGTGGTGAATGATGGCAGCCACGATCAAACCGGTGAAGTACTGGCCGGTCTAGCCTCTCAATACGGACCGCGCATGCGCGTGATCACCCACCCGGAGAATCGCGGTTACGGCGGCGCCTTGCGCACGGGCTTCGAGTCGGCGACGAAAGAATACGTCTTCTACACCGATGGCGACGGGCAGTATGACGTGCGCGAGTTGCCCAAGCTGTGGGCGCTAGTGCGGCCCGACGTCGGACTGGTGAACGGCTACAAGCTCGAGCGCAACGACCCCTGGCACCGCATTTTCATCGGCAAGACCTACAACCAGTTCGCGCGTCTGCTTTTCGGCATCCGCATTCGCGACATCGATTGCGACTTCCGCCTGATGCGCCGTGATCTGGTGCAGCGCATCCGCCTGACGTCCACCAGCGGCACCATCTGCGTGGAGTTGGTGAAGAAGATCGAGCTCACCGGGTGCGCCGTGGAAGAGGTGGGCGTGCATCACTATCCGCGGCTGCACGGGCGCTCGCAGTTCTTCCGCTTGAAGAGCCTGGCCACCACGCTCATGCAACTGATCCGGTTGTGGTTCCGCACGGTGGTGCAAGGACGCTGATGCCGTGGCCCGTCGTCAATCTGCGGCCCGCCATCGAAGCGACGCGCCCGGCCTGGCAAGCCGAACTGGACGCGATGTTTGCGCGCGGCCAGTTCATTCTTGGCGCGGGCCTGGAAGCGTTTGAGCAGGAGTACGCCGCCTCGCTACAAGCTCGCCATGCCGTGGGAGTGGCGAATGGCACGGATGCGCTGAGCCTCTGCCTACGGTCGGAAGGTATTACGGGAGAGGTGATCACCACGGCGCTCTCGGCGCCGTTCACCGGCATTGCGATCACCAGCGCCGGCGCCCGCATCAAGTTTGCCGACGTCGACCCGGAGACGCTGCTCATTGACCCTGACGACCTGGGCAATCGCGTCTCCCAGCGCACCGCCGCGCTGGTGCCCGTTCATCTCTACGGCCAGCCCTGCGCGATCGCTCGCATCGCCCAATTGGGCAAGCTCGTGGTGCAGGATGCCTGCCAGGCCCACGGCGCCACCGTCGAGGGCCGGCCGCTCACGTCCTTCTCGGACTACGTGGCCTACAGTTTCTACCCCACCAAGAACCTGGGCGCCTTGGGCGATGGCGGGGCCATCGTCACCAATCGCCGGGCGGTGGCCACGCGGCTGCGTCGTTTGCGCGACGGGGGACGACGGGGGGGACAGGTCAGCTATGAGACCGGCATCAACTCGCGCCTCGACGAAATGCAGTGCTGTTATCTGCGCGCGTTTTTGCCGCACCTGGCCGAGTGGAACGCTCATCGCCGCGGCATCGCCGCGATGTATGACGAGATGCTGGCCGATTGCCGCGGTGTGCGTTTGCTGAAGCGCAGTGCGGACTCGGTCTGTCACCTCTACGTGATCCGCGCCAAGCGGCGCACCCGGTTGCGCGAGTTCCTGGCCAAGGCCGGTATCGGCACCGGCATTCACTATCCGGTGCCGTTGCACCTGCACCCCGCGTTTGCCGCCGCGGGCCAGAAGCGCGGTTCCTTGCCGCAGGCCGAAAAGGCATGTACGGAGATTGTGTCGCTGCCGCTGTGGCCCTATTTGCCGGAAAGCGGCGCCCGGGAGGTTGCGGAACAAATCCGCGCGTTTTACGCTGGCTAGGGGGTGTGATGGGGTATTCAGGGAAGCGGGTCATTGTGACCGGCGGGACGGGCTTCATTGGCAGCAATCTGACGCTGCGGTTAGTGCGCGAGGGCGCGCAGGTCACCGTGGTGGATCCATGTGTGCCCGGCTGCGGCGGCGACGTCCGCAACCTGAGCGATGTGCTGGATCGCGTGCGCATCCTGGGCGTGGACATTGCGCAACCGGCCGTATTCGAGGGCGCCATTCGCGAAGCGGACGTGATCTTCAATCTCGCGGGCGAGATCAGCCACATTCACAGCATGCTGAACCCGGAACGGGATCTGCAGTTGAACACCACGGCGCATCTGCGCTTTCTGCAGGCCTGCGCCGATTGGCATCCCGGCGTGCGCGTGGTGTTCGCAGGGACGCGGCAGGTGTACGGCGTGCCGGAGTATCTGCCGGTGGACGAGGATCACCCTATCAATCCGGTGGATTTCAACGGCGTTCATAAGTACGCCGCCACGATGTATCACCTGATGCTGAGCCGCATGGGCTTGCTCGACGCGTGCGTCCTGCGCCTTACCAATGTTTACGGCCCGCGCATGGCGCTGACGGTGCCCGGCCAGGGCTTCCTGAGTGCCTTTCTGCGCAAGCTGCAGATGGGTGAGCCCCTTGAAGTCTTCGGCGACGGCACGCAACTGCGCGACCCGCTCTTTGTGGACGATGCCGTGGAGGCCTTTCTGATGGTAGGCGAAGTGCAGCCGCTGCCGTCCCGCAGTTACAACATCGGGGGGCCCGAGGCGCTGTCGCTCCTCGAGATCACGCGCCTGGCCTGCGAAGCCGGTGGCCAGCCGGAGCCCACGTTGCGGCCATTCCCGGCGGAGCGCGCCTCGATCGACATTGGCAGCTATCGCGCTGATTCATCGCGCATCCGCGCCGAACTGGGTTGGACGCCCAAGGTCTCTTTTGTCGAAGGCTTCCCTCGGGCGCTCGGCTTCTATCGACGGCAGGCCGCGGCGCAGTGAGCTCGACGGCACCCGCAGCGCCGGAGATGAATGACGCCGAGTTCGCCAACATCCAGGCTCTCGAGGAGGGCTTGTGGTGGTTTCGCGGGCAGCGGCAGATACTGAATCGTCTTTTGGATAACACCCGCGTCGGCGGACTCGCCTTGGAAGCCGGCTGCGGTACCGGCTATCAGTCGCGCGAGTTCACGCGCCGCTACGGCTGGCGCATGGTGCCGCTCGATCTCAGCGCGGAAGGGCTGCGCCATGGGCAGCGCCTCGGGGTTCGGGATCTGGTGCAGGGCGATCTTCAGCGACTCCCCTTTGCCGACGCTTCTTTCGGCGGTGTGCTTTCGCTTGATGTGATTGTCCACTTCCCGCCCGGCGAAGAGGGACTCGCCTTTCGTGAACTCGCTCGCGTGCTGCGGCCCGGCGGGCTCTTCGTCGTGCGAGTCTCCGCCCTCAACGTTCTGCGCAGCCGCCATTCGATCTTCACGCATGAGAAGCAGCGCTTCACGGCTCGCCACTTGACGCGCTGTGCGGCGGAGGCAGGGATCGAGGTACTGCGCGTCACTTTCGCCAACTCGTTTCTCGTACCGGTGGCGCTGTTCAAGTTTCGCGGCTGGGAACCCTTGACGCGGGCCGAGCCTTCGAGCGGCCTGGCTCCGCTGCCCCGCTGGCTGGACCGGTGTTTTGGCGGTCTGCTGAATCTGGAGTCGCGGCTGATCGGCGCTGGGGTGAACCTGCCGGTGGGGCAGAGCGTACTGTTGATCGGCCGCAAGCGACTTTAGCCCAGCCTCGGTGTTTCAATTGAAGTTGATGCAGCGGTTGTGGGCCTGTTTCTGGATCCTGCTGGGCAGCGCTTACGCGCAGACCTTGACGGGTCCGTCGCGCGTCCTGGTGGGTGATCCGGTGTTTTTGCGTTTGGCGAACGGCACGACGCCGGTGGCCGGGGTAACCGTGCAGGTGACCGCGCCGGCGCACGAGTTGGGCACGGCGCTCAATGCGGTGAACTTTCGCGAGACCGCCGGCGGACGCGTGCTGGGCGTGCTGTATCGGGGCGAGCGCGTGCTGGTGAAGGGCCAAACCGGCGACGGCTGGTGCGAAGTGATCGTCGCCTATGGCGCCACCGGCTACGTGGCGTGCGACTATTTGGAGCGCGAACCGTTTGGCCAGCCGCTGGGCGTCACGGACCTCGATGGCCGCGTCGTCATCCTGAATCTCTCTGTGGTGCCCGGTCCCATCACGGTGAGCGCTGGCGCCGCCAGCTTCACGCTCACCGTGGCTCCGGCCGTGGATGACGTCACCACGGTGCTCGCGCCGGGCATCACGCATCGCGTGCGCCGTTGGGTGCGGGATGGCGAGGGCTTCTTCGCCATGCAGATCGTCGAGGTGGACCCCGCCGAGCCCAATGTCTTTATCCTTCCCGTGCGCGCCCGCGATGCGGCCACCGGGCGCGCCACCACCAGTTCGATGTCCTCCCGCTACGGCGCGATCGCCGCGGTCAACGGTGGCCCTTTTGCCGCCGATGGCACTTCCACCGCGGGCTACCGGTTGAATGGGCAAACGCTGGCAACGGTCGCCACGCCGCGGACTTCGCTGCTGCGCTGCGCCGACGGCTCGCTTCAGGTAGATCTGGGGACTCTCACCGGCGCCTGCGCACCGCAGGACATCGTGGGCGGCGGGCCGCGTCTGGTGACGGGCGGCCGCGTCGATCTCGGGACCGACACGATGGGCAACGAAGGCATCCGCGCGCCGCGCACCGCCGTCGCCCTCACCGGCCGCGGTACCTATCTTTTCGTCACGCTCGATGGGCGGCAAGCGTTGAGCGCCGGCATGCGTGCCGACGAGTTCGCCGCCGAGTTAGTGGCGCTCGGCGCGACGCGCGCCGTAAGTCTCGATGGCGGCGCGTCGACCACGATGGTGTTGGATGATACCGTCCGCAATTCGCCGTCCGACGGCGCAGAACGGCAGGTGAGCGATGCGTTGCTGGTCTGCAGCGTGCACGACCTCGAAAGCCTGCGCCACGTGATGGATCGCGTGGCGCTCGATCCGGGGCAGATGGCGGCGACAGCCATCGAGCCCATCTATCAACGCTTGGACAATGCCGTGGCCGCTTTCGCCGCCGATGAGTTGGAGACGGTGCGCCTGGAGGCGGAAGCGCTGCGGGCCGAGGTCCAAAAGCGCTCGGGCGGGGAACTCACTGTGGCGGCAGCAAGGGCCTTAACCGAAGCGGCGAACGCGTATCTGCGCTTGTTGCCGGGCATCCAGCAGGCTTTGTCACGGCGGCGATAGAAGGGCGCGGCTGTCGTTGGCTAGACTCCGTTCGCTAGTCTAGAGTGATGGACGTTTTCGTTGCCGGTGGCGGCATGATTTTGCAGGATCAGATCCTGCCCTCCCTTTATCAACTGCAGCGCCTGGGCCAAGTGGGTTCAATCACCATCTGCGCCCGGAATGCTGCGACGCTCGAAGCCCTGCGCGAGACGCGCAAGATTCGCCGGGCCTTTCCCGCGTCGTCGTTTCGCGCGGTGGTGGGCAGCTTCACCGAAGCGATGCGTGGACTGACGGCGGGGAATCTGGTGGTGGTGGCGCTGCCCGACAACTTGCACTTCGCGGCGGTGATGCAGGCCCTTGGACAAGGCTGCCACGTGCTCTGCGTGAAGCCGCTGGTGCTGACCGTTGCCGAAAGCGAACAGATCGAAGCTGAAGCGAAAGCCCGCGGGCTGGTGGTGGCGATTGAATATCACAAGCGTCTGGACGATCGCTCGTTGATGGCGCGGGAACGCTATCGCCAAGGTCTGTTTGGCGACTTCAAGCTCGGCACGGCCGTCCTGTTCGAGAAATGGTATTACCGCCATTCGAACTTTCAGAATTGGTTTACTAAGGAAAACTCCGACGCCTTCACTTACATCGGCTGTCATTATGTTGACTTAGTCGCTTTCATTACCGGGTTAGAGCCGGTCGCGGTGAGCGTGCACGGCATCGCGGATCGGTTTCCCAATGGCAACGAAGGCTGGCTTTGGACTGACGCGCGCGTCCTGTGGAGCAATGGCGCGTGTCTGAACGTGCAGAACGCGCTGGGCTTTCCGGATGCCGGACCCGGCACCAATACGCAAGGCATCACGATGTATTGTGCCGGTGGCGAGGCGGGCGCGATGCTCAAGCACTCTGACCAGTATCGCGGCCTGGAGTACTGCTACACCTCTGTACCCGCCGGCGACGGCGCTACGCAATACGCCGAGCCCAGCCCGGACTACTTCCAGTACGTGGACCTGGGCACCGAAGGTTGGGTGCCGGTCGGCTACGGTTACCGCTCCATCGACTTCATCGTGCGCCAAGTGCGGGCCGTACGTCAGCAGCCGCACTTACTGGCGGAGATCGAAGCGGCGGGTATTCTGGCGACGCCTGGTAATAGCCGTTACAACGAACGGATCATCGAAGCTGCCCGCATCTCGATTGCGGAGAACGGACGTCTGGTGGACGCGAAGTGACCCACGGCCGAAGGAAGGCTGGCTGAGGCAGGCAGCTAAGCCTTCTGCCGCATGATCCAGCGCAAGGCGTTCTGCTGTAAGCGAATGTAAGTGGGATGCCACAGGACACTGAGCATATGGCCGGGCGACATATAACAGACGCGGCCTTTGCCGTAGTCATAGGACCAGCCGCCCGGGGCGGTCGCGCTGCCCTGGTAAATGAGTCCCTCTTCGTTCACCGTTTGCAGAAACTGTAACTTCGGATCCTTATCGTAAGTCATGTAGTGCTGCTCGTCGGTGACGACGAAGTCAGTGACGCCTTGAGTGATGGGATGATCCGGGTTGGTGACCTTCACCTTGAAGGTACGAATGGGCGGGTGCCCGGTGTAAGCGGCGCCGAGGACGTGGCGAAAGTCCGGATCCGTTACGCCGACGTGAGTCGTGTTGTGCAGAAACAGGGCAGAGCCGCCGTTCTCGACAAACTGACGGACGGCTTTGCCCTGGTGGGGCTTCATCCAAAAGGCCGGCTGCGCCTTGGTCGAGGGCACGGGCGGATCGAACGTCAGCTTCGGACGGCCGGTGGCCACCCAGGCCGCGTTCGTACTTTCGTCGCCGCCGTAGCCGTCGGGCCAGATCATGCCGTCGCGCAGGATGATCAGGACCTTGTAGCCATCGAGCGTTTCCGCATTCAGCAGCGGCGTTTCATCGGTGAAGTCGACGGAGACGCCCATCTGCTTGGCGACGGTCCGCGTCAGCGCGGTGCGGATGTAATCGGAGTTGTGATAGCGATCGCCGATGAGGGCGAAGGCGGTGGCTTTCTTGGCGCCCTTGGCCGGAAATGACGAGAGCGCGGTGGCCGTCAGAGCGGCCAGGGTGGAACGGCGAGTGAGATGAGTCATGATGCTTTACTGCGGACGGACAAGGTCAATTCGGCGCGTATTGTCGCGAGAGACGCCGACGATCAGAAATTCGAGCGGCTGCGAGCCCGTGTTGTCGAACGAGTGTAACTCGCCCAGTTGAATTGGGATCGCGTCGCCAGAGCGAATCGCCGCGGTTTCATTGGCGACTTGCGCGCGACCCTCGCCCTTGATGACGTAATAGAACTCGGCTACTTCCCGATGTAGATGCGGACTCGCGCTGCCGCCGGGCGGTACCACCAGATGATCCACGTAAGCCCAAGGACTCGTGAAGACCGAAGGCTCGAGCGCCCGCCGGTATTGACCGCCCATGTTTTGTACGGTCTTCAATAAGGCTTGATCGAGCCGCATGGTCATGAAGACGGGGATCGGATCAAGGGCCACATCCACGCGCGGATCACCAAGATCGAAGGCATCGTAAGTGTTCTTCATGGCCGAGACGTTGATGTTCATCCATTCCACCGGCTTGTCCGTGGGATTGTAGATGGCATGCGAGTGGCCCATGCGGCAGGGTGCGCCGGCCGGCCCCTTTACCAGCGACGTGCGGCCATCGATGGTGAACTGCGCCTCGCCATCGAAGATCACGAACATCTCTTCGCACTGATTGTGAAAGTGAGCGCCGATACCGCTCTTGGGCTGAATCACGCCGCGGTGCAGAAAGAATAAGTTCGTATCGAGCGTGTGCCCGTCGAACAGCCCCATATACTTCAGTTCGCCGGCGCCTCCGTGCACGGACTTCGCCGTGCGGTACTTCGACGGGTCCGTATGCGCGATGCGCTGAGCTAACGGTTCGCGCGCCACCAGGGGCGCCAGCAGCAGAAGCACAACCAGGTACTTCATCGGAGCCTCCTAGGCGATGTCGAATAAGAGCACGTTGTAGTTCTTATGTACCAGCGTCTTTTCGATGGTGGGCCACACCTGCTGATGAATGTCCGAGGCCACCCACTTCTGGCGCAACTCTTCGCTCTGATAGATCAGGCAAAAGCGGTAATTCACTCCCGCCGGAGCCTTGCCCGCCAGCGTGCTCCGCAGCTTCAGCATCTTCACATCGACATAGCCGTTCTGCTTGGCCGCTGCCGGCTTGAAGATCGACTCAAAGTTCTTGAGCATCTCCTTTTCCTTGGCGGGGTCGACGGTGAGGTCCACTTCAAGCTGGATGGGCTTGCCGGCGGCGCTAGCCGGTAAAGCTCCGAGGGCAAGCAGGGCGGCCAGCGTGCGCCGGCGTGGAAGCGACGGGCTTGACGAATTTTTCACGCGAACCATGTTGTCACAGTTGCGCGCGTTTTTGGGAAAGACTCATAGCGTGCTGAGCAGCTTGGCGAGCAGCGCGGTGCGATCGGCAATGCGGTCGATCAGAATGCTCTCGTGCGGAGCATGGGCCCCCGCGCCCACGGCGCCCAAGCCGTCCAGCGTGGGCACGCCGAGCGCGGCCGTAAAGTTGCCGTCGGAGCCGCCGCCGGAGGACGATTCATCCACCTCCACGCCCAGCTCGCGCGCCAGCTTCTTCGCTTGCGCAAACAACGCCGCGATGGCTCGCGTCCGCTCCATGGGGGGACGATTCAAGCCTCCGGTGATCGTGATCTGGCAACGACGGTTCACCGGCTTGAGCGACCTCAAACGGCGATCGAGCTTGTCGAAATCGCGCAGACGCACCACGCGCACATCGACTTCGGCTCCCGCCTCGGCGGCGATCACATTGCTGCGCGTGCCGCCGTGAATCACGCCAGGGTTCACCGTGGTGCCACGCTCGAGATCCGTGAAAGCCGCGATCTTTTGCAACTGATGCGCGAGCTCCACAATGGCGCTGGCGCCTTGGGCAAAGTCGACGCCCGCGTGCGCCGCGTGGCCCGTGATGGTGACGTGATAACGGCCAATGCCTTTACGCGCCGTCTTGAGCTTGCCCTCGAGCCCCGTGCCCGGTTCGAGCACCAGTACGGCCTGGGCGCCGGCCGCCGTCTTCTCCGTCAACGGCCGTGACGACGGGCTGCCCACTTCTTCTTCGGAGACCAACAACAACTTAACGGACCGTCGCACGGGAATGTCCAGGTCCCGCAGCGCGCGGACTGCGAACACAAAGAAGGCGAGGCCGGCCTTCATGTCCAGCACGCCCGGTCCCCAGTAGCGTCCTTCCGCTTCGCGCCACGGCATCTGCTGCAGAATGCCGAGCGGATAGACGGTGTCCGTATGACCCAGGCCGAGCACCAGCCCTTCCTTACGCTTGCCGGGCAAGGCGAAGTTGCAGAGCAGATGCTTGCCGTAACGGCCTCCGGCGAATGACTTTACCTTGGCGATGTCGGCCACTGAGTCCGCAAACAGGTCGGCGCAGCGATTCACCGCGGCGGCATCGTCGCTCGGTGATTCGCACTCCACCAACTGCCGCAGGAAGGCAACCAGAGCCGGTTGCTGGGCTTGAACGTGGGAGAGGATCGGGTCCATGGAGTTTATGCGAGAGGATCGGCCAGGCGCAGCGGCGTGCGCGAAACGAACGGCTCGCCGTAGCGCGCGCCGATCATGTCGCCATAGAAGCGGGCTTGTGAGTGCAGACGGTCACGCAGCGCGGCGGCGTCGGCCGGCGCATAGCACTCGAGCGCAGCGACCTTGCGCTCGAACTGGGTGGTGATGTCGATGACGAACGTCGGCGCGACGGTCGCATAAAGACTCGCATGGAAGACGCGTTCCGGCCGATGCGCGGGCGTTTCAGCATCCAGGCCTTGCAAGCCGGCCAGCACGCAAGCCTGCTCGGCCATCTCGCAGGTGGCGCCGTGATCGGGATGCTCGGCGTGCCAGTAAGGTACCACCACCAGTCGCGGCTGCAGCCGGCGAATTTCGCCGGCCACGGTCATGCGGCCGGGCAGGGAATTCTCCACGCGGCCATCGGGGTAATGCAGGTTGCCGCGCCACTTGAGCAGCAGCGGGACGGCGGCGGCGGTGGCTTGGTCGAAAAGCATTTCGGGCTTCTTGCCGCGGGTGACATCGCCGGGCGTGAGGTCAAGAACGCCGGTACGGTAGCCGAGTTCGGCGAGCTTGACGAGCGTGCCGCCGGCGGTTTGCTCGGCGTCGCCGGGATGCGCGCAAAGCACCAGGAGGTCGATTTGCGGGACGGGGTCCTGATAGTTGCTGGGAAGGTGCAGGTTCATGTTTACCAACGGAGTTCGCCGCGTCGCCAATAGGGGTCGTGCGAAGGCAGCAGTTTCATCAGGAGCATCCCCATCACAAAGCCGCCGACATGGGCGAAGAACGCCACGCCGCCGCTTTGCGATGAGCTCTCCGCGAGCGAACCGACGCCCGAGAAAAATTGTAGGACGAACCAGTAGACCAGGATCAGATAGGCGGGCAGTTCCTGCGTGAAGAAAAACACGAATAGCGGAATCAGCGTGAGGATTCGCGCGTGCGGAAACTTCAGCAGATAGGCGCCCATCACGCCGGCAATGGCGCCGCTGGCGCCGATGTTGGGAATCGTGGTGGTGGGGTCGGCGGCGATCTGCACCAGGGAACCCGCGATGCCGGAGGCGAGGTAAAGGAACAGGTACTTGGCGCGGCCGAGCACGTCCTCCACGTTGTCGCCGTAGATCCACAGGAACCACATGTTGCCGATCAGATGCATGAAGCCGCCGTGCAGAAACATCGACGTGATCAGGTCACGCAATTGCAACCGGGCGGGGATCACCGCATAGTGCCGGATGAAATGGTCAAGCTCAAGATCGGGCAGGGTGAGTTGATGGACGAAAACCAGGACATTGATCGCAATAATTCCCAGCGTCACCAGCGGAGTAGTTCGGGAGGGAATCGAATCGCGAAGTGGGATCATGCCGAAACCCGGGCGTAGTCCGCGTTGATGCGGCGTTCGGCCCGGCCCATCAGGGCTTTCGCCTCGTCGAGCGTCGCGAGCTTGCCGCGCGCGCCGAGCGCCGTGCAGTTGAGCGCCGCCAGGGCGTTCGAAAGATCGAGCGCCTCTTTGATCGGCAGGCCTTGCAGCACCGCATAGCAAAACGCGCCGTGGAAGATGTCGCCTGCGCCGGTGGTGTCCGTGCAGTTCACCACGTAGGCCGGCGAATAGTAAAACTTGCCATCGAGCCGCGCGAGCGAGCCCTGCGCGCCCAACGTCATTGCTGCCACCGGCAGCTTGAACTCGTTCTGAATGGTCGCCAGGGCTTTTAACGGGTCGGATTGGCCGGTCCACTGCACCGGGAATTCTGAGCTCGTCACCAGGTAATCCACATGCTGCAACACGCGGTCAAAGCCGTGGTAAACCGTATCGATGTCGATCGTCACCGGAATGCCGTTGGCTCGCGCAATTTCGGCGGCGCGCGCCACGGCCGGGGTATCGTGCCCGTCGATGTGCAGCAGGCGGGCCGAGGTAATCTTCTCCGGCGTGATCGTTTCCGGAGTCAGCGCCAGACAGTCCTCACGACGCCACAGCACGGTGCGTTCGCCGGTAGATTGGTCAATCAGGATGTAAGCCGTCTGATTCGGGCAATTCTGCCGGACTTCCACATCCGAGATGTCGATGCCGCTATCCCGCAGGCTATCCATCTGCACCCGGCCGCGCTCGTCGTCGCCGCAGGTTCCGATGTACTTCACGCGCAGGCCAAGCCGCGCGCAGCACACCATGGCACTGGCCACCTGCCCACCGGGCGAGAGAACTTCACGGGTAAACGGGACCTTACCGGCGTAAGCAGGAAAGCGGTCCAGGAGGATGAGGGTATCGGTGGCGTTTAGACCTACGCCGACCACGTCGAACAATTTCTCAACGGACATGCGACGCGTTTAGCGTAGCATTCTGACGGGGTCTTAAGGGGAATTCGGGTTCTCGCTATGATGGCCAACGACTTGTTCCACCGTCGCGATCAGCCGTTCCGGGTTGATCGGCTTACTGAGGTAGTCGTCCATGCCGGCCGAGATGCAGCGTTCGCGGTCGGTGGTCATCGCATGGGCCGTCAGAGCGACGATCGGCGTATGCCCCCCGGCTTCCATGCGCCGGATGGCGCGCGTCGCCTCGATGCCGTCCATTTCGGGCATCTGCAGGTCCATCAGGATGACATCCACGGCTTCCTTCTGGAACAGGTCGACGGCCTGGCGTCCGGTATCGGCCAGGAAGACCGCATGGCCGCGCGACTCGAGAATCTTGGCCGCCACGCGCTGATTCACCTTATTGTCTTCGGCGAGGAGGACGCGCAAGAGTCGCGCGACGGGCGCGAAGTCATGCCGCGCGGGCACCGGAGCCGCGCCAGGGGCGGGTGCCAGGCGGGCCGTGAAGTGGAAGCGGCTACCTAAGCCCGGCTCGCTCTCCACCCAGATGCGGCCGCCCATCAGTTCCACCAGACGCACGCAGATCGCGAGGCCCAAGCCGGTGCCGCCAAACTGACGGGTCATGGATCCGTCCGCCTGCCGGAACGCCTCGAAGATCACACCCTGCTTGTCGCGCGGGATGCCGATGCCGGTGTCCTCCACCGTAAAGCGCACCACGACCTCGGTGGGCGTTTGGCTTTCCAGCTTCACCTGCAGCTTCACATGACCCTGCTGCGTGAACTTTACGGCGTTGCCGGCCAGGTTCAAGAGAATCTGGCGCAAGCGACCTTCGTCGCCCAGCAGATGGCCGGGCACGGCGGGGTCAATTTCGCAGGAGAGCTGGAGCCGCTTCTGAGCCGCGCTGAAGGCGACGATCGACAGCATGCCGTCGAGCGACGAGGCGAGGTTAAAGTTCGCCGGCACGATCTCGAGGTGGCCGGCTTCGATCTTCGAGAAGTCGAGAATGTCGTTGAGCAACGTCAGCAGGGCGTCGGCCGAATGCTTCACCGTCTCCAGGTAGTCGCGCTGTTCGGGATCCACGCGCGTCCCCAGCAGCAGCGTTGTCATGCCGATGATGCCGTTCATGGGCGTGCGGATCTCGTGGCTCATGTTGGCCAGGAATTCGCTCTTCAGCCGGCTGGTTTCGAGCGTGCGGTCGAGCAGCGTCTCGGTCTCCTTCAGCAGCGTTTCCACCCGCAGCTTCGCTTCGGCCAACTCGAGCGTGCGCTCGCTCACTTTGCGCTCCAGCCGCTGCCGGTCGATCTCCAGCCGGCGCATGCGGAACCGCCAGAGCGAGCGCACAAACCACAACAGCAAGACCGTGGCCAGGATGCGGAACCACCAGGTCTGATAGACCGGCGGCTCGATGCGGAACGAAAACGTACGCGGCGACGATTGCCACTCGCCACCGGGCGGACGCGCCATCACTTCGAAGCGATAGTCACCCGGCGGCAATGGCGACAGCGTCAGTTCGCGCTGTTCGGTCTCATGCCAGTTTTCGTCGCTTCCCACCAGCCGGTAGCGGAACTGCAGGCTGTTTTCGAGCTGATAGCTTAGTGAACTGTAGATCAATTGGAGCGAGTTGCGGCCCAGTTTCACCGACGTGATCTCCACCGGCGGCACGCTGCGAATCGGAGCGTCGCCGGTGGCGGTGTAGTGCGCCAGCCCCCGGCTGGTGCCGATCCAGACGCTGCCGTCGGTATCGGCCAGAAACGCATCGGTGGTGGTGTCGTTCCACACCAGGCCGGTGGTGCGGTCCATGTGCCGGAAACGGCGGCCATAGCTGCCCTCTTCGGTCAGGACCTCGACGCCCGTGTCGCTGCCGTTCCACAGGTCGCCGCGCAGGTCGAAGCCGATGAAGTACGACTGGTCCGACTGCAGGCCGTTCGAGCGGTCGAAGTGATCCACGCGCAACCGGCTGCCGTCCGGCGAGATGCGCGAAATGCCCGCGCCCGTCCGGTAGCCCAGCCACAGATCGCCGTTCGGACCCTCGGCCAAATGGCTCAAAGCGTCCTGCCGCAGGCCGTCCTTGGTCTGGTAGCGCAGCCACTTGCCGTCGCGGCGGCGATAGAGGCCGCGATAGCTGGCCACCCAGATCTCGCCCGCCTTCGTCTCCACCACCTTCATCACGGCGCGCTGCCGCTTTTCCTGATCCTCCGCCGGCAATTGCACCGGCTCCACTTCGCTGGCGCCGGGCGCCAGGGTGAAGAGACCCTGATTGGTGCCCACCCACAGGATGCCTTTCGAATCCACCGTGACGCTCCACGGGATCACATTCGGCAGCGCTACGCGCGACTTGCGCGTCCCGTTGGGCGCCAGCAAAATCAATTGCGGACTATCCGGAGCCACCCACAGATTGCCGTCGCGATCGCGCGCCAAGCCCTTTACAACGTCGATGCCGGGCAAAGCGATCGTCCGCCACGCCCAGCGTTCGTCGGCGTAAGTGCCGTAGCTGAGCCCGCTGCCGGTAGCCACCCAGATGCCCTCGTGCCGGTTGCCGACGATGTCGTAGACGATATCGCCCGCCAGCCCTTCGCTCTCGGTGAAGCTCTCCCACTCCTGATAGCCCAGCCAGCGCAGCACGCCGCCGCCGGTGATGCCGATCCAGATCGAGCCTTCACGGTCCTCGGTTACCGCCGCCACTTCGTTCAGCGGCAAGCCGTTGCGCTTGCCCACCGTGCGCCAGCGGTTGCCCGCGCCTTGCCCCGGCTTGCGAATCGCCACGCCGTAGTTGGTCGGCACCAGCAATTGTCCGCGGCGATCCACCGCCAGGGAAGGGAAGTTCGCGCCGGTGGCTTTCACCTGCGTGTCGGGCGGCTCGAATCGGAATGCGCCCGGCTTCAACTCAATCAGCAGCCGCCGGCTGCGCACCCACAACGACCCGTTCCTGGGCCGGGCAAAGCTCACCCAGCGATCTTCCGGCACTCCACGCGACGCCCCAAACACCGCCACCTGCCCGTTCGCAAAACGGCAGATCGACTTGCCGCAGCCATACCAGACGGCGCCGTCGGCGTCGGTGTAGGCGCTGGTGGCGAAGCGATCGAAAGTCTTCTCTTTCGGCGGGGGGGTGCGCTCGAAACGATAACGGTCGCCCTGGCGGGTTCCCATCACCAGGCCCATCGCCGTGGCCAGATAGACCCGTCCCTGCGAGTCACTGCTGATGCCGCGGGGCGAAACGCCGGTCACCAGCGGATCGACGATTGTGGCGAACTTCGCTCCGTTGCGCACAGCCACTTTGCCGTCGATGGCCACCACCCACAGCCGTCCCGGTTCGCTCTCATGCAAACCGCCGATGAACTCGCCTGGCAGACCGTCCTCGGAAGTGAACTTACGAAAGCGATAGCCGTCATAGCGATACAGCCCGTTGGGACTCGCCACCCACATGAAGCCGGCGGCATCCTGCTGGATCGCCAGCGGGACCTGATTGTCGAGACCCTGCTCGGGTCCGTACTGCTTGAACGCATAACGCTGCGCAAACCCGGGGGAAGCCCACAGGCCGACAGTCGCGAGTACGAACAGGTGCCGAATCCGCATCAAGGGACGCCAAAAAGGCCACACGTAGCCTCAGGAGATACTCGGCGGTTCTAAGCGTTTTGTGCAGACTGGGAATAGGGAAAAATCACCCTAGTACGTAAGTGTCCGGAGTATGAGCGGACCACGCTAAGTGCTTGCGATTCAAGCAGCCAGCGTGGTCCGTTTCAATTCGGCACTAGCCCGTGGCGGGCAGGGGTACTAGGATTTGCCGGACAGTGCTTCCACCGGCACGTACACCTGTCCGCCGGACTCGCGGAATTCGGCCGACTTCTCCGCCAAACCCGCCGCTGCCATGTCGCGCACTTCCTGCGTCAGCTTCATCGAGCAGAACTTGGGTCCGCACATGGAACAGAAGTGCGCCACCTTGGCGCCTTCGGCCGGCAGCGTTTCGTCGTGATACTTCAGGGCCGTATCGGGGTCGAGCGCGAGGTGGAACTGGTCGCGCCAACGGAAGTCGAAACGCGCCCGGCTGAGGGCGTCGTCGCGCTTCTGCGCCGCCGGATGCCCCTTCGCAAGGTCCGCCGAGTGCGCCGCGATCTTGTAGGCGATTACGCCCTGCTTCACGTCTTCGCGATCCGGCAGGCCCAGATGCTCCTTCGGCGTGACGTAGCAAAGCATGGCGGTGCCGAACCAGCCGATCATGGCCGCGCCGATGGCACTGGTGATGTGGTCGTAGCCGGGGGCGATGTCGGTCGCCAGCGGTCCCAGCGTGTAGAACGGCGCTTCCTTGCAAATCTGCATCTGCAGGTCGACGTTCTCTTTGATCTTGTGCATCGGCACATGGCCGGGCCCTTCGATCATCACCTGGACGTCGCGTTCCCAGGCGCGCGTCGTCAACTCGCCCAAGGTCTCGAGTTCGGCAAACTGCGCCGCGTCGTTTGCATCCGCAATCGACCCCGGCCGCAGACCATCACCTAGCGAGATGCTGACGTCATACGCGCGGCAAATTTCGAGAATGTCGTCGAAGTGCGTGTACAGGAAGTTCTCTTGGTGATGCGCCAGGCACCACTTCGCCAGAATTGACCCGCCGCGCGAAACGATGCCCGTGATCCGGTTCACCGTCAGCGGAATGTAGGAGAGCCGCACGCCGGCATGAATCGTGAAGTAGTCCACGCCTTGTTCGCACTGCTCGATCAGCGTCTCCCGATAGAGTTCCCAGGTCAGGTCTTCGGCCTTGCCCTTGCACTTCTCGAGCGCCTGATAGATCGGCACGGTGCCGATGGGCACCGGCGAGTTGCGCATGATCCATTCGCGCGTTTCGTGGATGTTGGCGCCGGTGGAAAGGTCCATCACCGTATCGGCGCCCCAGCGGATCGCCCACACCAGCTTGTCCACTTCTTCAGCCACCGACGAACTCACCGCCGAGTTGCCGATATTCGCATTGATCTTCACCAGGAAGTTGCGGCCGATGATCATGGGCTCGGTTTCGGGATGATTGATGTTGGCCGGTAGGATGGCGCGCCCGCGGGCAATCTCGTCGCGGACGAACTCCGCCGTGATCTTGCCGTTCGGATCGCCCAGATTCTCACGTAGCGCGACGTATTCCATCTCCGGCGTGATGATGCCCGCCCGCGCATAAGCCATCTGGCTTACCGCGCCGTCGATCGGCTTGCGATTCGCGATCCACTTTCTGCGCAGCGGCGGCAGACCGCGCGCGAGATCAATCTCCGCTTCCGGATCGGTGTAGGGGCCGGAAGTGTCATAAACCGTCAGCGGCGCCTCGCTGGACAATTCGATTTGGCGCATCGCGACGTTGAACGGTCCGCGATGGACTTTCTTTGACGCCGGCAGCGGGCCGGTGGTCACTTCCTGCGGGGCAACTAACTGTGTACTCATGTCGATCTCCAAGAGCGGTCGAATTTGGAGATCCGGGCGGATGGGGGACCTATCCCTTCGCCGGAATAACCCGGATCAGGTTCGATGGGTCGCTGCGTTGCCTCTTGCGAAGCCGTCAGCCTCTCAGCCCCCTAGCGGGACTCCCCTCGGCCTTCCTCAACGGTAGCAGAAGACGAGGACCAGGGACGGAGGTTCCTCCACCCTAGTCCTCTCGGAGGGGAAGGGAGCAGATCATTCGCCCTGGACCTTGCCATCCCGCGCGCCGAATGGGCCGAAAACCAAACCCCAGCACCATGCGCCTTGAAACTTGCGTACGGTCTGTTTCTGGAACTCCCTGAGGAATAACGGCGAACGTGTTTTTTTCCGTCAAACCACCACCCGCCGTCGTCTATGCCCAACTTGCCTCCCCGTTTAGACCTGCATAGGGACTCAGAAGGCTTCAGGTTCTAGGAGTTTTGCCTGAGAATCGGGCCAGATGTTTCTCCGATTCTGCCTCTCTCTCCTGAGCCTTTCCTGGGCGCTGGGCGCCGCCCAGTACATCGTGGAAATGGTGCCAGTCGGCAAGAGTCGGGGAGCGTCGGCCGACGCTGCGCATACTTTGGCGCGCCGTGGCGCGAAGGTCCTGGAAGTGACCCGCGCCACGCTTCCGGCTGTCATCGTCGATATCGACGATGCCGACCTGTACGCGGTCGCCACCGATCCTTCAGTGAAGCGCCTGCACCCCATCGTCACCTACCGTCCCACCGCCGACGTCGTCGAAGACACCCAGGCTGTCACTCAACTCTGGCAGCGACTCGGCGGCCGTGAGCACGCCGGCGCCGGCATCAAGATCGGCATCCTCGACACCGGCATCGACGTCACCCACCCCGGTTTTAACGCCGAAGGCTTCACGGCTCCCGAAGGCTACCCCCGGGTCGACGCCGCCAAGAACCAGCGCTACACCAGCGCCAAGGTAATCGTTGCTCGCAGCTACGAGCGCTTTAACGCCCGCACCTTCGGCAACGATGCGGGCGACTACTACGGCCACGGCACGGCCACGGCGATGATCTCCGCCGGCGTTCAGCACGACAACTCCGGCGGCTCCCGCTTCTCCGGCATGGCCCCGGCCGCTTATCTCGGCAACTACAAAGTGATGGGCGACGATGCCCAGGCCACTTCGGCCGGCATCCTCAAAGCGATCGACGACGCTGTCGCCGATGGCATGGACGTCATCAACCTCAGCCTCGGCACGGGCTTCGCGCCCCGTCCGGAAGATGACGTCATCGTCCAGGCTCTCGAACGCGCCATCGACCAGGGCGTGATCGTGGTGGTGGCCGCGGGCAACGCGGGTCCGGGCTTGAACTCGATTTCGAGCCCCGGCACCGCGCCCCGCGCCATCACGGTGGGCTCCCACACCTACCGCGACGGCGCCATGGCTTCTTTCTCCGGGCGTGGCCCGAATCTGGGCGCCGGCCTCAAGCCGGAAATTCTCGCCGTCGGCGACCAGTTCTTCACGGCCGACACGCTGCAGCGCGCCGGCTCCACGGGTTACCGTCCGATGATGGGCACCAGCCTGTCGGCGCCAATCGCCGCCGGCACCGCCGCCGTGCTCAAGGCGGCGCGCCCCGGCCTCACCGTCATGCAATACCGTTCGCTGCTGATTAACTCCGCCACCGCCGTGCCCTTCCGCGTGATTGAAGCCGGGGCGGGAAAGCTGGAAGCGGCCCAGGCCCTGGCCGCCACGATGGTCGCCCAGCCGGCCGCGCTCAAGTTCACCGGCAGCACGCTTGACCTCACGATCGAGCCCGTGGCCGGCGCCGCAGGCATCTGCACCGTCACCGTCGAAGCCAAGGGAGCCGCGCCCTCGCTTTCGGCGACGCAGTTCACCGGCGACGCTCCCGTCACGCTTCAGGTCGCGGATCCCGGCGGCGAAGGCCATCTCGGCGTGCACTGCGAAGGCGCCGCCCAGGATCTGCGCATTCCTTACTGGCGTGCGGACTCTGCCCAAGCGGCCGATTCCATCACCACCATCGAGCTCCCGAAGTCCGCTCCCCGCGGCTCCGTCATCGAATTCGGCGTCCGCGTCGTCGACGCGCAGGGTCTCATCGTCGATGGCGCCTGGCCCCAAGTCAGCATCGCCGGTGGCTCCGTCACCCGCTCCGGCTGGAGCCAGACCGCTCCCGGCCTCTACACCGTCCAAGTGAAAGTCCAAAGCGACGTCACCGTCCGCATTCGCTCCGGTGCGGCGGCGCAAGAGGCACTTGTCCGCGCCTATTGATATATTGGCAAATACATGTCATTCAATCTAAACATCCGCCCCTCGGGCAGCGGACTCGACTTTCTCGCCTTGGGCGCCCTGATTCATCGTCTTGATCCCGGGATCATCCCCTTCCGCAAGGCGACCTCCTGCGCGATCCACGTCAGCGGCGGCGAGTTCAACGTGGCGGCCAATCTCTCCGATTGCTTCGGCCTGAAGACCGGCGTCGCCAGCGCCATGGTCGATTACCCGATCGGCGCCCTGGTGCAGGAGCGCGTGAAGGCCATGGGCGTGACGCCCTTCTACAAGCATTTCAAGAACGACGAAGTGCGCGGTCCGAACATCGCCACCGTCTATAGCGATCAGGGCCACGGCGTGCGTCCTCCCGTCGTGTTCTACAACCGCGCCAATGAGGCGGCCGCGCTGCTCAAGCCGGGCGATTTCGATTGGGCCTCCATCTTCGGCGCCGGCGTTCGCTGGTTCCATTCGGGCGGCATCTTCGCGGCCCTTTCGGAGACCACCGCGGAAGTCATCATCGAAGGCATGAAGGCGGCGAAGGCTGCCGGAGCCATCGTCTCGCTCGACCTCAACTACCGCGCCAAGCTCTGGAACTCCGTTGGCGGT
Source organism: Bryobacteraceae bacterium (assembly GCA_044226365.1). Lineage (GTDB taxonomy): Bacteria > Acidobacteriota > Terriglobia > Bryobacterales > Bryobacteraceae > JALHNI01. The sequence goes on from JBGAHE010000049.1 coordinate 40,099, forward strand.
CACGCGCGCGCCCTCGAAGTGATCGGCCGTATCGTCGAGAACGTCGATGTACTCGTCGGCAACGAAGAGGACCTCCAACTTGGCCTCGGCATCCCCGGACCCGAAGTCGAGTCCAAGAGCAAGCTGGACCCGTCGGCCTTCTTCGGCATGATCGACGTCGTCGCCAAGAAGCATCCCAACATCAAGGTCGTCGCCACCACGCTTCGCGAGGTGCATTCGACGAATCGCCACAGCTGGAGCGCCGTGGTTTGGGCCAACGGCCAGACCTACCAGGCTCCCACCGCCGAACTCGACGTCATCGACCGCGTGGGCGGCGGCGACGGCTTTGCCGCCGGCCTCTTCTACGGCATCCTCACCGGCATGAGCCCGGCCGAAGCCCTGAATTATGGCTGGGCGCACGGTGCGTTGCTCACCACGTTCCCCGGCGACACCACCATGGCCACCCTGAAGCAAGTTTCTGACTTTGCCAAGGGCGGATCTGCTCGCGTTCAGCGCTAAAGTTTGGTATAGTTCTATTGAGGCCGTGAGCTTGGCTCACGGCCTTCCTTGCGTCCCTATCGTCTAGCCCGGCCTAGGACACCGCCCTTTCACGGCGATAACGCGGGTTCGAATCCCGCTGGGGACGCCATCATTTCTCGAAAGCCCCTCTACCCGAGGGGCTTTTCGCTTTTCCAGACCGCCTAGCGCACCTGCGGAAAGCCCAGATCTACCTGGCTCGTCCCCGGATTGGGCCAACGGCTGGTCACCACCTTGGACCTCGTGTAGAACTGCACGCCCTCCGGTCCGTACATGTGCAAATCGCCGAACAAAGACGCCTTCCAGCCCCCGAAGCTGTAATACGCCACCGGCACCGGAATCGGCACATTGATGCCTACCATGCCGATCTCCACATCGAACTGGAATTGCCGCGCCGCCCCGCCATCGCGCGTAAAGATCGCCACGCCGTTGCCGAACGGATTCGCATTGATCAGCTCCAGCGCCTCGGCATACGTTTCCACCCGCACCACGCTCAGCACCGGCCCGAAAATCTCGTCCCGGTAGCAACTCATGTGCGGCTTCACCCGGTCAATCAGCGACGCGCCCAAAAAGAAGCCCGGCCGCGCCGTCGCCGGATCCTGCCGGCCATCCACCACCAGCTTCGCGCCTTCGGTCTCGGCGCCCGCCACGTAGGACGCCACCTTGTCGCGATGCTCCCGCGTAATCAGCGGACCCATCTCGGCCCCCGGCTCCGTCCCGCCTCCGACCTTGATCTTCGCCATCCGCTCTTCGATGGCCGCAATCAGGGGATCGGCCACCGCACCCACCGCCACCACCGCGGAGATGGCCATGCAACGCTCGCCCGCCGACCCGTACGCCGCCGAAATTGCCGCATCCGCCGCCATGGCGAGGTCCGCATCCGGCAGCACCAGCATGTGATTCTTCGCCCCGCCTAGCGCTTGCACGCGCTTGCCGTGCCGCGTTCCCGCCTCATAGATCGCCTTGGCGACGGGCGTCGAGCCCACAAAGCTGATCGCCTTCACGTCGGGATGCTCCAGCAGACGGTCCACCGCGACTTTGTCGCCCTGCAGCACGCTGAAGACGCCCGCCGGCAACCCGGCCTGCTGCAGCAACTCCGCCAGATACAGGCTCACCGAAGGATCTTTTTCGGATGGCTTCAAGATGAACGCATTGCCGCAGGCGATGGCGTTGCCGAACATCCACATCGGCACCATCGCCGGGAAGTTGAACGGCGTGATGCCCGCCACCACTCCCAGCGGCTGCCGGATCTGGTAAACGTCGATGTCGCGGCTCGCCTGTTCCGAGAAGCTGCCCTTCAATAGGTTGGGCATCCCACAGGCGAACTCGATGTTCTCGAGCCCGCGCGCCACTTCGCCCAGTGCATCGGCCACCGTCTTGCCATGCTCGGCCGTCACCATCTCGGCGATGCGGCGGCGGTTGGCGTCGATCAGGTCGCGCAGCTTAAACATCACCTCGGCCCGGCGGGACAGAGGCGTGGCCCGCCATTCGGCGAAGGCCGCCTTGGCCGCCGCCACGCAGGCATCCACTTCCTCGACGCTCGCCAGATCCACCTTGGCTTGTGCCTCTCCGGTGGCCGGGTTCCACACCGTGGCCGACCGGCCTGACGTGGAGGGTGCCAATTGCCCAGCGATCCAATGGCTAACGGTCTTCAATTCAGGTGTCGTACTGACCATGTCTTATCTCCGCTCAAGAATCCACGCCGCGGTCTGCTCCGCCAGTTCGGCGTAGGCCTCCACGGCCATCGCCAAATGGTCTTCCCGAGTATTCTCAATCTTGTTGTGGCTGATGCCGCCCAACGACTGCACAAACATCATCACCGAAGGGATGCCGCAACGCGCCACCTCCGCCGCGTCGTGCAGAGGACCCGACGGCAGCCGATGCGTCCGCCCCGCTACCTTCGTCGTCGCCGCTTCGCACAGCGCAATCAGTTCCGGATGAAACGGCACCGGCTCAATATTCCAAATGCGTGACCACTCCGCCGTGCAGCCTTCCTCGGCTGCAAAGCGCTCACTCGCCTTGCGCGCCTCCGCGTACATCCGGGCCAGCACGTCCGCGTCGAGGTCGCGCTGATCGAGCGTCGTCTCGCAACGCCCCACCACGGCGGTGACGATACCTGGGAACGTCTTCACGCTGCCCATCGTACACACGGCGTCCGGATGTTGTCTCGCGATCGTCCGGATCTCCAGCGCCAGCTTCGCCGCGGCGGCCAACGCATCGCGCCGCACCGCCATCGGCGTCGATCCCGAATGCGCTTCCTGACCATGGAACGTGATCGCATGCCGTTCCACGCCCTTCGTTCCCAGGACCACGCCCAGCGGCAGACCCAGATTTTCGAGCACCGGGCCCTGCTCGATATGCAGCTCGAGATACGCCGCTGCGTTGGCCTGCTCGCGCTCCGCCTCGGGGAAGCGGTCCATGTCGACGCCGCAACGCCGCAAGGCCTCGTCCATCCGGACGCCGTCCTTATCCGTCCGTCCGCGATCGGCGCTGATCGAATGAGTCCCCGCAAATGCCGACGACCCCAGCAGGCTCCGCCCAAAGCGCGCGCCTTCTTCATCGGCGAAGTCCACCAGGCGAATCGTCACCGGCGGACGCCCCTGTTCGGCAAAGCCGCGCAAGGTCTCGAGCGCCGCTAGCACGCCCAGACAGCCGTCGAGCCAGCCGCCGTTGGGCACCGAATCCAGATGGCTGCCCAACAGCAGCGCCTTCGGTGACTCGCCCGCCAGCGTAAGCCAGCGATTGCCGGCGGCGTCGTAGTGGTCCTCCACGGGCAGTCCGCTCAGTTTGGTGGTGAACCATTCGCGTGAGCGCAGCCACACGTCGGTCCAGGCCACTCGCTGAGCGCCGTTCTCATCTCCCGTCAGGGCGCGAAGCTCTTTCAGCTCCGCCAATACGCGTTGTGGGTTGACGTTCACAGTTTTAGAAATAAGCCGGCTCTCGCCGCAGAAACTGGCCGCGCGTCCGGTCGCCGACGAACTGACCGTGGCTCACCTGCACCTTGCCGCGCACGGTGACCACCTCCGGCCGGCCTTCTACTTCAAAGCCTTGAAAGCCACTATAGTCGCAGTTGGTGTGATGCGTCTTGACTGAAATCGTATCGTGATACTTCGGGTTGAAGATCACCAGATCGGCATCGCTACCTGGCGCAATCGTCCCTTTGCGTGGAAAGAGTCCGAATAGCTGTGCCGCGCGCGTGCTGGCGGCGTCCACAAACCGATGCAGGTCCAGCGTCCCGCGCTTCACGCCATAGGTGTAGAGCAGCGCCGGCCGCTCTTCAATGCCCGGTATGCCGTTTGGGATCTGCGTGAAGGCCTCGGCTCCCAAGAGCTTTTGCGTCGTATCGAACGGACAATGATCGGTGCCGACGGTGTCGATCATCCCCGCCGCCAGCGCGTCCCACAGCACCTTCTGATTCCGTCGGTCCCGCAGTGGTGGCGACATCACGTACTTCATGCCCTCCACGCCCGGCCGCTCGGCGTAAGTCTTGTCCAGCAGCAGATGCGGGATCACTGTCTCCACCCACAACCGCGTGCCGCGCCGCTTCGCGGCCAACGCCGCCTCGAGCGCTCCCGCGCACGAGAGATGCACCACATAGCCCGCGGCGCCCGTATTCTCGAGGAACGTCCCAAACCGATGCGTCCCCTCCGCTTCCACGGACTCCGGCCGGCTCGGCTCATGCCATTGCGGACCCGTCTTCTTCGCCGCCAGTAACTCCTGTTGCAGCCGCCCTACTAACTCCGCATTCTCGCAATGCGCCGTCACGATCACGCCCAGCTTCTTTGCCAGCGTCAGCGTCTGGTACATCTCGCCGTCATCCACGCCGAAAAAGTTCTTATACGCCAGAAAGATCTTGAAGGACGCCACGCCGTCCGCCACGATCTCCCGTAACTCGCCCGGCGTATTCTCCTCGAACTTCGTCACCGACATATGGAACGAGTAATCGCAGGCGCTGGACGCCGCCGCCTTGGACTTCCACCGCTGATAACCCTCAAGCAAATCGTCATGCCGCGACGGACAGCACATCTCGATGTAAGTGGTCGTCCCGCCCATCAATGCCGCCACGCTGCCCGTTTCGTGCGTGTCCTTGGCGAAGGTCGCCATAAAAGGCAGATACAGATGCACGTGCGGATCGATGAAGCCGGGAAACACCAGCTTGCCCGTCGCGTCGATCACTTCGGTCCCCGGCGGCACCTCCAGGTTCCGTCCGATCCGCGTGATGGTTTCGTCCTCCACGTAAATATCGCTCACCCCGCGCGAACTCGCGGTGACGATCTCGCCGTTGCGAATTAGAAGTGGCATCTCTCTAGTAGAGCCCAATCAGCGCCGGATAGCTGGCCCGGATCCGGTCACGCAGCTCGGCAAATGTCATCCGGCCCAACGGCTGCGCGCTCGCCGGGTCCGCCACACAAAGCTTCTTCGCCACGGTCCCCACCGTCAGCCGTTCGCATTCGCCCGGCCGAACCGCTTCAACCGTAGCCTCATCGCCATAGAGCAGCTTGCCACCCACCCACACCATCCGCACATCGGCCAGCTCATTCTTCAGCAAGCTCTGGCTCGGATTACGCGCCCGCTTCCTCAACACGGTAAAGTCTGCCTTTTTCCCTGGTTCCAAGGTCCCCAAATATTTGTCCAGCGCCAGACCCCGCGCCGGCCGGCTCGTGATCATCGGCAGCCAGTCGTCCCGCTTCACCACCTTGTGCATCGTCTCGCGATTCACCCGGTCGGCGACCTTCAACTCGGCCAATAGATCATGGCTCCCGGACGGGCTCCAATCCACACCCAACGACACTTCCACGCCCGCGCGAATCGCCGCCTCCACGTCCATCGACTTCCCATACAGCGCCAGATTGCTCTGTGGTGACCAGACCAGCTTCGCTCCCGCCGCCGCCATCCGCTTGAATTCCGCCGGCCCAAACGCCGTCCCGTGGATGATCAGCGTCTCGCGCCGCAGCAGACCTTTCTGCTCCAATACGTCGAGTTCCTGGCGCGTATACTCATCCACTCCTTCTCCCAGATGAATCGCTAACGCCCGCGTCACCTTCCAATCGATCGCCAAGCTGAACAGGCGAATATCGGGAATGTACTGCACCACATGCGTCTTGGGGAGCGGCAGGTCATGCATCCCGTCTGCGTTCCGCACCAGGCCGGACGTGCACGCATAGTCGCGTCCGGTCCCCTGGATCGTCGTTACGCCGCTCACCAGTTGATGGATCTCGGCATAGCGCACCGCCTCGCACCACCCCTGCTCGGTCTCGAAGTACTTCCGCACCGGCGCCATAAAGGCCAGATGATCGGGGTCCTTCTGCCACTCGTACCGCTGCGGATACTTCCTGGTGTTGTTCCACACCGGAGCGATATTCGACGCCATATGCTGGTGCGCGTCGATGAAGCCCGGGTAAACAAAGGCATCTTTCACCTCCACGCGCACTGCGCCCGCCGGCGGGTCGCACCGGCCGACGCACTCGATTGTGTCGCCCTTCACCACCATCTTTCCTTTCACCACGCGTTGCGGCGTGACTAAGGTGCCTTCGATGAAGTAGGCGGCCGCGTCAGCCGCCCGGCCGATGGCCGCGGTCCCCAGGACCACGGCCAACAGCTTCGCGATGTGTAAGTTCTTTCTCATAACTAAAAGCGGTAAATCAGCGCAAACTGCAGAATGCGTGGGCCGTTGTTCTGGCCCACCACCAGGAAGGAGCCAAACCCACCCACTCCATTATTGGGAATCAGGTAACAGGTCTGCTCGGCGGCGCTGCCGTTGCCACAGTTCGGCCCCAGTGGACGATACTGCGTCTGGTTCACGCCCTGGCCGGAGTTGCCCGATTGCACATAGTAATTTGGATGATTCATCGAGTTGAACGCCGTCGCCCGGAAGCTGAGCTTGTGGCCCTCCGCAATGCGGAACGCGCGCTCGACACTCAGATCCACGCCGCCGGACCAAGGGCCTTCGAACGCGTTCAGCCCATAGTTCGGACTCGGCCCGAAGGCAGCAATGCCCTGGCCATAGTTGAAGGCCGAGTCATTCAGATTGCGACCGCCGGCACAACTCGCCAGGGTCGTCCCCACGCATCCGGCCGTCAGCAGCCCCGTGTAAGGGCGCCCGGATCCATACTGCGTCGTCGTGCTCAGCGTCCAATCGCCCAGCAGCGCCTTGCGCATCCCCGAGCCCTTGTACTGGCTCTGATAAACCGCGCCAATCACCACCCGGTGCCTTTGATCCACCAGCGCCAGTGCCTTCGTATTGCTGAAGTCGAACTGATTGTTAAAGTCCACGCCGTTCGACACGATGTTCTTGGCGAACGTGTAGGACAACATGCCGCTTAGCCCGTTGCGCATCTGTTGCCGGAAAGAAACGAAGCCCGACGTATAGTTGTTATTCCCTGGGCTGATCAGCGCTTTGATCTGGCCCACCGCCGGATTGATCGCCGCTTGTTGGAAGCGCCCCGCGTCCAGGTTCGGCAGCGTCACCGTGTTGGTTCCGGAGCAGGGAACCACCGTTGTCCCCGGTGGACACACCACGTATTGCGTCGTCCCGGTCGGCTGCCGGAGGTTCATGTCGTAGTAACTGGACGACACCAGGTGCGAACCATGCACCCACGTGCCGCCCACTGTCATCGTCATCGCCTGGGTCAGTTGCTGCTCGATCTGCAGACTCGCCTGAATCGTGGACGGATTGCGCATCCCCGGATCGATCACGTTCACGTTCGGTGACGCCGCAAACAACGCTGACGTCGCCGGCAGCGTATTCGGGAACACCACGCCCTGCGCATTCGGCGCTAACGCGCTGTTGTAGGGCAGCGACAGGCTGGAGCGCAAGCTGGCCAACCCGTTCGTCGTCGTCGCATTAATGTAGTTCTGCGCTGTCAGGAACGCGCGAAACATCCCCGCGCCGCCGCGAATCACCGTGCGTGGCCGCACATTATAAGCAAAGCCCACCCGTGGCGCCCAGCGATTGAAGTCGTTGTTGTACTTCCCCGTCAACGGCACCGCCGGATTCAGCGGCGGCTGCGGATAGATCTGAAAATCCTGCCGGAAACCCAACGTAAGCGTTAACTTCGAGGTCGCTTTGTATGTGTCACCTACATAGAAAGCGTAAGTCGGAAACTTCACTCGAATCAACGGCTGTCCGGAATTCTGCGTGTAGAGGCTATAAACGCCCAGCGCAAAGTTCGTCAGGTTCGAGAACGTGTAAGTTCCGTTGTAGCCACTGAGCGACAGCGACACAATGCTATCCCGGCTGATGTCGGCGCCGAAGTCGAACGAATGCCGCCCGCGATTCAGGCTGACACGGTCACTAAAGGACCACTCATATTCCCGCAGATCCGAGGGCGCCGAGTTGCCAATCGTGAACGTCGAAGGGACGGTTAACCGCACCGAAGGCTGAAAGCCCGCGGGCGCAAGCCCCGAAGGCGAAGTGATCTGCTGGTCTCGCGTGTAGCTGAAATGTAAGTCATTCAGCAGCGACGGACCGAACGAATGCACCCAATGAACGAGTGCCGAATGATCGCGCACGTCGTTGTTCGAGAGCGACTGAATGCCGGTCGCCGGCACCGGGTTCGACGTGATCGTGCCGCCCGGGGACGTGAAGGTGTTGTAGTTATAGTGGAACGATAACTGATCCTGCTGCGTCGCCAGCAGGTCGACCTTCTGGAAGAACACCAGATCATCCTGTCGCCGCTGGCGGATCCCAAGGTTCCCTCGAATCTGACCCAGCGCATTCGCCACCTGCTGTAAGTAGAACGGATTCGCCGGGTCGGCCGCCGTCAAGCCACTCGGTACCGGGTAGCCGTTGGGTGCCGGTAACGTCGTTCCCGCGGGCAATCCGAAGTTCGTCACCCCCACGGCCGATTGCGCTGGATTCAGCACCGAGATCGGATTCTTGCGGCGCTGCTGTTCGTAATCGAAGAAGAAGAACATCCGATTCCTGGCGATTGGACCGCCGACCCCCGCGCCAAACTGCTGCCGCACATCCAGCGCCTTCGCTACGCCCGCCGCCTTCGACACCGCATCCTTCGCGCCCGTCCCCGTATTGCGATTGAAGTAGAACGCATGCCCGTGGAAGGCGTTCGTTCCGGACTTCGTCACCGTGTTCACAAAACCCGTCGATGCGCCGCCATAGGTCGGCGAATACGGATTCAGCGAAACCTGGAACTCCTGCACGGACTCTGCTCCGAATAGATAAGGAATCCGCGTCAGCCCACGCTGGCTCCCCCAGTATCGGCTCGTCGCATTCGCCCCATCCACCGCAAACGCATTCGAAGCGTTCGAGTTCGCGTAGTTTGAAAAGGCTCCGCCCGTAGAACCGGCGAACGTCACATCGCCGAACTGGCCATCGGTTGTCGCATTCGGGGTCAACAGCACAAAGTCAGTGAAGTTGCGGCGCAGCGAAGGAAGGTTCTCAACCATCGCACTCTCGATGGTCGAACTGATGTGCGCCTCGCTTTTATTGAGCACTTCCGCATCCGCCGATACCATCACTTGCTGGTTCAGTCCGCCGACTTCCATCTTCAGATTCAACGTGGTGGTCTGGCCGATGGAAGCAGCGACATTCGTGATCTCGAGCGCCTTAAAGCCCGAGGCCGAAGCGACCAACTGATAGCTACCCACCGGCAGGGCGGAGAAGGCAAAGTAGCCATTCTCCGCCGAGCGAGTCACCTGCTTGAAGCCGGTCGCGACGTTGGTGATCACGATGTCAGTTCCCGCTACCGCGGCATCGCCGGTGTCGCGCACCCAGCCGCTCACCACACCCGTTGAAACTGAGCTTTGCGCCGCCAGCATAAACGGCAGCAGAATCACGGCCAATAGTCGAGCACCCAATCGATCAGGTTGAAACACGAGACACACCTTTCCGGCTCGAAGCACCAAGCCAGTCCTCAAATCATGGTGGTAGGACGACGGGTCTAATAGACACGCCGAGGATGGAGCGTCGCAACGTTGCGTGAGTGCCGAACTGGGGATGTAGGGGCCGTGGCCACTGGGCTCAGCGAAACAGGGAGCGCCGGCGACCAATAACTTAGTAAGTAACTTTATTCGCCACCCGGGGAGTCGCCGTTGCCGGTGTCATCAATCCCCAATAAGCCCCGAGCGAAACAAAGAAGCCAACGAACCACGCGTAGTCGTAGAGCCAGCGTAAGGGCGGGACCGCCAACCCTATCAAGGCTACGGCCACTCCTGCCACTAAGGCGATTAAGGCTCGCCAGTTAATGCCGTTCGAAAACTCGTAAATGCCGCCCCGCCGGTACAGATCGTCCACCTCGAGCGACTGCTTACGGACTAGGTAGAAGTCTGCCGCCATCACTCCCGCCACCGGACCCAGCATCGCCGAATAGCCCACCAGCCACCCGAACACGTAGGCGTTCGCGCTGGCCAGCAACTTCCATGGCATCATCAGCAGTCCGATCACGCCCGTGATCAAACCACCCGTCCGAAACGAAATACGGCTCGGCGCTAAGTTCGCAAAGTCATTCGCCGGTGACACAACATTCGCCGCGACGTTCGTATTGAGCGTGGCGATCAACAACGCGATCAGGGCCACAAACGCAATCACCGGCTGCTGAAATCGCGCAATCAGCGCCACCGGATCCCAAATCTGCTCGCCGAAGATCACGGTCGAGGCCGACGTCGCCGCCACCCCGATAAAGGCGACCGCGGTCATGGCCGGCGGCAACCCGATCGCCTGGCCCAGCATCTGCGCCCGTTGCGACTTTGCGTATCTCGTAAAGTCCGGAATATTGAGCGCCACCGTCGCCCAGAAGCCCACCATTCCGGTCAGCGAAGGCACGAAGAAGGCAAAGAATTCCGAAGACGTCGCGAACTTACTCGGTTGACTCAGAACTGGACCTAGTCCGCCCGCCTTGCTCGTTACCCAGACCAGCAGTGCAACTCCCATCGCCATCATGAACGGCGCGCCCACCGCATCGAGTTTCTTGATCACTTCGATGCCCCGCCACACCACGTACATATTCAGAGTCCAGAACGCCAGGAAGCAGATCCAGTCTGTCAGCGGATCCCGGGCCCAAGGCCACACGATCTTTGCCATTGTCGCGATCGCCTGCCCGCCGATCCACGTCTGAATCCCGAACCACCCGCACGCCACCAGCGCCCGCAGCACCGCGGGAATGTTCGCACCCTTGACGCCAAACGACGAGCGCACCAGCACCGGAAACGGAATGCCGTACTTGGTGCCCGCGCGCGCGTTCAGAATCATCGGCCCCAGTACGATCAGGTTGCCGAGAAAGATTGTGCCCACCGCCTGCCACCAGTTCATCCCGCCGGCAATCAAGCCGGAAGCCAACATATAAGTGGGAATGCACACGGACATCGCCACCCAGAGCGAAGCGTAGGAATAGACGCCCCAGGTTCGCCGCTCCGGTGGCACCGGCGCCAAATCTTCGCTGTAGAGAGTAGGATCGTGATGCATGCAGGTCCTAACTTATCTCCACCGGCTTCGCCGAGCGCTGCGCCCAGCTCTCCGCGGCCACTCCCGTTTCCACGCGCTTCATCGTGATGCAGCCATCCACGGG
>JBGAHE010000050.1:0-50743 GCA_044226365.1 Bryobacteraceae bacterium
GGTCAGAAGGCGATTGCGAACCTGTCGCTGACGGCGACGCATCCCTCGACCGCCTGGGTGGATCAGGCGAAAGCGGTGCTGGCGCGTTATGGCATTCCGACCAGCCAGGTGGCGACGAATCTGTTGAGCTTCTGGCCCTCGCGTTACAACAGCCTGCCGGCGACGACGAATAACCTGTTGGCCGGCGATCGCAATGACTATGACAGCTACAACGGCATCGTGAAGCTGGACTATAACCTGACGGACAAGCATTCGCTGTCGGCGCGCTACTTTGGCGGCACCGGCAAGCAGCAGGCTGAGTCCGGCGTGCCGTATCGCGAGTACTTCCAGGTGGCGCCGTCGCGCATGCATAACGTGGCCGTGAACCTGACGAGCACGTTGTCACCGCGGCTGGTGAGCCAGACGCTGCTGGGGGCGAACTTCTTTTTGCAGGTGTTTAACGACGCCGACATCAGCCCGAATCCGATTGCGGCTGGTCTGAATACGGGTGTACCGCAGGATGGTTCGCTGGGCGGCTCTCCGTCGTTGCGCATTTCGAACTTTGCGGGCGCGAGCGCGACGCAGCCGCTGGGCCGCATCGACACGACAGGCCACATCACGGAGAATCTGACCTACTCCGCGGGCCGCCATACGCTGAAGTTCGGCGGCGAGTATCGCCGTTCGCACTACGACGTGTTCTACGACACGAACAAGCGCGGCAGCTTTACGTGGGATGGTACCAGGGGTCCGTGGGCTTCGGATGCGAGCGTGAGCGCTCCGCTGAAGGCACTTTCTGACTTTATGGCCGGCTATCTGACGAACTCGAACGGGGCGACGATCGTGCGCGGTCAGTTGCAGCGCGACTATCGGCAGAACGGGTTCGACTGGTGGGTGCACGATAACTTCCAGGTGAGCCAGAAGCTGAACGTGAACTTCGGCGTGCGGTGGAATTACATGGGCCCGCTCTATGACATCGACAAGAGCATCACGTCGTTCATCCCCGGCCGGGGCTTCGTGTTGGTGGGTAAGGACTCCGAGCCGCTGTGGAAGAAGGATCGCAATAACTTTGCGCCGCGCATGGGCTTTGCCTATAACCTGCGCTCGAGCACGGTGATCCGCGGCAGCTATGGCTTGTTCTACGACAACGTGCCGCTGAACTTCATCGTGGCGAACACGGGTACGCCGAATGGCGGCTCGGCCGGCATTCATGCGAATCCGGCGGGTCCGGACCCGGTGTTTACGCAGACGCGCCAAGGCGTGAATATCGTCTTCGGCGAGCCGATCTTCCCGGCGTCGGCGGTGCCGACGAACGTGGGCGCTTTCGGGGTGAGCCCGGACTTCCGCACTCCATACGTGCAGAACTATAACCTGAACGTGCAGCAGCAACTCGGTTCGAAGGCCGTCTTGCAGGTGGGTTACGTGGGCAGCAAGGGCACGAAGCTTTCGCTGCTGCGCAGCATCAACCCGTTGGTGGGCGGCCGCCGCCTGCTGGCGGATCAGTATCCGACGCTGGGCGCGATCAACATTCTGGAGACGATTGCGAACTCGAACTACAACTCGCTGCAGACGCAGTTGCGGATGACGCGCTGGAAGGGCTTCAACGCCACGATGAACTATACGTGGCAGAAGGCGCTGGACAACGGATCCAACGTGCGCAATGCGATTCCGGCGAACAGCTTCAACCTGCGGCGCGAATATGGTCCGTCGAACTTCGACATCCGCCAGATCTTCACGGGCTTTGTGAGCTACGACGTGCCGTCGTTCGGCAGCAAGCTGCCGCGGCTGACCAAGGGCTGGCAGTTGCACTCGCTGTTCACGGCGCACTCGGGCGAGCCGCTCGACCTGCTTTCGGGTACGAATCGCAGCGGCACCAACGATGGCCGCGATCGCGTGGATGTGGTGGGCGACCCGTTCTCGGGCGTGGCTTCGCGCGCGACTCCGTTCGGGGCGATTCCGTACTTCAATCCGGCGTCGTTCACGGCGGCGGCGGTGGGTACGTGGGGCAACATCGGCCGCGATTCGTTCTACGGCCCGGGCTTCGGTTCGGTGGACTTCTCGATCTTCAAGGAGACGCCGATCACCGAACGCATCAAGACGCAATTCCGGGTGGAGATCTTCAATATCTTCGACCGGGCGAATCTGGCGAATCCGGGAACCAACTTCAACTCGGCTTCGACGTTCGGTTTGATCACCAACACGCGCAACGGCGGCTCGGCGCCCGGCATCGGGTTCGGCGAACCGCGCAACGTGCAGCTGGCTTTGAAGATCATCTGGTAAGCGCAGTTCAGCAAACGAGAGGGGCCGGGCGGCATGCCCGGCCCTTTTGGCGTTTGGTGAGCGCGGGCGACGGTAGTAACCTGGAATTTGCGGCTCATTCCACTCATTGCTTTGATTTGGCTGGCGGGTTGTGCGAAGCCCGGCCCGGAACATATTCGGTTGGTGACGTTTCAGGGGGCGGAAGCGCCCCTGGTGGCGCAGAAGCTGGGTTTGTTCCAGCAGGAAGGCCTGGACGTCGAATTGCAGGAGATCGCCGGGACGGGGAAGGCGATGGAGGCTTTGCTCGCCGGGAGCGCCGATTCGATCGTGGGGACTTACGAGCAGGCGATCCAGGTGCGGGCGCTGGGCAAGCCGGTGACGGCGTATCTGCAGTTGACCGATTGCCACTGCCTGGCGATGGTGGCATCACCGGGCAAGACCGGGTCGTTGAAGGGAAAGGTGGTGGGCGTGGCGGCGCCGGGCGGGCAGATGCAAAACTTCGCCACGCGGGTGCTGGAGCAAAGCGGGCTGACCGGCGAGGAGGTGAGCTTTGCGGCGATTGGCGTGGGGCCCTCGGCGCTGGCGGCGATCGAAAGCGGCAAGGTGGATGCGGCGGTGGTGTTGGCGAGTACGCTGGCACCGTTGCGCGCGCGGCATCCGGAAACGGTGACGTTGGCGGAGACGTTCACGCCGGCGGGAAATCGCAAGGTGTTTGGCACGGACGGTTATCCGAGCATGTCGCTGCTGGGGCGCGAGGATTGGCTGAAGGCGAATCCGGAGAAGGCGAAGAAGCTGGTGCGCGCGTTACGGAAAGCCGTGGGTTGGCTGCGCGCCAATTCGCCGGAAACGGTTCTGCAGGTGTTGGGGGCGGGGAATCTGGAAGCGTTGCGGATGCATTTGCCGCGGTATGACCAGCGGGGCGAGTTCCAGAGGGAGCAAGCCCAGGCGGTCTATGAGTTCCTGGCGAAACATAACGCGGCGGTGCGCGAGGCGAAGATGAACTTATCGCAAACATTCAGCAATGAGTTTGTGCAACTCGCTGCGAGTCGATGACGTATACTTCGGGGAGTTCGTGAAAGAGAGGCGTTGAACATGAATCCGTTGATGGAAACTATCTTGGGTGCCGCGGGTGGCGGAGTGTTGCAGAAGGTGGCGGGCCAGTTTGGTCTGGATGAGTCCCAGGCGGCGAGCGCGATTGGCGCGTTGTTGCCGGCGCTGACGGGTGGCGTGCAACGGAATGTGGCGCAGGAGGGCGGCCTGGAGTCGCTGCTGGGGGCGCTGACGGGCGGCAATCATACGCAGTATCTGGACGATCCGTCGACGTTGGGCACGGAAGAGACGACGGCCGATGGCAACGGGATTCTGGGTCATCTGCTGGGGAGCAAGGATGTGAGCCGTCAGGTGGCGGCGCAGGCGGCTGAGCAGACGGGGCTGGGCACGGATCTGATGAAGCAGATGCTGCCGGTGGTGGCGTCGCTGGCGATGGGGGCGTTGGCCAAGCAGAACCAGTCGAATAACTTGTCTGGCATGTTGCAGAGCGGGGAGTCGTCGGGCGTGATGGGGATGTTGGGATCGTTCCTCGATCAGAACCATGACGGGTCGGTGGTGGATGACGTTTTGAAGGGTGTGGCCGGACAGCTCTTCGGGCGCCGGTAAGTGATTCGTCCGTGGCGTTCAATCGACTGGATGAAGTAAGACGCCGTCACGCCGCTGCCCGGGAGGGTGGCGGCGCGGCGCGGCGCGAGCGGCAGCACAAAGAAGGTAAGTTATCGGCGCGTGAGCGGATTGACTTACTCCTGGACGAGGGGACGTTCGAGGAGTTAGATCCGTTTGTACGTCATCGCTCGCGCGACTTCGGCATGGACGAACAGGTGTACGAAGGCGATGGCTTCATCACCGGCTGGGGTTACGTCCATCAACGGCTGGTGTATGTCTTTGCGCAGGACTTTACGGTGCTGGG
Organism: Bryobacteraceae bacterium; assembly: GCA_044226365.1. Taxonomy (GTDB): domain Bacteria; phylum Acidobacteriota; class Terriglobia; order Bryobacterales; family Bryobacteraceae; genus JALHNI01. The sequence continues at coordinate 4,196 of JBGAHE010000050.1, forward strand.
CGGGTCGCTTTCGGAGACCAACGCCAAGAAGATCGTGAAGGTGATGGATCTGGCGCTGAAGAATGGCGCGCCGGTGGTCGGCTTAAACGATTCGGGCGGGGCGCGTATTCAGGAAGGGGTGCTGTCGCTGGGTGGGTACGCGGACATCTTTCTGCGGAATACGCTGGCGAGCGGCGTGATCCCGCAGATTTCGGCGATTTTGGGGCCGTGCGCGGGTGGGGCGGTGTACTCGCCGGCGATCACCGATTTTGTGTCGATGGTGGACCAGACGAGCTATATGTTCGTGACGGGTCCGGATGTCATCAAGACGGTGACGCATGAGGAAGTAACGAAAGAAGAGTTGGGCGGCGGGATGACGCACAACGAAACCAGCGGCGTGGCGCACTTTCTGGCGGCCGATGATGCGGAGTGTCTGCGGCAGTTACGGCGGTTGTTGTCGTTCTTGCCGAGTAATAATCGCGATGAAGCGCCGCGGAAGGCGACGAGCGATCCGGTGGATCGGCGCGACGCGGCGCTCGATACGGTGGTGCCGGAAGAGTCGAACGTGCCGTACGACATCAAGGATGTCATTACGCGCGTGGTGGACGAGGCCGACTTCCTGGAAGTGCATGAGCACTACGCGAAGAACATCGTGATCGGGTTTGCGCGGCTGGACGGCCGGACGGTGGGCGTGGTGGCGAATCAGCCGGCATTTCTGGCGGGTTGTCTCGATATCAACTCGTCAGTGAAGGGCGCGCGGTTTGTGCGGTTCTGCGATGCGTTCAACATCCCGATTGTGACTTTTGAGGACGTGCCGGGCTTTCTGCCTGGCGTGGCGCAGGAGTTGGGCGGTATTATCCGGCACGGGGCGAAGTTACTTTACGCCTATGCGGAAGCGACGGTGCCGAAGATCACGGTGATTACGCGGAAAGCTTATGGCGGGGCGTATTGCGTGATGGGGTCCAAGCATCTGCGGACAGACATCAACTTCGCTTACCCGACGGCGGAGATTGCGGTGATGGGGGCCGAAGGGGCGGTGAATATCGTCTATCGGCGCGAGATCGCCGAGGCGAAGAATCCGGAAGCGGCGCGAGCGGAGAAGGTGCGCGAGTTCCAGGAGCGATTTGCGAATCCGTTCATCGCCGCCGAGCACGGGTTTATCGATGACGTGATCGAACCGCGGGATACGCGACCGCGGCTGATCAAAGCGTTGCGGATGCTGGAGAACAAAGTCGATACAATGCCGCGTAAAAAGCACGGCAATATTCCGCTGTAATTTGCGCTTTAATAGGGGGATGCAAAAGAATGACCTCCCCCCGTCTTTCTCGCCTGAGGAAGACGTAGACGAACTCGCGGAGTTTCCGGAGCTCGAGTGTCACATGTGCGCTGAGGCGGAAATGGAAGATTTCGAGGAAATCTGTGCCATGGATGAGCTGATGGCCGGTCAGCCCGAACGCCAGATGATGGTGTCCCTCGCGATTCGTGCCGGTACGTGTAAAGTGATTGCGAATAACGGGGTAATTCTGGCTTACGGTATTTGCGATTATGGCGATGCCAAGGAGGCCCGAATTCGCCTGGTCCACGTGCGCGAGGATCGGCGAGGCGAAGGGATTGGCAGCGACTTATTGACGCACTTCGAATCGATGTGCGATCGGCCGCGCATTTATGGGATGGTGCCGGTGGGCAATGCTGCGGCGGAAAAGATGATGCGGGCCGCGGGCTACCGGCCGTCGTCGGGCGGGTCCACGCGAGAAGGTACGTTGTTTGTGAAGAGCCTGGGCGGCGGGAGCGGTTGGGCGCGCGCCGCCTGGCGCTAAGCGGCTGAGTTACTCAACGACGAGCAGCAGGTCCTTGGCGTCGACGCTATCGCCGATTTTGACGAGGACCTGCTTGATGCGTCCGGCGAGCGGGGCGGAGACCGCCGTCTGCATCTTCATGGCTTCGATGATGGCGAGTTTGTCGCCTTTCTCTACCGGTTGATTGAGTTCGACGAAGAGGCTGGTGATGGCGCCGGGGATGGGCGCGCCGACCTGGCCGGCGACGTCGGGGTCTGCTTTGATGCGCTGCGGTTCCAGGCTCTTCAAGGCCTTGTCGCGGATGGTGACTTCGCGCGGCTGGCCGTTCAGTTCGAAGAAGACCGTGCGCGTGCCGTCGGGGTGGGGCTCGCTGGCCGTGAGGAACTTGATGTAGAGAGTCTTGCCCTCTTCGAGTTCCACGGTGACCTCTTCCCCTTTTTCCATGCCGTAGAAGAACTGCCGCGAGGGCAGGACTTCGAGCTCGCCGTAAGCGGCGCGCGCTTTGGCGAACTTGGTGTAGACGTCGGGATACATGAGGTAACTCATGAGGTCCGTCTGGTTGGTGGTGCCGGCTTTCTTGGCGGCTTTGTCGAGGTCGGCTGCGGGGAGACTGGCACCGGGACGGCCCTTGAGCGGCTTGATCTTTTGCAGAATCAACTGTTGGATGCGCTTGGGCCAGCCGCCTTCGGGGATGCCGAGGGAGCCGGTGAGCATGTCGATGACCGAGTTGGGGAGGGTGAGCGTGTGGTCGAGGGGGAGCTTGGCGAACTGCGCGACGGTCATGCCGTGGCCGACTAAGAAGATGGCTAAGTCGCCGACGACTTTCGACGAGGGAGTTACCTTGACGATGTCGCCGAACAAGTAATTCACTTCGCCATAGGTATGCGCGATCTCGGGCCAACGCGGCCCGAGGCCCATGCTTTCGGCCTGTTCGCGGAGGTTGGTGTACTGGCCGCCGGGCATTTCGTGCCAGTAGAGGTCAGCGAGGCCGGCGCGGGGGCCCGTGTCGAAGGGGCGGTAGTAAGCGCGGACGGCTTCCCAGTATTCGGAAGCGGCGTAGAGGGCCTGATGGTCGAGGCCGGGGTCGCGTTTGGTGTGCGCAAGCGAAGCGGCGATGTTGTTCAGGTTGGGCTGCGAGAGGCTGCCCGACATGGCGGCGATGGCGGCGTCGGCGACGTCGACGCCGGCTTCGGCGGCTTTGAAGATGGAGGCGGCATTCAGGCCGCTGGAATCATGGGTGTGGAAGTGAATGGGCAGGCCGACTTCCTGCTTGAGCGCTTTGACGAGCTTTTCGGCGGCGTAGGGCTTGCAGAGACCGGCCATGTCCTTGATGGCCAGAAGATGGGCGCCCATCTTTTCGAGCTCTTTGGCCATTTGGACGTAGTAAGTGAGCGGGTACTTATCGCGCTTCGGGTCGAGGATGTCGCCGGTGTAACAGATGGCGGCTTCGGCGACGCCCTTGGTGCGGCGGACTGCTTCGAGCGGCACCTTCATGTTGGGGAGCCAGTTGAGCGAGTCAAAAACGCGGAAGATGTCGATGCCTTGCTCGGAAGCGGTGTTGATGAACTCGCGGACGACGTTGTCGGGATAGGCGGTGTAGCCGACGGCGTTCGAGGCGCGGAGCAGCATCTGGAAGCAGATGTTGGGGACTTCTTCGCGAAGACGGCGGAGGCGGATCCAGGGGTCCTCGAGCAGGAAGCGCATGGCGACGTCGAAGGTGGCGCCGCCCCACATCTCGAGCGAGTAGAGATTGGGCAGGCGATGGGCGACGTGGTTGGCGATGGCGAGTAAGTCGTAACTGCGCATGCGCGTGGCGAGTAAGCTCTGGTGCGCATCGCGGAAGGTGGTGTCGGTGAGCAGGAGGTGCTTCTGCTTCGAGGTCCACTGGGCGAAGCCTTCGGCGCCGAGCGCGTCGAGGACTTGCTTGGTGCCGGCAGGCGGAGCGCCTAAGACAGGAGGCGGCACGGGGATGGCCGGGAAGGAAGTGGGGCGGGGCTTGCCGGCGACTTCCGGGTTGCCGTTGACGATGACTTCGCCGAGGTAGCTGAGGAGGCGCGTGGCGCGATCCCGCCGGCTTGTGAAGCGGAACAGACGCGGGTTCTGCTCGAGGTAACTGGTGGTGACGGCGCCTTGTTGGAAGGCTTCGTCGTTGATGACGTTCTCGAGGAAGGGGATGTTGGTTTTGACGCCGCGAATGCGGAACTCGCGGAGGGCCCGGTCCATGCGCTGGCAGGCTTGCGGGAAGTCGCGGCCCCAGGCGGTGGTTTTGACGAGGAGCGAGTCGTAGTAAGGAGTGATGACGGCGCCGCCGTAAGCGGAAGCGCCATCGAGACGGATGCCGAAGCCAGCGGGCGAGCGGTAGGTGTGGATCTTGCCGTAGTCCGGGGTGAAGTTATGGGCGGGGTCCTCGGTGGTGACGCGGCATTGGAGCGCGTAGCCGTTGAGGGTGATTTCATTCTGCCGCGGGAGGCGCATGACTTCGCCGTGCAGGTGATGGCCTTGAGCGACCTGGATCTGAGCGCGGACGATGTCGATGCCGGTGACGACTTCGGTGACGGTGTGTTCGACCTGGACGCGGGGATTGACTTCGATGAAGTACCATTCGCCGCGATCGAGGTCGACTAAGAACTCGACGGTGCCGGCGTTGGTGTAACCGGCAGCGCGGGCGAGTTTGAGCGAGGCTTCGCAAAGCTCTTCGCGGATGCGCGGATCGAGGTTCACGGCCGGGGCGACTTCGACCACTTTCTGATGGCGGCGCTGGACGGAGCAATCGCGCTCGTATAAGTGGAGCAAGTTGCCGTGGGTGTCGCCGAGGATTTGTACTTCGATGTGCTTGGCGCGGCGGATGAAGCGTTCGAGAAAGACGGCGTCGTTGCCGAAGGCGGCGGCCGCTTCGCCGCGGGCCTCTTCGAGCTTAAGCGGGAATTCGCTCGAGTTTTCGACGACACGCATGCCCCGTCCGCCACCGCCAAAGGCGGCTTTGATGATGAGCGGGAAGCCGATTTCGGCGGCAATGGCCTTGGCTTCTTCGACTTTCTTCACCGGCTTTTCGGTGCCGGGGACGACGTGGATGCCGGCCTTTTGGGCGAGCTTGCGGGCGGCGGTTTTGTCGCCGAGGGAGTCGAGAATTTTCGGGTCCGGGCCGACGAAAGCGATGCCGTAGCGTTGGCAGGCGCGGGCGAGGGCAGGGTTCTCGCTGAGGAAGCCGTAGCCGGGATGGATGGCGTCAACGCCTTTTTCGGCGGCGAGCGCGACGATGCCTTCCACGTCGAGGTAGGCCTGGACGGGGCCTTTGCCTTCGCCGACCTGATAGGCTTCGTCAGCCTTAAAGCGATGGAGGCTGAGTTTGTCTTCCTTGGAGTAAACGGCGACGGTACGCAAGCCGAGTTCGGAGGCGGCGCGGAAGATACGGATGGCGATTTCGCCGCGGTTGAGCGCTAGCAGCTTCTTCAATGTCTTAGCCCTTCATGATTTTGGCGAGTGCGCGCGCGGTGTGGCTGCGCTTATTGCGGATGAGTTGTTCGGGGGTGCCTTGAGCGATGACTTCACCGCCGCCTTCGCCGCCTTCGGGGCCCAGGTCAATGAGCCAATCCGCGGACTTGATGACATCGAGGTGGTGCTCGATGATGAGGACGGTGTTGCCGTGGTCGACGAGCTTCTGGAGGACGTCGAGCAGGCGGCGGACGTCTTCGAAGTGGAGGCCGGTGGTGGGCTCGTCGAGGATGTAGAGGGTACGGCCGGTTTGGCGCTTGGAGAGTTCGCGGGCGAGCTTGATGCGCTGCGCCTCGCCGCCGGAAAGCGTGGTGGAGGATTGGCCGAGGTGGATGTAGCCGAGGCCGACGTCGTGAAGCGTGATGAGCTTCTGATGAATTTGCGGGAAGTTTTCAAGGACGGGGATGGCGTCTTCGACGCTCATGGCCAGCAGGTCCGAGATGGAGTGGCCTTTGTATTTCACCTGCAGGGTTTCGCGGTTGTAGCGCTGGCCGCGGCAGACGTCGCAGGTGACGTAGACGTCCGGCAGGAAGTTCATCTCGATGCGCTTCAGGCCGTCGCCCTGGCAGGCTTCGCAGCGGCCGCCGCGGACGTTGAAGCTGAAGCGGCCGGCTTTGTAGCCGCGTTCGCGCGATTCGGGAAGCATCGCGAAGAGGTCGCGGATGGGGGAGAAGACTTGGGTGTAGGTGGCGGGGTTCGAGCGTGGCGTGCGACCGATGGGGGATTGGTCGATGTCGACGACTTTGTCCAGGTGTTCGAGGCCTTCGAGGGCGCGGTGGGCGCCGGGCTCAGCCTTCGAGCCATAGAGCTCGCGGGCGATGGAGCGGTAGAGAATGTCGGTGACGATGCTGGACTTGCCGGAGCCCGAGACACCGGTGACGACGGTAAGCGTGCCGAGCGGGATGGAGACGTCGACGTTCTTGAGGTTGTGCTCCGTGGCGCCGCGGACGGTGAGGAACTCGCCTTTGCCGGGGCGGCGTGTTTTGGGAATGGCGACCGAGCGGGTGCCGGCCAGGTATTGGCCGGTGAGAGATTTGGGCTCGGCGGCGATGTGGGCGGGAGTGCCTTGGGCGATGACTTCGCCGCCCAGGCGGCCGGCGCCGGGGCCGATGTCGATGACATAGTCGGCGCGGGCGATGGTCTCTTCGTCGTGCTCGACGACCAGAACCGTGTTGCCCAAGTCTCTTAAACGGGCGAGGGTGCCGAGGAGGCGCTCGTTGTCGCGGGGGTGGAGCCCGATGGAGGGCTCGTCGAGGACGTAGAGAACGCCGCGGAGCTTGGTGCCGATTTGGGAGGCGAGGCGGATGCGTTGGGCTTCGCCGCCGGAGAGCGAGGCGGACGAACGATCGAGCGAGAGGTAATCGAGGCCGACGGCGTTCAGGTATTCGAGGCGGGTTTCGATCTCGTCGACGATGCGGGCGGCGATCTGGCGCTCGCGGCTATCGAGTTTCCAGTTGCGAACGGCTTGGAGGGCGCGGGCGATCGAGAGATGGGTGAACTCGTCGATGGCGAGTTCCTTCACGCGGACGGCGAGCGACGCGGGCTGGAGCCGGCGTCCGTGGCAATCGGGACAGACGATGGCGGTTTGGAAGTCGCTGAGGTACTCGCGGTAGGAGTTGGTGCCCTCTTCATAGAGGGTTTCGAGCAGGCGGATGATGCCGGGGAAGCGGCCTTCGCCGTTCACCAGAAGGTTCTGCTCCTTCTTGGTGAGCTTGTCGAAGGGCTTGTCGATGTCGATGCGGTACTTCCACCCGGCGTCGGCGAGCTTGCCGGCCATCTTGTTGGAATTGGCGCCGGGGCCGAGGCCGCCATCGAGGAGAGGCTTCGAGGGATCGATGAGGACCTTGGCGATGTCGAAGCTCCAGCGGCTGCCGAGACCGGAGCAGGTGTGGCAGGCGCCGTAAGGACTATTGAAGGAGAACGAGCGCGGCTCGATGACGGGGACGCTGGTGCCGCAATCGGGGCAGGCGAGCTTGCGGGAGTAGAGGTGCTCGGGGCCATCGACGACGGCGACGATCAGGAGGCCGTCGGCGAGTTTGGTGGCGGTGTCGATGGAAGCTTCGAGACGTTTTTCGACGCCTTCTTTGAGGACAAGGCGATCGACCACCACTTCGATGGTGTGGTTCTTGCGCTTATCGAGGACGATCTCTTCGTCGAGCGAGCGCATTTCGCCGTCGATGCGGGCGCGGATGAAGCCCTGGCGGGAGAGCTTTTCGAGCTCTTTTTTGTACTCGCCCTTGCGGCCGCGCGCAATGGGGGCGAGGATCATGATTTTCTCGCCGGTGCCGAGCTGGGAGATGCGCTCGAGGATCTGGGCGGAGGTCTGCCGGGAGATGGCGGTGCCGCAGTTGGGGCAGTGCGGGGTGCCGATGGAGGAATAGAGCAGCCGGAGATAGTCGTAGATCTCGGTGATGGTGCCGACGGTGGAGCGGGGGCTGCGGTTGGTGGTCTTTTGCTCGATGGAGATGGCGGGCGAGAGGCCTTCGATGGCGTCGACGTCGGGGCGTTCCATCTGGTCGAGGAACTGGCGGGCATAGGGGGAGAGGGTTTCGACGTAGCGGCGCTGGCCCTCGGCGTAGATGGTGTCGAAGGCGAGGGAGGATTTGCCGGATCCGGAGAGTCCGGTGATGACGGTAAAGGAGTTCCGGGGAATCTCGACGTCGATGTTCTTGAGGTTGTGCTGGCGGGCTCCGTGGACGGAGATGCGGGTCAACATGAGGCTAATCCACCTTCTTGCCGGCTTGCTTTAACTTTTCGAGGTAGAGTTTGGCGCGGTCGAGCAGTTTTTTGGCCCACACAAAGTGATCACTGAGGATGACGAGACCCGGAATGAGGAAGATCCAGCCAGGCATCACGGGGAGGATGATTCCTATGATGCCGAGGAGTACCAGGCCGAAGCCGGACAGGATTCTGAGTTTCTCTCGCAAGCGGGAAGGTTCGTCTCACGTCATCGTAGCATTGGCGAGGGAGAAGGCAGAAAAAGGGCCGGCTGAAGAGCTTCAGCCGGCCTTCATAAGCACCTTCATACAGCTCGGAGGTCACTGTATGCGGTTGTGGAGGAAACTTGCGACTTCAGGATATATAAAACATTGCTGAAAACACAAGCTAAAAACTCCTAGGTGAAGGGGTTTTCTAATTTCCCAACAGACCACCATGGCCGAGTGCCGCAATTTCCGACCCCGTGACGGGATAGCGGGCGAGCATGGGGGGCAGGATGAGGTCGACTACGTTGGGTTTGGCGGAACGGTAGCAGCCGGGGGCGGAGACGATCGGGACGTCGTCCTTATATCCCAGCAGCAGGAGGTTGCCCGGTTCGACCGGGGCCATGAAGCGCTCGACGTGGCAGCCGACCTGTAAAATCGAGCGGCCAATGACGTCTTCGGGACCGGCGGGCGCGGTGGTCGACGCCACCAGAATGACGGTGGGCTTGGCGCGCAGCAGGTGCTGCAGGGACCGGGCGACGGCGTTGTCTTCTTCGGTGGCGGCCAGCGAGTAGGCGGCCTGGAGCCCGAAGCGTTCCAGACGCTGGCGGACGATGCCTTCGAACAGGACGCGGGCACGATCGGCGTGGAGCGGGTCCGTGTACAGGACGCCGACGGCGGGGGACCGCACGGGGCGGGCCTGAAGGATGGGGCCGCGCTCGCGCAGGATCCCGAGCGTGCCGTCTAATTCACCGCGGCGGACCGCAAACGGTTGACTTTTGATGGTGGCGACGCGTTGACCGGCCCGGGCGAAAGTGAAGTTCGCCAGGGTAGCGATCACGATGCTGGCGGTGGCATTGATCTGACGCAGGATGTCTTCATCGACCAGCAGGCAGCAATCTTCGGTGGCGAACAGGTTCGCGCGACCTCCGGCTGCCGGGCGAATCTCCAGGGATCCGCAACCAATCTCTTGGGAGACGGTAAGGACGGCTTCGTCCTCGCCAATTTCTCCGTCTTCTAACTCGGTCACCCAGACTTCCTGGAGGCCTTCGGCGGCCAGCAGGCGGACGTCCTCGTCACGTAAGATGTGTCCCTTCGCCAGCAGCTTCTTGCCGCCAGGGCGAAACACAGTGGAACACAGAATACGACCGGTCGCCTCTTGGGTGGAAACGGTTTGTGCTTTCATTCTCGACTACACTCCTCCGCTTCTCCGCGATAGCACGCGAAGAACGCTATTCATCTGTGATATCGCAAAAAACGTTGAAAACACAGTACTTAGTGGAGACTCTTTTGCGGGTATTGCAATGTAGGTGCGTAGGGGTAGTCTAAGGGAGGTAAGTTGTTGAAGAAAAAGAAAAGCGGCTAAGGCTTTAGTACTGGACGGGTGATTCCGGCCGTCGGAAAGATGGGAAACGGCTCCCCCCCGATGCGGGGAGATGTAGAGGTTACCGACTCTTCTTTGAGGCGCCGAATGACGGCAATTTCATCACATGCCTGGAGTTTGGGGCAGCGGAGACAATCCTTCCACGCCTTGAGCGGGAGCTCCGAACGATCGACTAAGTCGAAGTGGAGCTTGTGGAAAAAGCCCGGAACGTAGGTAAAAGCGAAGACCGAATGGAGGCCGAGCTGCTCCCCCTCGGCGATGAGAGATTCGACAATGCGACGGCCGATGCCCTGCGTTTTGAGGTCGGGGTCTACCCCCAAAGAGCGGACTTCCGCGACGGTTGGTGTGTAAATATGCAGCGCTCCGCAGCCGAGGAGCTGGCCGGACTCGTTTTCGGCGATGGCAAACTCGCGAATGTGCTCGGCGAGTTCGAACTCATTGCGGGGGAGCATCACCCCCCCGGTGGCGTAGCGCTGGATCAATTGCGCAATGGGGCGGACATCGGCCAGGGTCGCTTTCCGGATGGTGACCGCCGCAGGAGCGGTCATGAGGACACCATCCGGGTACCCGCAGATTCGCCGGCGAGGAGACGAGCGAGTAGGCCGGGTTCGGCACCCGGGGCAATGATGACCGATTGGACGCCGCCGGCGAGGGCTTCACAGGCGGAAACGAGCTTGGCTTCCATGCCGCCGGTGGCGACGCCGTCAGCAATGAGCTGCCGGGCGTGGGCGGCGGTGAGGGTCGGGATGACGGCGCCGTCAGCACCCTTGACGCCCGGGACGTCGGTGAGAAAGCAGAGGCGCTCAGCGGCAAAGCCGATGGCGGCGCTGATGGCCATCTGGTCGGCGTTGACGTTGAAGATTTCGCCCTGGCGGTTGCCGGCGACGCAGGCGACGACGGGCGTGTACCCGTTGCTGGTGAGCAGGTCCAGGAGCGCTGCGTTGGTGCGGCGCGGTTTGCCGACCTGGCCGAGCTCGTCGGAGACGCGGTCGGCTTCGGTGAGGGCGGCATCAATGCCGGTGAGGCCGACGGGCAGGCCACCGGCGGCGACCAGCGAGGCGACCAGTTCGTGATTTACGGTGCCGGCGAAGACCTTGAGGATGGCGTCCACGACTTCAGGCGTGGTGACGCGGAGGCCGTGGACGAAGCGGCTTTCCACGCCGCGCTCGGTGAGGTAGCGGGTCATTTGCTTGCCGCCGCCGTGGACGACGACCATCTGGTGTTCGCGAGCGGCCACGGCGAGCTCGCCGGCCAGGCGGGTGCGCGAGGCGGCGTCATCGAGGAGGGTGCCGCCGAGTTTGACGAGGATCTTCACAGAAGGCCATCCGTTCGGAGTCCATCGGTCTCTGGCCAGCCGAACATGAGGTTCATGTTTTGGACGGCCTGGCCCGCGGCGCCCTTCACCAGGTTGTCTTCGGCGGCGACGATGACGGCGCGGCGATTCGGCCGGTCCTGAATGATGCCGAGGTCGCAGAAGTTGGTGCCGGTGACCGATTGCAGGTCGGGGACCTGGCCGGGCGCGTAGCGGCGGATAAACGGTTCGTCGCCGTAGGCCTGCTCGTAGATGGCGGCAAGGTCGGCGTCGGCATTCAGGCGAACATAAATGGTTTCGAGAATGCCGCGGTGGACGGGGATCAGATGCGCGGTGAAGCTGAACTGACTTTCTTCGAGGCCGGAGTTCTGCAGCACTTCGGGCACGTGGCGATGCTGGAGGATCGAGTAGGCGGAGAAGTTGTCGGTGACTTCGCAGAAGTGCGTTTTGAGCGAGGGCTTGCGGCCAGCGCCGGAGACGCCGCTTTTGGCGTCGCAGACGATGCCGGCGGCGAGGTCGAGCACGCCGGCCTGCACGAGCGGACGCAGGGCGAGGTTGGCGGCCGTGGGGTAGCAGCCGGGGTTCGAGACAAAGCGTGCGCCGCGGATCTCGGCGCGGTAGAACTCGGGCAGGCCGTAGACGGCTTCCGCGAGCAGGTCCGCGGGGATGGCGGGCTCCTTGTACCAGCGGGCGTAGATCTCGGGGGTGCGAAGCCGGAAGGCGCCGCTGAGGTCGATGACACGGAGGCCGGCGGCGAGGAACTCCGGGGCGAGTTCGATGGAGACTTCGTGCGGCGTGGCGAGAAAGACGCACTGGACTCCGGCAGCTTGGGCCGCCGCCGGAGTGGAGGCGATGCGCGGGGGGCCGGCATGGCCGAGGGGGACGGGACGGTCGCCGGCGTCGGCGCGGTGCTCCATGAGCACGGGGCTCGCTTGAGGATGTCCCTGGAGAAGTCTGATGAGTTCGGCGCCGCTATACCCGCGAAAGCCGACGATGCCCGCTAAGGTCTTCATGTTTAATTATTCAGTCCTGTGAATAATTATAACATGTCAATTTTGTTCGCTGGCCGACTTCTCCGCGAGTTCGCCAATGACGGGTAACTGAAACTTCACGCGCTGGCTGGTTTTGATCATCATGAAGATGGCGGTGCCGATGACGGCGAGCCGGAGAGGCGTGCCGAGGCGGGGCATGAAGCCGTAGCGGAACATGGGGCCGATGACGCGATCGACGATGAGCCAGGCGACAAACAGATAAAGGCCCTGGAAGGCGTGGAAGCGGGCATCGCGTTCGCGGCGGAAGCGTTCGGAGGCGAGGACATAAACGCTGGCGACCCAGCCGAGGAAGGGCAAATAACAGAGCGTGGAGGCGGTTTCCGGAGAGATGCTGTCGACGGCGGGATGGATGGGCGGGATGGTACCCGGCGTTGGGCCCGTACTAGAACCGGGAGGCGGGGCGTTGGGCTGACGGGTGCCACATTTTCCGCAGAAGGTGTCCGTGGGACCGACGGGTCCGCCGCAATTGTTGCAAAAGAGCATCGTTTCGGTATCGATCGTTCCGGCGTTGGTGCTTCCGGCACCCGGGGTTTCGTAATCAGGGGTTTCAGGCATCGTCGGTCGCTTTCTACGGGTGGTTACGCAGGAGCGAGGAACGACGTTCCCCCAAAGTCTGGTCCTAACATCATAGGACGGCGGATGGCGGAACGGGTGGCGGGGTGAATCCCGTGATAGGATGACGCCCATGCGGAAAGTCCTCCCCCTTTTCCTGCTGGCCGCCGCGAATCTGTTGGCCGCCAAGCAGATGTCGGTTTATTTTATCGACGTGGAGGGCGGTCAGTGCACGCTGATCGTGTCGCCATCCGGCGAGTCGCTGCTGGTGGATACGGGCTGGCCCGGCTTCCAGGGCCGCGACGCGGACCGCATCGTGGCGACGGCGAAGAAAGCGGGCGTCAAGAAAATCGACCACCTGATGATCACCCACTTCCATACGGATCACGTGGGAGGCATTTCGCAACTGACCGAGCGCTTCCCGGTGGGTAACTTCATTGTTCATGGCAAGAATACCGAGACGGGGAAGGGGGCGGATAACCTCCAGGAGTCCTGGGACCGCGCGGCCGCCAAGGGCACCACGACGATCGTGAAGGCGGGCGACAGCATTCCGATGAAGGGACTCGATGTGAAGGTGGTGACCGCGCGCGGCGAGGTGCTGGCGAATGCGCTGCCGGGCGGCGGCCAGGCGAATCCGCTGTGCGCGGATGCCGAGCGGCGCAATGCGGACCCTTCGGAGAACGCGCGGAGCGTGGGCATCGTGGTGACGTATGGCAAGTTCCGTTTCGTCGACTTGGGCGATCTGACCTGGAACAAGGAAACGGATCTGGCGTGTCCGGCGAACAAGATCGGCAAGGTGGACGTGCTGCTCTCGACGCATCATGGGTCGAACCAGTCGAACCCGCCGGCTTTGGTGCATGCGCTGGCGCCGCGCGTCGTGGTGATGAACAACGGCGCGCGCAAGGGCGGCGATCTGGAGCCTTGGAAGGTGTTCAAGTCATCGCCGGGTGTGGAGGATTTATGGCAGCTACATTTTGCTGTGAATTCGGGCAAAGACGGCAATGTGGAAGATCCGTATATTGCGAATCTGCAGTCGCCGGGCGGACAAAATCTATTGTTAACCGTAGAGTCGACGGGAAAGTTCCGGTTGTTAAACCTGAGAAACAAGTTTGAAAAAATTTACAACCCACGTTAAGCTCAAGTAAAGGAATCTAAAGGTTTTTCCGTTTCGGTCGTTAACGGCAAACCCCTTGACAGCTGCTATGCGCGTCGGCATAAGATTGTGTAACCTCGTCTGCGTCCCCGTCTGCTTTTCCGCCCCGCGTCCCGCATATTCGAGTCCCTGGCCTGCATTCAAGGCCCCAGAAACACTTTTGCGTCAGTTTGTTTGGAGGAGATCTCAATGAAGATCGCGAATCAGTTATCGAGCATGGCTCTGATTGGCCTGTCCATGGTGGCGTGGCTGCCCCAGTTGGCCGCGCAGTCGTTCACGGCCAATCCGACGTCGATCACGCTCAGCTCGGGCGCGAGTTCGACGACGTCGGTCACGCAGGCGTTGACGATTTCCGTAACTGGCGGTGGCGGCCAGACGCTCACGGTGAGTACCGCGGGCGGATCGTGGCTGAGGGTGATTGTTTCGGCGGTGACGGGCTGCACGACGGAGGTGATTGGTTGCAATATCAGTAACCCCGGGTCAACGGTGAACGTGACCGTGCAGGCGAATCCGACTGGGCTCGCGCAAGGCACCTACAGTGGCACGGTGAACATCACCTTGACGAACAGCTCGACGCCGTCGACGCAGGTGCCGGTGACCTTCACGGTAGGTTCTGGGACGGGCGGCGGGACGTCGATCCTGACGGCCAGCCCGAGTTCGTTGACCTTCACGTCGCTGCCGGGGCAGAACGCTCCGTCGCAAGCCGTGGGCATCACCAATACGGGCTCATCCACGACCTATACGGCGTCTTCCAATGTTTCCTGGCTTTCGACGAGCCTGGGTTCGAACCAGGGGTTCTCGCCCGGCACACTGACGGTGAACGCGAGTGCGGCTGCGTTGGCCGTGGGCACCTACTCGGGCACGATTACGCTGGCCCCGGCGGGCGGCGGCCAAGCCACTGTGATCAACGTCACCTACATTGTTTCGACTACGCAGCAACTGCAGGTGACGCCTTCGGCATTGTCCTTCTCTTACATCAGCGGCAGCGGCGCGGCCAATCCGAACGGCAATTTGAGCATCGGTGTGACGACGGGTTCGCCGGTGGCTTACACAGCGACGATTACTTACGGCTCCGGTACGACGGGCTGGTTGACGACGAGTCCTTCGGGCGGCGGCACGACGGGTACGGCTTCGCTGCCGACGACGATGCTGGTCACCGCGACTGCGTCCAGCTTGCCGGTGGGTACCTACACGGCCTCGATTGCGTTTGCGGGTTCCGGTTTGACGACGGTGACGGTGCCGGTGACGCTGGTGGTTTCCTCGCCGCCGACGCTGACGGCGACTCCCTCGCCGCTGACGATCAATGTGCAGCCCTCGAGTGTGAACTCGACGTCGCTGACTGTCGGAACGTCGACCGGCGCTTCGGTGAACTACAGCATCACTTCGGCTTACGTGAGCCCGTCCTCGCCAGCGGTGAATTGGCTGACGGTGGCCCCGAGCACGGGCGCGACGCCGGCCACGGTGACGGTGGGCGTGAACCCCGGCAGCCTGCCGGTGGGTACTTACACCGCGACCTTGACGATCAACTCCTCCACGGTGGGCGTGACGCCGACCACGGTGAACGTCACGATGAACGTGACCAATAGCCAGATTGTGACCTTCTCGCCGACGTCGCTCTCGTTCAACTACGTGGGTGGGGGTTCGATTCCGGGTTCGCAGAAC
Source organism: Bryobacteraceae bacterium (assembly GCA_044226365.1). Lineage (GTDB taxonomy): Bacteria > Acidobacteriota > Terriglobia > Bryobacterales > Bryobacteraceae > JALHNI01. The sequence continues at coordinate 19,499 of JBGAHE010000050.1, forward strand.
ATTCAGTTGGGGCTTTCGCCGGCGAGCCCGGCGCAACAGGCGACGGTGACGGCCGTGCCGGACGTGGCGGGCCAAACGTGGCTGAGCGCTTCGCTAGTGAGCCCGTCCTCTCCCTTCATTACGGGTTCGACGTATGCCGCGGTTTCGGTGAATCCGTCGGGCCTGGCGAACGGAACTTACACGGGTAAGGTGCAGATCAACATCTTCGGCGCGGTGACCAATCCGACGATTCTGGTGCCGGTGACGATGGTGGTGAGCGGCGTGACCGGCGGCGGTAGCGGCGGCACAGCAACGGTGGTGCTCTCGCAGAGCCAGTTCAATTTCAACGCGCTGCCATTGGGCGGTACGGCTCCCGATCAGATCCTGACGCTGAGCTCGAGCAATTCTACTGCGCTGAGCTACACGGTGACGTCGAACACGAGCTGGCTGACGGTGCTCAACGGCAGTGGCACGACGACCGGAGCGGTGACGCTGCGGGTGAATACGTCGGGTCTTTCGGCGGGTACTTACAGCGGCCAAGTGATTCTGTCAGCGCCCGGCGCTTCGAATAATGGTTTGGGCATTCCGGTGACCCTGACCTTGAATTCAACGAACCAGTTACAGACGACGCCATCGGGCTTCACGTTTAACTACGTGGGCCAGTCCGGCGCATTCCCGCAGGCGCAGACGTTGCAGGTGTCGAGCACGACCGGCGTGTCGCTGCCGGTGAGCGCGACGTTCACGACGCAGACGGGCGGCGCGTGGTTGAGCGTGACGCCGACCTCGGTGAATACGCTGAACAACTTTGTGGTTTCGGTGAACTCGTCGGTGCTGCAATCGCTGGCGGTGGGCACCTACACGGGGAACATCGCGCTGACGGCGACCGGCGCGGCGAATCCGACGGTGAATATTCCGGTGGTGCTCAACATTACCGGGACCACGGGCGGCGGGGGGGGCACGACCAACGATCAGTTGGTGGTGGGCCCGAGCCCGATGGTGTTCTTCACGAATACCTCGGCCTCGACGCAGGCGCAGACGTTCGACATCAATACGCTGTCGGGAAATGGGCTGAGTTACACGCTGAGCTCGGCCACGCAGTCCGGTGGCTCATGGCTCTCGCTGAGTACGCTGAGCGGCACTTCGCCGGCGCAGGTGACGGCGACGGTGAACACGACGGGACTGGCAGCGGGAACTTATAGCGGGACGATCACGGTGACGTCGCCCAACGCGACGAATTCGGGCGTGTCGATTCCGGTGAACCTGACGGTTTCCAGTTCGACGAACCTGGTGACCAACCCGAGCGGTGTGACCTTTGTGACGCCGGCGGGTAGCACGACGCCGATGCAGAAGTTCATCACGCTCTCGACGACGAGCGGCCAGCAGGTGCCGATCACGGTGACGACTAACTCCGTGTCGAACCAGTTGACGGTAAGCACCAACAGCACGACGACGCCGGCGACGGTAACCGTGACTCTGAATCCGTCGGGCTTTGCGGCCGGCGTGTATTCCGGCACGGTGACGGTGAACAGCGGCAGCGCAAGCAACAGTCCGCTGAATCTGCCGGTGACCCTGATCGTGACTAGCGGTACGACGGGCGGTGGTTCGACAACGCTGACGGCCAGCCCGAACTCGCTGAGCTTCACGGCGCAGCCGTTCGGTACGGCGCCCGCGCAGCGAACGGTGACGATCAGCAGCAACAATGGTTCGGCGACGTCCTACTCGGTCACGTCGAATACGAGTTGGCTGCTGGCCGGTCCTTCGAGCGGCACCACGCCGGGCAGCATCACGGTGGGCGTCCTGCCGAGTTCGCTGTCGGCGGGCAGCTATAGCGGTCAGGTGACGGTGACCGGTGGCGGTACGACGATTACGATTCCGGTGACGCTGGAAGTGACGAATAACCCGAGCCTGCAGGTGAGCCAGCAGTCGGTGACGTTCAACTATCAGACCGGGCAGACGCTGCCGACGCCGCGGCCGATCCTGGTGACGACTTCGAACGGCAGTAGCGTAATTTCTTCGGTGACGACGAATACGGCGAGCGGCGGCAACTGGCTGCTGGCGGCGCCGACGTCGCTTTCCACGCCGGGCGCCTTTGCGGTGAGCCTGGCCAATAGCGTGGTCTCCACGCTGGCGGCGGGCACCTACAGCGGTACGGTGACGGTGACGGCATCGGGCACGGCCAATAGTACAGCGGTGATCAACGTGACATTGAACGTGAGTGCTTCGGCGCTGATTACGATGTCCACGTCTCCCGCCGTCTTCAATGCGCAGTTCGGTGGTTCCACTCCGCCGTCGCAGACCCGGCAGATTACGGCGACCAGTGGTTCGCTGAATGTGTCGGTGACCACTTCGACGCTGACGAACTCCGGCTGGCTTTCGGCCAATATCAACACGAACGTGACGCCGGCGACGCTGACGATCAGTGCTTCGCCGTTCGGCCTCGGCACGGGCGTGTACACGGGTAGCGTTTCGGTGACGGGCGGCAACTCGGCAGCGCCGCTGGTGATTCCGGTGACGTTGAATGTGAGCTCGCAGCCGTTGATCAGCGTGGATAAATCCGAACTGGTTTTCGGCAGCGGCGGTACGAGCAGCACCCAGCCCCAAACGTTACAGATCTCGAGTTCGAGCACGAACTTCAGCTACTCGGTGCAGGCCAACGTCACCAACTCGCCCACCAACTGGCTGGCGGTGAACGCCGTCTCCGGCGTGACGCCTTCGGCGCTGACGGTGAGCGTGAATCCGGCTCTGCTTGCGGACGGCACTTACTTCGGCACAGTGGTGATCACCGGTTCCGGCGTGGGTAACTCGCCGATGGTGATTCCGGTGACGCTGACGGTGAATCAATCGACGGCGCTGTCGGTGAATCCGACGGCGCTGAGCTTCACCCAGATCCAGGGTGCGGCGGTGGCCTCGGCACAATCGGTGCAGGTGACCAGCCAATTGCCGACGACGTTCAATGTCACCTCGGCGGTGCAATCGCCGGTGGGCGGCAACTGGTTGAACGTCACGCAGTCGGGTGGCCTGACCAACGGGTTCATCCAGGTGGGCCTGAACAACACGGCCTCCTCCTTGCCGGCGGGCGTGTACACGGCCACGGTGACGGTGTTCGGGCCGAACTCGCCGAACAACGTGCCGATCACGGTGACGCTGACGGTGGTGCCGTCGGCGACGCTGGTGGCGGCTCCCACCTCGCTGAGCTTCGCGGGCAACGTGGGCACGACGAATCCGTCGTCGCAGACGGTGTCGCTGACCTCGTCGAGCGCAACGACACCGGTGCCGTTTACGGCGAGCAGCGATTCGCCGTGGTTGACGGTGACGCCGGCGACGGGCACGACGCCCGGTTCGCTGACGGTGAACGTGAACGTGGCGGGCCTGGCGACGGGCACCTACACGGGACGCATTACGCTGGTGCCGTCCGGGGTGGTGGGCGGTACGAACGTCCAGATCCCGGTGACGCTGCGGGTGGATCCGAGCGTGACTCCGGTGGTACGGTCCTTCGCCAACGCGGCGACCTTTATCCAAGGGGCGCTGGCGCCGGGCATGATCATCTCGATCTTCGGCGAGAACCTGGGACCAGCATCGCCGACGAGCGGAGTGAGCGGTCAGGTGGTGAGCGGCAAGTTCACGACTTCGCTCTCCGGCACGCGGGTGCTGTTTGACGGCATCGCGGCGCCGATCCTCTTTACCAGCGCGGGTCAGGTGAACGCGGTGGTGCCGTATGCGATGGCCGGCCGGGCTTCGGCTCGGATGACGGTGGAGTACAACAGCGTCACTTCGGTGGCGATCGAACCGCGCATCAACGAGACGGCTCCGGGAATCTTCCAGGTGCCGAACAGCTCGCAGGCTGCGATGTTCAATCAGAACGGTACGTATAACAGCTCGTCGAATCCGGCGGATCGGGGCACGGTCGCGGTGATTTATGTCACCGGCGAAGGCGCCACGAACCCGGCGGGTGTGGACGGCGAAGTGATCGGTACGAATCTTAAGAAGCCCCTCGGCGCCGTGCGCGTCCGGGTGGGTGGTGTTGAGGTTCCCGCGGCGGACATCTTCTACGCCGGCTCGGCTCCGCAACTGGTGTCGGGCCTGATGCAGATCAACTTCCGCGTCCCCTCGACGGCTCCGGTGGGAGCGGCGGTTTCGCTCGAAGTCTTCGTCGGTTCGGGTTCGTCCCAGCCGAGCGTGACGATGGCGATCCGCTAAGTCCAGTCCTGAAAAAGGCCCTCGGTGCCGCGGCACCGGGGGCCTTTTGCTTTTGGGGGGAAGGGAAGAGCTAGGGCTCGATGACCTGCATCAGGCGAACGGGCGTGGTGGCTTCCAGAACCACCTCGTCATTCTGCGGAGCGAGCCAGCCTTCGCCCAGGCGGAAGGGCTGGCCGCCGATGGTGCCTTCGCCTTCGAGGATCAGGAGGGCGGTGAGTTCAGCGCCGGTGCGAAGCTTCAGGCGGCCTTCGAAGGCGAGCTCTTCGGTGGCGAAGTACGGGCAGCGGACTTTGCAGCGGCGGCCGTCATAGGGGCCAAGGTCCGAGACGGCGAAGCCGCGCTCAAGGTGGAGTTCGCGGGGGCGTCCGTAGTCGAAGAGGCGGTAAGTGACGTCAGATTGCTGCTGAATCTCGCAAAGGGCGATGCCCGCGCCGATGGCGTGGACGGTGCCGGCGGGGACGAAGTAGGTTTCGCCGGGCGTGACGGGGATCCACTGGAGAAGGTCGACAATCTCGCCATTTTCGGCGGCGGCGATGGCCTGGGCGGCGGTGACGGGGTGCTTGAAGCCGAGTGCGATCTCGGCGCCGGGGTCGGCCCGGAGGATGCGCCACATTTCGGTTTTGCCGCGAGAGTTTTCGTGCTGGCCGGCGAAGTCGTCGTTGGGGTGCACCTGGACGGAGAGCCGTTCGGTGGTGAAGAGGAATTTGAAGAGGAGGGGGAGCGGCGGGTCCTGCGTGAGCCAGACTTCGCCGACCTGGCCGCCTTCGTGGGCCGGGAACCAGGGAGCCAGGTGCGGGCTTCCCCAAACTTTGTCGTAGAAGGTCTGAGTGAGACGGGTGGGCGCGAGCATAGTCCTATGCTCATGATAAAGGGGACGAGCCGGCGGCCCGTCCCCCGTTTGGGTTACTAAAGGCGGGCTTGGATGAAGCGCTCCAGACGGTCGAGGCCCTTTTCGATCTGGGCCATCGAGGTTGCGTAGGAGATGCGGATGTGCGAGTTGGTGCCGAAGGCTTCGCCGGGCACGGTGGCCACTTGCTCTTCCTTCAACAGGGTTTCGGCGAAGGCGAAGGGCGTTTCCACGCCCGGCTTGCCGAGCACGCCGCTCAGGTTCGGATAGGCGTAGAAGGCGCCGCGCGGCATTTGGACTTTGACGCCGGGCATCTTTTGGAGACGCTCGATGACGTACTGCCGGCGGCGGCGGTATTCGGCCATCATGGTGACGATCGAATCCTGGGGACCGCGCACAGCCTCGACGGCCGCCTTCTGGGCGATCGACGTGGGGTTCGAGGTGGAGTGGCTGGCGAGCTTGGTCATGGCGGTGGCGAGCGCCGCGGTGGACAGCGTGAAGCCGATGCGCCAACCGGTCATGGCGTAGGTCTTCGAGAGCGACCCGCAGACGACGACGGTTTCCTTCGCATCTGGCATGGAGGCGATGGAGAACGGGTCGTCTTCATAAAGGAAGCGGCAATAGCACTCGTCCGTAAGGATGAGGAAGCCCTGCTTCTTGGCCATCCAGAAGATCTTTTCGAACTCTTCGCGCGCCATCACGGAGCCGGACGGATTGTTCGGCGAGTTGATGACGACGAGCTTGGTTTTGGGCGTAACGTGGCGGGCCAGGATGTCGGCGGTGAGGACGAAGCCTTCCTCTTCGCTGGTTTCGGCGAAGACGCATTTGGCGCCGGCGTAGTTCACGACGTCCTTGAAGGTGACCCAATAGGGGATCGGGATGATCGCCTCGTCACCGGGGTTGAGGACGGTCTGCGTGAGATTGAAGATGGCATGCTTGCCGCCGACCGTGACGACGCACTCATTGGCGGCGTAATTGGTGCCGTAGTCCTCGCGATGACGATCGACGATCGCCTGTTTGAGTTCGACGATGCCGGCAGCCGGCGTGTACTTGGTGAAGTTGCCATTGATCGCGTCGATGGCGGCTTTCTTGACGTTATCCGGAGTGGGGAAGTCCGGCTCGCCGACGCTGAAGTCGACGACATCGGCACCTTCCCGGCGCAGACGGTCGGCTTCGGCCGCCACTTTCATGGTGGACGAAACGCTGATTAAGGCATTGCGGTCCGAAAGGACCGACTTGGCTTCCAAGCTAGACGCTGACATTTTTCGCTAAGGCCTCTCCCTTGACTTTCTGGCGGAGCCGGTCTTCCACGAGGGGGGGGACCAGTCCGCTAATATTTCCGTCTAAACGGATGACTTCTTTCACCAGCCGGGAGCTGATGAAGGAATACTGTTCGCCGGCCATGAGAAACACGGTTTCGATGCGCGGCTGCAGGCGCCGATTCATGAGCGCCATTTGTAATTCGTGTTCGTAGTCCGAGATGGCGCGGATGCCGCGGAAGATGACGCTGGCACCCTGCTGGGTGGCGAAGTCGACCAGGAGTCCGTGGAAGGACGTGACTTCGACATTGGGGTAGGGGCGCACCACCTCGCGGAGCATCGCAATGCGCTCCTCTACGGAAAAGAGCGGCTGCTTATTTTCGTTTTGCAGCACGGAGACAATTAATCGACCGACGAGCTTGTGACCCCGCTCGATGATGTCGCGGTGACCATTGGTAATGGGGTCAAAGGAGCCGGGATAGATGGCAACTACGTTGGAGGGCATCGGGGCCTTAATTTACTAGGATAGCGAATTCGGCTCTCAAACCTGGATGCGGTAGTCGAAGGCGTCGCCCTTCCAGCCGTCGGGCAGGGGGAAGAGGCGCGACATATGGAGGACGATCTCTTTGGTGACGCGGTCCTCGCGGGCGAAGAAGTTGGAGAGCATGAGGACTTCGTCTTCACCGGGCTGGCGGTCGTCGACTTTGCGAAGCGAGTCCTGACGGAGGAGGCCGGAGGCGGGGTCCACTTCGCCGACCCAGAACGGATAGCGCGGGCGATTGCCTTTGGGATTTTCGGCTGTGATGTTGCCGAGCCAGAAGATGCGGCCGCTGGAGTGACGAATGAGTTGGGAGCAGGCGCTGGGGCTGAAGAAGGGCTGGCCGTTGGTATAAGTCCAGGTGGCAGCGGGCGACCAGGTTTCGCCGCCGTCGTTGGAGAGGCTGTACCAGCGATGGCTGGGGAGCGAGGGCTTACGGTCGTTCGAGCCGCGAAGGACCATCAGCCAACGTTGGCCGGTGAGTTGAATGATGGTGGGCTCCACCATGCCGCGGGTAGACTTGGCGGGGTCGCCTTTGAGCGGCTTGGTGAGGTGCCAGCGATAACGGCCGCCCTTCCATTCGCCGATGAGCACGGCGGCGTCGTGGTAAGTGTAGCCGCCGCCGGGGTTGTAGAGCTTGCCGGCTTCGTCAAAGAGCGTGAGCTCGACGGGCACCAGGATGCGCGGGCCATCGACGACGGGGGCACAGGCCTGGTCGCCCAGCACGGCGCAGTTCTTGCCCTGATAGACGCCCGGCAGCGGATGCGTGGGCGTGAACTCGGCGCCTTCGGCGATCGCCTGATGATCCTGCCCATTGACGCGGTAGTGAATGTTCCACTGGCGCAGCCCTTCCAGCGGGTCGTCGGTGGGCAGGACGCCTTCCGCCCAGAACTCGACCAGCCGCCCCTGGTGCACCACGCCCGCGCGCAGATGCTTGCGCCACATGCCGCCGGGACGGCGCTCACCGGTGACGATGCGCGTCGGTTCACTCCAGGTGCGACCGTTGTCGTTGGACTCGCGGGCGTAGGCGACGTCAATGGTGTCTGACCGCGAGATGTGTTGTTCAATCGAGCGGAGCTTGCGGCCCTTGGCTTCGGTGTAGTACGCGAAGCACCAGATGGCGACGCCGGGCGCGGGCGAAGCGCGATGCAGCACCTTCGTGATGGAGGGAGCGGCGGGCAGGGCCCAGGGCGCGGCAAGAAGAGAACGTCGAGTCCAACTCATGCTCGATTCTAGTAAAATTAGGCACACCCCATGAAATTGCAGTCCTATACGATTACCCAAGGGCCTGATCGCGCTCCGGCGCGTTCCATGCTCAAAGCTGTTGGCTTTACCGATGAGGATCTGGCCAAGCCGATCATTGGCATTGCGAACACCTGGATTGAAACGATGCCGTGCAATATCCGGCTGCGTGAGCTGGCCGGGCCGGTGAAGGAAGGGATTCGCGCCGCCGGCGGCACGCCCATGGAATTCAATACCATCGCCATCTCTGACGGCGTGACGATGGGAACCGAAGGCATGAAGGCTTCGCTGGTGAGCCGCGACCTGATTGCCGATTCGATCGAACTGACGACGCGCGGCTACATGTTCGACGGCGTGATTGCGCTGACGGCGTGCGACAAGACGAATCCGGCGGCGGCGATGGCGCTGCTGCGTTTGAACGTGCCGGGCCTGGTGTTCTACGGCGGGTCCATTCTGCCGGGCAAGCACAAGGACAAAGCGATCACGATTCAAGACGTCTTCGAAGCAGTGGGTGCGCATGCGGCAGGCCGCATCGACGCGGCGGAACTGCTAGCGATCGAGAACAAGGCTTGCCCGGGCGCGGGTGCGTGCGGCGGTCAGTTCACGGCGAACACGATGGCGACGATTCTCGAACTGATCGGGCTCTCGCCGTTCGGCGTGAACTCGGTGCCGCAGCCCGATGCGCGCAAAGCGGAATTGGCCTACGAGTGCGGCAAGCTGATCGTGGAAGCCGTGAAGAAGAACATTCGTCCGCGCTCGATCTGCACGCGCGCGGCATTCGACAACGCGATTGCGGCGGTGGCAGCGAGCGGCGGTTCCACCAACGCGGTGCTGCACCTGCTGGCGATGGCGCGCGAAGCCGGCGTGAAGCTGGACATCGACGATTTCCAGAAGATCAGCCAGAAGACGCCGTTGTATGTTGACCTCAAGCCGGCCGGCAAGTATACGGCGGCCGATATGGATGCGGCGGGCGGCATTCCGGTACTCGCCAAGCGTCTGGTGGATGGCAAGTACATCAACCCGAAGGCGAAGACGATTACCGGCAAGACGATCGGCGAAGAAGCCTTGGGCGCGAAGGAGACGCCCGGCCAGGATGTGGTGAAGCCGCTGGCGTCGCCCATCAAGAAGTCCGGTGGGTTGCTGATCCTGAAGGGCAATCTGTGTCCGGAAGGCGCGGTGCTGAAGGTGACCGGCATCGACAAGACCTATCACCAGGGTCCGGCGCGCGTGTTCGATAGTGAAGAGCCCGCGATGAAGGCCGTGTTGAAGGGCAAGATCAAGAAGGGCGACGTGGTGGTGATCCGGTACGAAGGGCCGAAGGGCGGTCCGGGTATGCGCGAGATGCTGGGTGTGACGGGCGCGATCGCCGGGTCCGGGCTCGGCGAAGACGTGGTGCTGATGACCGACGGCCGCTTTAGCGGTGCGACGCGCGGGTTCAGCATTGGTCATATGGCGCCGGAAGCGTTTGACGGCGGGCGGATCGCGGCGGTGCGCGACGGGGACCTGATCACGATCGACCTGAAGGCGCGCACGATCAATCTCGAAGTAAGCGAGAAGGAAGTGAAGGCGCGCATGAAGGCGTGGACCAAGCCGGAGCCGAAGTACAAGACGGGCGTGTTCGCGAAGTACATTCGAGACGTGTCCTCGTCGGCGGAAGGTTCGGTCACGGCGTTCGTGTTCCCCACGAAGACGAAGTAAGTCGTCAGCCTGGTACAAGCAAAATCGCCGCCTCGGTTCGGGGCGGCGATTTTTATTGAAGGGCGAAGCCTGATCAGGCGGAGGCCCGGCCTGCTGCGCAGAGGAAAACAGGAAAGAACGTAAGAACGCTCAATCGCAGCAGGCGGGTAGTAACTCCGACTTAGTGGGAATTGTAACAGCGCGCACGGTTTTTCGAGCTAAATTCGCTACCAGGATTGTACTGGGCGTACCTTGGGGAGTTAGTCACCGGTCGCGGTGGCCGGCGTGGCCGGGACACGGCGGCCGGAGAGCATCGCCTTGGCTTCTTCCACCAGTGAGTAACCGACGGGCACGACGAGCAAGCTCAGCAAGAGGCAGAGCATTTGTCCGCCGATGATGGTGATGGCGATGGCCGAGCGCTGGGAGGCGCCGGCTCCGATGCCGACCGCGGTGGGAATCAAGCCGGCGATAATCGAAAACGTTGTCATCAGAATCGGGCGGAGACGCACGCGGTTGGCGCGCATGATGGCGTCGCGGATGGGGTGGCCTTCGTCACGCAGGCGATTCATGTAGTCGATCTGCAGAATGCCGTTCTTCTTCACAATGCCGAGCAGCAGCAGGATGCCGAGCGAACTGAACAGGTTCAGGCTGCGGCCCGTCAGGATCAGGCTGAGTAGCGCGCAGGGGATCGATAGGGGCAGAGTGGTGAGAATGATGAACGGGTGCACGAGGCTTTCGAACTGGGCGGCGAGCACCATGTACATGAACACGCTGGCGAGGGCCATGGCGAGCAGCATATTGGTGGCGGTTTCTTCGAGAATCTTCACCTGACCGGAGAAGACCATCGAGTAGCCGGGCGGGAGGTTGAGCTTCCTGACGATGTCCTCGACGGCGGCGGCGCCTTCGTTCAAGCCATAGCCGGGAGCGATGTTGCCGTAGATGCCCACCATGAACTGGCGGTTGAAACGGTCGATGCGAGAGGGGCCGAGGCCGCGCTCGAGCTTGGCGATGGAGTCGAGCCGGATGAGGCCTTGTCGAGCACTGGGAACCAGCAGGCGTCCGAGGGCGGCGGGATCGTCACGCTGACCGGGCTTAAGCCGCACGGTGACCGGATATTGCTCGCTCTCTTCCTTGTAGGTGGAGATTTCGTCTTCACCGGACATCAGCAGCCGTACGGCACTGGTGACGTTGGCGATGCGGACGCCAAGGTCCGAGGCGAGTTGGCGGTCCACGTCGATCTGCATCTCGGGATTGTTGAGGTTCAGGTTGACCTTGATGTCGGAAAGAATGGGGCTCTTGAGGGCCTCCATGTTCACTTCCTTGGCCAGCTCGACGAGCTTGCCGAGGTCGGGTCCGAGCATCTGGGCGCGGATGGGGGCGAAGGTGTCACGTCCACCCAGAGCGTTGGGGAAGGAGACGCGAGGGCGGGCAATCGCAAACTCGGGCAGCATCACGGCGCGGACTTTGACGCCCATCTCCCCAATCGGGGCGCGCTGCTCGGGCGGGTCCAGCAGCAGCGTGATGTTCGACATCGTGACGCGGTTGAGCATCTGCATGCTCTGGGGGATGACGGCGCGAACGCCGGGCACGCTTTCGAGTTTCTTGGCGAGCCGCATGGTGTATTGTTCCGTGCCTTCGGTGGAGAAGCCTTCGGGCAATTCCAGGAAGATGGAGAGCTCGCTCTGGTCTTCCTGGGGCATCCATTCCTGCTTGGTGATCTTGTAGAGGGGAACCGTGGAGGCGAGCGTGAGGACGCAGAGCAGGATGATGGCCCAGCGATGATTGAGGGACCAATTCAGGCTGGCGAGGTACCAGCGATGGATGAAGTCCGGATGCTCGTCATCGTCGTGAGGTTTGCCGGAGGCGACGGCGCTTTTCAGCATGCGCGCCCCAAGGGCCGGGGTGAGCGTGAAGGCGACCAGCATGGAGACGAGAATCGAGATGGCCATGGTCCATCCGAACTGGTTCAGGTACCTTCGGGCATAACCGCTCATGAAGGCGATGGGGACGAAGACGATGACCAGGGAGATGGTGGTGGCGATGACGGCAAGGGCAATTTCCTTGGTCGCCGCGATGGTGGCCTCTTTGGCCGGCAGGTCGCCTTTCTCGAGGAACCGGTAGATGTTCTCGAGCACAATAATGGCGTCGTCGATGACGATGCCGACGGCGAGTGTCAGCCCGAGGAGGGTCATCGAGTTCAGGGTGAAGTCCATCGCGCGCAGCACGGTGAAGGTGGTGACGATGGAGGTGGGGATGGCGATGGAACTGATGACGACGGTGCGCCAATCCCGAATGAACAGCCAGACGATGAGCGAGGCGAGCAAGCTGCCGAGCAGGAGGTGTTCTTCGAGGGCCGCGACGGAAGCGCGAATGTACTTAGCCTGGTCCGAAGTGACTTCTAGGTTCACGCCGGGGGGCAGGTTGGCCTTGATGTCGTCGACTTTGGCGTAAATCGAGTCGACGACCTTCACGGTGTTGACGCCGGTCTGGCGGCGAACATCGAGCAGCACGGCCGGCTTGCCCTTGTAATAAGCGAAGGTGCGGCGTTCGCCCATGCCGTCTTCCGCGGCGCCGACTTCACGGACGCGGACGGGGGCGCCATTGACGTTCTTGATGATGATGTTGTTGAACTCGGCGATGTCCTTGACACGGCCCAGGGTGCGGACGCCCAGTTCGGTGGGTCCGCGGACGATGCGGCCGCCGGGCGCCTCGACGTTTTCAGTCCTGAGGGCCTGTTCGACGTCCTGGGCGCTGAGGTTGTAGGCGTTCAGCTTGTCGAGGTCCAGGAAGATGTTGATCTGGCGGCTGCGGCCGCCATTGATTTCGATGCTGCCCACGCCGTCGACGGTTTCCAGCGCCCGGCGGACCTGCTTGTCGGCGATTTCGGTGAGTTCGCGCACCGGGCGATTGCCGCTCATGGCGATCTTGATAATGGGGTCCGAGTCGGGGTCGGCTTTGATGACCGAGGGGGGAAGGACGTTGGGGGGCAAACGGCGCATCGCGCCGGAGACTTTTTCGCGGACGTCTTCGGCGGCTTCGGAGATGTCACGGTCGAGGACGAACTGCACGGAGATGTTGGCGCTGCCTTCGGTGACGCGGGCAGTCAACTCGTCGATGCCGGCAATGGCGGCCACCGCTTCTTCGAGGGGCAGAACGACCTGCGAAACCATTTCCTCGGGGCTGGCGCCGGGGAGTTGGACGCGGACGTAAACCGAGGCGGGGTCGCTTTTGGGGAACAGGTCGACGCCGAGGTCGACGAAGCTGAAGACGCCCAGTACGACCAGGAACATGATCAGCATCAGGGCGAAGACCGGACGCTGCACGCAAATTTCAGACAATTTCACCGGGTAGGTTCCTTTCGCGCGCCCGAAAAAACGAGGCGAGACCTTTCAAAAAGACATGCGACCGTCCCCCAAGGTTACGGCGCGCAGGCGCGACGGGGCGAGAATTCCTCCATTTTAGCTCCCCGGGGGCGGCTAAAATGAAGATTCATCGCATGAAACTCGCATTTTTGTTCCCCGGCCAAGGTTCGCAGTTCGCAGGCATGGGCCAGTCTCTGGCGGCGGCCAGCCCGGTGGCCCGGCAGGTGTTTGAGGAGGCGGACGACGCGCTCGGTTTCGCGCTCTCCAAGCTGTGCTTCGAAGGGCCGGAAGACCAATTGAAACTGACAGAAAACACGCAACCGGCGCTGGTGACGGTGTCGACGGCGGCGTGGCGCGTGCTGCGCGAGCGGGGCGTGCAGGCGGATTACGTGGCGGGGCACAGTCTGGGCGAATATTCGGCGCTGGTGGCGGCGGGCAGTTTGCAATTTGCGGACGCGGTCAGGTTGGTGCGTCGGCGGGGGCAGTATATGCAGGAGGCGGTGCCGCCGGGAGTGGGCGCGATGGCCGCGATTTTGAAGCTTCCGGTGGGGACGCTCGACGGGATTCTGGCCGAGGCAGCGCAAGGCGAGGTGGTGTCCGCGGCGAACCTGAACTCGCCGGACCAGATCGTGATTGCGGGGCAGGCCGGCGCGGTGGCGCGGGCGATGGAACTGGCCAAGGCGGCCGGGGCCAAGCGGGCGATCGCGTTGCCGGTGAGCGCGCCCTTTCACTGTGCGCTGATGTCGCCGGCGCAGGAGCGAATGAAGGCTCACCTCGACGCAACGAACTTCGCCGACCTCACCGTGCCGCTGGTGAATAACTGGCAGGCGAAGGAAGTCCGCACAGGGGCCGAAGCCCGCATTGGGCTCTACGAGCAGATTCCGAATCCAGTGCGCTGGGAAGAAAGCGTGCGCCTGCTGGCGTCGCTGGGCGTCACCAAAGGCTACGAAGTGGGCGCGGGTGGGGTCCTGATGGGTTTGGTGCGCAACATTACGCCCGAAATCACGGTAGTGCGGGCCGGGGAGTGGGCTGAGATCGAAGCTTTGTGATAGCCTCGCGGCATGATTCGCCGCGATCTTCTGAAACTGCTGCCGCTAGCCGGAGTGGCTGCCGCCCAGGCTCAGCCGTTTCCGATCGGCTACAACACTTACTGCCTGCGCGCGCTGCGCTGGACGGACGCGCAGCACCTGGACTTCGCCGCGGCGCAGAAGCTGGATGCGATCTTTTTGCAGGATTCGCTGGACCCGAAAGCGCAGGATCCGGAGCACTGGAAGTTTGTCCGGGCGCGCGCTACGGAGTTGGGGCTGCATCTTGAAAGCGGAGGCGGCGGGCTGCTGCCCAAGACGCCCGACCAGTTCGACGCGGCCGTGGAAACGCTGCGCAAGAACGTGGTGCGGGCCAAGGCGCTGGGTTCGCCCATCGTGCGCGGGGTGATTGCGAGCGATCGGGCGTCGCTGCCCAAGGACGGCCCGCCCGAGAAGCATCTGGAGACGATCTTGCGCCTGCTGCGCGCCGTGCGTTCGCAGGTGCTGGACGCGGGCATGAAGATCGCGATCGAGGTGCACAAAGACTTCAATGCCTGGGAGCATCGGCAACTGATCGAGACCGCCGGCAGCGACTTGGTCGGCAGCTATCTCGATACCGGCAATCCGGTCTTCATGATGGAAGATCCGATGACGACGCTTGAAGAGCTGGGCCGCTATGCGGTGACGCTGCATCTGCGCGATTCGGTGGTCTACGAGACGAAGCGGGGCATCGCCGTGCAGTGGGTGCCGCTCGGCGAAGGCGTCGTGGATTTTCCGGCGATCGTGGCCCGGGCGCGCGAACTGTGTCCGCGCGTGCACGTCTTCATCAAGCCGATCACGGGGCGGCCGCCGGCGATCCTGCCGATTTACGACGCCGCCTTTTGGAAGGACTATCAGCGGACCCGGGCCGGCGATCTGGCGCGCTTCCTGAAGCTCGCCAAGGAAGGCCGTCCGTACGAGGGTCATGTGGTGATTGAGGATCTGCAGAACCGCCCGGTGCCTGCGCACTTTGCCGAGGCGGTGAAGTATCAGCAGCGCGAGCACATGGAGCGGTCCATTGCTTACGGCAAGGAGAAACTGGGGCTGGGCCGGCGCTGGCGGAGCTAAGGCTGCTTGACGAGCGTCGCGTTGCGGACGCGATCCTCTTCGGCGCCCTTCTTGTCGCCCATACGGGCGCGCAGGCCGGACCGGGTGAGGTAAGCGGCGGCGTAGTTGGGCTTGAGTTCGATGGCGCGGTCGAGGTCGGCCTTGGCGGCCGGATACTGCCGGAGCAGCATGTAGGCGAAGCCGCGGGCGTTGAGCGCGAGGGGGAAGTCCGGCTGCAGCTTGAGGGCTTCGGAGAGCGCCTCAATGGCCTTAGCGTAGTTGCCGGATTGGATATGCTTGCGGCCCAAGGCGTTCAGCCCTTCCGCCGAGGCGGGGCCTGATTCCAGCTTGGGGGCTTCGACTTTGGCGACTTCCGTTTTCACGGGCTTGGGCGGCGCGGGCGTCGTGACGACCGGAGCCGGGGCGGGCGCGGGCGCCGGCGTCGGAGGGGGCGGCTCGGGCGTCTTTTCCACGGGCGGCGTCGCCGAGGCCACCGTCACCGGCGCAACTGTCACTGGGGCCACCGTCGCCGGCGCCGGTGCCTGCAGCGCCGCCACCTTCTCTTCGGCCATCTTCAGCAGCGGTTCGGCCTCGGTGAGCGTGGGCTTCAACCGCAGCGCTTCCTTGAGGTCGCTGACGGCTGGTTCGTAGTGGCCGAGCAGCATGTGGGCGCTGCCGCGGGCGTAGAAGGCTTCGGCGTAGTGGGGATTCAGACGAATCGCTTCCGTCCGGTCCGCCATGCCTTTCTCGTGGTCACCCAGCAGGTGGTAAGTGCCGCCGCGAATGACGTAGATTTCCGGATCTTTGGGGTCCAGCTTGATGGCCATGGAGCGATCCATCAGGGCCTGCTCCATCTCCTTGAGTTCGACGAAGCTGGTGGCGCGCGCCAGATAGACATGCTTGTTGGTGGGGGCGAGTTTGATGGAGGACGTAAAGTCCGCCACGGCGGCGGCGTGCTGGCCTAAGCGCTGTTGAGCGGCTCCGCGAAGGGTGTATGCCTTCTCGAGATCCGGCCGCACTTTGAGGACGGCGTTCATGTCGGAGATCGACTTCTCGAAGTTGCCGAGCTGGCCATAGGCGTAGCCACGCTCCAGGACAGCTTCCCAGTAGTCGGGCTTGAGCGCGATGGCGCGGTCGTAGTCTTCCACGGCATCGCGATACTTGCCCTGGAGGGCGAGCGCTACACCGCGATCCTTATAGGGGCCGGGATTGTCGAGCCGGAGCTTGATGCCCTTGGTGAGGTCGTCGATGCCGGGCTGCAGTTGCCCGAGCTTGACATATTCGACGCCGCGCGCGTTGTAGACTTGCGCCTTTTCCTGACCGGCGCCCAAGGCGCGCGTGTAGTCCGAGACGGCCTTGGCGGATTGGCCCTGGGCGGCATGCAGGTCGCCGCGAAGGATCCAGGCTTCGCCGTCGTCGGGGTTCAGGGTGAGGGCTTGATCGAGATCCGCACCGGCTTCGGGCAGCCGGTTGAGCATCATGCGCAGGCGGCCACGGGCTCGCCAGGCATTGGCGTTACTGGCATGGAGCGCAACGGCCTCGTTGTAAGCTGCTTCGGCTTCCGCGTCTTTGCCTTCCGATTCGAATCGTTCACCGGATTCGAGAAACCGTTTGGCTTTACCCGGATCCTGCTTCGGAGGGGCCTTCTGCGCGGTGAGTACCGCTACGCCAGTGAGCGCGCAGAGTACTACCAAACCCAACCCAACTCTCGACTTCATTCCGGTACCATCGTACCATCCGGCTTTAAGCGGAGCCTCTGTCCGCGCCACTCCACCGTGTTAAACATGGAGCCGGCGATCCAGATTCCCGTGGCGAAGAGGTCCCAGAGAGGCGCCAGAAACCAGCCGCGCCGCACCAGCGGACTGCGCAGCACACCGACGCCGGTGGCATAAGCGCTGGCCCAGCGGACCAGCAGGGTGGCGAGTCCGAGTTCTGGTTCTCCCAGTACGAAGCACAGCATTGCCCACAGTCCGCTAAAGGTCACGGGCAGGCCCCAATAGCCATCGCCGCGCGAAATGCGGATGGTGCGGGCCCAACGGATCTGGTGTTGGACGATGCCGCGCCAGGAGTCCTCACCGAGGTGCGTTTCGACGACGACGGGGGAAAGTTCGACGCGCTTGCCGAGTTGGGTGATGTGGCGGGCAAGCTGATAGTCGTCGGCGAGGTAGGGCTCGATGGTCGGGAAGCCGCCGATGGCGGCGAGGTCCGCACGGCGGAAGGCCAGCGTGGCGCCGAGGCCGAACTCGCGGACGCCCACCAGCGGCGCGACCAGCACGCCGGCCGCGAAATCGATGGCGATGCCGAGCGCCTCCCAGCGGCCGGGCCAGCCGGTGGCGTGGGCGCGATAGAGGCAGGTGACGACGCCGATCGCCGGATCGGCCAGCGGGGCCGTGACGTGCTGCAGGTAGCCGGGCTCGACGGTGATGTCGCTGTCGTTGACCACCCAAAGGTCGTGACGCGCGTGCTTGGCAATCTCCGTGAGCACACCCACTTTGCCGTTTGGCGCTTGCCGCTCCACCAGGAACCATTCGATGCGCAAAGCGGGGAACTCACGCTGGAGGCGCAGGATGTCTTCGAGCGCCGGATCATGCGGGTCCCGCACGCCGAACAGGAGTTCGAAGCCGGGCTCGTAGACTTGCCGGGCATGGCTGCGGATGGCGTCGTGAAAGGCGGGGTCCCGGCCGCGGACCGGCTTAAGGATCGAGACCGGCCCGGGGTAAGTGGGGATCGGCAGACGGCGGGCGCGCTGCCGTAACGCGGCATAGGTGGCGACGGCGTGATAGCCGCCGGTGGCCAAAGCGCAGGCGAGCAGGAACCAGAACGTCATGCCGCCAGGAGCCAAACACCGGCCGCCACCAGCGCGGCGCCCGTCCAACGTTCGAAGCCGACGCGCTCGCCCAGCCAATAGCGGGCTAAAGCGGTCTCGATCACCAGGCTGAGGGCGGTCGCGGGGACCGCGAAACTGAGGTCAGCCACTTCGAGCAGCTTCAGAAAGCAGAAGAAGGAAGTGGCCATGAAGACGATGGAGGCAAGCAGATAGCGGCGGGTGAACATCGCGAGCCACACGCGGCCCAGGCGGCTGGGATGGAAGTCCGTGATCTCGCCGTGGCGCTTCATTTCGGAACTCTGCAGGGCATCGGCCGCCACGGTCGACAGCACGACACCACCCACTAGTAGCCAGTTCATGAAGTTGCTCGCGGTTTGGTTCGGCCGACAACGATGGTGCCGGCGGTGATGAGCGCAATGCCGACGGCGCGGGTGGGGGAAATGTCTTCCTGGAGGAAGAGCCACCCGGCCAGCGCGCTCAGCACATAGCCGATCGAGGTGACCGGCAGGACGTAGCTCAAGTCGGCCAGCGAGAGCAGGGTGATCCGGGTGAGCGTCCAGAAGATCAGCAGGGCGATCCCCAGGATGACAAAAGGGTTGACCAGGGCGGTGAGGAGCGCCTCGCCGGCCGCACGGTGCTTCATGCCCCAACTCATCGACAGGTTCCCCACCACGTTGGCCAGGACGACCACAGTCGCCAGCAACGGTATCCGCAGACTTTCCAAACTTCCAGTATACGGAACCCGATTGCGGCAGGATGCGTAATAATCGACGACATGTCGGCGCTGGAAATTCTCGGGATGGCGGCCAGCTTGAGTTTGCTGGCGGGGTGGCGCCTCTACGCGACGGTGCTCGCGGTGGGCGTGGCGCTGCGCTTCGGCTGGTGGCAACTGCCGGACCACCTGACGAACCTCGCGGTCGTCTCGCACACCTGGGTGCTGGTGGTGGCCGGCATCGGCTTCGCCTGCGAGTTCTTTGCCGACAAGATCCCGTGGCTCGATTCGGCGTGGGATACCGTCCACACCTTCGTGCGGCCCGTGGGCGGCGCGCTCCTGGCCTTCAGCCTGATCTCGCCCGACGACCCCAAGATGCAGGTGATCTACTTTCTGCTGGGCGGCGGCATGGCCCTGCTCAGCCACACCACCAAAGCCGGCACGCGGCTGATCGTGAATCAGAGTCCGGAGCCGGTGTCGAACGTGGTGCTCAGCGCCGCCGAGGACGCGACCGTTGCCGGGACGCTCTGGCTGATCTTCACGCATCCGCTGGTGGCGTTCGGCCTGGCCGTGGCTGGCGTAATTCTTTGCGTCGTGGTGATCCGGCTTACCTGGGGTCTGCTGCGGCGTCAGTGGCATTGGCTGACCAAGCCCGCGAACTGACGACTCGTTAAATCACCGACAGCATCGGACTCACCTCGGAGTAAGTGTCGCCCACCTGGACGACGATGGCGGCTTGGCCCGGTTGGGTGCGGGTGGGGATGCGGACGTTGAGTTGCATCAGGCCCACTTGGCCGGGCGCGGCTCCGGCGTAGAGGAGTTCGGCCGGTTGGCCGCCGATGTAGACGGTGACCGGGAGCTTGGGGCGGGGAAGCGGGACCAAGGCGGGGGCGCCGTCGGCGAGGTCCACCTCCCACAGGCCGGTGCCGGTGGCAAAGACGGTGACGATGGCGCCGCGGCTGGCGGGATTGGCGGGCAGGTTCACGCTGCCATCCTGATTGAGCGCCGCCACCTGCGTGGGGCTGCTGAGGAATAGGCTCGGCGCGGTTTCGGCGACCTCCACCGTGCGGGAGGCGCGCACGGCTCCACGCAGGCTCACCTTCACCTCGACGCGTGCGCGGCCCGTCACCAGGCGGGGCACCTGCAGGTTGATCTGGCCTTCCTGGACATAGAACAGCGGGGCGGGCAGGCCATCGAAGCGGACTTCGACGCCGTCCACCGACGTGCCCCAACGGCCAAGCAGATCGGTTTGGCCAACGACGCCGACCTCGGGACCGAGCCCGCTGCCGAAAATGGTCATCAAGCCGCCCGGGACGGCCGGGGCGACGCGAAGACTCGCGGCGCTCACGGCGGCCGTCACGCTGGGCTGGCCGGGCGTGACGACGGGCAAGTTCACCGTGCCGCCCTTGGTAAGCAGGCGCAGGCGGTGGTTGTCCTGGTCGGCGATGATCAGATCGCCGTTAGCGAGCAGCGCGAAATCCATGGGGCGATTGAACTGAGCGCGGGCGGCGGGGCCATCGTCGCCGGAGAAGCCTGCATCGCCCGTACCGGCGATCTCCGCGCGAGCGCCGTTCGCCGTCAGCAGGTAAATACGCTGGCGCGCGGCGTCGGCGAGGTAGAAACCGTTGGGCGTCCAAGCGAGGGCCACCGGCTCCACCAAGCCTTCGGACGGGAAGCCGTTGATGATGCCTTGGGCGTTCACGCGGCGGATGCGCTTGTTGCCGGTGTCGGTGATGTAGAGCTCGCCCTGCGGATCGTAGTCGACATCGGTGGGCGAGGAGAGCGCGGCCGTCTTCGCGAGTGCGCCATCGCCGACGTTGCCCGCCGTGCCGCGGCCGGCCACCACCGTAAACCAGCCCGAGGGTGACACCTTGGCGATGCGGTGATTGCCGGTGTCGGCGATGGTGAGGTTGCCTTCGCCGTCGAGGCTGAGACCTTGCGGACGGCTCAACTCGGCGCGCTTGGCGGAGCCGTTGTCGCCACCGCTGCCGGCCGTGCCGGTGCCCGCCCAGGTTTCGATGCCGCCCGCTTTGTTCACGCGGCGGATGGCGTGGTTACCGCTATCGGCGATGTAAAGGTTGCCGGCCGCATCGAGCGCGAGGCCCATTGGCGAACGAAGCCGTGCGGCGATGGCCAGCGCCCCGTCGCCGCCATAGCCGGCCTCGCCCGTCCCCGCGATGGTCTGGATGCGGCCATCGGGATCGATGCGGCGGACACGATGGTTGGCGGTGTCCGAAAGGTAAATGGTGCCCGTCTTGTCCGCGATGACGCCGCCCGGTGAACGCAGGCGGGCTTCGGTGGCGGGACCGCCGTCGCCGCCGAAAGTGAAGCTGCCGGTGCCGGCGATGATCTCGGTGCCCAGGCGGCTGATCTTGCGCACGAACGGACCGTCGGCGAGCCAGAGGGCGCCGGTGGCGTCGAGCGCGAGGTCGCGCGCGCCGTAGGGAAAGACGAAAGGCGTCGAGGTACCGGTGAGGCGGCGGACCGGGCTGTCGCGGCCTTCGGCGACGTAGAGGTCGCCATTGGCTGGGTCCAGCGTGAGGCCGGTGATGGTGGCGAAGCTGATGTCTTTGTTGAAGCCGGTGGTGGAGGTGACTTTGGTCAGGAGGCCCCGCTGTAAACGGCGGATGGTGCTGTTGCCGGAATCGGCGAAGTAAAGGACGCCCGCCTTATCCACCACCAGCGCGGTGGGGGACTTCAGCGGGGCGGTGAGCGCGGTGACGTTGTCGCCGGCGTTACCCGCCTGGGGAGCGCCAGCCACGTGGATGATCTGGCCTTCCGGGGTGACGCGGAGCAGGCGGTGGGCTCCGAAGTCCGAGATGTAGAGCGTCCCGGTGGAGTCGATCGCGACGTTGCGGGGAGCGTTCAGCTTGGCGTCGAGGGCGCCGGCGGGGGCGCCAAAGAAGGAGACCTCGCCGGTTCCGCCGCCGGCGACGGTGGTGATGGTGCCCGTGGGCGTGATGCGGCGGATACGGGCGTTACCGAGGTCGGCGACGTAGAGGTTGCCGGCAGCGTCGAGCGTGAGTCCGTAGGGCGTGTTGAGCTGGGCGGCGGAGGGGGGTCCGCCATCGCCGGAGGAGCCGGGTTGGCCGTTGCCGGCGAGGGTGGTGATGCGGCCGCCGGGCTCGATTTTGCGGATGCGATGGTCCGGGGCGTCGGCGACGTAGACGTTGCCGGCGGCGTCAATGGCGATGCCTTCGGTGGAGGCCAGAGCCGAGGTCTGCGCGGCGGCCGACTCGGTGACGGCGTTCGATCCAGCGATCGTTTTTACCGTAAACGATTGACTCCAAACAGGAAGACAGAGAAAAAGCAGGAAGAGGACTTGGCGCATGGCTCCATCAAATAAGTGCCTTCCCGGAGGAAAAATTCTCATTTATTTGCGGGCTGCCGATCAGTTTTTTGTCTTCCCGACAAAACATTCGAATGCCCCGCTTTGTGACGTGCAGTATTCTCTTCGCTTGGCTGTTTTGGCTGCAGCCTGGTAGCGATCCCCTGATGATTCGCCTAAAGCGGCGGAGCTATGACCCGTTGGGGGCGGCGCCGGTGAAATCGAAGGCGAAGGCTGCGGCGGTGGCCGGGCGGCAGCGGCTGCTGGTGCAGTTCACGCGGCCGTTGACGGAGGACGAACTGGGCGCGTTCGAGCGTTTCGACGCCCGCGTGCTAGGCGCGGTGCCGGAACTGGCCTACATCATTTCCGTGCCCGAGGGCTTCGACTGGTCCACCTGGCCAGTGCGACACGTGGGGCCGATCGCTCCCGGCGATAAGTGGAGCCCGCTGTTTGATTCGCCCGCCGGGATGCGTATGCTGGCGGACGAGACGGCGGAGAGCGTCTTCTACCTGGTGATGTTTCATGAGGACGTCGACGCCGCCGTGGTGCGCGATGTGGCGCTCGGCCGAGGGCTTGAGGTGCGCGAGCATCCGAACCTCTCGCCGCATCACTTGCTGGTGCAAGGTCCCGACGACGTGATTCATTCGTTAACCGACCTCGACGAGGTGCTCTATATCCTGCCGGCGTCCGAGGATTTGGCGATGGGTTGGCCCGTGGTGCCGTGCGAGAAGGGCATCGTCGGTGGCTATCCACTCAGTCCGCTGGCGGCCGCTTCGACGGCTGGCTGGGCGGCGAACAACCGGACGCCCGTCACGCTCACCACCACCTGGGGTGCCATGAGTGCGCGGCTGGATGAAGCAGCCACCCGCGCCGAAGTGCAGCGCGCACTGGCCGAGTGGTCACGTGTGGTGCGCGTGACGTTCACGCCCGGCACGGCCCCCACGGCCGCCCGGAATCTGCATTTTCTGTTCGGCGTTCGCAACCACGGGGACACCTATCCGTTCACCGGGACGAGTGGCGTGATTGCGCACGCTTTCTTCCCGCCGCCCAATCCAGAGCCGATTGCCGGCGACGTCCACTTCAACGACGACATGCCCTTTCGCGTGGGCGCCGACTACGACCTTTTCTCGATTGCGCTGCACGAGGTCGGCCATGCCCTGGGCCTGCCGCACACGGACTCGGCCAATACGGTGATGTACCCGTATTACCGGCGGGTGACGGCGCTAACGGCGACCGACATTGCGAACATTCGCCAGCTCTACGCGTCCACCGCAACCACGGCTCCGCCCGCGCTCGCTCTGTCCGCGAATCCGGCGGCGGCAACCTCAGCGGAGACCGCGACGCTGAGCGGCACGGTGGCCAACGGCACAGCGCCGATTCACGTGCAATGGGCGAGCAGCCGGGGCGGGTCCGGTGTGGTGCAGGCCGATTCGTCGCGCGCGTGGATCGTGCGCAATGTGCCGCTGCTGAGCGGCGCCAATGACTTCACGCTGACGGCGACGGATGCCGCGGGCGAACGGGCCAGCGCAGCGTTGACCGTCACCAGAACGGGGGCGACGTCCCCGACGCCGACCCCGACTCCCACGCCGTCGGTGGCGCCAGACTTGCGCGTCCTTTCGCCGGCGAACGGCGAGCGGACGACGGCCGCGTCGGTTCGCGTCACCGGGACGGCGGCGAGCACGCAGGGTCTGCGCCGCATTGCGTGGACCGCCGGATCGGCGAGCGGGCAGGCCGTGGGCCTCGCCTCCTGGTCGATCGCGGCCGTGCCGCTCGAGCGCGGCGCGAATACGATCACGATCCGGGCGGAGGCGAGCGACGGAGCCGCGACGACCGCCACGCTGACGTTGGTGCGCGAGGCGAGTACAGACACGACGGCGCCGCTGCTCTCCATTCTGAGTCCGGCGCTCGCCAATGTCTCGACGTCGAATTCGACCATTGTCGTCACCGGCGCGGCCACCGATGCCGGCGGCGTGGCCGAAGTCACGTGGCAGAATTCCACTGGCACCAGCGGTACGGCGAGCGGCACAAACTCCTGGCGGGCGGAGATTCCCCTGGTGCCGGGGTTCAACACGGTGGTGATTCGGGCGCGCGATGAGGCCGGAAACAGCTCCTGGCGCAGTTTGAGTATCACTCGCCGTTAACAAGTCGCAACCGCGCGGCGGGAGTCGCCGTCAGTTACGCATGAAACGTTTCTTTTCCATTGCCTTTGCCGGGTCCTTGTCGACGCTGCTGCTGTTCGCCCAGGGCGACGGCACACTGAAGGTGAAGGCCAAGCCGGGTCGCGCCGGGGTGTTTGTGGATGGCAAATACCTCGGGCCCGCCGCCAATTTCGGAGCCGCGCGGACGTATTCGGTCCCCGCCGGGGAGCATGAGGTCCGGCTGATTGAGCCGCGCTATGAGGACTTCACGCAAAAAGTGAAGGTGGAACCGGGCAAGCGCACGGAGGTGAGCGCCACGCTGCAGAAGAAGGCCGTGCCGGCGGGTCCGTTTGGGGAATTGCGGATCACCGGGGCGGAGAAGTACGCGGGTGTCTTTCTGAACGGGAAGTTTGTGGGCCATGCCGACGAGTTCGATAACTTTGCGCAGCGCGTGCAACTGCCTGCGGGCGAGTACGAACTGAAGGTGGTGCCGCCGAACGGAGGAGCCGATCACGTGGAAAAAATCATGGTAGGGGCGAATCAGCAGGTTTGGGTGAAGGTAAAGAAGTAAGAGGAGGAAGGGGGGGCGGCTCTGGCTGGGGTGGGGATGCCAGAGCCGCCTGCGGGCTCCACGAAGTGCTACGGGGATAACGCTTCGCGGAGAACTCGTAAAAACCTAGAAAGAGAAGCGCAACGACAGTTCCAACTGCCGATTGTTCCCGGCGCCACCGCCGAAACCGGGTCCGCCTCCACCGCCGGGCCGAGGTCCGAAGCCGCCTCCGAGGGTGGTCGATTGACCAAACAGAGGCGAACTCAAACTACCGACCGGCGCACCGTAATTCACCCAGTTGAGCAAATTACGCGCTTGCAGCGATATGTTTAGAGTATAGCGCTTTCCTGAGCTCGCGCCACCAAACATTCCGCCACCGCCACCAGGACCACGTCCGCCGCCGCCACCAGGACCGCCTCCCATCATCATGGGACCGCCGCCACCGGCGCCGCGACGCATACCGCCGCCCATCCCGCCCGGGTCCGCCGCTCCTTCAGCCTTACTGCCGAAGCCGAACGTCTTTCCCAACCGGAGATTAATAGTAAAGGCGCCGGGAGCCTGCTCATAGTTACGCGCAATCAATGTTTCTCCGGGCTGAGGGTTCAAATTAAATACGCCCCAGGGGGTGGAAACGATTCCCGGACCTGAACTGGCGGTCGCCAGAGAGGGACGATCGTTGAATTGTCCATCACCATTATTGTCGCGGCCCGTGGTGATGTTGAAAGGACCGCCGGTGGACGCAATGATGAACGGCGAAATCGAGAGGCCGTACTTCGCCGTAATCGATCCGCCCGAGATAAAGCGATGGCGAATGTCGAAGCTGCTACGGCCGTATTCGGTGCTCAGGTCGTAGGTGTTGGCCGGGAAGCTGCCGGCGCCGTCCGTATCCGAGCGGGCGTGGCCGTACATGTAAGCGCCGAAGAGGAAAACGCTGCGGCTGAACCGTGTGTTGTAGTTCATCATCAGCTGGTTCTGGCGGCTGAAGCCCGTCGACTCGTAATAGTAGAGGTAACCGGTGCTGCCGTACGGGTATACGCCGTTCACCGGCGCGTTGATGTTCCGGTTGCGCAGGTTGTGCACGCCGCGCGAGAAGACGTAGTTGATGGCGAACGACGTGTTCTTGGGCAACTGCCGGTCAATACCGACCGAGGTCTGCATCAGGTACGGCGCGCGGATGTCGGAAGCCAGGTGGCGGAAAGTTTGCGTGGCGCTGCTGGTGCCGAGTTGCGCAGCCGTGGGAGCGTTCGGGAAGTAGTCGGGATTCTGCAGCAGGTAGGTGATCTGGGTGATGCCGTTGAAACGCAGTTGCTGCAGCGAAAGCGCTTGCGCCACACGGTCGTAGAAGAGGCCGGTGCCGATGCGCAGGACGGTTTTGGCGGCTTTGGTCTTGCCGCCGTCCACGCCCCAGGCTAGGCTGATGCGCGGCGCGAAATTGTTGTTGCTCGAGATGTTGGTTTGGTTCTCGTAGCGCAGACCCAGGCCCACGGTGAGGTTGGGACGCACGCGCCAATCGTCGGTGACGAAGACGCCGAGGTCAGTCTGGCTCAGCGACGCCAGTCCCGTGCCCTGCGAGAGCGTGTACTGGCTGGCTCCGCCGCCCAGGGCGCGAATCATCGCCGGCGAAAGCCCCTGAGCCAGGAACAACTGCGTGCGACGGTATCGCTCGAGCGACGTCAGATATGCCGTCGCGCCCGTCGGCTGGTTGTTCGCGTCGAGCACCGGGCCGTTGCCGCCGAGGAACGTGTAGGTGCCGTTGAAGTTGTTGAGGCTGTTGTCCGTGAGGCTGTTGTAACGCACGCGGCCGCCGAGCTTCACGCTGTGCGCGCCAAGCGTCAGGCTGGTGATGTTCGAAGTCTCCACGCCGTTGGTGGTGTTGTAGGACTTGCCGATGGTGGCCGTACCGCTGCTGAACGAATCGAGCACGTCGAGCGCATAACTGGACGACGGCGTCACGCCGGTGTCGAGCAACTGGCGCACGTTGTTGCGCTGGAACTGGAAGCGCGTCTCGTTGATGGCGCGCGCGCTGAGCACGGCCGTTTCGGTCACCTGCAGGGAGTGCTCGCGGTCCGTGGAGTTGTAGGCGCGCTCGGGCAGGGTGAACTGGCCGATGCCCTGGTTCTGATTGCCGATGTCGGAGAAGCTGTAGCGCGTGATGAGCGTGTTGCGGTCGTTCAGCGCGAGGTCAAAACGCGGGTTGATGCCCGTGCGCTGGTTCGGGGTGACGAACGATTGGCCGTACGTCTGCGGGACGAGCGCTGAGTTCAGAATCGTGCCCTTCACCACGGCGTTCTCGTCCACATCGCGACGTTCGACGTCAAAAGAGAAGGACGACTTCTTCGTCACCGGCCCACTGATGCGGCCCGTGAACATGCGCGACTGGAACGGCGCCTTGTTGTCCGCGAACGGATTGCGCGAGTTGAAGTAGCCGTCGCCGAAGTTGAAGCCCAAGTCGCCGCGGAATTTGTCGGCGCCGGGCTTGGTGAGAATCTCGATGCGGCCGAAGCCGATGCGGTCAAACTCCGCCGAGTACGGATTCTGGTTGACGCGGATTTCGCGAATCGCGCTCTTGGGAGGCAGCCGGCCGCCGGTGAAGCCGTCGATGAAGATCTGGCCGCCGTTGGGGCCGGCGCCGGGTCCGGCCAGGGCCTGCAGTTCGTTGGCGAGCTGATCGGGGTCGTCGGAGAGCACCTTGAGGTCCTCATCCTTCAGCACGAGAGCGCCCACGTTCGACTGCGAATCCGTGGAGACCTTGTTGATCTCTTCTTCCACTTGCAGAATCTGCGCTTCGGTGGCGAGCACCAACTGCGCGTCGAACTTCATCGGCGCCTGCACGTTGAGCCCTTCCACTTCGAACATCGCGAAGCCTTTGCTCAACACGCGCACCGAGTAAGTGCCGGGCGTGAGGTTGGTGAGCTGAAACTCGCCATTCTCATTCGTTTTCGCCCGCGACTCGCGGCCGCCGTTGAGCTTCGCGCGGACCTCCGCATCGGGCACCGAGGCGCCCGACGGATCCGTCACCCGGCCGCGCAACGCCGGAGCCTGCGCCCAGGCGGAAACCGCCAGAGCCAAATAGACACACCAAGAGATACACCGCCAGCAATGGCTTTGCATGAAAGTCTTCCTTCGTCTTTTATCTATGTGTTGGGATTGACCGGACTTGGGGCAATCGACTTTTTACTGCATGGAAATCATGCCCATGCCCATATCCATACCGCCCATGCCGCCGCCCAGACTGAGTCCGCCGCCGGCGCCGGCGCCCGCGCCCGCACCGCCTGCCGCCGCACCTTGGCGCTGCGCCATCGCGATGATCATGTCGGCGTTGGCCAACAGGGTGATCGCCGTAATTTCGTCCGCCTTCGCTCCGACGGTGCTCGAAACCACGATCGACTCACCCACCTTCAAATCTTCGAGTTTGGCGGGAGGCATGCGCTCGAGCATCTGCGCGAGATCGCGTCCGCCACCACCGCCGCCCATCATGCCGCCGGGACGTCCGCCGCCCGGCCCACCCGGACCGCCAGCACCAGGACCGCCAGCACCCGGACCGCCAGCAGCCGGACCACCGGAGCCGCCAGGACGCATGCCCATGCCGCCCCCGTGGCCTCCCGGGCCACCCGGTCCGCCCATCATGCCGGCGAAACTCGGCATCTTCTTCACCTGCGAATCCGGCTTCACATGAATCACCATCGGCTTGCCCGACTGCAGGTCCTTCACCTTCACTTCGCCGGTCGCCGCGTCTACCGCGGTGATCGTTCCGGCGACCGTGCGGAACGTGCCAAACACCGCCCGTTCGGCCGTGATCCGCGTGGAATCCTCGTTCTTATCGCCCAGCACGCGCAACTGGTCACCCTTCTTCAGGTCACGCAGAACGGCGTCTTTCGCGTCGGCGAACTTGATCGAGTCCGGCGCATAACGCTTGTAGACGGTCTTTTCCGTCATCACCACCGTGACCGGCTTCGGGCCCGACATCGATTGCGTTTTGATCGTGACTTCACCTTTAGCCGCGTCCACCAGGTCCACCAGACCCACCATGCCGCGGCGGGTCCATTCGGATCGTTCCTGGTCGTCGCGCTTCTTAATATCGCGGGCCGAGATGACGATGAGGCTATTCGCCGCAACCGTCTTCTCGGTGAGCGCCCCGCGAACCAGCACCCGGTCACCGTTGGCGAGCCCCGCCAAGGCTACGGCCTGCGCCTTCGTCAGGTCGCGTTCGCCGGGTTGAACTTGCTTAACGGAGATGTCGACGGGCATTTTGACGTCGTAACTTTCCCCGGGATCGGTCTTCACCGTCATTTCACCTTTCACCGCATCGATGGCGGTAATGGTGCCGATCACACTTTTGGGCTGCGCGAACGCCGCCAGAGCGAGAGCAAAAAAGAGAATCCCCGAATTTGTCACAAAGGATAAGACGCTCGAGTTCGGCCGTTACCGGTAAAGAAATGTGAACTTCAACCGCGACTTATTTCCGCGAGACGGGTAGCCGAAACTCGACAATCAGCCCCGGATGGGCATTCCGGGCCGATATTTGCCCCTGATGCAACGTAATGGCACGTTGGGCGATGGCCAAACCCAGGCCGATCCCGCCCGAATCACGTCCCCGATCGCTCTCCACCCGGAAAAATGGCTTAAATATCGACGTCAACATCTCCTCCGGCACCCCCGGCCCCTGGTCGCGCACGGAAATGACGGCCTCGCTGTCGGTCCGGTCGATGGTAATTTCGACAGTCGTGTCCGGCGCGGTATGGCGAATCGCGTTGCGCAACACATTGTCCAGAGCCCGCGAGAGCAGCGGCGCGTCGCCCGTGGTGCGAAATTCACCATCCCAACGCCGCACCAGACGCACCTGCCGCACCTCGGCTTCGATCTCCGCTTCACGCGCCACCTGCTCGACGACCGCCGCCAAATCCATCGGCTCATTGATGCGTTCCGCCGGATCGCCTTCAGCGCGCGTCATCTGAATCAATTCGCCCACCAGCCCGGTGAGCCGGTTGCTTTCGTGCTTGATCCGGTCGAGCGCGCCATTACGGTCCTGGGAGGAACGCGCCAGCTCGACGGCGAAGCCCAGCCGGTTGAGCGGCGAACGGAGCTCGTGCGAGATGTCCTGCAGCAGGCGCCGCTCGGCGGTCAGCAACGTCTTCATGCGTCCGGCCATATCGTTAAAGGCGCGTGCCAGGTCACCGATTTCGTCTTTACGCGTCATGCCGGAGCGGGCGTCGAGGTCGCCGGCGCCGAAGCGCACCATGGTCTCGCGCAATTCGCGCAACGGACGGGCGAGCGTCACCGCCAGCGCATAGCAGAGCAGCACGATCACCAGCACGATCCACAGGTAGTTCGGCAGATTGCTCCAGGCCGAGGTGCGCAGGTCCGGTTGGCGCAGCACAATCAACATGGCGTATTTGCCGTCTTCGGAGAACTCGCGCATGGGATGCTCGGGCCGGCGAGGCGGCGCGCCGGGCACGCCGGAACGCGGTTGCTGCGAGTCGATGGCGCGTTCGAGTAACTCGTGACGGTCCTCACCGCTTACTAAGTCGCGGCCTTCGCGATCGACGAAGAAATGCTGCGCCGGGAAGGTGCGATTCAGCCGCACCATATATTTTTCGAGCGCTGGCTTGCCGCCCAGCTCATAAGCCATGGCCGCGTCTTCACACTGCAGGCGGCGCATGCTGCCGAACATCGACGGCCGCGCAGTGAAGTACCAGGTCGTCGCCAGAAACGCCACGAAGCTGAACAGCAGCAGCGCGAAGAACCACAGCAGAATCCGGCGAAAAATGCCCTTCATGGCCTCATGCCTCGGGGGCGCAGAATTGGTAGCCCACGCCGCGGACGGTGCGGATCAACGCGTCGCTATCGGCGAGCTTCTTGCGCAGATGGCTGACGTGTACGTCGATCGATCGGTCAAACGGAGTGGCTTCGCGTTGGTAAAGCCGGTTCATGAGGTCATCACGCGAAACGACGCTGCCGGCGGCGCGAATCAGCACTTCGAGGATGTCGTACTCGATGGAGGTCACCTGCACCGGCTGGCCGTTCTGCGACACTGAGCGCGCCCCCGGATCGAGCCGCACGCCGCTCGCCTCGATCACTTTACTCGAGGCGCTGGAACCGGCGCGCCGCAAAATGGCGCGCACCCGGGCGAGTAACTCCAGCGGGTCAAACGGCTTCGGCAGATAGTCGTCGGCGCCGCCTTCCAAGCCCCGAATCCGGCTCGCCTGTTCGGTCCGCGCCGTCAGCATCAATACCGGCACCTTACTCTTTTCGCGGAGTTGGCGGAGTACTTCGAACCCGTCCAAGCCCGGCATCATCACGTCCAGGATGATCAGGTCATAGGGATTGGCGAAGGCGCAGTCGAGGCCGGCCTTGCCGTTCAACGCGCAATCCAGGCTCAGGCCGCGCTCGGTGAAGAACTCGGCCATCAGCGGGCCCAGGTCGGCGTCGTCGTCAATCAGCAGCAGTCGTTCAGGCACTCTACCTTCAAGACTAAAGG
>JBGAHE010000051.1:0-50572 GCA_044226365.1 Bryobacteraceae bacterium
GACCGCGGCAGCCGGTTCTCGAACGTCTTCTGGCACACCACGTAGCCGGCTTCTTCCAGCTTCCGCGCATGCACGCTCAGATTGCCGTCAGTGATCTCGAGCAAGGCCTTCAGTTCGCTGAACGTCATGGTCGTGTTCGCCGCCAGCGCGCTGAGAATCCCCAGCCGCACGCGTTCATGGATCAGCCGGTCGAGGTCCGGAAACGACTTCCCCGTCTCCAACTGTTCCGGCGTTTGTTTCTTCATCGTCGGTTGCGCCATCGTCGTTACCCCCCGTGCCTCCGGGCAATCACCAGCCCGAACGCGATATGCACCATGCCAAAACCCGCCCCCATCAGCGCATTGCCCCAACTCGCCGGCGCAAACAGCGCCACCGCCCCCAGCACCTGAAAACAAACCCCCATCAGCGGCACCACGCGTACTGACGATGCGCCGCCGGTCACGACGCCCGTGCCATAGAGCAGCAACAACAATCCCGGAATCAACGGCTGGAAGCCAGCCCGCCACAGCGCCACCGTCAACAACCCGCCCGCCACCAACGGCGGCGCGAAGCCCAACAGGAATCGCCGGGCGCCGGGTGAAGCCAGCGGCGTCCGCCGCCGGCGCGCCTTTTCGCGAATTGCCAGCACACCAATGCCGAACGACAGGATCCCGCAGCCCAGCCAGATCGGCAGAAATAGCGTCGGCGACACCGTCTGGCACAGGATGCACGCCGCCACCGCCGTCACCCCCATCAACACGCCGCCCCAGCCCGGGACCGCCGTAAACGTGGAGGCCCGCTCCATCGTCTCCCGAATAAAACGCAGATTATTCGTTGCGTGCGCGTGCAACTCAAGCGGAGCGCTCATAGGGTCCAGCATACGGCGCCAAACAAAATCGGTCAAGTACTTTTCGACGTAAAGTTACTTCAGTACGCGTAGCAGATTGCTGTAGTCGTCCGTCCACAGCACATCCGTGCGCTTCTTCCAGATGCTCGCCCGCTGTACTTCCGGATCGTTCACGAGCTCCTGCCACTTCGTCACCAGCACCCAGTCCGACGAAAACACGTTCATCGCCTGGTTCTCTTCGTTTTCGATGGTCAGGACGGTCCACCCGAGTTCCTGTCCGATCCGGTGCACCACCGGGTCCAGGTTCAGATGCTTATTCGAAATGTGAATCGCCAGGATGCCCCGCGGCCCCAGGTGCCGCAGCATGAGCGCCACGGCCTCCTTCGTCAGCAGATGAATCGGAATCGAGTCGCTCGAAAACGCATCCACCGCCAGCACATCGTAGCCCTGCGGTGGCTCCTTCTCCATCGAGAGCCGCGCATCGCCCATCACGATTTCCACGTTCGCCTTGGCATTCTTCAGGTAGGTGAACTGCTGCCGCGCAATCTCTACCACCCGCGGATTGATCTCGTAGAACCGCAGCGTGTCGCCCTTCTGGCCGTAGTTCGCCAGCGTCCCCACCCCCAGCCCCACCACACCGACCTTCAGATTCGGATGCACCGGCATCCGCGACTTCGTCAACGCCAACCCCGCCCCCGAATCGAGCCCATAGTAAGTCGTCGGCGACGTCTCGAGCGAACTGCCAAAGAACTGCTCGCCATGGTTGATCGTTCCGTGAATCAGAATCCGGTGCAGCATGCCGCCTTCCACCGGCCCGCCGGACTCCCGCACCCGCATCGTCCCAAAGAAGTTCCGCGTCACCACCAGCGACTCCAGCTCCGTCGTTCGGATATAGACGTTCGCCGCTACCGCCAGATAAATCGCCAGAGCCCCCCACGCCGTCGCCACAATCCAGTTGTCCTGGGTCGCGAGCAGCGCCACCAGGCCGGCGAACAGCGTCAGCATGATCGGCAGTTCGTAATTCCCGCGCAGCAATAGCGGCGCTCCGATGCTTACCGCCAGCCCGCCCAACGCGCCGCCCAGCGACAGCATCAGGTAAAACGACGTCAGGTAAGCCGGTGCCGGCTTCCGCTTCGCCAACTCGCCGTGCCCGTACATGCACGCCACAAACAAGCCCAGCAGGAAGCTCGGCAGCAGCACTTTCAGCTTGGCGTCGGCGTCCTCGTGCACCATGTAGTAGCCACCTGCCGCCAGGGCGATCGCCAGTAGCCAACGGAACACCTGCGGGTGATACAGCCGCGTATCGAAGGTCAGCACGAACGACAACAGATAAATCGCCAGCGGCAGCACCCACAGAAACGGGATCGCCGCCACATTCTGCGACAGATGGTTCGACACGGCCAGCAGCAAAGCCGACGGGAAGAACGCGAGCGACGCCCAGATCACCTGGTCCAGCCAACTCGGCGCTAACTCCTCACTCGGCTCCGGTGCGGCTTCGTTTTGCACGCTGTACGCCAGCCAGATCGTTACCCCGCCCCACACCGCGTACATCGCCGTCCAAATCCAGGATTGGTGCCGCAACGTAATCGCCGGCTCAATCACAAACGGATACGCCACCAGCGCCAGTAACGACGCCAGGTTCGAGAGCGCATAAAGCCGGTAAGGCAGCGCCGTCCGCCTCGCGGACCAAGCCTGAATCAACGGCCCCGTCGTCGAAAGCAGGAAATAGGGCAGCCCCACGGTCGCCGCCAGCACCAACAGAATCCGGGCAATCGGCTCCTCGGTGCCCGTAGGCTTCAGGCTCACCGCCGGCCCCAGCGGCAGCCACAACACGCTCAGCAGAATCAGCGCCCCATGCACACGGCTCTGCCGCCGCGGCGGCAGCTTCTTCACCAGCCAGTGCGCGTAACCGTACCCCAGCAGCAGGATCAGTTGGAAGAACAGCAGACACGTCGTCCACACCGAAGCTGACCCGCCAAACCACGGCACAATCATCTTCGCCACCACCGGCTGCACCAGAAACAGCAGGAAGGCGCTCAAAAAGATAGCGCAAGCGAACAGGGTCACAGAGTTACGGCAGCCGCCGGATCTTCAGGCTGCGGTAGAAAGCCCCGTCGTTATGATTCTGCAGGACGATCGGCGTCGACTTCCGCGGACGCTTCGTCAGCAATTCATAGACCGGGCTCTTGGTCGTCCAACGCTTGGCCAACCCCTCGGCGATCGCCGGATCGTTCAACGACGCATCCACCACCTTCACCCCGTTCAGCCAATGCTCCACATGGTCGCCCTTCACCACGATCCGCGCCTCGTTCCATTCGCCCACCGCCTTCGGACCCGCGCCCTTTGGCTCAATCAGCTGATACAGCGCGCCCGCCCAGCTCTTTTGGCTTCGTTTCGCATCGGCATGCGCCGTGTTGTCGATCACCTGGTACTCGAAAGCCACCTGGTAGATCTCCACCTTGCCATCCACCGGCAGCGAGCTCCGCGCCGGCCGGGGATTGCGCAGCAGATAATCCACCCGGTCTTCGAACTTCGCAATCGGCGCCTTGAACAAGCTCGGGTGAATGATCGCCGCATCCTGCACCAGATACTTCACGCCGCTGTTGCCGCCCGGGGTGATCTTCCACTCGAAACTCAGCTCGAAATTCGTATAGCGAGCCACCGTCAGCAGGTCTTCGCGAAACTTCGGATGCGACGTCACCGCAATCGCCCCGTCCACCACCTTGAAGGAGTCCCCTGGCGGATTCGCCTTGGCCGGATCGGTCCATCCGTTCAACGACTTACCGTCGAACAGCAACTGCCAGCCCGCAGCTTTCTCCGCCGGCGTCAATGTATTGGGCTCAGCAGCCGCCAACCCGAGGGCCATCGCGGCCATCCACCAGAACGTCTTCAACATGGTTGACCGTTAGCGTACATCGAAATCCCCTCACTTGGGGGCACTGCCCGCTTTTTCTTCCGCCTCCTTCCGGGCGTCCCACACCGGCGGGCTAGGGCCCGCCCGCCCTTCCGCCGATCACAAGCTGGTATGCTATCCCTCGTGAAGCTGATTCTGGTTGTCCTCGCCGCCGCTTCCTTGTCTTTCGGGCAAGCGCGTAAGATCACCCCCAGCACGGCCAAGCCGACCGCCGTTTCGAGAACCGCGGTAAAGGCCACTCCCGCCAAAGCCTCGCCGGTCCGGTCCACGGCCGTCGCCAAGTCGACGTACAAGGCACCCGCCGCCAAGGCCAATCGCATCAGCGCCTCGCGCTACCACCGGACGCCCTACCGCGCCCCCGTCCGCACCGCCTACGTGCAGAGCCCCTCGCCCGACCGTTACCGCGAAATTCAGCAGGCGCTCGCCGACAAGGGCTACTACGCTGGCGAAGTCAACGGCACCTGGGACTCCGGCTCCATCGACGCCCTCAATCGCTTCAAAGCCGATCAGAAGCTGAAAGCCGACGGCAAACTCTGCTCGCTTTCTTTGATCGCGCTCGGCTTGGGCCCCAAGTACGAGCACGTCCCCGTAGAGGAACCCTCGGCTCCGATTCCCGCTGCGGACCGCCAGTAGTCCTCTGCTATCATCGCTAGACCGAACGCCCTGAGAGAGGTCTAAGCGACATGTCCAACAACTATCGTCCTTACGTTTCCGGCGAAGTAAAGATGCAGGAATACACCCTGCGCGCCGTCCTTCTCGGGCTCGTCATGACGGTCATTTTGGGCGCCGCCAACGCCTATCTCGGCCTCACCGCCGGCATCACGGTGGCCGCCACCTACCCCGCCGCGGTGATCTCCATGGCCGTCCTGCGCCTCTGGCGCGGCACGATTCTCGAAGAAAACCTCGCCCGCACCGCTGGTTCCATCGGTGAGAGCGTCGCTGCCGGGGCCATCTTCACCCTGCCCGCCTTCGTCATCGCCGGCATCTGGAAGTCTTTCCGTCCGGAGGACGCCTACTGGAAGTCTACGCTGCTCATGGTCGTGGGCTCGGTTCTGGGAGTCTTGTTCGTCTCCCTGATTCGCCGGGTAATGGTCGACGATCCTGAATTGCCCTTCCCCGAAAGCGTCGCCGCCTCCGAGATCCACAAAGCCGGTCAGGCCGGCACCAACTCCGCCCGCTTCCTATTCGCCAACATGGGCGTCGGCGCCGTCGTCTACTGGCTCGGCGTCATGAAGCTCTTCGCCGCCGAAAAGAACTTCCCCGTCCTCCTCGGCCATCTCGGCACCAGCAAAGTGAAGCTCGGCGGCGACCGCGCCATCGACGTCGGCGGCGCCACCGCCTTTTCCTACCCCGCCGTGAAACCCGCCTATATCGGCGTCGGCTACATCATCGGCCCCCAACTCGCCGCCCTCAACTTTGCCGGCGGCGTCGTCTCTTGGGGCCTGCTGATTCCCCTGCTGGTCTACTTCCTTGGTCCCCAACTCAAGCAATATGTCCCGGCCGATGCCAAGCCCGAGGACTGGGAGGGGATGGCCGTGGCCGTCTGGCGGAACATCATCCGCCCGATCGGCGTCGGCGGCATGCTCGTCAGCGCTTGCTACACGCTCTTCAAGATGCGCAACAGCCTGGGCATCGGCCTTTCGAAGGCCTGGGCGGAAGTCCGTTCCGCCACCCCGGTCGTCGAGTCGGCGAACCGTCACGAACGCTACATGAGCTCAAAGATCGTCCTCGGCCTCATCGGCCTCGTCTTTATCGCCATGTCCGCGCTTTATATTTCCTTTGCCGGAGTCACGGGCGGTCTCACCGCCGCCGTCGTGATGCTGGTGGTCGGCTTCTTCTTCGCTACCGTCTCCGGCTATCTCGTCGGCGTCATCGGCTCGACGAACAACCCCATCTCCGGCATCACGCTTTCCACCGTCATCATCGCCGCGCTCCTGATGGTCACACTTGGAGTGTCGGGCGCCAGCGGCGTGGCCGCCGTGCTCGGCGTCGCCGCCGTGGTCTGCGTCTCCTCCGCCGTCGCGGGCGAACTGCTGCAGGACTTCAAAGTCGGCTACATCCTGGGCGGCACTCCCAAAACCATCCAGATCGTCGAACTCGTCGCCGTCGTCGTCGCCAGCCTCGTCATGTACTTCCCGCTGATGATCCTCCACCAGGGCGACATCAACAACGGCGGCACCGGCTTTGGCGGCACCAAGCTCGCCGCCCCCCAAGCCAGCCTGATGGCCTCGCTGTCGCAAGGCATCGTCAGCGGCGACATGCCCTGGCCCCTGGTCGGCGCCGGCGTCATGATGGGCATCGCCCTCATCATGATGCAGGTCCGCAGCCCCATGCTGATTTCGGTCGGCATGTATCTGCCGCCCGCCACCACCTTCGCCATCTTCGTCGGCGGGATGATTCGCTGGCTGACGGACTCGCTGGCGGCCAAGCGCGGCTACAACGATAACCAGCTCTCGCGCGTCGCCAACGTCGGCGTCCTCATCGCCTCCGGCCTCATCACCGGCGAAAGCCTCATGGGTCTCGTCGAAGCCACTTTCAGCTTCTACAAGTGGCCCATCCCCGAATTCACCAAGGACCCGTCCTACACCATCGGCGCCGTCTTCCTGCTGATCCTCGGCGCCATCCTCGTCTATTTCCCGTTGTCGAACCCCGGACGTCCCGAAGATCCCGCGGCTCCCAACATGGGCCATTAACGCTTGAAGATCGCCACCTATAACGTCAACTCCATCCGCCAGCGCTTGCCCATCGTGCTCGACTGGCTGTCTGCCCATCAGCCCGACGTCTTCTGCCTCCAGGAGACCAAGGTCATCGACGCTGACTTCCCCGTCGACGCAATTCGCGAAGCCGGCTATCACGCCTCCTATCGCGGCATGAAGGGCTACAACGGCGTCGCCACGCTCACGCGCGACATCCCCGAACGCGTCGTCCATGGCCTGCACGAAGGTCCCGACAACGAAGACTTCCGCATCATTCAAACGGTGGTTCGCGGCATCCCCATCGTCAATACCTACGTGCCGCAGGGCCAGTCGATCACCTCCGAGAAGTACATCTACAAGCTCACCTGGTATCGCAAGCTTCGCGCCTATTTCGAAGCCGCCTACCAACCCACGGACTCCCTCGTCTGGCTCGGCGACCTGAACGTCGCTCCCGAACCCATCGACGTCTACCGCCCGGCCGAGCGCGTCAACGACCCCGACTTCCACCTCGAGACCCGCCTCGCCTTCCAGCACGTCAAAGCCTGGGGCTTCACCGACACCTTCCGCCATCTCCATCCCGACGCCATCCAGTACACCTACTGGGACTACTTCCGCAACGCCTTCGCCCGCAACAACGGCTGGCGCATCGACCACATCCTCGTCACCGCGCCCCTGGCCGCCCGCTGCGTTAAAGTCGAAGTCGACATGGCCGTCCGCGCCCTCAAAAACACTTCCGATCACACGATCCTTTCCGCTGAATTCGACCTTTAACGCCTCATTGGCGTTACTATCGAAGCAGGCGGTATGACCCTACGTAGTCTTCGACTCCCACTCTCGGTGTTTGCCCTCGGCGGCCTCGCCTGGACCACCCACTTTCTCCTCGCTCAATCCGCGCCCTCGACTGCCGCGACCCCAGCGGCGCCGACGGCGGCGGCTCCCCAAAACACCTTCGATCAACAGATCAAGCCGTTCCTCCAGAAGAACTGCGTCCAATGCCATAACGCCGACAACATGACCGCCGGCGTGCGTGTCGACCACCTCGACGCCACCTTCGAGGACAAACAGATCCGCTTCTGGGAAGGCATTCGCCATCGCGTCGAAAACGGCACCATGCCGCCCAAGGGACTGCCCCAGCCCAGCGCCACCGAGCGCAAGCAGGTGGTCGACTGGATCGGCCAGGGCCTGGAAGTCGCCCGCCTCCGCCCCGCTCCCAAGAACGGACTCGTCCGCCGCCTCACCGTCGCTCAGTATCGCAATACCCTGCGCGAGCTCCTCCAGCTCGAAGACGACCTCACCGAGATCCTCCCGCCCGACGCCATCTCCGCCGACGGCTTCGTCAACAACAAAGACACCCTGCAGCTTTCGCCCTTGCTGCTCGAAGCTTATTTCGAAATCGCCGACGAAGCCCTCAATCGCGCCATCGTCGACCCGCAGGTTAAGCCCAAGATCCAGAACTTCCGCGTCGACCTCGGCGCCGACATCAACAAGAATCCCATCCCCGACAAACTCATCCTCGGCGCCAACAGCCTCCTGCTCGAAAACCAGGACTTCACCGTCACCGAACTCACCCCCCAGAAGCCCTTCGCGTTTGAGCCTTTCCGCATGCGGACCAAGTACCGCTTCATCGAAGGCTATGCCGGCAACGATACCGTCCGCGGCTGGCGCGAGTTCGATAGCATCTACCACTCCGTCTTCGCCTGCATGCGCGGCAAGTTCGGTTATCCCAAGGGCATGGCGTACGGGACCGTCCCCGAAGGTCTGGTGCTCCGCCCCTCCATCCCCACCGAGGAAATGTTCGATGCGGACGGCACCTACGGCCCGGCGGCCAACTTCAAGATCTCGCTCCGCGAGCTGCCGGACAACGGCCGCTTCCGCGTTACCGTCACCGCCGCGAAGTACAACGACGGCCTGCTGCTCGATCCGGGCGCGACGCCGGGCACCGCCCAGCCCACCGAACTCAAAGCACCCGCCACTTCCGTCGTGATTCCGCAAGCCGGCATCTATCAGGTCGACGCTTACCAGGGCCAGCGCCCCGCTCTGCCCGCCCCCGATCGTTCGCGCCTCTCGGAGAACCTCGTCGCGTCCTTCCCCCTGAACGGATCCACCGGCGAGAAACTCGAGGGCAACGCCCACTTCGTCGACTCGCCCTTCGGCAAGGCCGTCTCCCTGGAAGACGACGCTGACTTCGTCACGGTCCCCCGCCAGGATGCCTTCTCCGTCGGCACCGGCGATTTCACCGTCAGTGCCTGGATCAAGCCCACCCAACTGCGCCGCGGCGGCATCGTCGTCAACGGCGGCTCCGATTGGACGCAAGGCTGGTTCCTGGATATGGCCGACGGCAAAGGCAGCCTCCGCTTCGAATCGCTCGGACCGGAAGGCCAGCCCAACGGTACCGTCACTGCCCCGCAAGGCTCCCTGCGCTTGAACGAATGGCAACACGTCACCGCGGTCGTTCGCCGCGGCGCGAATCAGACGCGCCTCTACGTCGATGGCTATCTCGTGGCCCACGGCAGCGTCGGCCCCGCTTCGCTCGATAACGTCAAGGTCAGTCTGCAAATCGGCAAGGTTGCCAAGGCGCCGTTCCGCGGCCAGCTCGATGAAGTGCGCCTCTATCGCCGCGCCCTCAGCGAAGCCGAGATTCAGGCCCTGGTCGAACCCGGCCGTCAGTTCGCCAAGCCCCCGGTCGATAAGCCGCAGGAGCTCACGCTCACCCTCGGCGGCCGCGAGTTCACCGGTACGCTCAAGCAGCCCGCCTTCGTTCTGGTCCGGCTGCCCGCCGGTCCGCTGCCCGTGAAAGCCACGCTCGGCGGCGTCTTCGGCGTCGACCGGGTGGTCTTCACGCCCGCCGCCGCACCGCTCGCCCAACGTTTCGCCATCTTCGAGAAGCGCTCCCCACGCATCGGCGTCTACGCCGGCCTGCGCCGCGATTGCGGCAGCACCCTCGCTCCCGTCGGCCAGCCGCAAACTGTTTCGAGCACCCAACCCACGCGCTTCATCTACGAAGGCGCCATCCGCAACTACCCCAGCCCGGACGTCGAAAAGGATAACGTCAACTACCTCGCCGGCGTCCGCGAAATCGGTGTCCGCAGCGAGTACACTGACGGCCGCGATATGCCGCGCGTCGCCATTCGCTCGGTCGAGTTCGAAGGCCCCTTCTACGAATCCTGGCCACCGCCTTCGCACAAGAGCATCTTCATCGACTCGGCCTTGCCCCCGAACTCGCCCGCCTACGCGCGCCAGATCATTCGCCGCTTCGCCACCCGCGCCTACCGCCGCCCCGTCACCGCCTCGGAAGAGACCTCGCTGATGGCTGTCTTCGAGAAGTCCACCGCCGCCGGCGCCCCGTTCCGTCAAGCCGTCAAGGACTCGCTCCAGGTTGCGCTCACCTCGCCGCAGTTCCTCTTCCTCACCGAGACCAGTTCCACGCCCAAGCCCGAGCAGCTCGATAACTACGAACTGGCCTCCAAGCTCTCCTACTTCCTCACCAACTCGCCGCCGGATGCCACCACGCTGCAACTGGCCGCCGCCGGCACGCTCCGCCAGCAACTCGGCGCTGAAGTCGATCGCCTGGTCGCCGGCCCCAAGTTTTCGAATTTCAATCGCGAGTTCGCCACCCAATGGCTCGCCCTCGACAAGATCGCTGTCCTCGAGCCGGACCGCAAGCGCTACCCCCGCATGACCCGTGACGCCCGCGTCCATCTCCGCGAAGAACCCATCGCCTTCGTCGAGTACCTTCTGCGGAACAACCTGCCCGTGCGTAACTTGATCGATTCGAACTTCATCGTCGCCAACGAAGTCGTCGCCAACTACTATGATCTCGGCGCGCAGTCCGAAAGCGGCCTCAAGTTCCTGCCGATCGTCCATCGCCGCCCCAACGAACTCGGCGGCGTCATGACGCAAGCCGCCATCATGGCCGGGCTCTCCGACGGCCGCGAATCGAACCCCGTCAAGCGCGGCGCCTGGCTCGCTCGCCGCATCATCGCCGAGCCGCCCCCACCGCCGCCGCCGAATGTCCCTGCGCTCAAGGAAGAGGAAAGCAACCTCACCCTGCGTCAGCGGCTCGAACAGCACCGCAATCAGAATGGCTGCCGCCAGTGCCACGCCAAAATTGACCCCTGGGGCGTCGCTCTCGAAGAGTACGATGCCGGCGGCCGCAAGAAGGCCGGCCCAGTCGACGCCAGTTCCCAGCTCCCGGACCTCGTCGAGGTCGCCGGTGCCGCCGATCTCAAACGCCATCTCGGGCAGGACCGCATCGATCAGGTCGCTTTTAGCTTCTATAAACACTTAGCCACCTATGCGACGGGCCGCAGTCTGACATACAATGAACTCAACTACTTGAAGCAGCAAGGTCCGCAGTTGAAGGCTTCCGGCTATCGCATGAAGGACATGATCCGGTTCGTCGTCAACAGCCCGCTGTTTCTGGAAAAATAAGCCTCGGAGACTCTCATGACGCAGTCCCACAAGATCGACCGGCGTGCTTTTCTGAATGGTTTGGGCGGCATGGCCCTCGCCCTGCCCGTCCTTGACGCCATGGGCGCCGAGGTCACCGAGCGGGCGCCCGCGCGCTTCTGTGCCATCTATACGGCCAACGGCATGTCCTTGCCGCGCGCCGAGCACGGCATCGAAGAGTGGCACTGGTTCCCCACGGCTTCCAAGGACGGCCAGTTCGTCTTTAGCAAATCCACCGAACCGCTCGCGCCTTTCCGCAAGCAGCTTAGCTTCATGGGCGGCATGCACCACCCGAGCGGCCCCAAGGCCGACCCGCATCTCTGTTCGGACATGTGGCTCACCGGCGCGCCCCTGCACAACCCGAAGCCCGGCACCTTCAACTCTGCCGGCCTCGATCAGGTGATCGCGCAGCACACCAAGCAGTATTGCCGCCA
Source organism: Bryobacteraceae bacterium (assembly GCA_044226365.1). Lineage (GTDB taxonomy): Bacteria > Acidobacteriota > Terriglobia > Bryobacterales > Bryobacteraceae > JALHNI01. The sequence goes on from JBGAHE010000051.1 coordinate 11,320, forward strand.
GCCCTCGCTCGTCCTGTCGATCGACGCGGGCACCGGCTTCCTCTCGCGCACCGGCACGATCTCGTACAGCCTCGAAGGCCGTCCGATCCCCGCCGAGAATAGCCCCCGCCGTATCTTCGACCGTCTCTTCCGCGGCGACCGTTCCTCCGCCAGCACCGAACACGAAAAGCTCCAGCGCCGCATCAAGCTCGTTGACGCCGTCGCCGCCAGCGCCAAATCGCTCGACAAGCAGCTCGGCAAAAACGACCGTGAGCGCATGGATCAGTACCTCACTTCGCTGAACGAAGTCGAGTCCCGGCTGATTGCCTCTGAACGCTGGATCGACGTCCCGCTCAAGAAGCAGGACTACTCGCACCTCAACCTCGACGCCACTAACGAAGGCGAACCGGCGGAATACTACCGCACCATGTTCGACCTCATCGCGCTCGCCTTCGACGCCGACATCACGCGTTCGGTGGCCTTCATGCTCAACCGCGAAGACGGCATGGGCATCAGCGATACCTTCCCGCTCAAGCTGGGCCTTTCGAAGACCCATCACAACCTCTCGCACGCCACCGACAAGGAAGGTCAGCTCCAGTTCGCCAAATACGACCTGTTCCTCAGCCACCAGATCGCCCACTTCCTCGGCCGGCTGAACCAGTATCAGGACCGCAACGGCCCCGTGCTCGACAACACCATCGTGCTGTTCGGCTCGGGCGCCAGCACCACGCACACCCCCAAGAACCTGCCCACGCTGCTCGCCGGCGGTGGCAACCTCGGCCTGCGCCATGGCACTTATTGGCACAACGGCGATAGCCGCATGGCCAACATGTACCTCAGCATCCTGCGCTCCATGGGCATTGAGCAGGAAAGCTTCTCCGACAGCACCGGCACCCTCACCAGCCCGGTCTTTAAGGCCTGAACATGACCCCGACGCCTGCTCCCAGCCATCCGCTCGAAAAAGTCATCGACGACCTGCGCACCATCATCGACCGTCAGGCGGCCAACCCCAGCGATCCCGAAATTAAAGATCTGCTGCTGGCCGCTCAAGTCGATCTCGCCCAGGCCGCCAAGTCCCTCATCGGCGTCGGCGACGACACCAATCGCGGCGGCTAAGGCGCCTTTGCCTTCACCGCGGCTACCGCTTCGGCAAACCGCGCATCCGCTCGCAGCGCCGCTAGCGCTGGCTCGTCCAGAATCTCGCGCAGCGTCAACGGATTCGTAAAGTAGCTCCGCACCGCCGCGAGAGCTTCGTCCCGCTTTCCGCTCAGTTCATAAGCCACCACGATCCGCCCCGCCAGCGGCCCGCGCGACGCTTCTGGAATCTTCGCCAGCGCCCCCCTCGCTCCCGCCCCGTCTCCCAGCCGCGCCCGATACTCGGCCAGATCCGCCCAGCCCGAGTACAGCTTGGGCGTCACCTCGATTCGCTTCGCCGCCAACTCCGCCGCCTTGCGCAGCGCCGGGGCGGACTTCGCCTTGTCCTCGGCGCTATAGGCCGCCGCCGCCCCTAAGTTCCCCCACGATTGATGCGCCGTCCCATCCAACTCAATCGCCGCCTCAAACGCCACCACCGCCTTGCGATAGTCGTGCATCAGGTAGTAAGTCACCCCCAGCGAGTTGTAAGCCCGCGCACTCGGCTGCAGTCGCGTCCCTCGCAGCAGTTGCTCCACCGCCTCCGGATATCGCCCCTGCATCCGAAAGATCCGCCCCAGATTGCGCACCACCGTTTCGTTCTCCGGCGCCAGTTCGCCCGCCGCTCGCAGCTCTTTCTCGCTCTCGGCCAACCGCGCCCGATCTTCCAGAAAAAACGCCAACTGCAGGTGCCCCAGCCAATCCGTCGGCCGATCGCGGATGGCCTCGCGATACAGCTTCTCGGCCTCTGCAAACCGCCCCTGATTCGCCAACAATTCGGCGAGTTCGCGCGCCGCATCCGCATTGCCCGGCGCCAACTCCAGCGCCTTCCGCAACTCCGCCATCGCCCCTTCGTGTTCGCCGGTCTCGGCCAGAATCTTGCCCAGCTTCGTATGGGTCAACGGCGCCCCCGAGTCGAGCGACACCGCCCGCCGCGCATGCTCGAGCGCGAGCTTCGTGAGCACCGGATCTGCATTCGCCCGCTTCGCCTTGGTCCAATAGGCATCCGCCAGCCAGGCCTGCGCCAGCGCAAACCCCGGATCGATCTCCACGGCCCGAGCCAGCCGCTGAATCGCCGCTTCGAGGTTGCCGCTCCGGTCGTAGCGCGCCATCAGACCACGACCCTCAAGATAGGCGGCATACGCATCGGCGGCCGGCGGCACCGCCTCACGCGGCCTTTCCGGCAAAGCGGCCAGCCCCAGCAGACCGCGCATCTTTTCGAGCGCCAGTTCGCGCGACGCCAATGGCCGCGCCGGATCATACACAAACGCTTCCCGGCCCGCTTCCTTTGGCCCCGCCGTGTCCACCAGCTTCAACGTCACCTTCGTCGACGCCCCCGCTGGCTCCGCTTCTCCCAGCACCGCCAGGTCCACGCCGTACACGCGCCGCGCCTCCGCCGGATTCGTCAGCTTCCGTCCGCGGACCTCGGCCACCGGTACCGCCCAGATCTTCTGCCCGGCCCGCTCGGCTTCGCCCAGCGCATCGGCCATCACCTCGAGCAACCCGTCTCCCACCGCCCGCGCGTCGTCCTGCTCGGCCACAAACGGCAGCAACGCCACCCGCCGCGCCGCTCCCGTAACCACTGGAGCCGCCGCGGGCTCCCGTCCCATCCACACTCCCCAACCGAGCAACACGGCCGCCACTGCTCCCACCGCCGCCCACCGTGCCCGCGACGGCTTTGCCGGCGTCGCCGCCAGCGTCGTCTTCGTCTCGGTCTCTTCGGGCCGCAGCACCGCCGCCGGCACCGCCTCCAGCGCGTCGCGCATCGCCCGCGCGCTCGGCCACCGCTCTTCCGGGTTTGCGGCCAGCGCGCGCGCCACCACCTGATCCAGCGCTGCCGGAATCCCCGCTCGATACTCCGCTGGCGGACGCACCACCACCTCCGGCAAACGGCCCGTCAGCATCTCGAACATCACCACGCCCAGCGCCCACAGATCTGCCCGCTGATCCACCGGCAAGCCCCGCGCCTGCTCCGGCGCCATATAGGCCGGCGTCCCGATCGCATAGCCCACTTGCGTCAACCGCTCGTCGCCTCCACGTTGGGCGAGTCCGAAGTCCAGAATCGTCACGTGGCCTTCCGGATCCACCATCAGGTTCGAGCTCTTGATATCCCGATGAATGATGCCCGCCGCGTGCGCCGCCTCCAGCCCCTTCAGTACCTCCCCGGACCACCGCACCACCGTCTCCAGCGGCAACCGGCCGCCCTTCAGCCGTTGCGCCAGCGTCTCCCCGCCAATCAACGCCATCGCGAGAAACGTCCGCCCCTCGCTCTCGTCCACGTCATAAATCGGGCAGATGTGCGGATGCCGTAATTGCGCCGCCAGGCGCGCCTCGTTCAGAAAACGCTTCTGCGCCACTTCATCCATCTGCGCCGGCGGTAGAAACTTCAGCGCCACGCGACGCCCCAGCCGCAGATCCTCGGCTTCGAACACTTCGCCCATGCCGCCCCGCCCCAGCGGCCTCACGATCCGGTAGCGCGAGACCTGCGCGCCCGGCGTCATCGCGCCGCCTCCGGCCCCACCACCGTTCGCGCGTTCACCAGCACCCGCCCGTCTTCATCGCAGCCAAACACCGCCAGCCGCACCGGCCGCGACGTCAACCGCGCCGCCACCGCCACCCACGCCGTCCCGTCCGGCTCGATCCGCGCCACCACCGGCTCGCCATTCACCTCGTACCGCAACGCTGCATAGGCGCGCCCCGTCACGCGGCACTGGATTTCGCCCCCCACGCGCTTCGCCTCCGCCAGGCGCAGCCGGCAATCTTTCCGCTGCTCGCGCAGCAGCCTCACGGCCCGCCGCATCAAGTCCCGATTATTCTCGAGCACATCGCCGCGTGTGGGCCAATGCACCTCATCCGCCTTCACGCCTACGTCTTCGATGAACTGCCCGTCGTAGGCCCGCACGCGCGACGACCGCAGTACGGCCATGCTCAGCGTCACCTCGCCCGGCAGGGCCTCCACCGGTACGCCGGTCGCCTTGCTCAGCGCCGGCGTAAAGTCCGGATAATTCCACTTCGCCGCTCCCCCGCCGCCAGTCGTCTCCGTGATCCCCAGCACCGGCCCGATCGCGTGATCCTGAAAACCGCCCGCGAAGATATCGCCCGCGCTGTAGGTGAACGCATCCACCAACAGCACCACCGCCCCCTGATAGATCTGCCCCACTTCGTTCGCCGCCATCGCATCGGTGATCGGCTGCCCGGACGTCAACCGGTCATCCGCCTCTTCGTCATGCTCCCCGTCCTGCATCCAATCGCCATAATCGGCCGCGAGCGCCGTCAACAACTCGCGCTCGTCATCGCTCAACTCCGTGAACCGCTCGCGCAATTGCCGCAGCGCCACCAGCGCCCGCCGCAGCGCCCGCGTCACGCGCCAATGGAAGCGCGCCGGCTGAATCGGCAACGGCGAAATCATCTGCAGCATCGTCTCCGCCGCGCGGATGCTGCCGCCCATGTTGCCGCGCAAATCGAGCACCAACCCGTCCGGCGCCCGCTCGTTCAACAGCCCCAGAATCCGCGCGAACTCCCCGGCTAGCACGCTCTCCAGCGGCCCCGCCGCTTCCGGCAGTTGAAACGACTTGATCCGCACATACCCGAACCGCCCGCCGCCCTCGCCCAGGCACTCTCGCGGCACCAGCTCTTCGGCGCTCTCGATCGTCTGGAATTCGAACACCTGTGGCAGCGTCGAGTGCATCGCCGGATCCTCCGGCGCCGCCTGCTCATACCGGCACTTCTGCGGATTCATCAGCAGCAGATTCGCGTAGCTGAACGTCGCCCTCACCTCGGCCACGCCGCGTCCGGACGGCGGAAACAACGACGTCACATCGAACCCCGTTCCCACCCCCCACGGAATGACAATCGAGCTCACCTCGGTCTCGCCCCCGGCCCGAAACTCGATCAGTTCCTCGGCGCTTTCCGGACGTTCCGCAAACCGCAACGGCCGGATCGTCATCCGCGCCAGCGCCGTCGAGAGAAACGCATCGCGATTGCCGCCCACCTCGCCCTGCCCCGCCCGCATCAAGGCCCGCACAAACGGCTCCCCGCTCCACCCGACGATCTCGGCCCCCACGCCGAACTTCTCGGGCGTAAAGCCCGGCATGGTCTTCGACACCACGTACCGCGCGTTGCCCATCTCATCGAAATAGCGCTTCACCTGAAACGGCAGAAACGCCAGCGCCTCCGCATAGGGCTGCGGCAACCCATAAAACGTATGGGCATCTTCCTGTTCCACAAACGCGCGCCGCACCAGCCGATGAAACTCGTCATCGGTCAGTTGCTCATTCGCCGTTTCCACCCGCCGCTCCAACTCTTCGATCGCCGCCAGCGGATCCGGCAAACCACGCTCGCGCTTGAACGGCGCATGCACATAGAAGTTGGCAAACAGCAAATGACACTGCCGCAGCAGACGCCGCCGATCCTCGAGCGAAAAGGCCTGCGTTGGCAGCGCTTCGAAGAATTGGGCGAACGACGTGATCGCGAAGTTCGGCAGCCGCGCCTCGCGCGCCCAAGTGCCTAGGTCAGCCCACACCTGTCGGGTCAGCGCAATCGCGTCGATCGGCAGGGGCATGGCTCCCTATTGTCGCGCGACTCGCCCCACCCTGACCAACGCCGCCTACAACCCCGTCTGACGCCGCGGCGGCGGCGGAGGTGCCACGTAATCGATCAACTCATTCACCGGCTTCTTCGCCGCCCACGCAATCCCGCGCAGCAGCGTCCGCTGAATCTGATAGTTCGCAAAATTCGCATACGTATGGCCCTGCATCCACACAAAAGCGCGCGCCGGCTGGCCGCCCTCCGCCGTATGCTCGTAGGTCCAAATCTGCGGCACCACTTCGCCCTTATGCTCCCCGGCGCTTCGCGTCGGCGGCATGGCCGCGCTCGCCAGCACCTGAATCCCCGGATCCTTCGCCCACGTCAGCCCGTAGAACGCTTCGTCGAAGATCGTCAAGTCCGTCAGGTCCGCCACAATCGGATTCGCCTTGTCCACCACGGTGTAATGAATCGGCGCGTCCAGCGTGTAGTTCACCTCGCCGTGCTTCTTCGCTCCGCCCACCAGCTTCGAGAAGTACCCCGGCTCCGGTCCACACAACGAGTCGTGAAAACTCACCAGGCCGCCGCCGCGCTTCACATAAGCATCGAGCGAAGCCTGATCCACCGGGCTCAAGTAGCCCGCATCGCCCTTGTAGATCACCACCACGTCGACGCCGTCCAAGTCCGCGCTCCGCGGCGCGTGCAACCCGCCGGTCACCACGGCTCCGCGCTCAGTCAGCAGCTTGCTCCAATCCGCCAGAAACTGCGGATAGTCGTGCTGCCCCGCCGCATGCGACTTCAATCCCGCCCACAAATAGATGCGCATCCCGTTCGGATTCTGCCCTTGCGGCCGGGGCGCCGGACGCGGCGCGTCCTGACCCGCCACCTCTATCATCCCCGCCAGCCACATCCCCACTACGCCCGCGGTCATCGTTCGTCTGTTCACCAGGAGCCTCGCTTTTCCGCGCACCTGGCCGGGATCCAGGTCCGCTCTCGGTCCGTCAGACTATCACAAATCCCTCGCGTAAATCCCTGAAACTGGGTCAACAATAGGCCGCGTCCAACCGTCATGCCTTGTGGGTCTCTCATGAAATTCGGACTCTTCGTCGTCTTCACCGCCCTCACCTCAGCTCAGACGCTCGTCCAGCCTCCGCCCCTGGTCCGCATCGTCCAAAGCGGTCCCCGCCCCGCTGTCGAAAGTCCCGCCGGCGACCCCGCTTCCGGCATCTTCCTCTTCGGCCTCACCGCCCTCACCGGCCCGGCCGAAAGCTGGCTCATCGAAACGCATAATTCGTTCGATAGCCTCGAACAGTTCGACCGTGGCGCCCCACGCGGCCGCAACGGTGGCGGCGAGGACTCGCGCTCGCTCATCGCCTTCTATCGCCAATGGTGGAGCCACCGCCCCGAAGAGGCACTCCAGGCGCTCCGCAAAGCCCGCTATCTGCAGATTTCGCTCTATCGCATTGCCGTCGGCGCCGAAAATGACCTCGCCGAAATCCTGCGCGCCCGCCGCGCCAGTCTCGACAGCATCAACCTGGACCGTCCCGATCTCGTCTACCAAGTCGTCGCCGGCGCCCCGTCCGGCACTTTCCTGCTCATCTCCCCGCTTCCGTCGCTCCGCGTCCTCGACGAAGGCGTCAGCCGCTCTGCCGCCGCCTACCTGCGCTCCACCGGCTCTCCCTCCAGCCGCAATGGCCCCAATCGCCCCGTCGAACTCAGCCACGAGAACCTGATCTTCCGCATCGATCCCCGGCTCAGCGTCGTCTCCGAAGACTTCGGCGCCGCCGCCCCCGACTTCTGGCAACCCCGCCCCAGCCGCTAACCACCCCTGCGGAGGGCTCCCCCCTCAAAAGTGGGCTGTGCTAACCTTCGGAGATGCTAGCGAAGCACGCACCTTACAACGTGGTGCTCGGGATCGTGCTGGGGCTACTCCTCACCGTTTTTTTTGCTTTCACCCTCGGCCGTATGTCGGTGAATGCATTGCTCTTTTTATCTGTCGTCGCCCTCGCCGGCCTGATGCTGCTCGGCATCTTCGTCAGCCTTCACCCCAACCGCCCCTGGGTGATGGAACGCCGCACCCTGCTTTCGATGTTTTTTGCAACACTCGGCCTCACCGGCACGGTGGTCGCCAGCATTCAGGGCGTCCGCGCCAACCGCGAGACCTCCGGCATTCAGGAAGAACTTACCACCGTCCGCCAGCGCCTCAGCGAACGCGAAACCGACTACGCCCGGTTGCGGAGCGAGAGCAGCCAGATCCGCGAAGAAGTTCAGCGCGCCCAAAATCTCAATCGCGACCTTCAGCAGAAACTCCTCGATCAGAGCACCCAACTCAAAGACCTCGCCATCCAGCGTGTCTCCGAAGTCACCGGAGGCGATGCATTCGCCTATCTTGATCTCGGCGCTGCCTCCGCCTCCGGCGTCGCCCTTCAGGCGCGCGTTAACGGCACCTATCCGCTCCGGCAGGTCCGCTATCGGATCGGCGAGAACGCCGCCCTGGTCCACGTCGGCGACCTCGCCGCCCGCTCTGTCCGTCCCCTCGAAACGGTTCTCTCCTCCGGCCGCTACCAGATTACGATTCTGGCCGCCAACGGACCCGTCCACGAAGAACTCGAACTGCGCTTCAACGCCGCGGGGCAACGGTGGGAACGCCGTGTCAAAGTCTTGCGCGACGGCGAAGTCGTCCTCGATCGCCCCTGGGGCCGGTAGCCGGCCCCGGCAAAAACTGCCTCATCCCGCTTAGGGCTTCGTCTTTTCCTTCACCGCCTCCGCGCCTTCCGCGACCTTCTCGGCGCTCTTATTCACGGCTTTTTTGGTCACCTTCTTGGTGGCCTCGCCCGTTTTCTTCGCCGCCCGCCCCGTCGCCTTGGCGGCTTTCTTCACCTCGGTCCCGGCTTCCTTCATGTCCTCTTTCGCCTGACCAAAAACAGACCCGCTGGCGAGAGCCAGAGTAAACACAGCCATCAAAATTCGGTTTTTCATGCCGCTCGATTAAGCAACCAAATTGCCAAACTCACTTCAGTGGGCGCAGCAACCCTTGACGGAAAACAACATCCCGTGGGTTTACCCCAAACCCATACCGGCAAAACCGTTCAGAAAGCCGTGGCTGCGCCCAGCGCCGCCCATTCTCCCAGTACGTCCTTTTCACCAATCGAAACCCGTCCCCCTTCTCGCTTTTGGTGGCCGCCTGATCCAGGTCTTGCGTATACCCAGCCTCCACCCCGGACTCCATCCGCGAATAAGTATTCAGCAACTCCTCAAATCGGCCATCTCCCAGCCGAAAAACTTGCAGGGTACTCGCCGCCGTCATCGCCCCGCCGACTCCGGACTCCACCACCAACATCGGGAGCCCACTGTCGTCCAAATCCAACAGCTCCGCGCGTTCAATCGAGCTGTGATGCTGCGTCTCGAGCAAATAACGTTCCTGCCGGTGCCAGACTCGGTCCTTTCGCACGAGATGCACCAGCAACCCCAGCGACCAACAGAATCCCGCTGGACTCGCTCCCCGGAAGTCATACTGCACCACTGCCAGTAACTCCGTCTCCGCTCGGCCTGGCCATCGAAACATTCGCGCCCGAACTTCACGCACATCCGACAGACGCCCCGTCACTAGATTGCCGGCCGCGCAAGTCTCCGCTTGATTCGCTAACGGTCCGGTGACGCGATACACCGCTTCGCCGGCCATCGCATCGGGATACGTGATTGGCCCCCGGTCCACGGCGCGCTTCGGCCACACATCCTCGATAGACCTCCCCGCCTCCCAAGAAACCTTCATTCCGGCGAAGACCGCCTGAATCGCCGCCTCACGCAACGCCCGATCCGTCACCGGCTCCCTCGGCGAACCCGCCCACGCTGCGCTCCACCCCAGCACCAGCAGCAGCGCTCTAGCGACAAACAAAGTTGCCCGCATCGTTCGTCGACCCAATCCCTCGATATGTCGCCGCCAGCGGATAGGGGCACAGAGGCCGCGTCATGGTCACTCGCCGATTCTCATTCACGTGCGCCGCCGGAATCTGATCCGGCGCCAGCGACAACTCCCGCCATCGTTCGAGCGCTGCCAATGCATTGAATTGGTCCGTCCCCGGACCTCCCCCGCAATGCCCCATGCCCGGCACCAGAAACAACCGCAGCCAATCGCCCTGCTTCGGCCCCATCTTCTGCAGAATCCGCTCGTAGTAGTGAATCGTGTTGAGCGGCGAAATCGCCCCGCCGGAGCCACCATCGCTCCATCCGTGATAGATCAGCAGCTTCCCGCCCCGCTTCCGAAACGCCGACAGGTCCGGCTCCTCCACCTCGATGAAGCCAGCGCGCTGCTGCGCCAGCGCCACGTCCCGTTCGACGTCGAACGACCGCCAATCCCAGTTCGCATCCTGATGCGCTACGTAGCGAAACATGCCCCCGTCGAGTGAATTCGGCTCGCTCCGCCCGCCAGCCAGCAACTGCCAACCCGTCTCGTTGCCCGGCACCAGCCCCGGATAAATCATCTCGCCGCTCTTCTTCATCACCGGCGCGTACCCCCGCCGCATGCTTTCGATCTCCGCGGCGGTCAGGCAGTCATCCGTGCTCGCACCCCGGCACAACAACGTCCCCGGATCGAACCGGCATCGGCGGGGATCGGCCAGCAGCCCGTCTTTCACGCCGTCCAAGCCATCGCAAGCCCGCGTTACGGCCTCTTGCAACGTCGCGAGCTTCTGCGGCGAAACACTGCGCGAGGGATCCATTAGCGCCGTCACCTCCAGCGCCATCCGCCAGCCACAAAGCTCAATCTGGTTGTTCGCGGGAGCCCCGGCGACAATGCCGTCGTAATCCCCCGGATACCGCACCGCCTCCATCAGACCCTGTCGCCCACCCGTCGAGCAGCCCGTCCAATAAGACAGTTTTGCCGGCCGTCCGTAGTGCTCTCGTAGAATTTCCTTCGCCGACACGGTCATCACGTGAACCGCCCGGTACGCGAAGTCCACCACCTTTTCCGGGTGCCCCAGCGTGAACGCGGCATTCTGTCCCACGTGCCCCGTATCCGTCGACGCGCTCGCGTAGCCCAGGTCGACGCCGTTCAGAATCCCCGCCACATTGATCGAACCCACCCAGCCGCCACCGCCCACGCCGAGAAACTTGCCATTCCAACTCGCAGCGTCCGGCAGCCGCAACTCCACCTCGATCTCCGAATCCGCCGTCGGCCGCAGCGTGAAGGCCACCCGGCAGTGAGCCACTACCGGACGCCCTGGCAACAGCGTCACCCGCTCCGCCGCGGTGATCGTCGTATCCTTCAACCGCAGCGCCGCCAGCCGCTCACACGGCACCTGCGCCAGTAAGGGCCACGCCGCGAGCGCCAAGCACCACGTCCGGATCCCCATGGCCGACCTCCTTCTTCATTTCGCGGCCGGCAGCACGTCCTCGAGCGTATCCGCCAGAATAAACTGGTCGAAGTAGATCGAATCCACCGACGGCCGATGCGGACTCCGATGAATTCCCGGCTGACAAAAATAAACGGACTCCGCCCCCTTCGTCTTCAGGTTCTTATCCAGCACCATCTGCCCGTCAAACCACAGCCGCGTCTTTCCCTTCGTCGCGTCCTCGGACCAATGAATGTGCATCGTCAGGTGATGCCACTTCCCAATCGAAAACTCCGCGTCCCACTCCGTCCCATTCCGCCCCAGGTTCCCCGTCCCATAGCGAATGCGCGTCCCGCCGTTCTCGCCCGGCATCACCCACCACGTCATCACGTTGTTATAGCGCGGCGGCGGATTCCCCTCCCAGTAAAAAAAGTTATCCCGATCCTTCGGCGCCTCCGCCATGTAGAGATAGAACGACATGTAAGTGTCCGATCCCTCCTCCACCGTAATCCGCGGCCCTCCGATCTGCGCCCGCAACTGACTCGCATTGAAGACGTCATCTTCATGAATCGTCACCTTCGCCGCATACTTCCCCTGCTTCACGACATCGGTCACCACCTGCACATTGCGCGCGGTCGCATTCTGACTCTTCGTCCCGGTCACGCTCCATTCCGAGAGATTCCCCGTTTCGAAGTCCGCCTTGAAGAGGATCTTCGCCGAGCACCACTCCAGTGACAACGAAAGCAACAGAATCGAATTGATAAGCCGCATCAGGGTTTTCCGGCTTTCAGTTTGGCACAACCCGCTCTGCTCATCCCTTCGAATCGCGTGCTACGCTGCTACTTACACCACCCCTCATCGCGGCCCCACGCCGAGCCGTGTCCTCAAGGAGCCTGATGAATCGACGAGCCTTCCTGGGCGGCGTCGGCCTGACCGGCCTCACCGGTTGCGCCCACCAAGCCAGAATCGCCACTCCCGCCACGCCCACTTCGCCGGTGCTGGTCCCGCCGCTCGCTCCCGTGCGCGCCGAAGTCGATCGCCTCTTCCGCGTCACCGTCTGCCTGCGCCCCTTTCGCGCCGCCGGACCCCGCCTCGATGTCGAACGCGTCGGCGAAAAAACCGTCATCCACAACTACGGCCACGGCGGTAGCGGCTGGTCTCTCTCCTGGGGCTCCGGCCAAATCGTCGTCGAAAAAGCCATGCCCTTGGGCGAGCGCGATGTCGCCGTCATCGGCTGTGGCGCCCTCGGCCTCACTGCCGCCACCATGCTCCAGCGCGCCGGCGCCAAAGTCACCATCTACGCCAAAGAGCGGCCGCCTGAAGTTCGCTCCGCCCGTGCCACCGGCTCCTGGACCCCGGACTCCCGCGTCGGCCTCTCCTCCGCCGTCTCCCCCAACTTCCCCGCCGTTTGGGAGCGCATGGCCCGCGCCTCTTTCCGCATGTACGAAAGCTACCTCGGCGTCGCCGGCAACCCCATCGAATGGACCGAGCGCTACATGCTCTCCGACGGTCCCAGTGCCCGCCGCCCCGCCCCCGCCGGCGAACTCGACTTCGCCCACTACATGGACCGCATTGCCGACATCACCCCCCGCACCGAAGAACTCCCCTCCGGCTCTCATCCGTTCCCAACCCGTTTGGCCCGCCGCACCACCCAACTCACCTTCAACGTCGCCGGTTACTCCCGCCAGTTACTCACCGATTTTCTCCTCGAAGGCGGCAAGATCGAATACCGCGAATTCCACACACCCCAGGACGTCACCACCCTGCGCGAAAAGGTCGTCGTCAACTGCACCGGCTACGGCGCCCGCGCGCTCTGGAAGGACGAATCCATCGTGCCCGTCCGCGGCCAGATTGCCTGGCTCCTCCCCCAGCCCGACGTCGTCTACGGCTTCGCCTATAAGGGCATCTACGTCCTCGGCCGCCGCGACGGTATTGTCGTCCAGGACGGCGGCAGCGGCGAAATGGAAGGCTACAACAACGCCGACGAAACTCCGGACCGCGCCGCCGCCGAAGCCTCCGTCAGGACCATCGCCCGCCTCTACGCCCGGCCCTACCAGCCTTCGTAAGGCATGCTATTCTACCGTTTGCCCCACCCGTGGGCGCGTAGCTCAATTGGCAGAGCAACTGACTCTTAATCAGTAGGTTGAAGGTTCGATTCCTTCCGCGCTCACCACTTACTTCCCCGCGATCTCCGCCAGCCTCGTCCGCACCAGAAAATCGTTCAGCTCATTCCGACACGTGGGCTCCTCCGGCAGTGTCGACTGATCGCTGGCCACCGCGAGCGCCTCCCGCAATCGGTGATATTCGCTACGATAAAGGGTCGTCTCGGAATTGGTCAATCGGCACTGCTCCGCCGTGCTGATCTTCCTTTCGATCAGTTCGTCGACGAACGACGCGTGATACTCGTCCTTCAGCCGCGCCAGGTTGGCTTCTACCTCGCCAGTCCGCATCAGATGAATCCCGGTCAGAAGCACCCGAAACACATACAGAAGTGGCTTGACCCGCGGCGCCTCTTCCTTCTCGAATAATTTCCACTGCGTCTCCGCGAACCCCAAATAGTGGTGGCTGTGATAACGGGTGACGCAGCCGCGCGCGATCTGCTTGAGTTCCTCGTGGCCATCGTTCGCCTGCACGATCAACGGCGAGTACAGTTGCTCCAACACATATCCGTTTCGCTTCAGCAACAGCCGGCAGAACTTCAGGACGTCATGGGTGACTATGTCCATCTCGATCTGCCCCCGCCATCCCTCGATCTCCACCGTTTCTTCCTTCGGCAACAGCCCCACTGCGTCGCATAAGGGCAGGATGTGAACGCCCCGCAGATCATAATCCGAATCGGGCGAGGGAAACCCATAGAGATGGGCTCCGCTCACCGTAGCGAAGAGCAGTTTGTGAGGATGCCCGGCGATCTCGCTCCGCAAGAGTTCGTAGTCGATCATCTGACCTCGGCTTCATAGGAGGCAGACGCCGCGTGGCGGCGCGCACGAATCAGAAGCTCATTCGCTGCCTCATAGTCGGGATGCTCCGGCAAGAACGTCCGCTCCAGTGCTTCATCCAATTCGCGATGCAAAGCCAGCCGCCAAGCCTCCACCTCCTCCCAGGCCACCGCGCCATGACGGATCGCCAGCAAACGGTCGCGCTCGCCGTCCATCCGTAACGGCACCAATCCCTCCTTCAGCACCACCACGCCGGAAAGCAGCAGGCGAATCAGGTGCATCACATGCTTCCAACGGATCGCGTGCTGATTGCGTAGGTCTTGCTCGAGTTTCTTAAACTGCGAGAGGACGTACGCGTTATACGTTCGATGCACGTGGCGTGAAAGAAAGATCACGCGCTGCGCCAACAACTCTTCGGCCAGCGGCGTACATGTCTCCACGATCGGAGAGTATAAGCACTCGAGCACATTCGGATTCGCCTTGAGCGCCAGTCGAATAAACTTCTCGATCTCCCAATAGCACTCTTCCTCGTCACTCTCGAGTTGCTCCGGTACGCCCGCCAAACCCCAATGAAGACGGGCCGGCGGCAGATAAAAGCCCCGCCGATCGACATCGGAAGCTTCATGCTCCAGTCCGTAAGCCCGCGACCCAATCACGCAGCGAAACTGTACGTAAGGGAAAAACGCCTGCTGGTCGGCACGCCCCGGAATCTCGGCGTCCGCGTGTTTGAAGATAGAGAGCTCCTGGCGGAGAAACTCCGCTTCCACCCCATCCGCAAACCGCACTCGATAAGCCTGCTCGTGCGTCTCCGCCCTCCGCAGCACAACGCCCACGCGCGCGCCCGCCCGGGTTAGAACCTTGGTCCCGACGGGAATCACGGGATGAGGGCCATGCATCACGAAATTGCGCTACTTCCCCGCGATCTCCGCCATCCGCGTCCGCACCAGCTTCCGGATCAGCGTCGCCGGCAACGGTTTGTCCAGCGCAAACCGAATCGACCCCTTCGAAGTCTCATACCCTTCGAGCTCTTCCGCCAGCGCCGCCAGCACCGTCCCGCTCATCGGAAAGAAACCGCAATGCGTTTTGAACGCCGCATACCCCGCCAGCGGACTGCCATGATGAAACGCCGGCATACCGTAACTCAGCTTCTCGATCGCCGTCTTCGGCGCTGCCCCGCGAATCGACTGCCGCACCTTCTCGAGCGTCGTTCGTGCCGGCTCCGGCACCTGTGCCAAATATTCCTCCACCGTCATCGCAGTGAGGGATTCTTCGGCTTCGCGCCCGACTTGAGAATCAGGTCCGTCAGCAACTCCACGGCCTTGTCGATCGGCAGAATGTCCGCCAGGTCAATCGGCGTCCGCCCGCTCTTGTTCTTCTCATCGAGCGGCGCACCCTTCTCGGCCAGAAAGCTGATGACCTCGCAAATTCGCAGCTGCGCTTCCAGCATGCCGCCGTTGGCCGTGCCCGTCACCGAAGCGTGCATCAGCGTCGTCCCGTCCTTGTTCACCACCTTGGTGTCCGGGTCATACTGATACGCCAGCTTCACCACTTCGACGTTCGCGCTGCCCACCGACGCCATCAGTAAGCTGCCGCCATCGTTGGCTCGCAGCTTCGGATCCGCCCCCGCCGCGAGCAACGCCTTCATCACCGGGATATGGCCGGCCCGCGCCGCCAGGAACAGCGGCGTCTGCCCGCCCGCCGGACCACGGAAGAAGCCCCGTGTCGGCGGCGGGTCGAGCGTCCGCGCATCCTTCTGCGCGCCCTTCGCAAGCAACTGCTGCACCAACGCCAGATCGCCCGCCTGCGCCACCAGATGCAGCGGCGAGTTACCGCTCTTGTCCGCAATGTTCGGATCCGCCCCCGCCGCGAGCAACGCCGCCGCGGCCGCATTGCTGCGATGCGACGTCGCCGAGAGCAACACCTTCGTGCCATCGGGCAGCGCCGAATTCGCCTCCGCCCCCGCGCCCAGCAAGGCCTTCACCGTGTCGGCGTCGTTCTTTACCGCTGCAAAGAAGATCGGCGTAAACCCGGACTTCGACGCCGCCTTGACGTTCGCGCCCTTCTCGATCAACAGCCGCGCCACGTCCGCGTGACCCTCGGCCGCCGCCCACATCAACGCCGATTGTCCTTTGCGCTGGTCCACCGCATTGACGTCTGCGCCGGCTTCCACCAGCGCTCGTACCGCCGCGACATTCCCCGTCAGCGACGCCAGCATCAACGCCGTCTCCCCATTCGGTCGAGCCGCCTTGGCGTTCGCCCCGCGCTTCAGCAGCGCCGCCACCAGTTCGCCATCCCCGTTGGCCGCGGCCAGCGTCAACGGCGTTTCGCCGAATTCGCTCACCGCATTCACGTTCGCGCCGGCCGCCATCAGCTTCTCCGCCAGGGTCCGTTCGCCGAGGATCACCGCCCACCCCAGCGGCGTGCCGCCATCGGTCGCCACTTCGTTCACCGGCGCCTTCTGTTGCAGCAACGTCTCCACGGCTGGCACATCGCGCCGCTTCACCGCGTCCAGCAGACGCAAATCGCCGGCCAGCAGGCTTCCCGCCGTGTACAGGATCAACGCGGCGTGCATTAGACGTGGGCCAGGCGGCCGGTGCTGTCGCCGAAGTTCGTGCAGGGCACCCCCGCCGCATCGAACATGTTCAGGAACAGGTTATTCAGCGGCGTCTCGGGCGAATACTTCAAATGACGATTGCCCGCAAAGAACCGCTTGCCCGCTACCAGCGCGATCGGCAGATCGTGGTGCGTATGAATGTTGCCGTCTCCCAGACTGCTGCCGTAGCAGATGATCAGGTGATCCAGCAAATTGCCGCCCAACCCATCCGGCGTCGCCTTCATCTTCGCCACATACTGCGCAAACGTCTTCACCAGATGTGCGTCGATCTGCGCCACCTTCTCGATCTTCTCGGGATCGTTCATGTGATGCGTCAGCGAGTGATGCCCGTCCGAGATCCCGATCGAACGATACGCCCGATTGCTGCCCGCGCGGCCCAGCATGAACGTGATCACGCGCGTCATGTCCGTCTGATAGGCAATCGCCTGCAACTCGATCATCAGCTTGGCATGCTCTTCGAACGCCTCGGGCGTCGAATCCGGCCGCGCCATGTCCGGCAGCTTCATCGTCGCGTTCTGCTGCTCCGCCTTCTGAATGCGCCGCTCCAGATCGCGGATCGAATCCAGATACTCGCTCAACTTCCGGCGATCGCGATTGCCGAGTTCCGTCTGCAGCCGATCGATGCTGCCCGCCACGTAATCGAGAATGCTTCGCTGCTGCGTCAACTGCGCCCTGCGCGCCACCGGATCCGCCCCGGCATCGCCGAACAGGCGCTCGAAGATAATCCGCGGGCTCGCTTCCATGGGCAGCGGAATCGTCGGCGTCTTCCAGGACACCGTGTTCGTATACGCGCAGCTATAGTTCTGGTCGCAGGCGCCCGCCAGCCCCGGAGCCTCGAGCGACAGTTCGAGCGACGCCAACTGCGTTTGCTTGCCCATCTCCGCCGCCGCAATCTGATCCGCCGAAATGCCGCACCCGATGTTCGTCTCCGAGCGCTTCGGATGCACGCCCGTCAGCCACGTCGCGCCTTCGCGCGCATGATCTCCGGGACCATCGCCCAACGCCCGTCCCTGCACCTGCGCCAACCCCGTCAGCACCGTCAGATTCTCGCGAAACGGCTCCAGCGCCTTCATCGACGGCGTGAACTCCAGCCCCGTACCCACGGCCTTCGGCGTCCACCGGTCCAGGATCATGCCCACCGGATGATAGACGAACGCCAGTCGGGCCGGCGGCGTCGGCGCGGCGCCGCCCAACGCGGGCAGCATCGCATCGAGCACCGGCAACGCGAGCGCGGTTCCCGCTCCCCGCAGCAGCGTGCGGCGCGAGAGAGCTTTCTTGGTGATGATCATGGGGTTCTCCTCATCTGGAAGGGCGCACTTTCGACAATCGCGGTTATGATCGCGGCCATGCGGTCCTGATCGGCCGCCGCTTTGCGGGCAATCAGGCGGACGGTCGGCTGGTCCCGGGCTTCAAGCCCCCGGCCCAGCGCATAAGTTAGTAACTTCTCGACGATCGTATGCACGAACTCGTCGCGATGACTGGCCAATAACAGTTTCTTCAAGCCGCCCGGACCTTCAAACTCCGCTCCGTTCGGCAGCTTCCCTTTCGCGTCCACCGGCACCGCGCCATCCTTCGTGCGCCATTCGCCGATCGCGTTGAAATTCTCGAGCGCAAAGCCAATCGGATCCATCCGCCCATGGCAGGACGCGCACACCGCATTCGCCCGGTGTGTCTCCATCGCTTCGCGCAAACTCAGCTTCCGGCCATCCTTGGCCTTCGCTGGCAACTCCGGCACATCGGGCGGCGGCGGAGGCGGCGGCGTGCCCAGCAAGTTCTCCAGAATCCACTTCCCGCGCTGCACCACCGACGTCCGGTTCGGATACGACGTCACCGTCAGAATGCTGCCCTGCCCCAGCAAGCCGCCGCGCCGCGCATCCGTCAGTTCCACGCGCCGGAAGTGAGCCCCATAGACATTCGGAATCCCGTAATGCTGCGCCAACTGCTGGTTCAGATACGTGTAGTTCGAATCCAACAGTTCCAGCGCGCTGCGCCCGTTGCGGAAGATATTCGCCAGATACAGCTCCGTCTCGCGCTGAAACGCCTGCCGCAGATTCTCATCGAAGTTCGCAAAAATATCCGCATCCGGCTTCGCATTCGCCAGCGTCCGCAGAAACAGCCACTGCCCGCCAAAGTTGCGGATCAGCGCATCGGACTTCGGATCCTGCAACATCCGGTTCAACTGCGCCCGGAGCACCACCGGCTGCCGCAGCCGGCCTTCGCCCGCCAAACGCAACAACTCATCGTCCGGAATGCTGCTCCACAGAAAGAACGAAAGCCGCGAAGCCAGCTCATAGTCGCTCAGCGGATGCACGCTGCCCGGCGCCGCGCCCTTCGGATCACGCTCCACCCGGAACAGAAAATCGGGCGACACCAGCATCGCCTGCAACGCACTGCCGATGCTGTCATCGAAATCCGCGCCCTGCTGCCGGGCGGACGCATAGAAGCGCACCAGCGGCCGCAAATCGGCGTCGGTCACCGGACGTCGAAACGCGCGCTTCGCCAACCCCGAGAGGATCGTCCGCGCACAGCCTTCTTCCTCGGTCGCCTTCGCCGGACGGCACACAAAAATCCTTTGCCGGCTCACCGTCATCCCGCGCCCCGTCGGCGCATAAGGACCGGCGATCACCGTCAGCGCCGCATCCACCGGCGTCCCACGCTGCGGTACCTGCCAGCGCTTGATGCTCACGCCGTCCAGGCGCAAGTCCATGTCCACTTTCTCCGAAGGCCCCGTCGGCGGACCGCCGCCGCCAAACCGTCCCGCCGCCCGCATTGCCACTTCCGGCCGTGCGGACTCGCGGAAGAACGTCACCACCACCGAATGCATGCCCGCCTTCACCGGCAGCCGCAAATTGTAAGGCGTCGGCAACGCCCCATCGCCGAGCGATCCGGCCAGATTCACCTTGATCTCGTACTGTGCGTCGAGCGGAAAATAATGCCGAAACGCTTGGCCGCCGCTCGCGCCGAGAGGCAGGTCATCGGCGTTAGGCGACTGTTTCTGGCTGCGCACCGCGCTCCCGTAAGACGTCTCCTCCGGCTTCATTTTCAAATCGCCGATCGCTTGCCGGGTCACCACGCGCGCCGCCGAAAGATACCGCTCCAGCAACGCCGGCGACATCGAAAGCAGATCCGCCATGTTGTCGAAACCAAAACCGGATTCGTCCACCGGCAGCATCATCCCCGGCTGCGTATCGAGTCCCAGCAAGTCGCGCACGGCATTGCTGTACTCCATCCGATTCAACCGGTGCGGCATCGGCGCTCCCGGATTCGGCTTGGCCAACGCCGCCTGATCCAGCGTCGCCGTCAGTGTCCTGGTAAACGTCGCGAGTGTCGCTGCATCGGGCCGCGGCATACCGGCCGGCGGCATCTGGCTCGATTGCACCTGCCGCAGCACCTTCTCCCACACCGCCGCGTTCTCGCCGGCTTTCGCAAAATCCAACCCGGTGAGCACCAGCCCACCGGCCTTCGTCTGCGGACTGTGGCAACCCGCGCAATAACGAGTCACCACTGGACTTGGTTGGGCCCACGCCGTGAACGGCAACGTAAATAAAAGGGGAAAAGCGATGCGCACAGCGTGTTTGAACCGTCGCGCGAATTATATCAAATCGGCAGAAATCGCATCTTGCCCAGCGCCCACCCCACCTACTATCAAGCACTTAGATGTTTGGCCCCGCAGATGCAACGTCGCGTAGAGAATGACCGCCGCGGCGCCATCTGCAACGAATGTTTTTACGACCATGTTGGCCTGGTTCGGCGACCTCGGCTTCTTTGCCGCCCGCGTCGTAAGAGCCGCCCTCCGCCCCCCCTACGAATGGCGCGAGTTCCTCAAGCAATGCGATTTCATCGGCGCCAAATCTCTGCCCTTAGTCGCCCTGGCCGGCGCCGCCATCGGCGTCGTCCTCTCGCTCCAAACCCGCGACAGCCTGGTGCGCTTCGGCGCTAAGAGCTTTCTGCCCGCCGTGGTCATTTACTCGATCATCAAGGAAAGCGGCCCCATCATCACCGGGCTCGTCGTCAGCGGTCGCGTCGGCGCGGGCATCGGCGCCGAACTCGGCTCCATGAAAGTCACCGAGCAGATCGACGCCATGGAGGCCTCCGCAGTTGACCCGCATCGTTACCTCGCCGCCACTCGCATCCTCGCCTGCATCCTGATGCTGCCCCTGCTCACCGTCGTCGCCGACCTCGCCGGCATCTTCATGGGTTGGATCTTCGCCAACCTCGCCGAGCCCCTCTCTCTCAGCCTCTTTCTTGAGACCGGCCTGCGCGGCGTTCGCTTCAGCGACTTCATCCCGCCCGTCCTCAAGACCATGGTCTTCGGCCTCATCATTGGCCTCGTCTCATCGTTCCAGGGGATGTCCACGCGCGGCGGGACGGCCGGGGTCGGCCGCTCCACGACCAGTTCCGTCGTCCTCTCCTCGCTCTTCGTCATCCTCGCGGACGTCGTCCTGGTTCGCCTTCTGCAGGTGGTTTATGGCTGATCAGCCTCCCATCGTCATCGAGAATCTGAAGAAGTCTTTCGGCGAACAAAAGGTCCTTGATGGCCTCACGCTGCAGGTCAACAAGGGCGAGACGCTCGCCGTGCTCGGACGCAGCGGCACCGGCAAGAGTGTCCTGCTCAAGCTGATCATCGGCCTGCAACAACCCGATGCCGGCACCATCCGGATCGACGGTCAGGAAGTCTCGGGCGCCCATAGCGACGACTTGGTCGAGATCCGCAAGCGCATCGGCTTCCTCTTTCAACAGGCCGCTCTCTATGACTCGCTCACCGTTGCCGAGAACGTTGCCTTCCCGCTCGGCCGCCACTCTCGCCTTTCGCCCGACGAGCAGCAGCAAAAGGCCCGCGAGTTACTCACCTCCGTGGGCATGGCCAAAGACCTGGAAAAACTCCCCGGCAACATCTCCGGCGGCATGCAGAAGCGCGCCGGCCTCGCCCGCGCGCTTGCCTTGGATCCCGAAATCCTCCTCTGCGACGAGCCGACCGCCGGCCTCGATCCCATCACCGCCGCGGAGATCGGCGCCCTCATCGTGGACCTCCAAAAACAACGTCAGGTCACCACGATCGTCGTCACCCATGACCTGCGCGGCGCCAGGCAATTCGCCGACCGCCTCGCCCTGCTCAACGAAGGCCAGGTCGTCGCCCAAGGCCAGTTCGACGAACTCGCCTCCCATCAGGACCCCTTCGTCAAAAAATTCTTTCAGGAGGCTCAATCATGACCAACGTACGCCTCGGCGCTTTCATTCTGCTGGCTCTGCTGCTCTTCTCCGTCGGCCTCTTCTGGATCGGTAAGAAGCAATTTCTCTTTCGCTCCACCTACCAGCTCACCGCTGATTTCCCCAATGTCGCCGGCCTCATCGAAGGCTCCGTCGTCCGCGTCGGCGGCGTGCAGCAAGGCACCGTCAAGTACATCAACCTGCCCGCCCAGCCCGATCAGAACGTCCGCGTCGTCATGGATCTCACCGACGGAACCCGCCAGGTCATCCGCCGCGACTCCACGGCATCCATCAGTTCCGAAGGCCTGGTCGGCGACAAGTACGTCGAGATCTCGTTCGGCTCTCCCGACGCTGAGCCCGTCAGGAACGGCGACACCATCCGTGCTTTGCCGCCCCTGCAAATCTCTGACCTGATCGACAAAACCAACGGCGTTCTGGACTCGGCTAAAACCTCCATGACGCACTTCGAAGCCACCGCCGAAAACCTCAAGCTCATCACCGGCAAGGTCAATCAAGGCACCGGCACCGCCGGCGCTCTCGTCAACGACAAGACTCTCTACCAGAAAATGACCGCCGGCGTCACCGCCATGAACGAGGACATGCAAGCCCTCAAGAAGAACTTCCTTCTCCGCGGCTTCTTCAAGGACCGTGGCTACGAAGACTCCACCGAGCTCACCAAGAACGAGATCGCCCAACTGCCCCCGCGTCCACCCGCGATGAAGTTCGTCTACGACGGCGAGGAACTCTTCGATAAGCCCACCACGGCCAAGCTCAAAAAAGAGAAGTTACTTCACGAAGCCGGCCAGTACCTCGAAACCCATCCCCAGGGTCTGGTCGTCATCGCCGCCTACACCGACATGAAGGGCGATAGCGAGAAAGACCGGACGCTCACCCAAGCCCGTGCCACCGTCGCTCGCAAGTACCTCGTCGAGCATTACCGGCTGAACGACAAGCGCATCAAGACTCTTGGCCTCGGTAAATCCGATGAGATCGGCGGCACCAGCCAGCTCCACATCCTCGTCTTCTCGCCCGGCCAGCCTTAAACCGGCCGCATCACGCGCGTCACCGCCGCCGCCATCTGCTCCCAGCGCGACTGCTCTTCCAGCAGTCGCTTGCGGCCGGCCGCGGTCAGCTTGTAATAGCGCGCTCGCCGGTTCGTCGAAGATACTTGCCACTTGCCGGCCACCAGCGCCTGCTTCTCCAGCCGATGCAGCGCGGGATACAACGACCCGTGGTCCACCGCCAGCACTTCTTCGGACAATCGCTCAATCGCCCGCGCAATCTCGTACCCGTTCGCCGGCCCGATGGAGAGCGTGCGCAGCACCATCATGTCCAGCGTCCCCTGCAGCAAATCCAGCTTCTCCGGCTCTTTCTTTCCCATTCCCACCTCGACCATACCATGAATCCGCGTCTATGGTAGTCTCTCCATAGGTAGAATGCCTACTATGCCACGCGCGAACGCCGCTTCCCGATTTCGGACAGTTCCGCCCTCCTCAACTCCTTTGTTTTCCGCGCGTCCCTGCGGCCCTCGGCCTGCATCACCGAACCGCATGAAGCTGCAGCGTCGCTCTGTCCTCTGGCTCCCCGCCGTCGCCGCCGGGAAAACGCCTCGCGAAGAACTCTACCGCGTTCGCACCGACGGCCGCGAAATCGAGATCCGCATTCACTTCCACGACCATTACACCGGCCGCGGCCTGCTCGTCCGCGACAGCTTCACCGGCCGCCAGTTCTGTCTCGCCGGTATGGACGGCGACGGACACTGCGCCGCCGGCTTCCATGGCTCCTTTGCCATCGCTCACTACCGCGTTCGCGGCGCTCCCGCCACCACGCTTCGCGAACGTGTCCGCACGCTCGATCGCCACCACGACGCCCCCGCGCGCCCGCTCTTCGAACGCGCCATCACGCTCATCTCCGGCACCGGCAGCGACGTGCAAGCCTTCGGCCAGCCGAGTCCACCGCCTTCTACCGCCCGCGTCCCCTGGCTCTTTTATCGCCAGGAACTCTTCCTCGAAAATGAGAGCCAGCCCTTCCTGCTCATCTACTGGAAGCACTCGCTCGAACAAATCCGCGTCTTGGACGTCATCCCCGGAGAACAAGCATGGCTTCGCTAGTGGACCAATTCCGCCGCCTCTTCACCCGCACCCGGCAGGACGACGACGTCGCCGACGAACTCCGCGCCCACGCCCAACTCCTTAAAGACGACTTCGTCGCCCAAGGCTTCACCCCCGCCGAAGCTCGCCGCCGGGCCCGCCTCACGCTCGGCAACCCGCCCGCCATCGTCGAGAGCGTTCGCGACGGCGAGTGGCTCGCCAAACTCGAAGGCGTACTCCAGGACCTTGCCTGGGGCTTCCGCTCCCTTCGTCACCATCCGCTCTTCTCGCTCACCACCATCCTCACCCTCGCCATCGGCATCGGCGCCAACACCCTCGTCTTCACCATCCTGCACGCCC
This sequence comes from Bryobacteraceae bacterium, assembly GCA_044226365.1. Classification (GTDB taxonomy): domain Bacteria; phylum Acidobacteriota; class Terriglobia; order Bryobacterales; family Bryobacteraceae; genus JALHNI01. Next base: position 35,492 of record JBGAHE010000051.1, read on the forward strand.
TCTTACTTCGCAGCCTCCCCGTCACCGAACCGCACCGCCTCGCTCGCCTCTCCCTTGCTCTTCCCACGCAATCCACCGCTGTCCCGTCCATCCCCTACGCGATGCTGCGCGAACTGCGCGCCAACAACGCCTCCTTCACCGACCTCTCCGGCTGGCTCCTTGTCAGCGCCGACGCCGAGGATGCCCAACGCCTCAAGCGCCTGCACCGCACCGCCCTCGTCACCGGCAACGCCTTCCCGATGCTCGGCCTTCAACCCCATCTCGGACGCCTACTCGGCCCCACCGACGATGTCCCCGGGGGACCCGCCGCCGGCTGGCCCGCCGTCATGAGCTACGGCATCTGGCAGGACCGTTTCGGCGCCGACCCTGCCATGCTGGGCCGCACCATCCGCGTCGCCGACACTCCCGTCACCATCGTCGGCATCATGCCGCGCCACTTCTCCGGCATCTGGCCCGGCTCCATCGCCGAGTTCTACCTCCCCTTACCCTTCCTCAACGTCGTCGCCAAACAGGAAGTGCTGATGAACGCCCGTGGCAGCGCTTCGGTCGGCGCCATTGCCCGCCTGAAGCCCGGCGTCACCCTTTCTCAGGCCTCGGCGGAGATCACCACTCGCCAAGCTAACCTCCTTCGCGAAACGTTCCCGCCGTACACGCGCAATCCCCGCCTCCACAACACCCAAATCAAGCTCGAATCCGCCGGCAGCGGCCTGCCCGGCTTCTTCGGTCCCGTCTACACCGAACCTCTCACCCTGATGCAAGCCATCGCCGGCGCTGTGCTCTTCCTCTGCTGCCTCAACGTCAGCGGACTCATGCTCGCCAAGATCGAGTGGCGCCGGCAGGAGTTCGCCATCCGCACCGCGATCGGCGCCGCGCGCACCCGTCTCATTCGCCAATACCTCGCCGAGAGCTTCACGCTCGCCGCACTCGGTGCTGCCCTGGGCGGCGTTGCCGCCTGGTACGGCGTCGGCTATCTGCTGCCCTTCTTCCGTAGCCCCAACGCCGCCGTCGGCCTCGAAATCCAGCCCGACCTCAACGTCCTCTGGATCACCTCCGCTCTCGCCGTCCTCACCACCCTCGCCGCCGGCCTCTACCCCGCCTGGCGAGCCGGCGCCGCCGACCCCGCCCTCGCCCTCAAGTCTCGCACCGGCTTCGGTCGCGGACGTCTCGCTGGACGTATCCTCATCCCTCTGCAAGTCGCCCTCTCGCTCGTCCTCGTCACCCTTGCCGCCCTCCTCTCGCAGAGCCTCCTCAAACTCCGCACCGAAAACACCGGCTTTGACCTCGACCACGTCACCATCCAGACGCCACCCTTCAGCCGCCTCCCGCAGAAAGGCGAAGCCAAGCTCGACCTCTACCAACGCATGGTGGATCGCATCGCTACCGGCGATGGCGTCCGCGCCGCCGCCGTCACCTGGTACACCCCGATGACCGGCTCGCAACCCGCCACCCAATTCGTCCCCGTCGGCGATAGCGCGCAGACCAGCCGCACGCTGGTCTACAACCACGTAGGCCCCGGCTACTTCCGCACCATGGCCATTCGCCTCACCGCCGGCCGCGAGTTCCAAATTCAGGAGCGCCGTCACGACCTCTGCATCCTGAATGAGTCCGCCGCCGCGTTGATGTTCCCGCGCCAAAGCGCCCTGGGCGCCTACGTTCGCACCGCCGACGAGAAGAACTTCCCGCAACCCCTCACCTGCCAGGTCATCGGCATCGCCGAATCCGCCAAATTCGCCAGTTTGCGCGAACCCCCTCCTCCCACCGTCTACTACCCGATCAGCGCGGAAACGCTCCTTGACGCCGCCAACTTCGTCTTCCTCATCAACGCGCAAAACAAAGCCCAGGCGATCGCCGCCTACCAAACCGCGCTAAAGGAAGTCGCCCCCAGCGTGCCGCTCGTTCTCTTCGCCACCCTCCGCGAGCAAATGGAAGTCGCGCTCGGCAGCGAACATGTCCTCACGTTCCTCTGCAACCTCTTCGCCGGTCTCTCGCTCTTCCTCAGCGCCATCGGACTCTATGCCCTGCTCTCCACCAGCGTCGCTCGACGAACTCCGGAAATGGGCGTCCGCCTCGCCCTGGGCGCCCGCCCGCGCACGATCCTCGGTCTGGTTCTCCGCGATGCGCTCCTGCTCGTCACCATCGGACTCGTCCTCGGCCTCTTCGCCCTCACCTTCAGCGTCAGCCCCATTCGCAAAATGCTCTACGGCGTCACCGCCTTCGACCCGCTCACCGTCATCGCCACCATCATCGTTCTCTTTGCCACCGCCATCATCTCCGTGCTGCCGCCCGCGCTACGCGCCGCCTCGGTGGATCCCATCACGGCTCTCCGCGCGGATTGAGTCGCGCAGACCACGAAACAGCTAAGCGAAGCTCAGCGAAAATTCATCGATCGTCCGCCCCGTGCGCTTGTGCGCCTCAAACGCCTCCAGCCACAGGAACCCCTTCATCAGCACGCCCACCACCGTTTCCGACGGCGTCCAGATGTTCTCCTTGCAATGACAAATCTTGAGGTAATTGTTCCAGTCCGGCGGCCAGCAATGCATCACGTGCGACGCGCCATAGCTGTTCATGTCTTTCCCGCCATAGCCGATCAGCGGCGCCGGCTCCACCACATACAGCGACGGCATGCTGTGCGGATAACCCGCCTTCAACCACAAGCACAACCGATACGACGTCCCCGCCGTCGACCGATAGTCGCCATACACCGTCGTCAATCCGTTCTCCTGCCGATTGTGCATCGTGAAGTGCGGCAGTTCCTCGCTCAGCAAAGCCTCTTCCACCTCCAGCCGCACCACCTGCGCTTCGCTCCACTCCATCGCTACCTCAAGGTCCCCGCGTGCCACGCCGCGGACCGGGCCGCCGCCATCAGTTGCGTCAACGCATCCCTCCCCAATTGCAGCCGCTCGAAATCCACCATCGTTCGCAGATTCACCCGATGCCCGTCCGCATCCTCCACCATCGCTTCCACCACGCGCTCCGGTTGCTTCGTCATCACGAACATCAATTCGCACTCGGGCAACTCCGGCTCCAGCGGCAGCACCACCAGCAGCTTCCCGTCCCGCTCCTCCATGTCAAAACCGCCCGCAATCGGATTCTGCGCCTGCCACCGCAGCAACTCATCGCGCAAACCCGCCGGCAACACGACGCGCCCCGCTGACATCGCCGCCGGCGCCGCCCCCGAAAAGGACGCTTCGCGATCCCCCAGATGCGCCCGCAGCGGACTCACCCCAATCAACGGCTTCAGCGGCACTAGTACATGCCGCCCGTCGATCGCATTCGGAAATAGATAAGGCCACAGCTGAATTCGCCCGCCCTCATTCGTCACGATGATCTCGACATACCGCCGCCGCTGATGCCGCTCCGCATAAGCCTGCACCGCGCCGATGTCGCCCGAACTCGGCACCTTGAGCCCAATCGAATGATGCGAGTGCCAACTCCCCACATACTGCAGCGCAAATCGCTCCATCAGTTCCTTTTGCCACATCGAACGGAAGCGCGCATCCTGCTCGAACTCCAGTCGCTGCCGCACCGCCGCCGGCCCCGGACCCGACGCCAGCCAAACCACCGGCAACCCGCCATGCGTAAAGCTCCCAAACAGATCGCCCCCGGTTTCGATCGACGGGTACCGCTGCACCTCGCCATGAATCACCGCCACTTCCGACCCGAAAATTCGAATCGCCGTTTCCGCCCCCGGCTGCTTCATCTCAAGCCGCCTCCTGAATCGCTTCCACGACATCCGCCAGATACAACGACTCGGACCACGCCTCATCGTCGATCCCCACTTCCGTCATGCGCCCCTCATCCACCAGCAGCATCGAAGGCGCCTTCCGCGGATATTCCGGCGGCAGCCAGAACGCCACAAACCCGTCCTCGCCCAGGTCCACGGCGATTCCCACGCCGGTATCCAACACCTCAAACGACGGATGCGCCACCAGGCTCTCCAGTTGTGTCGCCTCGTCCTGCAGCCGCTCGAGCGACGGTGTCGCCAGCGCTGCCACCTCGCGCGGCATCGGCTTCGGCTTGCGTTTCTTCACGGACTTCAAGCGATCCATCTCCGCCTGCTCCAGCACCTTCCGCTGCCGCTGCTCCAGCGCGTGCCAGATCTCGAAGGCGGTCTTCACCAGCCCACCCACGCCGCTTAATAGCGTGATGATCTCCATCTAACGCTTCCCGTCCCAAGGCGACTCCGGCCACGCCGCCACCGTTCCCGCGCCAGCCGCCGCCGCCATCGCAAACCCTCGTACGGACCGTCCCTCGTGCCCCGTCTCCCCACACGCCGCGCAATGCGGGTTCCGCTCATATAGCAGCGGATACCAGCTCAAAATCCGCATCTCCGTCGCTTCCGGCAACGGTGGCAACGCCGCGTAATCTTCCTCCCGCCGGTTCAACCACTGATACGCCGGCGCCCGCAGATCCTCCCTTAACGACCGCAGTGCGCTCGACCCCGACACCAACTCCAGCATCGCTAGCTTCGTGCAATGCAGCGCAATCGAGAGCACATCCAGCGACAATCCCGGCTCAATCGCCGTCGGCCGGTCAAAGTAACTGATCCGGCTCGCCTGCTCTTCGTTGGTGATCTCCTGGCTCCACGCCGTTTCCGGCAGCGCGTCCACGAAGCACTGATAGCAGGGCGTCTGGTCGCGCACCACGCGGTTCACAATCCCTCCGTGCGCCCGCACAAACGTTCCGCCGTAAATGCACGGACGATTCGCCGCCAGCGCCGCCAGATTCGTCACCAGCCGGCTCGGGCGATTGTCCGTACAACACAGCACCAGATCGACAGACTCCATCAACGCCCGCAATTCGCCCATCGTGTCCCAATCGAACGCCCGTTCCCGCGTCGCAATCCGCACATACGGGTTCCGCCCGTGCAGTTGATCGCGCACCGCCAGCGTCTTGTAACGGCCCACATCCGTCAGCCCGCAGACGTGCCGCCCGATATTCCCCACCTCCAGCCGGTCCGGATCCACCAGCGTCAGCCCACCAATCCCCGCCTTCGCCAGTTCCAGCGCAATGAAGCTGCCCCCGGACCCCACCCCGATCACCAGCGCCGACTTGTCCGCCAGCACCCGGCTCTCGAAAATCCCCTGCGCCTTCGCAAACAGATCGTTCTCCAGTTCCACCACCGTGACGGGCATGGGCTGCTGCCACATGCCCGCCGTGTCCCGAAAACGGGCTTCCCACCCGCCCGAGAGCAAAGGACCGATGCGCAGATGCGCACCGGCAAAGGCACCTTCGAAGATCAGAGCAACGGGGGAGGTGACTGATCCACCAAGATGACAATCTAGATAAGCGTCGTCATCGCGCCGCCCCGCCCAATGCGTTTCTCCCGCCATCAGGGCGTCCAACGTTCGCCGCGCCAGGGTCAGCATCAGGGTTAGTCGCCGAAGCGAGTCGCTTCCTTCGCTGTGAATTCCAGTGATTGGTCCGCCGCCGGATCCAGGTTATCCATCAGCTTTAAGGTCTTCGTCGCTTTGTCGAACACCAGACGTTTCTTCGGCTGTCGCTTCTTGGAGACTTCCTCCATCCAGCCCTGCACGTCCTTCTGATCAGTACTCATGCGGCAGACACTCCTTGTGCTCTAACCGCTTGTGCTGAAGGCAGTTCGCCACCGCGCGGGTAAAGCGTGTACCCCAGATTCTAGGTCCGCCATCCTCCCTTGGAGGGTTCGCTGATGAGGGTAGCCCCCGGCTCTTATGCGGGTATTGAGGACCTGCACAGATTTCCCCGCTTTTTCGTACAAAACTACCGCAACCGCGGCGATTTTTTCCCGCCCTTCGCCCCTCTTCGCGCAGCCTCAAACTGTCGATTACCCTGCTCGATGTATCTGGAATATACCTACGACACGAATAATCCAGACGACGAACTGCTGGTCGCCCTCATGAAGACCAATCGCTTCACCGAGTCCGACCTCCAGCAGAATCGCGCCGGCCGCATGAGTTCCGCCCAAATGGTGCGCCTGTCCGCCAAGGCCATCGGCCCCCTGCTCGCCCTTGCCCTCCCGCTCGCGGGCTTGGTCGCGCTCGTCCTCACCTTCTCTACCTTCTACCCCTACCTGATGACGAAAGTGCGTCTGCTTCTGGCCATGAGTAAGTACGTCGTCGGCTTCGCCAGCGCCATCTTCTTCGGCTTCATTGCCCTCGTCATCAACTTCCTGATGCACTCCGAGCGCGTCATCCTTTTCGTCATTGACCTCGCCCAAGGCAAAGTCGCCAGCGAAGTCGGCCGCCTCACTACCAGCAAAGCAGAAGAGGTGCAGGACGGCATTGACCAGGTCCTACACCGCAAAACCACCACACTCAACTACGTGCTCAAAGGGAATTACTATCAGGTCAGCGAGGAAGCCTACGACGCGATGTTCGATCACTCCGGCTCCCTCGTCCGCCTCTACTTCACGCCCCGCAGCCGTTTGTTGCTCGCCGCCGAACCCGCCCGCGGCGAAGCTTAACTAACGGCGCACCACTTCGTGCTCGGCAAACTCGCCGCTCGGTGCCTCGCCCGTAATCTTCGCTTTCAGATAGCCGAAAATCCGCACCATCGTGCTCGACGTCACATCCCAGTATTCGCCTTCTTCCAACTTCACCTGCATCAACGCCAAATGTGGATCGTCCGCGCCTTGCGGAAACCAGATCGAAGCATCCGCCGTCCACAGCTCCGCAATCTTCGCGCGATCATGCGTCAGCGTCGCCGTCCCGGATACCGAAACCCACGTGTTCGAATCCACATAGGAAATGTTGACGCGCGGATCATGCTGCACCGTCACCGCCTTGCGCGAATCGTCCCGCACGAAGAACCACAGGTAGCCGTCCTTCATCTCGAGAGTCCCCATCGGACGGCTGTGCAGCAACCCGTCGGCCTCAATCGTCGTCAGCATGCAGACCTTGATGTCCTTCACCAAGGTGGTCAATTTTTGCAGACCTTGCTCTCGTTTGGTGTCCATACTCACCCACGAAGCAATCGGCGGGCCATTTCTAGAGAATCAGCATGCAATCGCCGTAACTGAAAAACCGATACCGCTGCTCCACCGCATGCCGGTAAGCATTCAGCATCAGTTCCGTCCCCCCGAACGCGCACACCATCAGCAACAGGCTCGACTTCGGCAGGTGAAAATTCGTCAGCATCGCGTCCACCGTCCGGAACTCACACCCCGGATACAGGAAGATGTCCGTCTCGCCGCGCATCGCCTTCAGTTCCCCTTCCCGGCTCGCCGATTCCAGCGCCCGCACCGCCGTCGTCCCCAGACCGATCACCCGCTCGCTCCGCCGCACGGCCTCCACCGTTTCTTCCGGCACCTGGAAGGCTTCCGTATGCAGATGATTCTCTTCCACCACGTCAGAGTGGAGGCTTTCAAACGTCCCCAGCCCCACATGCAGCGTCACCGTTGTCAGCGTCGCCCCCGTCGCCCGGCACGCCTCCACCATCTCGGGCGTAAAGTGCAGCCCTGCCGTCGGCGCCGCCACCGACCCCCGCGACCGCGCAAACACCGTCTGATACCGCTCCCGATCCTCTTCCCGATCCGGCCGGTGAATGTAGGGCGGCAGCGGCGTATGCCCCACCCGGTCCAGAATCTCGTCGAGGTCGCCGTTCGCGCACAGCTCCACCGTCCGGTGACCGTGCGCGCCATGCTCCTGCACCACCGCATACAGGTCCGGCGCAAAGTCCACGATGGTTCCTGTCAGTAGCTTACGGCCCGGCCGCACCAGCGCATCCCACAGCCGGCGGTCCCGCGTCAGCGGCTTGGTGAGAAACACTTCCACCCGTCCGGTGTGTCCCCGCCGATTCCCGATCAGCCGGCTGCTGAAGACGCGCGTATCGTTTGCCACCAGGCAATCGGTTGGGCGCAAATATTCAGGCAGTTCACGGAAATTACGATCGTCCCACGTGCCCTTGGCACGGTCGATCACTAACATCCTGGCTGCGGCCCGATCGGCGAGCGCTTCCTGCGCGATCAATTCGCTAGGCAACGCAAAGTCAAACTGAGAAAGCTCCATGTGGCAGCGATCCTCAGCATAGCGCGTCCCACTTGCGGCGGTGAGCCATCGAGGTTAAATCAGCGTGTCAATCAGCAGAAATGTCGAGGCATTTCAGGCGAAGCCGCCCGAATTACGTCTAAGGCACTAAGTACGCGACGTCGCCACGATCAGCGCCGTCAGATTCCAGGTCACCACCAGCGCGAAGAACAGGTTCATGCGATCCAGCACCTGAAAGCGGCCCGCGCGCCAGCAACCAATCGCCAGCACCACCGCCGCCAGTTTCACCAGGGCCAAACCCGCCAGCGGATTCGGCGCATACGCCATCATGGCCCGCACCAGCGGGTTCGCTTCTCCCACGCCGTTCACCAAAAAGGCGACCGTCGTCAGAAAATCCAGCAGTTGGAGGAACGAGAAGCTCCACAGCGGTTGAGTCAGCGAATTCGGCATAGCAGCTTTGTCGTAGGCAACCTTCATGGCGATGTAGAACCATGTTGCCTTCCGCGGGGAGAGGGGTAAATAGACCCGCCCTCCCCCAACCATGCTGTCCCGTACCGGTATGGGTTTAGTACAAAAGCTACCGCTGCCGCTAGGACTCGCGATTACTCCAACTCGAAGTGATCGCCCCGGGACGGCACCGTCACCGGCACTCGGTACTCCTCTTCGATCAACTTCGCCAACGTCTGTGCCGGCAGCGGATCGCCATGCACCAGAAACACCCGCTTCAATCCGCCCACCATCGGCTTCATCCAATTCAGCAACTCACGCTGATCGGCGTGCCCCGATAGCTCATTAATCTTCACCACCTCTGCCCGCAGACGGAACGGCTCGCCGAAGATGTTCACTTCCGGCGCCTTCTCCACGATCTTCCGCCCCAGCGTATTCTCCGCCTGATAACCGGTAATCAGCACCGTGTTGCGCGGATCGCCGATATTGTTCCGCAGATGATGCAGAATCCGGCCCGCCTCGCACATGCCCGACGCGGAGATGATCACCATCGGCCCGCGGAGCTCGTTCAGTGCTTTCGAATCCGCCACGTCGCGAATGTACTTCAACCGGCTGAAGCCGAACGGATCCACCCCGGCCTGCAAGTACACCCCGATCTCATCGTCGTAACATTCCGGATGCCGCCGGAAGACTTCCGTCACGTTCACCGCCAGGGGCGAGTCCACAAAAATGGGGATGTTCGGCAAGCGATTCTGCTTCATCAGCTCATGCAGCATCAACACCACTTGCTGCGTGCGACCCACCGCAAACGCCGGCACGATCACCTTGCCGCCGCGCTCCACCGTGCGCCGCAACACATTCTCCAACTTATCGAGCACGGCCTCGCCCGCCTCATGCAGACGGTTGCCGTAGGTCGACTCCATGATCAGGTAGTCCACGCCCGGCATCGGCTCCGGATCGCGGATAATCGGTAGCCCGGCCCGGCCCACATCGCCCGAAAACGCCAGCCGCGTCCGCTTCCCGTTCTCCTCCGCCTCCAGCACCATCGCCGTCGACCCCAACATGTGCCCGGCGTCGAACCGCCGGCACAACAACCCCGGCGCCACCTCATGCAGCGACGTCGGCGTATCGATCACATGGAACTGCTCCAGCGCCTTCTCGGCATCCGCAATGTTGTACAGCGGCGCCACGATCTCACTTTCCTGATCCTCCAGTTGCAGCCGCTTCCGCTTCTGATTGCGCCGCTCCAGAAACTCCGCGTCCCGCTCCTGCAGATACGCCGAGTCCCGCAGCATCGCGCCGCACAGATCGGTCGTCGCTGAATTCGCCCAAATCTGCCCGGTGAAGCCGTTCTTCACCAGCGTCGGAATGTTGCCCGCATGGTCCGTATGCGCGTGCGACAGCAGAATCGATTTCACGCTCGCCGCTGGAAAGGGAAACGTCGAGTTCCGCGCAAAGGCCTCCTTCCGGCGGCCCTGGTAAAGGCCGCAATCGAGGAGATACCGATCGCCTCGATGCGTCAGTTCGTGCATGGAACCGGTGACGGTTTGGGCCGCCCCCCAGAAGGTGAGCTTCATTCTGGTTCCAGCCTAGCTCAACCCTGGCGGCCTATTTCAAAAATCCGCTCCGGACCGCGACTTCCGCGCTGATCGCATCGTTCAACGGATCATCGATCGCCAACAGCCACCGCTCCCGCGGCGAAAGCCGCTCCTGCACCTCCGCTCGCAACAGCCGCTTTTGATACTGCTGTTGCGGCTTATCGCGCCGGCAATAGAACCCGTGCATCGCACACCGGGGCTTCGCTGTCCGGTTCGCCGTCCCCCCGTGCCACAGATGCGCATTCATGATCACCACCGTGCCCGCCCGCCCCGTCACCAGGATCTCGTCCGGATGCGGCGCCCCCGCGTCCGCCAGCACCTCCTGCGGCAACTTCCCTGACTTGTGCGTTCCCGGTACACACCGCGTCGCCCCGTTCTCCGTCGTAAAGTCATCGATCATCCAGATCGTGTTGCACACCCAGTTGCCCCGCTCGTCCGGCAACCCGCCCATGTCGCAATGCAGCGGCTGGCTCCACTCATTCAGCGGATCGGCGCTGCGCACGTTCACGCTCGAGAGCTTGTACTCCGGCCCGATCACTGCCTCGATCCCCGCGCAAACTTCCTCATCCGCAATGCACCGCAGAAACACCTCACCCTTGTCCACGCAGTTCGCCAAACGCTTCGTAAACGGCTCCTGCTTGAACTCGGACCCCGCCTGGTCACCCTCCTCCACAAACAGCTCCTCCACCCGCGTCCGCAATTCCGCCAGCAACTCCGGGCTCATAAAATCCGGCAACACCAGGTACCCGTCGCGCTCCAATTGTTCCCGTTGGGCATCAGTCATCGACCCCAGTGTAATTCTATTGATAGAGGTCTTTTGCCCGAACCCCGCATCCTGGTCCGCGCCACCAACTGGATTGGCGACGCCGTCATGTCCTTACCCGCCTTGCGCGCCTTGCGCGAGCGCTTCCCCCACGCCCACATTGCCATCCTCGCCATGCCCTGGGTCGCCGACCTATACGGCCGCGAACCCTTCTGCGACGAACTCATTCCCTGGCGCGCCCAGCGCGGCCCCCGCGACTGGAGCGAGAAATGGCGCGTCGGTCGATCTCTCGCCCATCGCTTCGACCTCGCCGTCATCCTCCCCAACTCCTTCGACTCGGCTTTGCCAGCTTGGCTCGCCCGCATCCCCCGCCGCATCGGCTTCGATCGCGATGGCCGCGGCTGGATGCTCACCGACCGTATCCCTCGCCTCGCGCCCGGCGACACCCCGCCCCATCAAAGCTTCCATTACCTGGAGCTCCTCCGGCGCGCCGGCCTCATCGATCGCCTTCCCCAGGAAGCCCTCATCCGCCTCGACGGCGCCGCGGCCGCGCGCCAGAAAGGCCGCGATCGCCTCGGCGCCGGCCCGCTCATCGGCATCTGCCCCGGCGCCGCCTTCGGAGGCGCCAAGCGCTGGGCGCCCGAGAACTTCGCCGCCGCCGCGCAACAGCTTCAACGGAGTCGCGGCGGACGCTTCCTGCTCTTCGGCTCCCGTGAAGAGATCGCCATCTGCGACGAAGTCAACCGCCACCTCGCCGGCGCCGCCACCTCCTTCGCCGGCCAAACCACCCTCGGCGAGTTCGTCGAACTGCTCGCCGCTTGCGACGTCGTCCTGACCAATGATTCCGGCCCCATGCACGTCGCCTCGGCCTTAGGCGTTCCCACCATCGCCGTCTTCGGCTCCACCGCCCCCATCGCTACCGGCCCCACCGGCCCCCTCGCCCGCGTCGTCCGCGAGCCCATCGCCTGCAGCCCCTGCTTCCAGCGCGAGTGTCCCCTTCCCGATCCCCAGGCACACCTCGCCTGTCTCCGCCGCGTCACGCCGGACCGTGTCGTTCAAGCTGCCTGGGAAGTCTGGACCTAAAGCGCCAGCATGCGCTCAATCGGCCGCCGCGCCCGCTCCATGATCTCGTCCGAAAGCTCCACCTTCGGCCCCAGATCACGCAAACAGTCGCGCAGCTTCTCGAGCGTATTGCGCTTCATGTAAGGGCATTCGCTGCAGTTGCAGTTCTCGTTGTTGACGAACCAGAACGTCTTCTCCGGCGCCCGCTTCTCAAGCGAGAACCGCACGCCGCTCTCCGTCATCACAATGAACTCGTTATGCGGATGCGCAATGATCCAATCGATCAGCGCCGACGTGCTCCCGATAAAGTCCGCGTGCCCCAGCACGTCCGCCGGGCATTCCGGGTGCGCCACAATCAGCGCGTCCGGATGCTCAGCCTTCATCTTCAACATCCGCCGCGACGGAAATGTCGCATGCACCATGCAGGCGCCCTGCCAGATCTTCATGTTCTGGCGCCCCGTTTCCTTCTTCACGTAATTGCCCAGGTTCACGTCGGGCAAAAACAGAATCGGCTGATCGGCCGGAATCGATTGCACCACCTTTACCGCATTGCGCGACGTACAGATGATGTCGCTTTCCGCCTTCACCCCCACCGACGTGTTGATGTAGCTCACGATCACGTGATCCGGATTGCGTCGCCGGAAGGCCCTCACCTGTTCGGCCGGGCACGAATCCACCAGACTGCAACCCGCTTCCTGATCCGGCACAATGACGGTCTTGTGCGGGTTCAGCACCTTGGCCGTCTCGGCCATAAACCACACCCCGCAGAACGCTATCACGTCGCCGTCGAAATCCTTCGCCTTGCGCGCCAGTTCCAGCGAATCGCCGATCGAATCGGCCAACTCCTGAATCTCGGCCTCCTGGTAGTGATGCGCCAGAATGCAGGCGCCGCGCTGGCGCTTCAGGTCCTGAATCTCATCGACGATCGTGCCCGTGGCGGTCATTTCGCCTTCAGTGTAGCGTAAGGCTCCTTGTACATCTTGGCCGCCTCCCGCAGGAACGCGATGAACGCCTCAATCGGCTTCGACACAAAGTGCCGCTCCAGCCGGATAAACCCGATCCGCCGGCTCGCCTTCTGCACCAGGGGCACCAGGCTGCATCCCTGCGCCGAAGGCCGCGCCATCTCCGGCACAATGCTCACCCCGAACCCGGACCGGATCAATTCAAAGATGCTCGCAAACTGATCCGCCTCGAACTGCCCCGCAAACTTCACCCGCGCCCGCTGGCACACCGTCAACGTCTCATCGCGCAAACAATGCCCTTCCTTCAGCACCAGCAGCCGTTCCGGCGCCAGTTGCCGCAAGTCCACCTGGGGCATGCCCGCCAGCTCATGATCGTCCGGCACCGCCAGCGACAGCGGCTCGCGGAACAGCTCGCTCATCACCAGCCCCTGCCCTTCCACCGGCACCGCCATCAGCGCAATGTCCAGCACGCCGTCCTGAATCTGCTCGATCAGTTCCGGTGTCGTCGCCTCGCGCAAATGGACGTTCACCTCGGGAAAGCGGTCGACGAACTGCCGCAGCCGCGGCGCCAGAAAATACGGCAGAATCGTCGGAATCGCTCCGATCCGCAGATCGCCGCGCACACCTTCGCGCAACGCATCCAGGATCAACGGCAGCGCCGCCGCTTCCTCCAGCAACGCCCGCGCCTTCGGCAGCAGTGCTTCACCCAACGGCGTCAACTCGATGCGCCGGCTCAGCCGTTCGAACAACGGCGCCCCCAGCGAAGTCTCCAGCTTCTTGATCTGTTCGGAAAGCGACGGCTGCGCCATCCCCAACTCGTCCGCCGCCCGCGTAAAGCTGCCCGTTCGCGCCACCGCGCAGAAATACTCGAGCAATCGCAGGTCAAGCGCTCGCGGCGCTAAGGAAGGAGGAGCAGCCGGCGGTTTAGTTGCCATAGGAAAGTCCGATCCCCACTATCGTCCCAATCGCATTTACCTATGTCAACAGATCGGCTATCGTAGGCATCAAGCGAGGCTCCTCCGCCTCGCCCCTGTGTGCACTTCCTGCGCAGGGATATGCTCCGAACGACCCGCCGGTCTCCATGCCGGCGGGCTTTTTTATCCCCCAATGGAATGCATCGGACGCGGCGGCGGCACAAACCGGTTCGTGTTGATCTCGTGCCCCAGCCACTTATCGTGCACCGTCTGCCGAATCCGCTCCGCAATCTGCTCGTCCGTATGCGTCCCCTCCCGCAGCAGACCCCGCACGTCCGTCTCCTCGATCGCAAACAGACAATAGCGCAGCTTGCCGTCTGAGGTCAGCCGCAGCCGATTGCAGTTGAGGCAGAACGGCTTCGAAACCGACGCAATAAAGCCCACGCCGCCGATCCCGTCCGCAAAACGGAACTCCGTCGCCGGCGCCCGCGGATCCGGATCCGGCACCGCTTCCAGCGGCCCGATCTCCCGGCGCAGCATCTCGAGCATCGTCTCCATCAGCAACACCCGCGACCGGTCCCACAGGCTCTGATGATCCAGCGGCATGAACTCGATGTAGCGCACCTCAATGCCCCGCTCGCGCCCGAACCGCGCCATCGGCACAATGTCCGGCTCGATCAGATTCTTCACCGCCACCACGTTCAGCTTGATCGGCCCAAAACCCAGTTCCTGCGCCCGCTCGATCCCCGCCATCACGCGCGGAAAATCATCGCGCCGCGTGATCTGCTTGAACCGTTCCCGATCCAGCGTGTCCAGATGAATGTTCAGCCGCCGCAGCCCGGCATCATAAAGCGCCTGCGCCTGCTCTGCCAGCAACACGGCATTCGTCGTGAGCGCGATGTCCCGCACGCCCGGTATGCCGATCAGGTTCTCCACCAGCCGCGGCAGATCCTTCCGCACCAACGGCTCCCCGCCCGTCAGCCGGATCTTCGTCACACCCAGCTCGACGGCCACGCGCACCACGCGCTCAATCTCTTCGAAAGTCAGAATCTCAGCCCGGTCGATATATTGGCTGCCCGTCTCCGGCATGCAGTAAAAGCAGCGGATATTGCAGCGATCGGTCACCGAAATGCGCAGGCTATCGTGCAACCGGCCATACGTATCGACCAGTGGCCGGGCGGGATTCATCACCTCTAGTTTACCGGTTCAGCCTACAATCAGGGGAATGCTCGGAACGCGCCTTCTGCATTCTGTTTCCTACGCCGGACTCTGGGGCCAGGACGCCCTCTCCCTCGAAGCCTTCATCGATCACGCCGCCGACCTCGGCTACGGCGGTGTCATGCTCATGGCCAAGCGCCCTCACCTCTC
>JBGAHE010000052.1:0-50395 GCA_044226365.1 Bryobacteraceae bacterium
AACCCTTCTTCCGCGGCCGTCGCGCCATTGCCGATCAGGTCCATGGCACCGGCCTGGGCTTGAATCTGGTCCGCAAAATTGTCGAAGCCCACGGCGGCACCATCCGCGTTCAGAATCACGCTCCGCAAGGCTCTGAGTTCATCGTGCGCCTGCCTGTGGCGCCTCCGGAGATGCAAGATGAGTTCGCGCATACTGCTGGTTGAAGACAACCCGGGTCTGGTGCTCACCGTGTCGGACCTCCTGTCCACTGACGGGCATGACGTGGTCACCGAACAGGATGGGGAAGCGGGTCTCGCGCGCGGTTCGTCCGAAGACTTCGACCTCATCATTCTGGACGTCATGCTGCCCCGCAAAAACGGCTTCGATGTCTGCCGTGAACTGCGGCAGCGGGGCATCGACACCGGCATCCTGATGCTCACCGCCAAGACCCAGGTGGTGGATCGCGTGGTGGGACTCAAGCTCGGCGCCGACGACTATCTGGCCAAGCCCTTTGACCCCACGGAACTGCTGGCGCGCGTGGAGGCGCTACTGCGCCGCGTGAAGAAGGACCATCGCATCCCGGTTCACTCGTTTGTTTTCGGCGAAGTCTCGGTGGATTTTGAAACCGGGGAAGTGACGCGCGCCGGAACCTCCGTCGCTCTGGCGAGCAAGGAATTGCGCCTGCTCCGCTATCTGGTTGACCAGCGGGGGCGCGTGGTGCCGCGCGAAGAACTGCTCAAGAACGTTTGGGAATATCAGACGGACGTTTCTTCGCGAACCGTGGATGTGCACGTCGCCTGGCTGCGCCAAAAGCTGGAGGAGAATCCCCAGAATCCCCGGCACATCCACACGATTCGCGGCAAGGGCTATCGCTTCCTGGCCGACTAAGGCCAGTTCCCTAGGGCCTGTTCCCTCCGGGCGTTCCCCGGCTCGTCTGCAGCGCGTCATACTTCGTCTTCTGCTCCGCCGTCAACAGCGCGTAGAACTTCGCCGAAGCCTTCGCCTGGATCGCCGTCAGTTGACCGTCGATCACGCCGATCGCCGCCGACAGGCGATCCAACTCGGCGTCGGAAGCATTCGCTTTCACCGCCGTGTTCAAAGCCGTCCGCGCCGCCGTCAGCGACCCGCGCGCCGTCTCGGACGCCGTTTCCGCCGCGTCAAAGATGGTTTTGGCCTGCGTCTTCTGCGCGTCGGTCAAGCTCAGGTAGCCCGCCAAAAAGTCCAAAGAATTCCCGCGGCCTCGCGGGCCTTGGGCGGCCATCGGTAAAGCCGCCATCAACATCAGCGCGGCCGTTATGATTCGTCTGTTCATCATGCGTGGTGAACCTCCTGGTGCAATAAACGCAGCCCACACGCTCCCGTTGCGAAGTCGTTGGTAAAGAATCCTTTACCGACTTTCCGCCGCCCGTAACATGTAGCCCGCTCGGGGCACCGTGACGATGTAGTTGGGGGTGCTGGGGTCGTCCTCGAGCTTCCGCCGCAGCGTGGCAATGTGCACGTCCACGGTGCGGGTGCTGGCCGAGCGATAGCCCCAAACTTCCTCCAGCAACTCGCTCCGGGAGATCGCGCAGCCGCGGCGCGCGAACAGATATTGCAGCAGAAGCAGTTCCTTGGTGGTCAGCTCGATCGGCTGGTGGTTTTTGGTCACCCGTGCCCGCAACAGATCCACTTCGATGGGCCCCAAGTGGCAGGACGAACTGACGGACACCCAGCGCGAGCGGCGCATCAGCGCCTGGATGCGGGCCAGCAGTTCCACCGGCTCAAACGGTTTGGTCAGGTAGTCGTCGGCGCCCACCTGCAGCGACGCCACCTTGTGCTGCATGCTGTTCCATGCCGTCAGCACCAGGATGGGCACGGTCACTCCGCGGGCGCGTAGTTGTCGGCAGACTTCGATCCCGTTCTGCCCCGGTAGGCCCAGATCGAGCAGGACCAGGTCGAAGCCACCCTCGGCGGCTTCCTTTGCCGCCTCCAGCCCATCCCCCACCCGCGCCAGCCAAAACCCTTCGGTCACCAGCAGATCCGTCAGCACCGAAGCCAACTGCGCGTCATCCTCCGCCAACAGGATTCGCCCTTTGAATAGATCGTCCACAACTGTATGGACGCGCGTCATTTACCACCCGCGCGTTAAGCCCGCGACAACTCTTGATTAAGAAGGTTAAGCCTGCCCCTCCTCCGACAACCTTTCGCCAACCTGCGGGCGTCCAATGGTCAACGGAACCCGTGATGCGTAAATCTTTCTTCCTGACCACCCGTCTCCTCCCCCAGCACCGCAGCCCCGAGGCGTGGTTTCCGCTGGGCATCGGCCTGGGCGTTCTGCTCGCGGTGGGCATCCTGGCCAACTCGGTGAGCAACTACTTCCTCGTTTCGCAGCGCATCCAGGTCGACCAACTCCGTCGCGACATTGCCGACCAGGTCGCCAAGCTCGACGCCGATCTCCAGACCTCGAGCAACTTCACCCAGCTGCCCCAACTGCTGCGGCAGGCTCAAACGCGCGCCGGGGGGCGCCTGGCTTGGATCGAACTGCGCAACACGGACGACGAAGTGCTTGCCCGCACCGGCCTGCGCGTCTCGCGCTCTTTCACCGCCGCGAAGATCCGTGCCCAGATGCGCGCCCGCCAGGCAACCTTCACCACGCGCCAGACTCCCCAGGGAGCCATGGTCGTTGAAGCCTTCGTCCTCCGTTTGCCGGATGTGCGCCGGGCCACGAACGAACCACGCATTCAGCCTGCCTCCTACCAGCCAGTTGCCTTTCAGGTGAACCCCGGTCCGCGGCCCCTCGCCGTCATGGAAATTGGCGCCCCGCTTGATGCCGCCGATGCCCGCCTCTGGCCCTTGCGCCGCAACCTGCTGATCAACTCCACGGGAGCGCTCGTTCTACTCGGCATGCTGTTGCTGATTCGCGCGCGCTTCCGCTCCTATCTCGCCGGTCAGCGGCTGGAGCAGCAGGTGGAACTCGCCCGCCGCGTCCAGCAGGACTTGCTGCCCGCGCCACAGGACGCTTCCGCCACTTTCGATCTGGCGGCTGACTATGTGCCGGCCGCGCACCTGGGTGGCGACTTCTATGATGTCTTCCCCGTCGCCGGCCAGCAGGGTGCGGGTGCCGCCTTTGTCCTTGGCGATGTAGCCGGCAAAGGCATTCCCGCCGCGCTGCTCACCGGCGTCATCCACGGTGCGGTCCGCTCCAGCGCCTGGACCGAAAGCGCCCGCCAGCACCGTCAAGCCACCGAACAGCTGAACACGCTGCTCGGCGAACGGGCCTCCTCCGAACGCTTCGCGAGCCTCTTTTGGGGCTATTGCGAAGCCGGTACGCTGCGCTACATCAACGCCGGGCATCTAGCTCCCCTGCTGGTCCGCGCCAACCGTCCCGTCACGATTCGCCTGGAAGAGGGTGGGCCGGTGCTGGGCTTGCTGCGTGGCGCGCAGTACGAAGTCGGTCGTGTGGAGCTCGAAGTCGGTGACCTGATCGTCGTCTACTCCGATGGCCTGGTGGAAGCCCTCAACGCACTCGGCGAGCAATTCGGCGAAGAGCGGGTGGAAGCGCTCGTCCAGAAGTACCGGCACCTCGATCCTGCCGAAGTGCGCAACCGCATTCTGCAAGCCGCGGCCGGCTTCACCGGTGGCACCGCGCTGGAGGACGATCGGACGCTGCTGGTGCTGCGCTACACCGGCGTGCCGGCGACGTGCTCGACGCTCGGCGAGCGCGAAACCTTACACGCCTAAGTTGTTGGCGGGAACCGCTCAGTCCTTCGAAGCGGTTTCCGCCGGGTGCTTGCGCAACTCGAGCTTCGCTACGGCTTCGCGATGCACCTCGTCCGGCCCGTCCACGATGCGCAGCGTGCGGGCGTTGGCCCACTGCCAAGCCAACTCGGCATCCTGCGAAACGCCCAGGGCGCCGTGCGCTTGGATCGCGCGATCCAGCACCGCCAGGCACACCCGCGGCGCTACCACCTTGATCATCGCGATCTCCGCGCGCGCCGCTTTGTTGCCCACCGTGTCCATCATGTAGGCCGCCTTCAACGTCAACAGCCGAGCCTGTTCAATCTCCATGCGCGAGTTGGCGATGTCCGCTAAAATCGTTCCTTGCTCGGAGAGCTTCTTGCCGAACGCCACCCGGCTCTCCACGCGGCGGCACATCGTCTCGAGCGCGCGCTCCGCCACGCCGATCGCCCGCATGCAGTGATGAATCCGGCCCGGCCCCAGACGGCCTTGCGCGATCTCGAAGCCCCGCCCTTCGCCGAGCAGCAGATTCTCCGCCGGCACGCGGACCCGGTCATAGTGAATCTGCGCATGGCCATGCGGCGCATGGTCGTAGCCGAACACGTGCAGCATGCGCTCAATCTTCACGCCGGGCGTATCGAGCGGCACCAGGATCATGCTCTGTTGCCGATGCCGTTCGGCCGTCGGATCCGTCTTGCCCATCACGATCGCTATCTTGCAGCGCGGGTCGCCGGCGCCCGAACTCCACCACTTCCGGCCGTCGACGATGTAGTGGTCGCCGTCGCGCAGAATGTTCAGGCGGATGTTGGTGGCGTCCGAACTGGCCACGTCCGGCTCGGTCATCGAAAAGCACGAACGAATCTCGCCCTCCAGCAGCGGCCGCAGCCAGCGGCGCTTGTGCTCTTCGGTGCCATAGCGCTCCAGCACTTCCATGTTGCCCGTGTCGGGCGCCGAGCAGTTGAATACCTCCGGCCCCATCGCCGAGCGGCCCATGATCTCGCACAGCGGCGCATACTCGGTGTTGGTCAACCCCGCGCCGTGGCTGCTCTGCGGCAGGAACAGATTCCATAACCCAGCCGCGCGCGCCTTGGGTTTTAGCGCTTCGATGATCGGCACCGTCTTCCAGCGGTCGCCCGTATTCACCTGGTCCCAATAGAGCGGCTCGTTCGGATAAACGTGCTCCTCCATGAACTGCGTCAGACGGGAACGGAGTTCCTCCACCTTGGGAGAAAAGGCGAAATGCATGAGATCAATCGTCGCAGAATCGCTAACGGAACGTGTGCAGCCGCGGATCGGGCAGATGGCCGACAGTGTTGAAGTTGAACATCGACAAGTCACCGGGGCGGTGCCGGACGGTGGAGATGGACGTGTTCATCAGCGACCCGGCCAGGCGCATGGCGTCGCGCGGTTCGAGGCCCAACACACGCGACATGGCAATGCCCACCGGCGTGGCCGAGGTGAACACCATCACGTTGCCGCGTCCGGACTGGTTGACCAGTCGGTCAAAAGCGCCGCCGATCCGGCCTTGAAACTCGATCCAGGTCTCCGTCGACTTCACCGGAAAGCGGCCGTCCATCCAGGACTTGATGATGGCAATGTCGCCCGGCGTCCACTTGCGGTGCACGGGGTGGGACGCGTCGCCCATCACCAGTTCCATCTGCGCATGATGCTCGCGAAACTCGGCGTCCTCTTCGGCCAGCAGCGGCGCGAGCTCGCGGTAAACCGCGTCCAAATCGAACTCGCTCCATTCGGGGTCGATCTCCATCGCCGGCATCGCCAGGCCCGCGGCGCGGAACATCGTCTCGACAATGCGCGCCGTCTCCTGTTGCCGCTTTAACCCTCCGGCAATCACGCGCGTCAGCTCCAGCTTCTGCGTATGCAGATGCTTGCCCAGCCGACGGGCTTGATCCACTCCGGTTTCACTCAGCGTGTCGTAGTCCAGCCGGGTTCCGGCCTGGGCGTGACGCACCAGATACAGCCAACTCAATTCGACTTCTCCAAATGGCGGTGCGCCAACGATGCCAGACGACGAACCGACTCGCCAAAACGGCCGAACCGTTCATCGTGCGTTTGCCCCCGCACGTACCTTACGTAGATCTGCTGCAGGATCACAGCAATCTTCATTAACCCCAGGGTCTCATGCCAGCCGACGTGCCGCAGATCGCGTCCGGTGCGCCGGGCGTAACGCTCGATGAAGCCCTCGCGCGTCAGCCAGCCGGCCGGCAACTGCCCCTGCACCTCATGCGCCCCGCCCACCTGCCAGTAGGCGAGCGCCATGCCCAGGTCCGCCAACGGATCGCCGATCGTGGTCATCTCCCAGTCGAGCACCGCTTCCACCTCCGGCTTATCGGCAGAAAAGAGCAAGTTGTCGAGCTTGTAATCGTTGTGCACCACGCTCGGCGGGCCGGACTCAGGGATGGTCCGGTTCAGGTAGGCCACCACGGCGTCGAGTTCGGGCAGCGGGTCCAGCTTCGCGCGCTCCCAGCGCTCGGTCCAGCCGACCACCTGGCGCCGAACGAAACCCTCGGGCTTCCCGATCTCCGGAAACGGCGGCTGCGTCACGTCGATCGCATGCAACTCGGTAAGCGTGTCCACCATCGCGGTACTCATCGCTTCGCCCTCGCCCGGGATCTCGCTGGCATGGCGGAACGTTCGACCGAAGCGCCGCTCCATGACGTAGAAGGTCGCGCCGATCACGGAGGCGTCCTCGCAGCAATGCAGCACGCGCGGCGCCTGGGAAAACACCGGCGAGAGCGCCCGCAACACGCGGTATTCCCGCGCCATGTCGTGCGCCTTGGGCGGCACCGGACCCAGCGGCGCCCGCCGCAGCACGTACTCACCCGCCGGCGTCACCAGGCGGTACGTGAGGTTCGAATGTCCCCCGGCGAACTGATCGACCTGCAATCCCCCGGCGAAACCTTCCAGGTGCTCCCGCAGATACGTTTCCAGCGCCGGCACCGGCAGTTCTTCGCCCGACCGTACTCGAATGGTTTCAGGCACGAATCGTCGAGGGTATCATAGGGCGTTGATGGAGCACATCCGCTACGATCGCGCCGGGGCGCTGGCGATTCTGACGCTGCAAAGCGGCAAGGTGAACGCGCTCACCGACGCGCTGGTCGGCGAGTTGCTCACCGCCGTGGACCAGGCCGCCGCCGATCCGGAGGTGCGCGGCGTCGTGCTCGCCAGCGATCGGCCCCGCTTCTTTTCGCCGGGCTTCGACGTCAACGAGGTCTTCACCTACGACCCGCCTCGCACCGCCGCCTTCCTCAATCGCTTCGCCCTGCTGATGGATCATCTGCAGTGGATGCCCAAGCCCACCGTCGCCGCCTTGAGCGGCCATACCTACGCCGGCGGCGCCTTGCTCGCTTTGTGTGCCGACTTCCGCGTCATGGCCGACAGCTCCACCTATGGCTTCGCCGTCACTGAGATCAACATCGGCGTCCGTCTGCCGATGAGCGTTTTCCTGCTGCTCGCCTCGGCAGCCGGCATCCCCCTCGCGCGACGCGCGTTCCTGACGGGCGAGCCGATCCGGCCGGGCGAGGGCTTGGCCGCCGGCCTCTTCCATGCGCTGCATCCGGAGGGCGAAGTGCGTGCCCGGGCGATCGCCTTAGCTGAGTCGCTGGCGGGGAAACCTCCGGCGACCTACGCTTCGATCAAAGAGAAATCGTTGCTCGCGGCCGGCCTCACGCGCTTCGATCCAGCTTCGAACTGGATCGATGCCGACGCCTGGTTCACCCCCGAAGCCGAAGAGATGAAACGCCAACTGCGCGAGAAACTGCGCGGATAAAGGGAATTCCGATGAAACGCCTGCTCCTGTTTCTGCCGCTGCTGCTGTGGGCGGCCGATGAGAAACTCTCGCCCGCCGCCTCTGCCTGGTGGGCGCACATCCAGTACTTAGCGAGCGACCGTTTGGAAGGGCGGGCTTCCGGCTCGCCCGGCCATCGCCTCGCGGCCGACTATGTGGCGAAGCAGTTCAGGGCCGCGGGCTTGAAGCCGCTGCTGCCCGGCGGCTGTCTGCAGCCGGTGGACTTCCGCTCTCGCGTCCTGGTGGAAGCGCAATCGATGGCCGAGATGGGCGGCACGCCGCTCGCTTTTGGGCCGGACTTCGTGATGGGTAAGCTGGGCGAGTCGGGGGCGCTGGTGGAGGCCGAGGTGGTGTTCATCGGTTACGGGTTGCATCTCCCCGAAGCCGGGCACGACGATCTGGCCGGGGTGGATCTGAAGGGCAAGGTCGCCTTCTTCTTAACCGGCGCGCCCAGGAAGATTCCCGGAGCCCTGGCCGCCCATGGTCAGAGCACGGCGGAACGCTGGGCGGCGCTGCGCGCCGCGGGTGCTGTCGGCACGATGAGCTTTGCCAACCCGCGTACCAGTGACGTGCCCTGGGCACGCGCCATGGAGATGCGCCACCTGCCTTCGCTGCAGCTCACGGTGCCCGAGCTTCAGGATGGAGCCGGCAGCCGGATTTCGCTTACCCTGAGCCCGGCGGGCGCCGCCAAGGTGCTTGAGGGCAGCGGTCATCCGGTGGAGGAATTGCTCGCGGCGGCGGACGCCGATCGGGCCTTGCCGAAGTTTGCGCTGTCCAGGAAGCTGCGCGCCAAGGCCGTCTTCGAGGAGAAGCGGATTGCGTCGCAAAACGTAGCGGGCGTGAAGCCGGGCAGCGACCCGAAGCTTAAGAACGAATACGTGGTGCTCTCGGCGCATCTCGATCATCTGGGGAAAGGCTTCGACGGCGCGATGGACAACGCATCCGGCGTCGCCTCGCTGATCGAGATTGCGAAGGGCTTGAAGACGCAGACGACCAAGCGCAGCGTGATCGTGGTGGCGGTGACGGGCGAAGAGAACGGACTGCTGGGCTCGCGTTACTTTGCGGCGCGGCCGCCGGTGCCGCAGCGGCAGTTGATTGCGGATTACAACATGGACATGTTCCTGCCGCTGGTGCCGCTGAAGGGCATTATGCTGCTGGGCTTGGACGAGTCCGACCTGGGGGATCGCTTCCGCGCGGTGAGCCCGGTGCCGGTGGTGGCCGATCGCGAGCCGCTGCGGCGCCGTTTCATCCGCAGCGATCAGTACAGCTTCATCCGGCAGGGCGTGCCGTCGCTCGCCTTCCAGTTCGATGCGGTGACCGGTTCGCCCGAGGATCAGGTGATGAAGGAGTGGACCCGCGATCGCTATCACGGCCGTTTGGACGATCTCTCGCAGCCGGTGGAGAAGGAAGCGGCGGTGGAGTTTGTGCGGATTCTGCAGGCGGCCATTGTCGATACGGCCAATCAGCCGCAGCGTCCGCAGTGGAAGGCGAATAGCTTCTTCCGGCGCTTCGCACAGAATTAGTTTGTTACGAATCCTTTACAAAACGTTACTCGCGGTGGGGTAGTGTGCCTTTAGATTAAAGGTAAATGAATCGCCGGTCTTTCCTCGCTGCCTCCGCGGCTGCCCCTTGGGCGCTACGCGGACAAACTACCATCGCTGCTCCCGCTGCTCATCCGCTTTTTGAGAAGGACGAGATTCACGAAATCAGGCTCCGCGCGCAAGCGGATTGGTTTACGGTGATGCGCGCGAACAAGGAATCAAACCCCGACGAGCCCTATATCCAGGCCTCTTTTCAGTGGCGCGATGTGAAGTATGACGTGGTGGGCATTCGCTTTAAAGGCAATAGTTCCTATAACGGCGCGAGTAACTCGCGGAAGAAGCCCGTCCGCATTAAGTTCAACGAATTTACCAAGGGCCAGAAGTTACAAGGCATGGGCGGGATCAACTTCAACAACTGTTGGAATGATCCGTCGTTCGTGCGCGAGAAAGTTTACAACGAGGTAGCGGCGGCCGTCGGGATCCGCGTGCCCCGTTCGTCCTTCGCCAAGCTCTATATTAATGACGAGTATCTGGGCCTGTACGGTCTGGGTGAATTGATTAACGGCGACTTTCTGACAAGCCGTTTTCCGGGAGACAGCGCGGGTAACTTGTACCAGGGCGATCCGCGGGGCACGCTTGAGGACTTGGGGGACGATCCGGCGAAGTATAAGACGGAATACGAGAAAGAGTCCAATGAAGATGCCGACGACTGGTCGGACATCATGAAGCTGTCGCAGGTGCTTTCGCGAACGCCCGAGGCGCAGTTGCCGGCGGAGTTGGCGAAGTTAGTCGATCTCGACAGTGTGATGCGTTCGTTTGCTCTCGACAGCCTGACGGTGAACCTCGACAACTACTACGGCATGGCCCACAACTACTTCCTGTATCGCCGGCCGAGCGATGGCCGGTTCGTGTTCCTGCCGTGGGATCCGAGCCTGGCCTTTGGGGCGCTCTCGCAGGGCTTGACGCAGCAGCAGATGGTGGAGTTGCCGTTGAACTGGACGCGCGCGTCGGCTGGGGCGGGAGGGTTTCCTGGCGGCGGCATGGGTCCGGGGGGCGGCATGCCTCCGGGTGGTATGCCCCCGGGCGGCGTTCCTCCGGGCGGCGTCTTCCCTGGAGGTGGTTTCCCTGGTGGGGGCATGGGGCCGGGAGGCGGGGGCGGCGACGCCCTGGCGACTTCGACTGCGCGGCCGCTGGCGACCAAGATCTTCGAGGTGCCCGCGCTCAAGAAGCAGTACCTGCGGACGTACCTCTCGATGCTGAACGGACCCTACCGTCCGCTCGACATCATCGACCGCATGCACAAGCTGCGCGACATGATCTATTCGGCGGTGGAAGCCGATACGCAGAAGTTGGTGACGATGGCGCAGTACGACAACGCGATGTGGTCGGTGGCGACGACGGCCGCGCCGGGAGGCGGGGCGGGCGGTCCGGGTGGCGGCGCGAATTTGCTGGGCGGGACGCCGGGGGCGGCGCTGTTCTGCGCGCAGCGCGCGCTTTACCTTTACGACGAGGTGCCGCGGCAGGTGATTGCGAACGGGGCGTAGGTTGGGCGAGATTTTGGGGTAGAAGGGGCGAAAACGGCAACCTTGCCCCAAGATCTTGTTATAGTTTCGTGAGGGCCCCAACAAGGACCCCATTGACTTTCCCTTTTTCTTCGCCCACAATGGCGGGTATGGCCCTCACCCGACGCCAAAAAGAAGTCCTCGAATACATCGCCAAGTTCCTTCAGGAGAATGGCTACTCCCCCAGCTATGAGGAAATCGCTCAGGGGCTGGAACTGGCCTCGCTGGCCACCGTCCACAAGCATCTGCAAGCTCTCGAATTGAAGGGATATTTGCGCCGCGGCTTCAATCAGAGCCGTTCGGTGGAGATCGCCGACAAGTACATTGACGAGCAGCGCCGCATGTTGTCGATGGGGCCGGCACGGGCGGAAACGGTGGAGACGAGGGCGTTCTCGGTGCCGTTGCTGGGCCGGATTGCGGCTGGTGCTCCGGTGGAAACCTATGCGGGACAGGCGCAGCTGAACTTCAAAGACTTTGCCGGCGATTCGGACACCTACGCTCTCGAGGTGCGCGGCGAGAGCATGATCGACGATCACATCTGCAGCGGCGACTACGTGCTGGTGTCGAAGACCGATCAGGCGCGAGACGGCGAGATCGTCGTGGCCCTGGTGGATGGCGCCGAGACGACGCTCAAGCGTTTGTACCGCGAGGGCGAGATCACGCGTCTGCAGCCGGCCAACGCCACCATGGAGCCGATCCGTGTGCCTGCGGCGAGCGTCCAGGTGCAGGGCAAGGTGCTCGCGGTGTTGCGTAAGTACTAACTCCGTAAATCTTTCGTTAGTTCAAGGGCCGCGTTGACGTTCGTCGTCAACGCGGCCCTTGCTTTCCTCTCCCGCAAAAAACTCCTCACGTTCTCCCGACCTCACCGATAAGTGAGCAAGAGAGAAGTTTGCTCTCTGCAGAGGAGTACCCCAAAAAACATATGAACAAACGAAATCATTGTCTTGGATTGTTGATGGTGGGATTGCTGGCGCTGCCGGCGGTCTCGATGGCCGACGTACGGATCAGCCATAACGACGCGATCAAAAATGCCACCCGCCACCCGAACCCCGAGTATGCGGCGATGGCCAAGCAGATGCGGATTCAGGGCGAAGTGGAAGTGGAAGTCCGGATCACCGAGAGCGGCGATGTGGACAACGTGAAGGTGGTGACCGGCAACCCGCTACTGACATCGTCGGTGGTGAAGGCCGTGAAGGATTGGAAGTTCACGCCGTTCCAGGATGGCGGCAAAGCTTCGCCGGCCGTGGCGAATCTGCGTTTTAACTTCAAGCAGTAATCTGGCACTCAGTGCACACGACAAAGCCGAGGGCGGCTCGACGCAGGGCCGCCCCCGGAGCAGCGTTAGACAGGATTCAACAGGGAGGTTGGAGAACCGCGATGAAAGCATCAGCCAGCAAGAAACTCATGGGCAGCGTGACGCTGCTGGTGGGGTTGGCGCTCGTAATGGGATGTGGCTCGCTGGCAGTCAACTATTCGCTCGGCCGTCAGTTGGACCTGGCCGTCAACGACATGGCGCGGGCGCAAATGGTCGCCGCGCAGATCAGCAGCGAAGCGACGGAGATGGTGGCCTCCGAACGAGGCTTGGCCTTCGCGATGATGCTGCAGCAGAACGGGCAGTCCGAGACGATGCGCAGCCGCTTTGCGCGCAGCGACGACAAGATTCGCGAACTGATGCGGGAGTTCGAGTCCGCGCGGCAGGCGATGTCGTCGACGAACGATCTTTCGCGTGTGAACTCGAATTATGAATCGGCCCGCGGGCATCATGCGGAGTTAGTCCGCTTGATGGGCGAGCAGAAGATGGATCAGGCAATCGCGCTGTTGAACGAGAAGCTCCTGCCGGAGCTGTCGCAGATGAGCGAAGAAGCCAAGCGCGTGGTGGAGCGGCAGCGCCGCGAGATGACTGCGCTCAAGGATTCGGCCGCGACGACGCGCGCCGGCAGCTTCTGGTCGATCGTCGGCCTGAATGTCTTCTGCCTGATTGTCGGCGTGGTGGTGTTCTTCACCGTACGCGGCGTCAACACGGCGCTGCGCCAGATGGTTTCGCAGTTGAGCGAAGGCGCGCGGCAACTGGGCGGCACTTCGGCCGAAGTGTCCTCGCACAGTCTGACGCTGTCGAAGGCGGCCTCCGAACAGGCGGCGTCGCTCGAAGAGACGTCGGCTTCCACCGAAGAGATTCATTCGATGACGCGCAGCAACGCGGCCAATTCGAAGGAAGCCGCGGCGCGGATGCAGGAAGCCACGGCTCGCGTGGAAGAAGCCAATCGGGCACTGGAACAGATGGTGGTTTCGATGACCGAGATCAGCAACTCGTCGAACAAGATCTCGAAGATCATCAAGGTGATTGACGAGATTGCGTTCCAAACGAACATCCTCGCGCTGAACGCGGCGGTGGAAGCGGCCCGCGCGGGTGAAGCCGGCATGGGCTTTGCGGTGGTGGCCGACGAGGTCCGCAACCTTTCGCAGCGCTCGGCCCAGGCGGCCAAGGACACGACGCAATTGATCGAAGAATCGATCACGACGTCGAACGAAGGCAAGGCCAAGCTCGACGAAGTGGCGCGCGCGTCGCACGCGGTAAATGCGCTGGTGAAGACGGTGACGTCGCTGGTGCAGGAAGTGCGTTTGGGCAGCGAAGAGCAGGAACGTGGCACCGACCAGATTGCCAAGTCGATTGCGCAGATGGAACGCGTCACCCAGCAGGTGGCGGCGAATGCCGAAGAAGGCGCGGCCGCCGGCGAGCAACTGAAGGAGCACGCCGAAGGCGTGGAACGCATTGTGCGCTCGCTGCAATCGCTGGTGGGAACGACGGAAGAGGAACTGGCGAAGCCGGCGACTCCCCGTCGCGAAGAAGCGGCGCAACGCAAACCGGCCTCCACGCCGGAGCGCGTTCCTGCGACCCATGCGCGGTCGAAGTTCGAACGGTCGACGTCCACCGCGGTGCTCGACGATCCGTTCCCTATGGATGGCGATTTCAAGGAATTCTAGACGTCCGTCCTTCGCTTGAATGGCCCAGGGGAGCAATCCTCTGGGCCATCCGTCATTGGGAGGAAGGGCAGAACGGCTACGATGGCTAAAGGCGTCTCCGCCGATATCTCATGCATTTCAAAACCTTGGCCATACACGCGGGCCACCGGCCCGAGGAACATCTGGGCGCGGTGATGCCGCCGGTTTACCAGAGCTCGACGTTTCTCTTCAAGGATGTGGCGCAGCCGGGTCCTTATGACTATTCTCGCAGCGGCAACCCCACGCGGCGCGCGCTCGAAGACTGCCTGGCGGCGCTCGAAGGCGGCGTGCGTGGCTTTGCTTTTGCGACGGGGATGGCCGCCGAGACCACAGCGCTGATGCTGTTTGGCGCGGGCGATCGTGTGATCGTGCATAGCGACATTTACGGCGGCACTTACCGCCTGCTCGAGTCCGTGGTGCGCAAGCACGGCGTGACGGTGACTTACGTTGACTTACGGGATCTGGAGGCGTTGCGCGCGGCGTTCGCCACGCCCGCGGCCGCGGTGTGGATCGAGACGCCGACCAATCCGCTGATGAACCTGATCGACCTCGCGGCGGTGGCCGAGGTCGCGCGGCCGCACGGCGCGATGACCATCTGCGACAACACGTTTCTGTCGCCCTATTTTCAACGCCCGCTCGACTTCGGCATTGACTTGGTGCTGCATTCGACGACCAAGTATTTGAACGGGCATTCGGACGTGGTGGGCGGAGCCCTGATCGCGCGGGAGAACGCGCTCGCGGCCCGCATCGGCGAGTTGCAGAATACGCTGGGGACGTGCGCCGGCCCGCAGGATTGTTACCTGGTGATGCGCGGCATCAAGACGTTGGCCGTGCGGATGGAGGAGCATCATCGCCATGCGCTCGCGCTGGCGCAATGGCTCGAAGGGCATCCGGCCGTGGCGCAGGTGCTGCATCCGGGGTTGCCGTCTCACCCGCAGTATGAACTGGCCCAGCGGCAGATGACGGGTTGCGGCGGCACGTTCTCGTTCCGCGTGCGGGGCGGGGAAGCGGCGCTGCATCGCCTGCTGCGCGGCGTGAAGGTGTTTCTGCTGGCGGAGTCCTTGGGCGGTGTTGAGTCGTTGATCGACCATCCGGCCACGATGACGCACGCCAGTGTGCCGGCGGACGTCCGCCGGCAGATGGGCATCGGCGACGATCTGATCCGCCTTTCGGTGGGGCTTGAGCATCTCGACGATCTGAAGGCCGATCTGGCGCAGGCGCTCACTTAGTCGGCGAGCGAGCGGTAGAGTTCGGGCCGGCGGAAGCGGTAAAGATACTCGGGTTCGGCGCGCGCGTCGCGCAGCGTCGCGGCTTCGAGATTGGCGAGTAACATGGGCCCGGCGCCTTCGGCGAGCACTTCGCCGCGCGGGCCGAGAATCATGGAGCCACCGTCGAAGCGCTGGCTGAGTCCGGCGGCGGTGACGGTGCCCGAGTAATTGCAGGCGAGCCCAAAGACGCCGTTCTCGGCGCAGCGCGCTTCGAGAGCGTTGCGGGCCCAGGCAGCCCAACCGATGGCCGGGTCCGCCGCGAAGGGGAACAGGACGATCTCCACCTGCTGCACGGCGAGCAGGCGGGTGGATTCGGGCAGCAGCGCATCGAAGCAGATGTTAGCGCCCACGCGGCCGAGCGTTGTGGCGGCGACGGCCGGCACGTCGCCGCCGTTGTAGAAGGGCATTTCAAACATCGGGACGTGCATCTTGCGCCAGACGGATTGCGCGCCGTCGGGATGAGCGAGCACGTGGGTGTTGAAGAGGCGGTTGCCGGCGTCCTCGAGTAAGCCGGCGGCGACGAAGAGCCCGGTCTCCCGGCCGATCTGCCGCAGGGCTTGCGTGGCGCGGCCTTCGAGAGGCTCAGCGCACCGTCGCGCCAGGTGTAGGGCCTCGCGGAGCCAGGGCTCGTGGGGGCCGGTGGGATGGTTAGGCAGGAAACCGGTGAGCGAAAGCTCGGGGAACAGAACCAGTTCGGCGCCTTCCTGCTTCGCCTGCCGGCAATGATTGGCCAACTGGTCAAGGTTGCGGCTGGTTTCGCCGGGCGCGCCCCCGAAGTTCATTGCCGCGACTCGAACGGAATCTTGCATGCGTCTCCTAAAACTGAAAATAAACGAACGGGATGGCCTGGTCATAGACGCCGAATAACTCGAGCAGCAGACCACAGAGAGCGAACACGCCGACATACATCCAGGGTGAACAATTGGCCATGCGCTCGGAGAGGGCGAAGCGCTCCTCGGCGATGGCCATCAGGACGGTGACGCCGGCTAATCCCCATTGCCAGGCGTTCAGTAAGCTGGTGCCGCCGGTGCCGGTGAACAGCTCGGCGAGAACATAGCGACTGGCGCCCCAGGTGGGAGAGCGGAAGAAGATCCAGCCGATTTGGACCAGAGCAAACGTGAGCGGGATTCGCCACCAGCGCGACTGCGTGAGGCCGGTGGCCCGTTCGAGGGCGAGCAGTAAGCCGTGATAGCCACCCCACACGATGAAGTTCCAACTGGCGCCATGCCAGAGGCCGCCGAGTAACATGGTGACGAGTAAGTTTCGGTAAGTATGCCACGCGCCCGCGCGGCTTCCGCCGAGGGGGATGTAGAGATAGTCGCGTAGCCAGGACGAAAGCGAGATGTGCCAGCGTCGCCAGAATTCGGTAACGGAGCCGGCGAGGTAAGGGCGGCGGAAGTTCTCGGGGAAATGGAAGCCGAGTAACTTGGCCAGGCCGATGGCCATGTCCGTGTAGCCGGAAAAGTCAAAGAAGATCTGCAGGCCGAAGGCGAGAGTGCCAGTGAGGGCGGGCCAGAGCCCGGGAGTGGGATTGCTGAAGTAGGGGTCGGCGACTTGGGCGAAGCGATCGGCGAAGGCCATCTTCTTAGTGAGGCCGAGGAGGATCAGCCAGGCGCCGAGGCGGAGGTCTTCGCCGGTGGGCGTCTGCCAGGCGAGTAGGTCACGGAAGAAGTGGCGGGCGCGGACGATGGGGCCGGCAACTAACTGCGGGAAGAAAGCGATGAAGAGGGCGTAGTCGGGCAGCGAGCGGATGGCGGCCTGTTGGCCGCGGTAGACGTCGACGACGTAAGAGATGCTCTGGAAGGTATGAAAGCTGATGCCGAGAGGAAGGACGATGTCAAAGACGTGGACGGGCTGTCCGGTGAGCGAGAAGTAGATGCCGGCAAAGAAGTTGGTGTATTTGAAGTAAGCGAGAAAGCCGAGATTGGCGGCCAGGCTGATCCACAAGGCGCGGCGAGAACGTCCGCTGCGCTCGATCCAGAGGGCGCAATAGTAGTCGACGAGGGTCAGTGTGCCGAGCAGTGCGAGGAACCTGGGGTTCCAGCTGGCGTAGAAATAGTAACTTGCGCCCAGCAGAAACCAATGACGGGCCTTGGGCCAGGGTAGGGCGTAGAACACCAGCAGGACGACAACGAAGAAGGCGAAGAACTGGTAGGTGTGAAAGAGCATCAGCGCGGAGGGCCAATCAACTGGCAGACTTCGTCGACCAGCATTTTCGAGAAGGCGTGGGCACCGGGTCGGTTCAGGTGCAGCGGATCTTTGAAGTAGTCGGGACGTTCGAGCGAGCGGTAACGGGCGGGGTCGCCGAGGTGAACTTGCGGGTTCCGGGCCAGCAAACGGAGCGAACTGCGTGGGTCGGGGGGCAGGTCGGTGGGAGCGCTGAGAGGGCCGCGCGGCAGACGGACGAAGATGATCTGCGTGGGCGAGCCGCGATAATGGTCGACGATGCGGCCGACCCACTCCCGATGGAACGCCCGCTTGTGGCCGGTATCTTCGCCAGAGCCGCGGAAGAGTATCTCGTAAAAGATCTTCCGGTAACTCGGATCCATGTTGGGTGGGTAAGTAATTTGGCGCGTGGCCCAGTTCATCTCCAGGCCAGCGAGCGAGCGCTCTTCGTCGTCGTAGTCGTAGGTCCAGCCGGCCCAGCCGCGGCGATTGAGTTCGACCAGGCGGAGGCGCTCGCGGGGATGCAGGAGGAAGTCCTGCACGTCGGACTGCAGGGTGATGCCGCGGAGGAGGCCGCCGCGGAGGGCTGCCCATTGGGAGGGTGCGGTGCGGTGACTGGACGCAAAGGTAGGTAAGTCGGCGAGGCGTAAGTGGCCGATGATGTAGTGAAGGCTGCGCTGGTCGTCGGCGTAGTCGACCAGCGTGTCTTGATCTTCGAAGTCGTCGAAGCCGAGGACGACGGCGCTGTAGCGGCGAGCAGTAGGGTCGAGTTCGCGCAACATGTAATACCAAGTGCGGGCGTTGGTGCCCGCCAAGCCCGCGTGGCGAAAGGTATAACCGGACTCGTGCGTGAAGTGGTTGGCGACGCGCGGTAAGTAAGCGAAGCGCGAGTCGCCCAGAGTCACCACGAGCCGGCCCGGATAGCGTTGATACTCGCGCTCGGTGCGCAGCCGGGCTTCGAAGACTCCGGTGGTGGATTCGTAGGGAAGCCAGTCGAGGTAAAGACGGGTGCGAAACAGAGCCGCGTCCAGCGCGAAGGTGCCCAGCATGCCGGCCAGGATCGTGAGCACCGCGGCGGGGCGAGTGATCGGCATGGAACGTTAGATGGAGATGCCTTTGTAACGCTTGCCGACGCGTACGGTGTAGTGGCCGGGGTCGAGCTTCTGCGACGGTCCGGTGACAGCGACTTCGGTTTCGGCCGGATGCGTGCGCAGCCCGACGGAGTTGCCCTTGATGAGTTTGTCGGCCTCGGTGACCGAGCCGCAGAACCTGGCCGCGACGAGCACACGATTGAGGCGCGCGTCGGCGGACGGGAATTGATCCAGGGTTTCGTAGGCGGGCCAACCGCCCCAGGCGGCCTCGACGGTGGCGGCCTCTTGCGCGCCGTGGAAGTCCTTGACGATGCGCGAGGCGAGTTCCTTCTTATAACGCTGCGGGTCGCCGGCCCGCTGCATGGCGGCGATCTCTTCCATCGAGAGGTCGGTGAGCAGTTCGTAGTAGCGCCAGACGAGGGTGTCGGCCATGTTCATCAGTTTGCGGAACATGTCGGCCGCGGGCTCCGTGACGCCGACGTAATTGTTCTTCGACTTCGACATCTTCTCGACGCCGTCGAGGCCTTCGAGGATGGGAACGGTGGCGATGATCTGCGGCAGTTTGCCGTAATCGCGCATGATGTCGCGGCCGACGAGGAGGTTGAACTTCTGGTCGGTGCCGCCCATCTCGACGTCGCATTCCAGCGCGACCGAATCGTAAGCCTGAGAGAGCGGGTAGAGGAACTCGTGGACGGAGATGGGGGTTTGCGCGGCGTAGCGCTTGGAGAAGTCGTCGCGCTCGAGGAGGCGGGCGACGGTGTATTTCGAGCAGAGGCGCACGACGTCTTCGAAGCTCAGGGGTGCGAGCCAGTCCGAGTTGTAGCGGACTTCGGTGAGGTCGGGATCGAGAATCTTGAAGACTTGCTGCTTGTAGGTTTCGGCGTTGGCGTTCAATTGCTCGCGTGTGAGCGGCGGGCGGGTGGCGTTGCGGCCGGTGGGGTCGCCGATGAGGCCGGTCATGTCGCCGATGAGGAAGATGACCTGATGGCCGAGGTCCTGGAAGTGCTTCATTTTGCGGAGCAGGACGGTATGGCCGAGATGAAGGTCCGGGGCAGTGGGGTCGAAGCCCGCTTTGACGCGCAGCTTTTTACCGCTGGCGAGGCGCTGACGGAGTTCTTCTTCGGGAATGAGTTCGGCCAGCCCTTTCTTGAGGTAGGCCATTTGATCAACGGTAGACACTAGCTACTAGTCTAAGGCTTCCCTTGCGGAATGCCGATCTCCCCAGGGATGACCCCTGTCCCCGTGACCGTTCGCACCTGGGTGTTGCTGGTGCTTGGCTGCCTGCCTTCGGCCTGGCTGGCCTGGACGTATCGCGACCTGCCGCGAATCGGGGAACTGCACGATGACGGCATTTATCTGATCTCGGCGAAGTCGTTGACCGACGGGCGCGGCTACCGGATCCTAAGTCTGCCGGAGGAGCCGGCGCAGACCAAGTATCCGCCGCTGTATCCGCTCTACCTTTCCACCCTGTGGCGCTGGGGGCCGGCCTTTCCGGCGATGCTGCCGTGGGCGATGCTGCTGCAATGGGTGTTCATTCCGTTGATGCTGGTGCTGGCGGCGCTCTACTATCGGCGTCATGATTTGGCGCCGGCGCTGGCGGCTCTGCTGGGCTTCAACGCCTACGTACTCGCCTTCGGGACGAGCCTCTTCACTGAGATTCCGTTTACGGCGCTGCTACTGGCGTGCCTGCTAGCCGGAGAAGCCGGTTGGCCATTAGCCGCGGGCTTGATTGCCGGGGCCGCCTATCTCACGCGGACGGCGGCGATGCCCCTGCTGGTGGCGATGCCGTTGTTTTACTGGCTGAGCGCGAACCGGCGGGCGGCCCTGCGGTTTGCCGCCGGGATGCTGCCGGCGGTGGTGGGTTGGACATTATGGACGCAACTGCACCGCACGCCGTCGCAGGATCTGGTGCAGATCGAGTCGACCAACTATCTGGCGTATCAGTTCATGAACGTCACCTGGGAGACGCTGCCGCTGGTGTTGTGGAAGAACCTGGACCAGTTTCTCTTCGGCATCGGCGCGTTCGTGATGCCCAAGACGGAGTTGGGCTTCTTCAGCAAGATCGCGACGATTGTGGCCGGTCTGTTCGTGCTCTCCGGCATGGCGCGCCTGTATCGCGACGGGCGGATGCGTGCCTACATCTACTACGCTGCGTTCTCGTCGGCGATTCTGCTGGTTTGGCATTTTCCGCCGAACGAACGCTTCACGCTGCCCCTGTTGCCGTTGTGTTTGGCCGGGGCGATCGTCGAAGTGCTGCATCTGCTGGCGATGATGCGCCGGGTGATGGGTGAGACAAAGCTGGATCAGAAGGCGGCCGCGGGGTTGATCGCGACGGCGGCGGCAATCGCCATGGTGGTGAGCATCTGGAAGCATGCGGAGTCCGGCTTCGTGCTGATCCCGACGGGCTATGAGCAAGGAAGGGCCGATCTGGCGGAGCGACGAAAGGCCTATGCGTGGATGGAGCAGAATCTGCCCCGGGAGGCGCGCGTGGTGGCTTACGATGACCCGACGTTGTATCTGTTCACGGGACGTTACTCGATGCATCGCGTGATTCCGACGTCGTATTGGTATCGCGAGGATCAGGGGGCGACGGTGCAGTTCTTCCGCGAGATCGACCGCTACGCCGGCGAGCGCGGCTACCAGTACCTGTACGTCCACGCCAACGACTTTCGCCGTGACCTAGGCGAGGAAGAGAAGGCGGCGGCCATGAAGGCGATGCAGCAGCATCCGGGACTGCATCGCGTTTTCGGGACCGAACACGGAACGCTCTACGAGTTGACCGACCGGCGCTTGACGGCCCAAACCAAATAGACACCGCTGAAGACCAGGGCTAGCGACGACGGCTCCGGCGTTTCGAGGCCGGCGTTGGCCTGAATCCACGCCAAGTGCGACGAGATGCGCGTCATGCCGTTATATTCGCCGTAGGCGCCCGTGGGTTGCCCGCTGACCGAGGCGCTGAACGACGTAATGCCGGCGACCTTGCCGTCGAGGAAGCTGGGACCACCGGAGTCGCCGGGGGCGACAGTAACTTCGAGCGGGACGCCGGAGCCGGGTCCATCGAAGTCGGCGACGAGGATGTCGGTGCGGTTCGGGTAGGGGTTGAAGCCGACAAAGAGCGAGTCCCAGGTGTTGTTGCCCACGCGCATGGCAACGCCGAAGGTCTGGACGCTGCCCGCCGCGGCGCCGTTCGATGCTTGAGCACCCCAGCCGGCTACCTGATAAATGCGCCCCACTTCGTCGGTGTTGTTATACAGCTCGGAGATGGTCACCCAGGAGGCCAAGGGCGACGTGAGGTAGACCAAGGCGAGGTCGACGCCGGTGCCCAAGTCGCCGGTCCAGCCGGGATTGACCAGGAAGGTGTTGCCCGTGAAGTCGCCGGTGTTGGATCCGGAGTCGGTGAACGAAGCCGTTACACCAGTTGCCGAGCCGATGCAATGCGCCGAGGTGAGCACGACGGTGGGCGAGATGGCCACGCCAGAGCAAAGGACACCCGTGGAGAAGGCGAGCCGCGCGACGCCGGACTGCGCGGCGGTGGGAGCGTGTCCGCTGGCGGTGATGTCGCCGGCCGACCCCAGCGTGGGGGTGAGATCCAGAGTGCTGGCGGTCAGCAGACCGGCCCAAAGCGGGAAAAGGAGAGTAATGCGCTTCATGTTTCCTTCCAATGCCTAGTTCGCGCGCCGGCGATAAATGGCGACGTCGTCCTGTTGGTCGACCAGTTGCCAGGCCGGATTACCGGCCAGGGACTGGGCGAGCGGGCTGGCGGTGGTCATCATCACCGTGTCCACCCGGTATTTGTCGAGGTTTTTTTCGGAGTGCGGCGCCCCGTTGACGAGCGCGAGATACTCTTCGCTCATCCGCCGGCCGTAATAGTCGGTGCGGCCATCGAAGAACACTTGTTGCCGCGGATAGTTTCGAAAAATCAGATAGTCACCCCAAGCGTCGAGCGTGAACAGGCGGGAGCGTTCGAGGAGGGTGCGATGTTTGGCGATCAGCCCGACGGGAAACTTGCCCGCCGGAAAATCGTCCGGGTAGGCGAGGCCGAAGCTGGTGAAGACCATCAGCAGCAGCAGGACGGGCACCAACAGGCTCGAGCGCTGCAAATTGGGGACATGCTCCTGCCCAACCGCCGCGAGCGCCGCGCACACTGAGCGCCGGCCGCCGCGCTGCGCGAGCAGTTGCATGCCGTCAGAGAGCATCGCGGCAATCGGACCCGCCACCAGCGCCGCATAGATCGGCACATGACGCACCGAGAGCAGGGAAGCATGCGCCCAGGCGGCGATCAGCAGCGCCCAACTCCAGTTGCCTTGCCAGGCCAGCCGGGCGGCGGCGACGATGCCGGCGAACAGCAAACATTCGAAATACACCCCGGACGCCGTTTCGAGCGCGGGCGGCTGGAACTCCTGCACCATCTTGCGGATCCAGTCGGCACGCAGGTACTCGGCCATGTGCAGGTGGAGCCGGTAGCCGTACGGGTTGGCGAGCGACGCCGCCAGACAGCCGGCGAGCAGCAGCGCGCGGCGTTTGGCCTGGCGGTGGTCGCGCTCGAGCAGGGCGCCGACGGTGAGAACGGCGAGCGTAATGATGAGCCCGGCAAAGCCGCCGTGCAGATTCACCCAGAGCGCCGTCAGGGGGATCAGCCACCAGATACGGCGGTCCGGGAAGAGGGGATGGGACAGACGGTCCTGCCGGAGAATTTCGAAGGCCAGGGTCAGAAAAAGAATCGTGAAGATGTGGGGGCGGGCCAGAAAGTGGACCGAGCCGGCGCCGATCACCGCATGCAGAACAAAGATCGAGGCCAGAGCGTTGGCGCCGGTGGCGACCATCGAGCGGAGCACCAGCCAGCAGCAGAATGCCAGGGTGGCCGCCGAGAAAAGGACGATCCATTTCAGTCCGCCGGCGCGGAAAAGGAAAGCGAAGACAACGTCGGCGAGCCATTCCCAGGCGAACCAATCGCCGCCGGGTTTGGAGAAAGAAAACGCATCCTGGTACGGCAGGTGACCAGTGTCTAGTATTTGTTCGCCAGTTCTAATGTGGAATCCGGCCGCCGCATCGGAGAGCAGACCGTTGGGAGCGCCGGAATTGGTGAACAAAAGCAGCCAAAACAGTAAGGCAACGAACAGGAGATCCGATAAAGAAGGCAGAAACCAGCGCCGCAAGCCCAGGGGCGATTGAAGGGCGAAGGTGGTGGCGGCGGGTGCTGAGTGACTCATCTCACTGGACTTAGGCGCAAATCGGCGGATCGGCCGCGGATCTTTAGCCGGCAAAAGCCGGGGGCTTAGTACGAGATCCGGGGATGGACCAGAAACCCTAGGGGGGATTGCCCAAAAACCTAGGAAAAACCCTAATTTTTCGTAAGCGCCGATCGGTTTACATTCGACTCATCCGAACAAAACTTCCTCTGAAGGAGGGGAGCTTGATGAAGAACGTCATGAATCTTTTGTGGCAGCTGCGGATTTGGAAAGACACCCGCGGCCAGGATCTGATCGAATACGCGCTCATGGCCGGCTTTGTTGCCGTCGCCGCTGGCGCCATTATGCCGAACGTGGCGACCAGCATCAGCACGATCTTTTCGAAGGTCGGCAGTGTGATGACCGCGTCGTCGGGTACCGGCTCGTAATTGACCCACGGGCCGCTATCTCGGCCCGGTTCATTCGCCTGAATCGCTCCAGGCGAGTGAAAAACCCGAACCCCCAACCCTTTTAAGGAAAAACAAATGAAGAACGTCATGAAACTTGTGTGGCAGCTGCGGATCTGGAAAGACACCCGCGGTCAGGACTTGATCGAATACGCGTTGATGGCCGGCTTTGTGGCCGTTGCCGCGGGCGCGATCATGCCGAACGTGGCGACCAGCATCAGCACGATCTTTTCGAAGGTCGGCAGCGTGATGACCGCGTCCTCCGGCACCGGCTCCTAATGAGTTGCGCGGGCGTCGCCGTCGGCAGCAGCCCGCAGTCCGGCAGTAAAGAAAAAGAACAAGAAATCAGTTAAGGAGAAACAAACATGAAGAACGTCATGAAACTTGTGTGGCAGCTGCGGATCTGGAAAGACACCCGCGGTCAGGACCTGATCGAATACGCGTTGATGGCCGGCTTTGTGGCCGTGGCCGCCGGCGCCATCATGCCGAACGTCGCGACCAGCATCAGCACGATCTTTTCGAAGGTCGGCAGCGTGATGACGGGCGCCTCCGGTACGGGCTCCTAAGCATCGATGGCGGACGAGCGGCCTGGCCCGCACGGCAGGCGCTCGTCCGCTTCACTCATTCCTGGTGGAGAGAAAGCATTTGCGTTACTTGCTCAATTTGAACCAACTCGTCCTGCGCGCCAAGATCTGGAAGGATCAGCGTGGTCAGGATTTGATTGAATATGCCCTCATGGCTGGGTTCGTCGCGGTGGCGGCCGGGGCAATCATGCCCAACGTTTCCACGTCGATCAGCACGATCTTCTCGAAGGTCGGCAGTGTGATGACCCGGGCTTCGTCGACCGGTTCGTAAGCTCTTATTTTCCCTGGGCCGAGTTGCGGTCGGCCCTTTCCCGCCTCATCCCGCCAGTCCCGGAATCCCCCCCAAGCTCGCACTCAGTTTCACTGCCCGGACGATGGCCTGCGCCACTGCTTCGGCCGCCGCCACCCCCAAGGCATCCAGATCCGCTCTCCCCTTGGACCCGACCGGGGCCATGGCGAAGACAATATCGCCGTCGATGCGGGTGTAAGCCGGAGACACCGTGCGCGAAAGCCCCGCGTGGGCGAGTTGCGCGAGCCGATTGGCTTGCAATTTGTCGAGCGCGGCATTGGTCGCCACGGCTACCAGCGTCGTATTGGCGGGGACCTGCGGCGCCAGCACCCCCCTTTTGAGCTCGCGCGTGGTGTCCAGAAACTCCTTCGACTTTGGGCTGACGCGCGCGCCGGCCAGGATGCGGTTGGTGACCGGATCGCGGACGTCGCCCCAGGCGTTCACCGCCGCGATCGCCGACACCAGGACGCCCCGGTAGACGCCGTCGAGAGCGACGGTGGCGGTGCCGATGCCGGACTTCATGGCTTGCGCGAGCCCGTGAACTTTGCCGACCGAGGCGCCGGTGCCGGCGCCGACGTTGCCCTCGGCGACCGGACCGTCGGTGGCGGCAGAGGCAGCCATCAGGCCCATCTCGCGCGTCGGCCGGGCGTTGGCTTTGCCCAAGCCCAGGTCGAAGAGAATCGCGGCGGGGACGATCGGCACCCGGGCGACGCGGGTGTCGAAGCCGATGCCTTTTTGCTCGAGGAAACGGCGGACGCCGCTGGCTGCTTCGAGGCCGAACGCGCTGCCGCCGGAAAGGACCAGCCCGTGCACGCGGTCGGTGACATGCATCGGGTTCAGCGTGTCGATCTCTTGCGTCCCGGTGGCGTAGCCGCGAATTTCGACGCCGCAGGCGGCGCCCCCTTCGCAGAGGATGACCGTACAACCCGTCAGGCCTTCCAGGTCCGTGGCGTGGCCGACCTTCAAGCCGGGAATGTCTGTTAAGCCCTTCGCCACGCCCACAGCTTAACAGATTGAGGGATCAGGGCTTGGCTATGCTAGCATCGTCTTAACTTCCCTTGTTTGAGTTCTTCAAAGGTCCCGTAGCTACCCTCCAGGAATTTTGCTTCCTGGCCGGCAAAGCGCTCGCCAACCTCTTTCGCGCGCCTCATTATTGGGACGACGTGCTGACGCAGATGGACCGGATTGGCGTGGGCAGTCTGCCCATCATCGCGCTCACCGGCGCCTTCTCCGGCGCGGTGATGGCGCTCCAGATGTCGAAAGCGCTCGACACCTATGGCGCGTCGAGCCAGGTGGGGCAGATCGTGTCGATTACGCTGGTGGCGCAGTTGGGCCCCGTGCTGACGTCCCTGTTGGTAGCTGGCCGTAACGCCTCCGGCATCGCCAGCGAACTCGGCTCGATGAAGGTGACCGAACAGATCGACGCGATGCGCGCCCTGGGCACCGACCCGGTCCAGAAACTGGTGACGCCGCGTATGCTGGCCATGACGCTGATGCTGCCGCTGCTGACGATCATTGCCGATTTTGTCGGCATGATTGGCGGATGGCTGGTGGCGCTCGGCCTGATTGGCACCACCAGCGCCATGTACTGGACGGGCGTCCACAGCATTCTCGAATACGATGACGTGATGCAGGGGCTGATCAAGCCCTTCTTTAACGGCTTCGTCATTTCGCTGGTGGGCTGTTATTACGGCATCTCCACCACGGGCGGCACGCAGGGCGTGGGCCGCGCCACCACGCAGGCTGTCGTGGTGAGCTCGGTGTGGGTCTTCATCATCAATCTGTTCCTCACGCAGATCTTTGTGAACCTGTAATGGCGGCTCCCGAATCCATTTTGCAATTCGAGAACGTCTCGGTCAGTTTCGACGGGGTGAACGTGCTCGACCGGGTGAGCTTTCGGCTGCTGGCGGGTGAGACCCGCGTGATTCTCGGCGCGGCCGGCGCGGGGAAGACGGTACTCCTGAAGACGGCGTTGGGCCTGGTCCATCCCGACGAAGGCCGCATCCTGCTGTTCAATCAAGAAATTACCAATCTGAAGGAGCGCGAGCTGTTCGCCATTCGTTCCAAGGTGGGAATGCTCTTTCAGGAAAGCGCCCTCTTTGACTCGATGACGATTGCCGAGAACGTCGCCTACCCCCTGCTGAATCAGGCCGGGTCGACCATGAACGACGAGGATGTCCTGCCGCGCGTCGAAGCGATTCTGAATGACGTCGAACTGGGACATACGCTGGACAAGGTGCCGAGTGAGCTCTCGGGCGGCATGCGGCGCCGCGTCGGCATCGCGCGCGCCAACGTCACCAATCCGAGCCTGGTGTTCTATGACTCGCCCACCGCCGGGCTCGACCCTATCACAGCCAATAACATCATGGCCCTGGTGATCAAGCAGCGCGACCAGCGCAACACCGCCACCGTCATCGTCTCCCACCGACTGCAGGACGGGGCGCTGATGGCCAACTATCACTACAATCCGCGAAGCGGCAAGATCGAGCGCTTTCAGCCGAGCGCGGTCACCAACCAGCGGACGCAATTCATGGTGATGCAGAAGGGGGCCATCGTCTTCGAAGGCACGCAGGAGGAGCTCCATGCTTCCCGCGACCCCTATGTGGGAAAATTTGTAATGCAGGCGCGAACCGCCTGAGGGCCGGCTGCAAAGGAATGATCCGGAAGAAGATATGGCACTAACCGCAAAAAACCAGAGCTGGACTCAGCTACGGGTGGGCCTGACGGCCATCTTCGCTCTCGCCATGCTCGGCGTGCTGATTTTCTTCATGACCAGCAACAAGAGTTTCTTTGCGCGACAGACGAAGCTGTACACCTACTTCGTCAGTTCAGGCGGCATCTCGGCGGGTCAGCCGGTGCGCTTGAATGGCATCCTGGCGGGCAAAGTTGACAATGTTGAACTTTCGGGCGACAAGCGACCTGAGCGTACCGTACGGATCACGATGCTCGTCGATAACGACATGATGAAGGAGATCCCCGTGGATTCCACCGCGCAGGTGGGCAGCGAGAATCTGCTTTCCGGCCGTTACCTGGCGATCCTGCGTGGCAACAGCAAGACCCTGATCGCGCCCGAAGGCGAGATCCAGAGCAAGGTGCAGCCCGAAATCGACGACATGAAGACGCAGGGCTTGCAGATGCTCGAAAGTGCGAACTCGATTCTCTCGAAGATCGAGGGCA
Organism: Bryobacteraceae bacterium; assembly: GCA_044226365.1. Classification (GTDB taxonomy): domain Bacteria; phylum Acidobacteriota; class Terriglobia; order Bryobacterales; family Bryobacteraceae; genus JALHNI01. The sequence goes on from JBGAHE010000052.1 coordinate 27,815, forward strand.
TCATCAAGCAGGTGGAAGTCGGCAACGGCACCATCGGCAAGCTGCTGGTGGATGAGACGCTCTATAACAAGGCGCTTTCGATTGTGGGCGAAATCGACCGGCTAACGAAGGCCATCAACACGGGCCAGGGCCTCATCGGCAAGATGGTTTACGACGAGTCCATGTACACGGACCTGCGCCGCACGCTGGGCCGGGTGGACAATCTGGTGGCCGACATCCAGGACGGCAAAGGCACAGCTGGCAAACTGCTGCGCGATCAAGCGCTCTACGACGAAATGCGCGGGACGATCGTCGACGTCCGCAAGACGATCGAACTGATCAATTCGGGCAAGGGAACGGCGGGCAAGCTGCTGAATTCCGACGAACTGCACAACCAGTTGTTGACGAGCATGAAGAAGCTCGATACGACGATCGACAAAATCAATTCCGGCCAAGGCACGATTGGGCAACTGCTGGTCAATGCGTCGTTGTATGACAACTTGAATGGCACGGCCCGCGAGATGCAGGGCCTGATGAAAGACTTCCGAGCGAACCCGAAGAAGTTCCTGCGGATCAAACTGGGATTGTTCTGAAGACTCTGATTGTGAATGCCGATGACTTCGGGTTCACGCGGGACGTGAACGAAGGCATCGTCCATTGCCATACGCATGGGATCCTGACGGCGACTACGCTGATGGCCAATGGCGACGCGTTCGAACACGCCGTCGGGCTGGCCCGCGAGCATCCCACTTTGGACGTCGGTTGCCATCTGGTGCTGATTGGCGGCTGCTCTCTGCTTTCCACGCGACGCTTTCCGGCTTCGATTCCGGACCTGATGAAGGAACTGGCTCGCGGCCGTATTAAGCCTTATGAAGAACTGCGTGCGCAGATCGAACGGATCCGGAATGCGGGGCTCGAGCCGCGGCATCTCGATACGCACAAGCACACGCATCTGCTGCCGCCGGTGCTCGATGCCGTGGGACGGCTGAGCAAGGAATACGACATTCCCTGGGTGCGACGTCCGTTTGATCTGCCGGCGGACGAGAACGTGAGCTGGAAGCGGCGGATGGTCGCCAAACTGATCGGGATGCTGCGGAAGACGCGTTTCGACGCGGTGCTCAAGCCCTATGCCACTCGCAGCACCGATCACTTCACCGGCTTCGCGCTGACTGGCTATCTGAACGTGGAGCGGCTCTTGACCCTGCTGCCGACCCTGCCCGACGGCACCACGGAACTGATGGTGCATCCGGCGTTTCTGGGCGCGGAATTGCAAGCCGCCCCGACCCGCCTGAAGCGCAGCCGTCTGATCGAACTCGAAGCCCTCACCGACCCGGGGGTGCGCGAGGCGATCGATCGGTTGGGCATTCGGCTCAGCGGTTACCGGGCCCTGGCGTAGCGCTGGGTTCGGCACCTTTCGCACGCCCGGCGAAGTTTCTGCCTCGGCGACTCGGTGAAATGGGGTTTTGGTTGCTATAGTGAGGGTTCCGCATGTCCACTGATGGCACTTCTGTTCCGCTGAAAAAAACGGCACTCAATGCCTTGCATCGCTCGCTGGGGGCCAAGATGGTGGATTTCGGCGGGTGGGACATGCCCGTGCAGTATTCGGGCCTGGTGGATGAGCACCATGCGGTGCGCAAAGCCGTCGGGCTGTTCGACGTCAGCCACATGGGCGAGATCGACATCCGGGGCCCGCAGGCGCTGGACCTGGTCGATCACATCTCCTCGAACTGGGCGGCTAAGCTCAAGACTGGTCAGATCCACTACTCCGGCCTGCTGTATGAGACGGGCGGCTTCGTCGACGACATCCTGGTGCACAAGGTGGCCGATGATCATTTCTTCATCTGCGTCAACGCGAGCAATCAGGAAAAAGACTACGCGCACATCGTCGAGCAGAATCGCTTCGACGCTGCCGTGGAACTGTCTTCGGACCGTTACGCGCAACTCGCCATTCAGGGTCCGCGCGCGCTCGAGACGCTGCAAAAGCTGACCGCCACCGACCTGGCGTCGATCAAATATTACTGGTTTACGGACGGCGAAGTCGCCGGCACGCCGGCGCGCATCGCACGCACAGGCTACACCGGCGAAGACGGCTTCGAGATTTACGTGGCGCCCGTAGAAGCGGAACGCATTTGGCGGGCCGTGACCGAGGCGGGCGAAGAGTTCGGCCTGAAACCGGCCGGCCTGGGTGCGCGCAATACGCTGCGTCTGGAGGCGAAGATGGCGCTCTATGGTCACGAGATCGAGGCGAGCATCACCCCGCTCGAAGCGGATCTCGCCTGGATCGTCAAATTCGACAAGCCGGACTTCGTCGGCAAGGCCGCCTTGGTGGCGCAAAAGGAACGCGGGATTACGCGCAAGCTCGCCGGCTTTGAGATGGTGGGCCGTGGCATTGGGCGCGATGGGTACGAGGTGCAGATCGGCGGCAGCAAGGCCGGCTGGGTCACTTCCGGGAGTCCGTCGCCGACACTTTCGGCGCCAGGCGCGCCGAAAAATATCGGATTATGTTATTTGCCAGCCGAACAGGCGCGCGTGGGCACGGAGTTTGAAGTCCTGGTGCGGAACCAGCCCACTGCCGCGGTCGTGGTGGCCACGCCGTTCTACAAGAGAGGCCAAGCTTAGGATTCATGTATCCGGACAATTACTCATATACCAAAGAGCACGAGTGGGTTAGTGTGGCCGAGGGGGTCGGGACAATTGGCATTACCCACCATGCGCAGAAAGAGTTGGGCGACATCGTCTATGTCGACCTGCCGAAGATCGGGCTGGCGCTGACGGCGCATGCCACCTTCGGTTCGGTGGAAAGCGTGAAGGCCGTTTCGGACATCTATTCGCCCGTGTCCGGTGAAGTTTTGGAAGTCAATTCCGTGCTGGCGACCCAGCCGGAAAAGTTGAATGAAGACCCGCATGGCCAAGCCTGGTTGGTTAAGGTGAAGCTCAGCTCTCCCGACGAAGTGAAGGGATTGATGAGCGCCGCGGATTATCAAAAATACATCGGCGAGTAGCTCGCTGCCGGCGTGTCGGGTTGGTGCGCCGCTACTCGTGTGTTCAATTTCGAGATGAGGTTATCGTTTGAGGTATCTGCCTAAGTCGGACTCCGAGCGCCAGGAGATGATGGCGGTAATTGGAATCAAGTCGCTGGACGAGCTGCATGCGCACTTGCCGGCCGACGCCGTCTTGAAACGGCCGCTGGAGATTGCTCCCGGCGTCTCCGAGTACGAGATTGTCGACTACTTCAAAGCCCGCGCGAGTGAATGTGCCAGCGGCTACGCCTCGTTTCTGGGGGCTGGCGTGTACTCGCACTTCCGCCCGGTGATGTGCGACGTGGTGGCGTCTCGCGGCGAGTTCCTTACGTCCTACACGCCGTACCAGGCGGAGATGGCGCAGGGCACGCTGATGACGATCTTCGAGTTTCAGACGATGATTTGTCAGCTCACCGGCATGGACGTCGCCAACGCCTCGATGTACGACGGCTCGACGGCGGTGCCGGAGGCGGCCATGATGGCCTGCCGCATCACCGGCCGCGACAAAGTCGTGGTGGCTCGCAACGTTCATCCGGAATATCGCCAGGTGCTCGACACGTATATGAAGCGCCAAGGGTTGCCGGTGGAAACCAGCGCCTATGACGCCAAGCGCGGCACGGTGGATCTGGACGATCTGGCCAACCACGTGGATGCGCACACGGCGGCCGTCATCGTGCAGTCGCCCAACTTCTTCGGCGGCGTGGAACACGCGGCGGCCATCGCGGAGATTGCGCACCGCGCCGGCGCGCTGCTGGTGTGGGTGTTTACGGAGGCGGTCTCGCTGGGTCTACTTGAGCCGGCCACCGAAGCCGACATCGTCTGCGGCGAACTGCAGAGCTTTGCGATTTCGCCGAGCTATGGCGGTCCGTTCGCGGGCGTGATCGCTACCAAGGAAAAATATCTGCGACAGATCCCGGGCCGTCTGGTCGGCGAAACGCGCGATGCCGATGGACGCCGTGCCTTCTGCCTCACGCTTTCCACGCGCGAACAGCACATCCGGCGAGAGAAGGCGACGTCGAACATCTGTACCAATCAGGCGCTGATTGCCCTGATGGCCACCGTGTTCATGAGCGTCTACGGCAAGCAGGGCTTGCGCGATCTGGCGCTGCAGAATCTATCGAAGGCGCACTACCTCGGCTCGCAATTGCCGCTGCGGTTCGAAGGCCCTTACTTCAACGAGTTCGTCGCGCGGGCCAAAGGCACCCCGGCGGCGCAAAGCAGCGCGTTGCGGGAACACAAGATCGTGGGCGGGCTCGCGCTCGGTGACTTCTATCCGGAACTGGCGGATTGCGCTTTGTGGTGCGTCACCGAAATGAACAAGAAGGCGGATATGGATCGCGTGGTGGAGGTGTGCCGATGAGCGCTACGGGCAAGACAGTCCAGATCATGAGCCAGAACGAAGGCTTGCTCTTCGAGTCCAGCTCGCCGGGCAAAGTCGGCTATCAGCTGCCGCCGCTCGATGTGCCCGGGGTGGATCCGAAGGTGCTGGGCGCCGGCAACGCGCGCACCGAGATCGAAGGCTTTCCCGAAGTGAGCGAGGTGGAGGTGATTCGTCATTTTTCGCGGCTCTCCACCTGGAACTATGGCATTGACCTCGGCTTGTTCCCGCTCGGCTCGTGCACGATGAAGTACAACCCGCGTGTGAACGAACTGGTGGCGCGCACCGAAGGTCTGGCCTGGGCGCATCCCTACCAGCCCGACGATCTGTCGCAAGGGGCGATGGAAGTGGTCGCGGCGCTCGAACGCGCCATCAGCGAAATCACCGGTATGGAATGCGTCACGCTGCAACCCGCCGCGGGCGCGCATGGCGAGATGACGGGCCTGTTGCTGATCCGGTCGTATCTCGAGAAACAAGGCAACCCGCGCAAAATCGTGCTGGTGCCGGACTCGGCGCACGGCACGAATCCGGCGACGGCGGCGATGGTCGGTTACGAGGTCCGCACGCTGAAGTCGAACGACCAGGGGATGGTGGATCCGGCCACGCTTGAAGCGGCGATGAACGACGAAGTGGCCGCCTTTATGGTCACCAACCCGAATACGGTCGGCGTTTTCGAAGAGAACATCACGCAGATTGCCCGCATTGTGCACGAAAAAGGCGGGCAGGTGTACATGGACGGCGCCAACATGAATGCGCTGGTGGGCATCGCCCGGCCCGGCGACTTCGGCATGGACGTCATGCATCTGAACCTGCACAAGACGATGTCGACGCCCCATGGCGGCGGTGGCCCCGGCGCTGGCGCCGTGGCGGCGCGCGCGCACCTGGAGCCGTTCCTGCCCACGCCGCGGCTCAAACATGCCGACGGGTCCTGGCACTGGGATTATGATCGTCCCGATACGATCGGGAAAGTTCGCGCCTTCTATGGCAATTTCGGGGTGCTGGTGCGGGCGCTGGCTTACATCATGGCTCACGGCGGCCCGGGACTCCGGAACGCCACCATCGATGCTTTGCTGAATGCGAACTATCTGCGGAAGCGGCTGGAGTCGCATTTCGACCTCCCCTATCAATCGCCCTCCATGCACGAAGTGGTGTTCAGCCACTCGCGGCAGGAGAAGCGCGGCGTGAAGACGATGGACATCGCCAAGCGTTTGATCGACTATGGCTTCCATCCCTATACCACCGCGTTTCCGATGATCGTCCCCGGCGCCATGATGATCGAGCCCACCGAGACGGAACCCAAGCAGGAACTCGATCTGTTTGTCGACGCGATGATCTCCATTGCCAAGGAAATCGAAGCCGACCCGGCCTTTGTGCTGAAGGCGCCTTACAACACGCGCGTTAGCCGCGTGGACGAAACGCTTGCGGCCCGCAAGCCGATTTTGCGCTGGCGGCCGCCTTCGCCCCAAAGCCGTGCCGCGGACTAAACTCGCCCAACTGCTGGTCATTCTTGTGGTGGCGATCGCTACCCGAGTCTTATTTCTCGACCATCCGGTGCAAGGCGATGATTACTACTATCTGGCCGGCGCCATGCACGGCCAGATTGAACCGTTGCATCCCACGCACGCCCATTACGTTTTTCAAGGCCGCGAAGTGGATATGCGGGGCCATCCGCATCCGCCGCTCAATGCCTGGATTCTGACGTCCATCCTGGCCGCGACCGGCGACATCCGGGAAGTAACCTTCCATCTTTGCTATCTGGTGCTGTCGCTGATGGTGGCCTTCAGCATGCGCGCGCTCGCCTTGCGCTATTCGCCGAATCCGATCTGGACCACGCTCCTGGTGCTGGTGTCGCCGGCCTTCGTGGTGGCGGGCAACTCCTTCGAGTCCGACCTGCCGTTTTTCGCCTGCTTCCTGACGGGCATCACGGCGTTCATCTACCGGAAGCTCTGGCTCGCCATTCCGATGCTGGCCTGCGCCGGACTGGCAGCGTATCAGTGCGTGGCCATCGTGCCGATTCTCTGGCTCTATCTGTGGATCAAGCATCGCCATTGGCGCGCCGGCTGGATCATCGCCTGCACGCCGGTGATCGCGCTGGTGCTGTGGCAGATCTTCGAACGCCTCACCGGCGGCGCGTTTCCGGTGCTGGTGGCGATGGGCTACTTCAAGGAATACGACCTGCAGCGAGCCTCCTCCAAGCTTCGCAACGCGATCGCCCTCACGGGCCATCTGTTCTTCGTCATCGGGCCGTTTCTGACCGGCACCGTCGTCGGCACCCTCTGGATGCAGCGCCGCCGTTGGGACCGCACCAACGTCTTCCTGGCGGGCTGGATCGCAATCTTCTTTACCTGCGGGGTCGTGCTGTTCTTCGCGGGCTCGGCGCGCTATCTGCTGCCCATCCTGCCGCCGATGGCGATTCTCGCCTCGCGCGTGATCCAGCAAAGACGTTGGCTCGCCGTGGGAGTCGGCTTACAGGCCGTAGTGGCGTTGGGGCTGGCCATGGCGAACTATGAACACTGGAAGGGCTATCAGGAGTTTGTGGGCCGCTTCCGCCAGGAGTTCGCCGCGCGGCGCGTGTGGGTGAATGGCGAATGGGGCTTGCGCTACTATGCTGAGGCGATGGGCGCCTTGCCGATGCGGCTGGGACAGCCCGTGCAGCCGGGTGACCTGATCATCTCCACCAAGCTCGGTTTCCCGATTCCTTACAGCACCGGCGGCGGCACGCTTGCGCCGTTTGCCGAAGAGAAGATCACGCCGCAATCGCCCTTCCGGCTGGTGGGGCTCGACGTGAATTCGGCCTGGTCCACGGCGGACCTGGGACTGCTGCCCTTCGACCTTTCCACGTCCACCGTCGACATCGTTCGCGCTGACCTGGTGGTGGAAAAGCTGCCCACGCTGTCGTTTGTCGCCATGGGCGCGCCGCAGGCGGAAAGTCATATCGTCAGCGGCATCTATCAGCTCGAAACCGGCCTTTTCCGCTGGATGGGTGAGCAGGGCTCGGTCTATCTGAGGTCGAACGGCGAAAGCGCCCCGCTCGAGGTGAAGCTCTATATTCCGGACCCGGCGCCCGCGCGTCTGGTGATCGTCGAGGTGGACGGCAAGGAAGTCGATCGCCAGAAGTACGACCGCCCCGGGCTCTACGACCTGCGCACGCCGCCCATCACCTGGCCGCGCGGTAAGGCGCTGGTGACGATCAAGGTCGACAAAACCTTCACCTCGCCGGGCGACACCCGCCGCCTCGGTATCATTCTGCAGGAAGTCGGCTTCAAGGCGCGGGCGCAGTAGCCGGTTTGACACCCGTCACCAGACGGACGCAGTGCGCCTCACTGTCACCGACGTAAACCTTGCCCTGGCGGTCGACGAAGATGCCGTGCGGACGCGCCGTGGCGCATTGCAAAGCATTGCCATCCGGGCCATCGCCGCGCTGACCCGTCCCCAACACCGTCTGCAGCAGGCCCGTCTTCAAATCCACGCGGCGAATCGTGTGCGACTCGGTGTCGGTGAAGTACAACCCGCCGTCCGGCGACCAGGCGACGCCTTTCGGACCATTGAGCGCCGCCTTCAGCGCCGGCTGCGGCGTGGCGTCATAGCCCTTCGCCCCGCTGCCCGCCAGATGGGTCAACTTGCCGCTGGATGCCTCCACGCGATAAAGCTGATTGCCTTCGCGCAAGGCGAGGTAGAGGTTGCCCGCGGGGTCGAAGTCGATGGCGCGCGGACCATTCAAGGGCGTTTGCGGCGAGAAGACCGCTCCGTTCGGGGTGGGCAACTTTTCGCCCGTGCCGGCGATCGTCTCGATGCGTCCGGCGGCCAGGTCGATGCGGCGCACGCGGTTGTTGCCGATGTCGCACACCACCAGGCGGCCTTGCGGATCGAAGGCGATCGAGTGCGGCTGGCGGAACTGGGCTTTGGCCGCGGGTCCGCCGTCGCCGGCGAAACCGGGCTCGGGCATGCCGGCCACAGTGCTGATCACGCCGGTCTTCTTGTCCACGCGCCGGATCAGGTGATTCTTCATCTCGACGAAGAACAGATTGCCCGCTCGATCGAAGCGCACCTCGTAGGGTTCAAACAGCAGCGCCGCCGTCGCCGGACCACCATCGCCCGCATAGCCGCTCTTGCCGGGCGTCCCGGCCACGATCGTCAGCTTCTTCGTCTTCAGATCCAGCCGCGAGACCACATGGCGGTCAATCTCGCAGATGTAGAGCGCCTTGTCGGGCCCCACCACCAAGCCATACGGATTGCGTGTTTCACGCGTGAGCGTGGTGACCGTTTGCGCCGAGAGGGTGCTGAGCAGCGAGCCAAGCACCAACAGCCTGTTCCACATCATTCGAATCGATCTCCTCCATGCTTGCGGCTCGGATCACCTTCACCGCCGGTCCGCGCGGCGCCCACACTTCCGGACGAGTGGCAAAGAACAGCGCCACCGTGGGAGTGCCCACCGCCGCGGCCAGATGGGAGATACCCGAATCATTGCCAATATACACGCGCGCCGAGGCCAGCCACTGCGCCAGGCTCGCTAAATCTTCAAAACGCCGCGCCCCGTCCAGCCGCTCCTCGGGTCCGGCCGAATACTCTACCGGCCAGGGCAGCTTCAAACCGCGAAACCGTTCGAGCGGCCAGTTCTTGCGGGCGCCGCCGGAAAAGGGATGAATGGCGATGAAGTCGCGCTTCGTCGCCGTCACGGGCACGCGAGGCACGGCGGGCTCCTTTCCGCCATGGGGACGGATGAGGAAGTCCGCTGCGTGGACGTCGCCTTGAGGATCGGGCAGCGCCGGAAAAAAACGGAACGGCAGACCCAGCCGGTAGACGGCCGCCTGAAAGGACTCGCGATTGGTCCCATACCAACTGACGATGTCGTCGAACTGACGCAGCCGGTCCACCAGGCCCGCCGGCGGCTGCACGCACGGCACGCCCAACTGATCGAGACCCACCCGCGCAATCGACCGCACACAGTCCACGCCGTGAACCAGCGGCTCGATCACCGTCGGTACCCAGACCTCCGTCACGTCCGCGCGCAAGTGTTCGATCGCCGGCAGCGCCACCAGGCAATCGCCGATGGCGCCGGGACGGATGATGAGCCGCTTAACCGCCACTCGCCAGCCTGAAACTGCCGAATTCGCGCAGCGCAATGATGGTGAGCCCGATGCCGATCAACGTCATCACCGCCGCCGAGCCGATCGCGACGTAGTGGAAGGTATGCGAATGGCCGGTGTCCGCGGGCAGCCAGCGTTTGGCGTAGACGACGACCAGTCCGACGGCTGTCAGAATGCCGGCCATCCCCAGACTGAACGCCACCAGCAGGGCCAGCCCTAGGGGCAGGCGCCCCACGGCGAGCGCGCCCAGCAGAAGGACCAACGAGGCAGGGCAGGGCACCAACCCTCCCGAGATGCCCAGCGCCAGCAGATTCCCCATCGTCACGTGGCTGGGCGGCTCATGCGAGTGCCCGTCGTGCTCATGATCATGCTCGTGATGATGGTGGTGATGATGTCCGTGATGCCGGAACGCCGCGACGCGCTGCCACAGCAGCCACATGCCGAACACGACAATCGTCACGGCCGACGCCACGCTCAAGTAAGGAAACATCTGCTCCACCGGCACCGACCGTGAGACGGCCAGCACGATCACGCCGAGCACAAAGACGGTAAAAGTGTGCGTAAAGGTCGTGATCGCGCCCAGGTAAATCGCATGCTGCCAATTGCCGCGCGATCCCACCAGATAGGCCGCCACCAGCGTCTTGCCGTGGCCCGGTTCGAGCGCATGGAACGCGCCCATGGCAAAGGCGATGCCGAAGGCGGTGAGCAGCATCGAAAACGGCAGTTCTTCCTGCCGCATGAGGCGGGAGAGGAAGTCGGCCCGGCCCAGTTCGGAGAAGTCTTCGGCGCGCCTGGCGTCGACTTGCGGCGCGGGCGGCTGGGCAAGCGGAATCACCTTGGTCTCCACCTTGGCGTCACTTTGGCTGGGCCGGAAGACGAAGCGGGCGCGGAGGTCGTGGGGGACTTTCACAAGCGGGTCCAGCGGATAGTTGGTGAGCGTGCGGCTCAAATTCTTGTTGGGCGTTTGGCTCGATTCGAGCAGGTCGATGCCGTCGGCGCGCACGGTGATCTCCTTCCAGCCCGGACGGCCTTGGAAGTTCGGATCTTCGTACTCGAGCTCGGTGAGGTCGCCGGGCAACTTCAGCGTCGCGACAATCAGCATGGTACTCATGCCCCCGGCGCCGATGCCCGGAAACGGCGACGTCTCCTCGTGGAACGGCGTCACCGGCTTACCGTGGGACCGGAATTTGAGTGCCGACACCCACTCGCGCATCGCCTGGTCTGTCGATTCGCCCGCCTTCCAACGCTCTTCCAGCTTCAGGCTGGGAATTTCGGCGAAATCCACCGCATACGTCACGGTGATGCCGTCCGGCCGCAGCAGGAACCCGGCATACTGGCAAATCGAAAAATTGCCTAAGGGGTGAGCAAAAGCGGTGAGGCCGCAAAAGATCAGGAGCGATAGCCGCCGCTTCATTACAATGAATTGTACGTCGATGCCCAGGAAGACGGTAATTACAGCGAGCGATGTCCCTTTGAGCGGCCCCTTAACGGTCGCCGTCGGGAGCATTATCACGATGGAAGCACGGGACTTAGCGGCCCGCAGGGGCATCGCTATCCGCGAGGTGGCCCCGGCCGAGGTCCCCCAGTTGCGCGACCCTCAGCAGACAGTCGCCATCGGCTCCGATCACGGCGGCTATGCCATGAAAGAAGCCCTCAAGCCTCTGCTCGAATCGCTCGGGCTCACCATTCAGGACCTCGGCGTTCACACGCCTCAACCGGCTGACTATCCGGACGTCGCCTTGGCTGTCGCCGAAGCGGTGGCCGGCGGCGGCGCCACGCGCGGGATCATCGTCGATGGCGCGGGCATCGGCTCCGCCATGGCGGCCAACAAAGTGCCCGGCATTCGCGCCGCGCTTTGCTACGACCGGGCCAGTGCCAAGAACAGCCGCGAACACAACCACGCCAACGTCCTGACGCTCGGCGGACGACTGCTCACCGAATCGCAGGCCGAAGACGTCGTGCGCACCTGGATCGCCACTCCTTACGGCGGCGGCCGCCATCAAGGCCGCATCGACAAGATCACCCAAATCGAACGGCGCTACAGTAAGTGAACACCGCCATGACTGCCCAAGAACTTGACCAACTGGTCGCCGAAATCGGCGAGGCGATCCTGGCGCGCGTCCAGGGCCGCGGCGGCAAGGCCGAAGGACTGGGCGTCCCGGATCTCATCTGCCCTGGCTGCACGCAGCGCTGCGTGCAAACCTGCCAGTCGAAAACCAAACAGATCGTCGCCTGCGGGGCGGACCGGGTTTCCGCCGGCGCCAAAGTCACCCAGGTGGATGCGGCCCTCGCCGCGATGATCGACCACACGCTGCTCAAGCCGGATGCCACGAAGCCCGAAATCGTCAAAGTCTGCGCCGAAGCCAGGAAGTTTGGCTTTGCCAGTGTGTGCGTGAACCCCTATTGGGTCCCCGTGGTGGCCGCCGAATTGGCGGGTACGGCCGTGAAAACCTGTACGGTGATTGGCTTCCCGCTGGGAGCGAACACGACGGAAGTGAAAGTCCGCGAGACGGAGATCGCCTTGCGCGCCGGCGCGCAGGAGATCGACATGGTGATGAACGTGGGCGCCCTGCGTTCGGGTGACTCCGAAACGGTAAAGCTCGATATCGCCGCCGTGGTCGCCGTCGCCCATCGCGCCGGCGCCATCGTCAAAGTGATTCTCGAAACGGCCTACCTGGACGACAACCAGAAGGCTACGGCCTGCGCGCTCGCCAAACTCGCCCAAGCGGACTTCGTCAAGACGTCCACCGGCTTCGGACCCTCCGGCGCCACGGCTCATGACATCGCCCTGATGCGGTCGATCGTCGGTCCCGACATGGGCGTGAAGGCGTCCGGTGGCGTACGCACCACCGAGGACGCGCGCCGCATGACCGCGGCCGGAGCCACGCGCATCGGCGCCAGCGCCAGCGTCAAAATCGTCGGCGCGGAAGGATCGGGCGGTGGCAGTTACTAGACCTCCCGAGCGGGTGCGCTTCGAAGAGCGTGCCGACCTGCTCGATTTCCTGCTCGAAATCTCGTCGCTTGCTTCGCAGACGCTCGACCTCGATCGCCTGCTGAGCGAAGTCGCGGCCATGATTAAGCAGGCCATCCCTCACGACCTGCTTGCCATCTTCCTTTATACGGACCGGCAAAAGAGCCTCAGCATCCGCTACGGCATCGGCCATCGCGACGAACTCATCCGCAGCCTGCGCCTTGGCCTCGGCGAGGGCATCGTCGGCACCGTGGCGCAAACCAAGCGCGCGCTCCTGGTGCCGGACGTCCGCAAAGATACGCGCTATCTGGCGAGTCTGGACGCCGTGCGCAGCGAAATGGCCGTGCCGATGATTGCCCGCGGCAAGCTGGTGGGCGTCATCGACCTGCAATCCACTCATGACGCCTTCAATTCCGAAAAGGACCTGGCGTTGCTCGGCGTTATCGCTTCCCGCATCGCCTTCGCCATCGAAAACGCGCGGCTCCATCGCCGTTTGCAGCGCAACAACCAGACCCTCCGCACGCTGGCCGACATGGGCCGCGAACTCTCCTCGCTGCTCGACCTTGACCAGCTACTCGAGCGCCTCGCGGCGGCCGTCAAACAGCTGATCAACTACGACGCCTTCAGCATCATGTTGGTGGACGACGAGCAAACCGTCCTCAAGCATCACTTCAGCAAGCGCTTCGACGAACGCTTCCGGCTCGACAATATCCCGATCGGCAAGGGCGTCACCGGCGCCGCCGCGCTCGAACGCACCGCCATGCGCGTGGCCGATACGCGCAGCGATCCGCGCTACATCCCCACGCATCCGGACATCCGCTCGGAACTCGCCGTCCCGCTCATCACGCAGGACCGGCTGATTGGCGTGATGGACCTCGAAAGTGAGCAACTCGGCTTCTTCACCGAAGAGCACGCCCGCCTGCTCTCGCTCCTCGCACCGCAGATCGCCGTCGCCGTGCTCAACGCGCGCCTCTATGAGGAACTCGCCACGCGTGAGCAAGCGATGGAGCAGGACCTCCGCGCCGCGCGCCGTTTACAGAAGGTCCTTCTGCCGCGCGAGGCGCCCAGCATCCCGCACCTCGACATCGCCTTCCTCTCGAAGCCCGCCCGCGAGATTTCGGGTGACATCTACGACTTCTTTGAACACGCCGGCGACTACAGCATGTTCGCCTTCGGCGATTCGAGCGGTAAAGGCGCCGCGGCTGCGCTTTACGGCGCGCTGGTCACCGGCCTGCTGCGTTCGCTGGCGCCGCGCCGCCGCGGGCCTGCCATGCTGATGCGCACGATCAACGAGACGCTGCTCGAGCGCAAGGTGGACGCCCAGTTCGTCACGCTGCTGGTGGCGCTCTGGGATGGCCAATCGCGCGAACTGATCATGGCCAACGCCGGATCCATCCCGCCGTTCGTCTGCCGCCAGGGCAAAGTGACGCGCCTCGACGTGGGCGGCGTGCCGCTGGGGCTCCTCGATCAGCAGGAATACGAAGAGACGGTGTTTGCGACCCTGCCCGGCGACGTCATCCTCCTGGTCTCCGACGGTCTCGAAGATCAGGTGAATCCGGCCGGCAAGCCCTATGGTCAAGGACGCCTGATGCGTTTCCTGCCTGGCTTGGCCGATCGCACCGCGGCCGACATCGTCAAAGCGATCGACGAAGACGTCGAAAGATACCGCGCCGGGGCCCCGGTGCAGGACGACCAAACCATAATTGCAATCAAGGTGAGTTGAGTGGCTTTTGTTTATCGAAACGGTGAGTTGAGCTGTGATGGAGTGGGCTTGGCCGGACTGGCTGCCGAAGTGGGGACGCCATATTACGTCTACTCCCGCGACGAAATCCTGAGCCGCTACCGCGAATACGACGAGGCCTTCGGCGACCATCCGCACCAGGTCTGTTTCGCCGTCAAAGCGAACTCGAACCTCGCCATCCTCGGGTTGCTGGCGAAGGCCGGTGCCGGCTTCGACTTGGTCTCCGGCGGCGAACTCTACCGCGTCCTTCAGGCCGGCGGTGACCCGGCGCGTGTCGTCTTCTCCGGCGTCGGCAAGACCGACGAAGAGTTCGAGTACGGCCTGCGTACCGGCATCCACAGCTTCAACTGCGAAAGTCCCGCCGAACTGCAGCGCCTCTCGGCCGTCGCTTCAAGATTGGGCCTCACTGCCCGCGTCGCCCTGCGCGTCAACCCCGACGTCGACGCCAGCACGCACCCCTACATCTCCACCGGCCTCCGCGAGAACAAATTCGGCATCGACATCACCGAAGTCGAAAAAGTCTACGCTCTCGGCGGAGCCCTGCCGGGCCTGTCGCTCTCAGGCGTCAGCAGCCACATCGGCTCCCAATTGCTCGACGCGAAACCGCTTGAAGAAGCGCTCGGCAAGATGCTGGCTCTGATCGGCCGCTTGCGCGCTGCCGGCCTCACCATTGACCATCTGGACATCGGCGGCGGACTCGGCGTCGCCTACCAGCCGACCCAGACTCGCCCTTCGGCTGCTGAATTTATCGGCAAGGTCTGCGCCCGCACCGCCGGACTCGGCCTCACCCTGATGACCGAACCCGGCCGCTCGATTGTCGCCGATGCCGGCGCCCTCGTCACCCGCGTGCTCTACCGTAAGGGCAACGGCCATAAGAACTTCGTCATTGTCGACGCCGCGATGAACGACCTCATCCGGCCGTCGCTTTACCAGGCGCACCACGAGATTCTGCCTGTCCGCGAGACATCCGCGCCGGCGGCGCCGGTCGACGTCGTCGGGCCGGTTTGCGAGTCCGGCGACTTCTTCGCCAAGGACCGTCCGCTGCCGCCGCTCGACTCCGGCGACCTTGCCGCCCTCCTTACCGCGGGGGCCTACGGCTTCGTCCTTTCCTCGAACTACAACACCCGTCCGCGGGTGCCTGAAGTGTTGGTTGAAGGTACTACCTGGAGGACCGTCCGGCGCCGCGAAACCTACGCCGATCTGGTCGCCGGCGAATCCCTCTAGCCCGAGATTTAACGCCTCCGGACTCTTGCTCGGACCAACTTGTAAACTCAACATCTGGAACGACTTACCAGTAAAATCCGGAAGTGTCTTGATTTCAACAAATTCATCCAGTACTAGATGTTGGGGTGTCCACAGAATACCCACAGAATTCAGCGGTGCCCCCGCTTGAGATTTGCCCCCATTCGCATTAGTATTGGATCACCCCCCGAGAGTGAGAGTCCTAGGCGCGAAGTCGGCTCTCTTCCCCCGTATCCTGGAATAGTTGAGGGACTGCCCCTTGCTGAAAGTAAAACGAGTCGAAATCCAAGGCTTCAAGTCGTTCTGTGACCGGACCGAAATGAAGTTCCATGGCCAAGGCATTGCCGCGATTGTCGGGCCCAACGGCTGCGGCAAGTCCAACCTGAGTGACGCCATCAATTGGGTGTTGGGCGAACAGTCCGCGAAGAGTCTTCGCGGCGCCCGCATGGAAGACGTCATCTTCGCCGGTACACGTGACCGGAAGCCGATGGGCATGGCCGCGGTGACGCTCACCCTGGTCGACCCCGAATACTACAGCGACGAAGTCAAAGTCGACACCGCGCCCACCGACGTGAACGGGGCGCCGGTCGATCAGCCGCTTCGCCTTACCAAGCCCAAGGAAATCACCGTCACCCGCCGCCTGTTCCGTAACGGCGAAAGCGAATACCTGGTGGACGGCAAGCAGGCCCGCCTGCGCGATATTCAGGACATCTTCATGGGCACCGGCCTCGGTCCGGAGTCCTACGCGATCATCGAACAGGGCCGCATCGGCCAGATCCTGTCCACCAAGCCGGCGGACCGCCGTTCGGTCATCGAGGAAGCTGCCGGCATCACCCGCTTCAAAACCAAGCGCCGTCTCGCCGAGTCCAAGCTCGAAAGCGCCAAACAGAACCTGAATCGCGTCTTCGACATCCTGGAAGAAGTCTCGCGCCAGGTGAATTCGCTCAAGCGCCAGGCCGCCAAGGCGCAACGCTACGAAGAACTGCGCAAGGAAATGGTCGGCTCGCTCCGGCTCGCCCTCGCCGGCAAGTTCCGTCTGCTCGAACGCAGCGCCGCCAAAGTCGCCCTGGACCTGAACGTCGCGGGCACCGAACTGCAGGAACTCACCAAACAGGTCGCCGAGAAGGAACAGTCCGAAACCACGTTGTACGATGCCGCCATCGAGACCGAAGCCAAGCTCACCGCCGCGCGCCAGTCGCTCGCCGAGCTGAAGCTGCAGGCCGAGCGCACCCGCGGCAAGCTCCATAGCCAGAAGACCCAGGTCGACACGATGGAGAAGCGTCTGTCCGAAGGCGAAGGCGAAACCGCCTCGCTCGAACAGCGTCTCGCTTCGCTCGAAGTTGAAGTCGCCGCCCAGGTCGCCATCGTCTCCGAGATCACCGTCGCAGCGGAGACCGCCCGCGCCGAACTCGCGCAGATGACGCAGGAACGGCAGCAACTGCAGACCGACCTTTCCAACCAGGAGCGGTCGCTCGAAACCTCGCGCCAACTCGTCCTGAAGATGCTCGGCGAATCCTCCGGCCTCAAGAACCAGTTGGCCCAGATCGAAACGCAGGTGGCCGGCATGCTGCGCGACAGCGAGCGACTCCTCCGCGACGAAAAGACCGCCACCGCGGAACTCGAACGCCTGGAAGAGATTAAGACCGAAATCTCCACCAAGCTCTCCACGCGCCAGATGCAGTTGCAGTCGCTCGGCGATCAGCGTAAGGAAGTGGAAGCCGCCCTTACCGACCACAAGCAGCAGGCCGGCGAAGCGCGCAAGCAATTGGATGAGGCTCGGCAGGAAGCCTCGCGCCTGAAAGCCCGTAAGGACTCGCTCGAAGAGGTCATCCAGCATCGCGCCTACACCACGGAAAGCGTCAAGCGCCTCTTCAAAGCCATTGACCAGGGAGCGGCCAGCGACCTGAAGCCCGTCGGTGTCCTCGCGGACTTCGTCGAAGTCGAGCCGCAGTTCGAAAAAGCCACCGAAGAGTTTCTGCACGAAGAGCTCGAATACGTCGTCGTCAAGACTTGGCCTGAAGCTCAGCAAGGCGTCGAGCTCATGCGCGGCGACCTCGACGGCCGCGCGACGTTCCTCGTCCACCCGGACCCCGAACGCGACTTCCACCGCGGCGCCGTCGCCATGCCGAGCGTGGGTCCGGAAACCGGCATCATCGCTCGCTTGAGCGACATGATGAAGCTCACCAATGGCCTCACCCATGCGCCGGCCGACCTGCTGCCCCGGCTCTCCCGCTGCTTCCTCACCGAGAATCGCGAAGCCGCCCAGCGCCTCGCGCTGCAGTATCCGGACATCTACTTCCTGCTGCCTGATGGCGTTTGCTATCACGGCTACGCGGTCAGCGGCGGCAAGAAAACTTCGAGTGGTCCGCTGGCCCTGAAGCGTGAACTGCGCGAAGTAATCGGCCAGTGCGAAAATCGCGAACGCGTCGTCATGGAAACGCAGGTACGCGTGCAGCGTCTCGAGGCTCAGATTCAGAAGCTCTCCGAGCAGCTCGAGTACGTCCGCGTCGCCCAGCAGCAGGAAGAGAAAGAGACTCTCGCGCTCGGCCACGAGCATCGCAAGCTGGCCGAAGAGCATGCCCGTTCTTCGCAGAAGCTCTCCGTCGCCCGGCTTGACCTGGACCGCCTGATGCGCGAACAGGAAAAAGCCACCGAGCGCAAGACCGCTCTCGAAGCCGATTGGCAGCAGAAAGAAGCCACGCGCCTCGAGCTCGAACAGTCGCTCGCCCAGGCGCGTGAACAGCTCACCGGCCTGCAGGCGCAGCTCCAGCGCACCAACGACGAGCACTCGTCCTTGCGCGCCGAACTCGCCGGCCTGGAAGAGCGTCAGCGTTCGGCCAACTTCGCCAAAGCCCGCTTCGATCAGCAGGCTCAGGAACTCACCGCTCGCCAGCATCGCCTGGTGGGTGAACTGGAGCGGCTCGGCGTCGAGCGCGCGCGCCTGCTCGCCGATAACATCGAACTCGACCAGAACGCCGCGAACCTCACGGAACTGATTGCACTCGGCGAAGCAGAAGTCGCCGAGCTGCATACGCTCGAAACTGCGCAGCGCGCCGAATTCGACCAGTTGAGCGAAGCCTTGAAGGGCCTGCGTTCGGCCGCCGCCGAAGCGCAGGAACGCCGTCAGCAGATTGAAGTCGACCTCGTGCAGAAGCGCAGCGAACTCCGCTTCCTTGACGAAACGTCGCGCAAGGAACTCAACACGTCGGTGGAAGAACTGGCCGCCGAAAGCGATGCCGAGCCCGACGAAATTCAACTCGTCGAAGCCGAAGAGAAGTATCAGGAAGTCCGCGGCCGCATCGAAGCCATGGGCCCGGTGAATCCGCAGGCGCTCGAAGAGTACGAGGAAGCCCAACAGCGTTACGACTTCCTCAACACCCAGCGTCAGGACCTGCTCGACTCCATCCGCGACACGGAAAAGACGATTCAGGAAATCGACGTCGAATCGCGCAAGCGCTTCGTGGAAGCCTTTGAAGCCATCAACGCCAACTTCCGCCATATGTTCGGCGTCCTGTTCAACGGCGGCATCGGCGAAATGCGCCTCACCGACCTCGAACAGTCGCACGAATCCGGCATCGACATCGTCGCGCAGCCGCCGGGCAAGAAGCTGCAGAACGTCTTGCTGCTTTCGGGCGGCGAACGCGCCATGACGGCCATGGCCCTGCTGATGGCGGTGTTCCGCTATCAGCCCAGCCCCTTCTGCATCCTGGACGAAGTCGATGCGCCGCTCGACGAGCCCAATATTCTGCGCCTCACCAAGCTCCTCAAGGAGATGTCGGAGCAGACGCAGTTCATCGTCATCACGCACTCCAAGCGCACCATGGAAGCCGCTCAGGTACTCTACGGCGTCACCATGCAGGAGCCCGGTGTTTCGAAGCTCGTCTCGGTGAAGTTCGGCAACGCCACCGTCGCCCCGCCGCCGGTCGCCATGGCCGTGCCCGCTGCGATGGCGAATTAGCCACCGCGATACTGAGTCCGCCTCACGCGAGGCGGACTCAGTTCGTTTCCAGCCTCGTTTCGCCCGCCCGCGCCAGCGCCCGCCTCATCGAATCCGCACTGCCAAAGCCCGTGATCGCCGCCACCTGCTTCGCCGTGGCTCCCGAACTCGCCAGCAACGCTCGCGCCACCGAGAGCCGCAACTGCTCCACGAAACGAGCCGGTGTAATCCCTTTCTCCTGCGTGAACACCCGCGCGAAATGCCGCGGACTCATCCGGCAGCGGCTCGCCAGCACCGGTACACTCAAGTCCCCGTCCAGATGATCCGTCATCCACGCGCATAAATCTTCAATGGGCCGGTTCGGGCTCGCCTGGGTCGCCAGAAAGCTGCTGAACTGCGAGTGGCTCGCGCCGCGCCGCAGAAACATCACCAGCTCCTGCGCAATACGGCTGGAGCGTGCCGCCCCATGGTCTTCTTCCACCAGCGCCAGCGCCAGGTCCATGCCCGCCGTCACGCCGCCGGAAGAGTAGTAAGCGCCGTCCTTCACGAAGAGCGGCGCCCGCTCCACGCGAATCTCGGGGAATGCTGTCGCCAGCCGCTCGCACCACTTCCAATGCGTCACCGCCATGCGCTTGTTCAGCAAGCCGGCCTTGGCCAGCACAAATGTCCCCGTGCAGATCGAGCAGACGCGCCGCGCGTTCTGCGCCATGCCGCAGAACCATTCGATAAATTCGGCGCTGGCGCTCAGGCCTTCGGCGCCACCGCCACCGGGCACCAACAGCGTATCCACGGGCCCGCTCACCTCGCGGAAGTGCCGCGCCCCCCCGATGGTCAGTCCACAACTGGTGGTGATCGCGCCCGGCTCGGCTGAGGCCAACTCCACCGCATAACCGCCGCACCGCGCAAAGACCTCGAACGGTCCCGTCAGATCCAGAATCTGAATCGGGGGAACCGCCACAAACAACACCCGCTTCAATCGGCCTTCCGATCTGGCAGAATTTGCGGGTGCGATGTCATTGCCTGCCCGCCGCCTTGACGCGATACTCGACTCATGAAATTCTTTCTCAAGTTAGCGCAAGCCGGATGTGCCGCGGCGGCGGCCGCCGCCCTACTCTACGGCCTGGCTGCGCCGCCGGAGACCCCAGCGCCGGCTTCCGCCGACTACCGGTTCACGCCGGACGGCAAGCTCGAGTTTCCCAGTCAGTACCGCGAATGGATCTTTCTCTCGGCAGGGCGGGGCATGACCTATGGTCCGTCTGCCAACCACGACGGCCCGCCGCAGTTCGATAACGTCTTCGTCAACCCCGCGGCCTATCGCGCCTTTCTGAACTCCGGACGCTGGCCGGAGCAATCGATCTTCATCCTCGAGATTCGCCACGCGAAGACCGAAGGCTCCATCAACCGCGGCGGTCAGTTTCAGGGCGACACCGTGGCGCTCGAAGTCCTGGTGAAAGACACCAAACGCTTCGCCGACACCCGGGGCTGGGGCTTCTTCGAGTACGGCGCGCAGGAACAGCATCCCGTCGCCAAGCTGCCGAAATCCGCGAGTTGCTACGGCTGCCACGCCGGCAACGGCGCCGTGGAACATACCTTCGTCCAGTTCTATCCCACGCTTACGCCGATCGCCGCGAAGTTCAAAACGCTGAAGCCGCAGTAAGTCCTACAGCGCGAAGTAAGGCTTTCGCGTCTTCCACGTCCCGCGCGTGAAGTCGGCGAAGGGCACCGGCGCGCTCTTCGCCGCCACGGACTTCTCCGAGAGCGCCACGACCACGCTCATCGCCAGCGAATCAATCAGGTCCAGGGGCAGCGGCCGGCGATCGCGCACGGCCGTCAGGAACTGATACAGCATCAACGGATCCGTGCCGCCGTGCCCGGCCGCTAACTGATCCTTGCTGTTCTCCACCTTCTGCGGCTTCCACCAGGCATGGTCATACTGCGCCTGATACGGCGCAAACGGCTCCCATTCATGCTGCTTCGGACTGCGGCGCCACAGATAGATCGACGCTCGCTCCTCGCTGTAAACGCCTTCGGTGCCTTGAATCATCCAGCGATTGTCGTAGGGCCGCGGCAGTTGCATATCGTTGTTCAGGACGATGGTGTTGCCGTTCTTCGTCTTGATGATCGACGTGGCGATATCGCCCTGCGCGTAGTGCCGCGTGGCCGCCGGATGGTCCTTGCCCAATGTTTCGGCGAAGTAGTGATTGATGCCCAGCGAACGGCTGGTGACGGTGAGAATCGTGTCGAACGCATCGCCGCAATTGATGTTCATCCAACTGAGCACCGGCCCCAGGCTGTGCGTCGGATACTGATCGCGATTCCTCTCCACCAGATACTTGCCGCCCCACCGTACGTTGCCGTTCCGTTCGAAGTACCACGGCGTCCGGTTCACACAGTCGTTGCCGTGCGCCGCATGGCAATGCACGATCTCGCCCAGCAACCCTTGGCGGATCATGTTCAGCACGGCCAGATTATCGCGACGGAACGCCCAGTTCTCGAGCATCATGCACGGCGCGCCTGTCTTCTGCTGCGTTTCGAGCAGCGCCCAGCAGTCCTCCACGGTCTGCGCCGCGGGCACCTCGATGCCCACCGCCTTGCCCGCCATCATCGCCGCCAGCGCCATCGGCACGTGATATTCCCACGGCGTGGCGACGATCACGGCATCGATGTCTTTCCGTTCCAGCACGGCCAGGTAAGAATCCGTTTTGCCCGCGGCGACGAAGGGATTCGGACGCTGGGCTTTGGTCACCATCGCCTGTGCTTTTTCGGCCGTCTCGGGATTCACGTCGCACAAGGCGACGACCTCCACCCACGGGAAGCGCAGCAGCATCGTGCGCAGCAGGCTGCCCCCGCGGTTGCCGGTGCCCAGCACGGCCACCCGCACTGGACGCTCCTGCGCGGCGGCGGACAAGGCGCCCGCCGCCGCGAGAGGAACCGTTTTCAGAAAGTCTCGACGATCGTTCATAGGCGATCCCTCCTCAGAAGATGATGCGCGCCCCCGCCGTAATCAGCCGCGAGTAAGCGTTGCCGTTCAAGCCACGGATTTTACCGAAGTCGGCGTTGTCCATGTTCATCTGCGGATTGGTGAAGTTGGCGTGGTTCGGAAGATTGCGCGCTTGCGCGTAGAAACGCAGGCTCCAGCGTTCGGTGACCTGCACGTCTTTGAAGGCGCCCGCATCGATCTGCATGATGCCCGGCCCCAGCACCGTGCCCACTCCAGAATTGCCAT
>JBGAHE010000053.1:0-49234 GCA_044226365.1 Bryobacteraceae bacterium
GGGGCGATCACGCGGAGTATTACGTGGGTGAGGCGCGGCTGGTGCTGGAAGGCACGCGTCCGCGGATGGTGGATCTGCTGGCCGGGGTGCCGCAGCGGACGACCGAAGGCAAGAGCATGGTGTGGTTCGCGAACAATGATCGGCTGATCGTGGATGGCGAAGAGAGCAAGCGCGCCGTGACAAACCTCGTCAAGAAGAAATAAGCCGGTTTATCATGGCAGCCATGTACCTGGTAATGGCCCTGGCTGCTTTGAGCATGGATTGGATTGCGCCGCCGGACGCGCGGCTGCCGGTGTTCGGGCTGCCCTGGTATGCGGAGAATCAGGGCGAGCAGATCCGGCTGCCGAAGCGGTTGAAGGACCAACTGCCGCCGGCGGTGTGGAATCTGGGGCTGTCGCCGAGTGGGGGGCGAATCCGGTTTCGAACGGATTCGACGCGGCTGGCGGTGAGGCTCGAGTATCCATCGCCGCCCAACATGAACAACATGCACGCCTTCGGGCAGACGGGCGTGGATCTCTACGTGGACGGCGTGTATCACTCGACGGCGATCGCGCCGAAGGACGCCGCGGCGGGCAAGATCGTGGAGCAGGTGTACTTCGAGAACTGGCCCAAACAGGAACGCGAGATTACGTTGTATCTGTCGCTGTACAAGCCGGTGACGGTGAAGGCGGTGGGCGTGGACGAAGGCGCGAAGCTGTCGGCGGCCCGGCGCTTCGCGACGGCGAAACCGGTGGTGTACTACGGCACGTCGATTACGCAGGGGGGCTGCGCGAGCCGCGCGGGCTTGAGCTATCAGGCGATTGTGGGGCGCCAGTTGAATCTCGATTTCGTGAACCTGGGCTTCTCGGGCAACGGTAAGGGAGAGCCGGCGGTGGCGGAGATGGTGGCCGAGCTTGACGCTTCGGTGTTCGTGCTGGACTGGTCCCAAAACAATCCGACGATTGAGAGCCTGCGCGAGGTGTATGGGCCGTTTCTCGATCTGCTGCGGAAGAAGCATCCGACGACGCCGATTATCGCGATCACGCCGATTGCGATGTCGAAGCAGCAGGAGCGGATTCCCCTGATGCGCGCGCATATTCGCGAAGTAGTGAAGGCGCGCATCGCGGCGGGCGATGGACTGCTGACATTGGTGGAGGGCCTGTCTTTATTGGGGGAGAACCAGTTGGACGGACTGGTGGATGGCGTGCATCCGAACGATTTGGGCTTTCAGTGGATGTCCGACGCACTGGCGCCGACGGTGGCCGAGGTGCTGAACCTGGCGCCGCCGAAGCTGGTGGACGATCGCGCGGTGACGGTGACGTCGCTCGAGCGGATGCAGAAGAAACGGCGCGAGGTGATCGAGTTTATCTGGGGGCCGGGCGGGATGCCCAAGGCCATGCCGGCGGCGGTGGAGAAGAAGTCGGCCAATCCCGTGCGGTCCGTGAAGAACGCGAAAGAAGTGGAGACGTTCACGATCCAGATGGAAGCGGGACAGGAGAATACGACGCATCACTTCATTCCGCGGAAGCCGAATGGGCAGTTGGTGGTGGTGCAGCATGGGCATGGATGTACGTTCGACGACGGGGACGATCCGAAGACGTATGGCATGGCGCACGTGGTGGATCGGCTGCTGGGCGAGGGGTACGGCGTGCTGGCCGCGTATATGCCGCACATGCGTCCGGGCGATTGCCGGACGATGCCGCATGCGGAGATGTTTCGATTGAAGGTGGGTGCGGGGAACGGCTTGAAGTTCTTTCTGGAGCCAGTGGCAGTGAGTTTGAATGCGCTGCGTCCGCGCTACAAGAAGGTCCACATGGCGGGGCTTTCGGGCGGCGGCTGGACGACCACGCTGTATGCGGCGGTGGATCCGACGATTGCGACGAGCTATCCGGTGGCGGGGAGCATTCCGTTGTATCTGCGGACGGGTGATTCGGTGGGCGATAAAGAGCAGTTCCTGACGCCGTTCTACACGATGGCCGGATACGGCGATCTGTATGCACTGGGCGCTTGGGGCCGCAAGCAGGTGCAGATTCTGAACCGTCGCGACGATTGCTGTTTCGGCGAGCGTCAGCACGAAGCGCGGCGGAGCGGCACGGAGTATGAAGCGGCCTATCGGGAATATGAAAAAGCCGTGCGGGAAGCGCTGGGAACGCAGGGCGAGTTTCGGCTGGAGATCGACGAGACGGCGCCGCGGCACATGATTTCGGCGGCGGCGGTGGAGATCATGATCCGGCAGATGCGGTAGTTATTCGACGAGCCACTCGTCGGCGGGATCGAACTTGGGCAGGACGAAGATCAGGACCTTCATGCGTCCGACGGCGCGGTGGCGCACGCCCGGTGGGATGACGACACAGCAGCCGGGCGTGACTTCGAGGAACTCGTCGTTGAGTTGCAGGCGGGCGCCGGGTTCGCACTCGAGGAAGTAGTAAGTTTCGGTGAGGCGCTGGTGGTAGTGAAGCTGGGCGTCGATCGAGATTTCGGTGACGTGGACGGTGCCGGGGAATTCGGGGAAATCGTGGAAGGCGCGGTGCGCGGTGCCGCAGGGACAGGGAGTACCTGGTACCTGGCGGAAGTCGATGAAGCGATAGGGCGGGGGTCCGTCAGAGGTCATGTCAGGGCGATTGTGTCACAGAAACGTATGGTACCGGCTGTCTAACTTTTTCGCCCGAATCCGGGCCAAATGTTAGAGAATGTTAAGAAGTCGGAAGGGTGAATTCGGGTCGGACCGAAAGTGAGATCAGGCTTGCTGATCAGGCCGGACGAGGCCGCCACGTTGGCGGCAAGATATGGGACGCCGTTGTATCTGCTGGACACCTCGCGGGTGGTGAGCGCGATGGAGGGACTGCGGAGAGGATTAACGCGTCATTACTCAGCGGCCGAAGTCACTTACTCGGTGAAAACGAATTATCTCGCGGCGATTCTGCGCAAGGTGCTGCAGGCGGGATATCGGCTGGAAGTGGTTTCGCGGCATGAGTGGGAACTGGCGCGACGGGCGGGCGCGGGGCCGCGGCAACTTCTCTTTAATGGCCCGGTGAAGTCGCGGGCGGACCTGCGGGAGTGTTACGAGCAAGGCGTGAGCGTCAATCTCGACTCGCTGGATGAGTTGGCGCTGGCGGAAGAGATCGGTACGCCCGAGCGTCCGTTCGCGGTGGGGCTGCGAGTGGCGGCGCGATTGAGTCATGGTACTCTCAGCCGCTTTGGCATCGACTTTGAGGATCCGGCGCAGGTGGAACGAGTGAAGAGCGCGGCGGCAGGGGTGCGCGTGGTGGGGCTGCATTTGCATCATTCGTCGCGCAGGGATGCACGGTCGTATGGCGAGCGGCTCGATCAGTTGGTGGCCGTGGCGGAGCAGTTACGAGTGACGCCGGAATATCTGGATATCGGGGGAGGGATTGCGAGTTTGCCGCCGCCGGAAGTGGCCGCGCGGATGAGTTATCCGATCGATACGCAGGAACAGTGGGCGGAGTATGTGGGCCGCTATGCGCAGCAGAAGTTGGGGACGGGGGGGCCGAAGCTGATCGTGGAGCCGGGGATCGGGGTGCTGGCGGCAGCGATGAACTACGTGACGTCGGTGGTGTCGGTGAAGCCGGGGCTGGCGGTGTGCGACGGGTCCATGTTCGATGTGAATCCGCTGCGGTCGTCGATTCCGCCGCCGTGCCGGCTGCTGGCCGAGGATCGGGTGAGCGAAGAGACGAAGCTCTACGGCGGGACGTGCATGGAGATCGACTGCGTGGGGACGCTGGGCGCGCGGCCGCAGGTGGGCGATCGCGTGGTGGTGAGCAATGTGGGAGCGTACTCGGCGTGCCTGGCGCCGGAGTTCATTGTGCCTCCGGCGGCGGTGTACGCGGTGGACTTGGGTGAGTTGATCCGCGAGAGGCGGGAAGCGGGGAGCTACGTGGGGGCGGGGCGATGAAGACGAGATGGCTGTTCTCGACGATCGGGAAGCGCGACTACATTGCGGAGTATCTGCGCGAGGCGGATCCGGACGTGCATATTGTGGGGTCCGGTGTGACGCGGTTCACGGCGGGTTTTACGGGGTGCGATGAATCCGTTTTGATGCCGGAGATCAAAGCCGATGGCTATCTGGATGCGGTGCGCGCGCTGGTGGTGGACTACGAGATCGATGCGATTTTGAGCTTTACGGATCCGGACGTGGCGGCGCTTTCGACGATTCGCGATGAGTTGGCGGCGCAAGGCATCAGTTGTTTTTTCCCGGGCCGGCCGCTGGCCATGATGGGCTATGACAAGCTGCGGACCGCTGAGTGGGCGGTAGCGGCGGGGGTGAAGACGCCCCGGACGTTCGCCGACGCGCAGGAGGCACTCGACACGGTGGGGCTGCCGCTGATCCGCAAGCCACGGTTCGGGTCGGCGAGTGTGGGCGTGACGGTGGTGACCGAGGCGCGGGAATTGCTGCCGCCGGAGCACGATCAGACGGAGTACATCTATCAGGAACTGATCGTGGGGCAGGAAGTGAACGTCGAGATCTGCGGAGATCTGACGGGTTGTCCGATGGGGGTGTCGGCGTGGAAGAAGCTGGTGTCGCGCAATGGCGAGACGGAACTGGCGGTCACGATGCGGCGGCAGGATCTGATTGATTGCGCGGTGATGCTGGGGGAGCGGGCGGCGATCGTGGGGCCGTGTGACGTGGACCTGATTGAGCGGGACGGGGCGTTGTACCTGATCGAGTTCAATATGCGGTTTGGGGGCGGGTACCCGGTGTCACATCTGGCGGGGGCGAACTTTCTGGAGTTGCTGGTGCGGGCGCAGCGGGGGGAGCGGCCGGCGTTGCATACGGGGTATCAGGACGAAATCTTCATGATGAAGTCGCTGCGGCCGTTTGGGGGCCCGATGCGGGACTCCGCGGCGATTTTCGCGGCAACTCAGCGGAGCGCTTAATCACCGCCTTGACACTGAGAAAAGCTTGAAATAGGCTTAACGAAGCTCTTAGCTAAGCTTTTCACAAGGAAGTGCGTCCGCGATGTACGCCCGTTATTTCTGTGGCCCCTGGCCGTATTTCATCCTGCTGATCGCGCCGGTGGCGGCGGCCGATCCGGAGACGACCTTCGAGACAGAAGTGAGGCCGGTGGTGGCCAAACGCTGCGTGGGGTGCCATAACGCGAAGACGGCGAGCGGCGGTTTGGCGCTTGATTCGGCGAACGGGTTCCGGACGGGCGGGAGTTCCGGGGTGGCGACGGCGGAGGCGATCCGCAAGGCGCTCGAAGGCGTCAAGCCGTTTGTCAAGATGCCGATGGGTACGAAGTTGCCGGATGCCGAAGCGCAGGTGCTGACGAAGTGGCTGACGGACGGAGCGTTCTGGCCGGAGCCGGCCCCGCAAGCGAAGGCCGTGGACAAGGCACGCGACTTCTGGTCGTTTCAGCCGGTGAAGGACCCTGCCCGTCCGGCGGTGCGAAACCGGGCGTGGGTGCGGAATGAGATCGACGAGTTCGTTCTGGCGAAGCTGGAGGCGGAGGGGCTGCAGCCGGCGCCGGATGCCGATCGGCGCACGCTGCTGCGGCGGGTATACTTCGACCTGACGGGGCTGCCGCCGACGCCGGAAGAGACGCGGGCATTTATGGCCGATGCGAGTCCGGGGGCCTATGCAAAGTTGGTGGACCGGCTGCTCGCTTCGCCGCGTTATGGCGAACGTTGGGCGCGGCATTGGCTCGATGTGGCGCGCTATGCGGATACGTCCGGCGATACGGCCGACTACCCGATTCCGCAAGCGTATCGTTACCGGGACTGGGTGATTCGCGCGTTCAACCAGGATCTGCCGTTCAACGAGTTCCTGCGCTATCAGTTGGCGGGTGACCTGCTCGCAAAGACGGAGAGCGATCCGGAAAAGTATGCGGACAAGACAGTGGCGACCGGCTTCATTGCGCTGTCGCGGCGGTTCGGCAACAATAAACGCGATCTGCATTTGACGATCGAAGACACGATCGATACGGTGGGGCGCGGAGTGATGGGGCTGACCCTGCGGTGCGCGCGCTGCCACGATCACAAGTTCGACCCGATGAGCGTGCGGGACTACTACGGGATGTACGGCATTTTCGCGAGCACGCGTTATCCGTGGGCGGGAGCTTCGGATTCGTCGTTCCCGTCCGACCTGGTGTTTCTGTCGCCGGACGCGCAGGTGCGGGCGGCCGCGGAAAAGCGGTTTAAGCAACTGGCGGACTGGGTCCGGCAGTTGAACGACATCAAGTATGTGCCCAAGCCGGACCGGGACCGGTTCTCGGCTTTGACGAAGCAAATCCAGGAAGGCAAGGACGTGGAGGCGGCCCAGCGCGAGCAACAGGAGTTGCTCAAGAAACACGCGAAGTTCCGGGATTGGTTGTTGATGGGGCCGGAAAAGCTGACGGCTGAGCGGAATCGATTGGCGAAGGAGCCGGCTCCCTGCCCGGAGGCTTTTGCGGTAACAGAAGGCGAGCCGAAGGATGTGGCGATCCAACGCGGCGGCGATCCGGAGCGGCTGGGTAAGCTGGTGCCGCGGCAGTTTGTGGAGGTGGCGTGGAATGGTTCGACGCACGCGATCGAGGAGAAGTCCTCGGGGCGGTTGCAGTTGGCGGATTGGCTGGCGGACCCGGCGCATCCGCTGGTGCGGCGGGTGTGGGTGAATCGCGTTTGGTATTGGACGTTCGGGCGCGGCCTGGTGGCGACGCCGGACAACTTCGGGCATCGCGGCGAACGGCCAACGCATCCGGAGTTGCTGGACTACCTGGCGAGCGCGCTGGCGAAGGATGGCTGGTCTACCAAGGCGCTGCATCGCCGGATTCTGTTGAGCCATACGTATCAGCTCTCGAGCAGTTGGGTGACGGCGAATGTCGACAAGGATCCGACGGCCGTGTACTTGTGGCGGTATCCGGCGCGGCGTTTGGAGGCGGAGCCGATCCGTGACGCCATGCTCGCGGTGAGCGGGGAGTTGGATTTGTCGGAGGCGGGGCCGCATCCGTTTGCGAACTGGTGGGAGAAGAAGTGGAACTTGAACTCGCCGTTCAAGGAAGTGTTCGACCATCGGCGGCGGAGCGTGTACCTGATGACGCAGCGGCTGTTTCCGCACCCGTTCTATGAGCTGTTCGACGGGCCGGATACGAACCAGACGACGCCGCTGCGGGATCGCTCGCAGATGGCGACGCAGGCGTTGTATCTGATGAACTCGCCTTTTGTGGCGGAGCGCTCGGCGGCGTTCGCGAAGCGGCTGCGAGCGGCGTCGGATAACGAGGCGGAGCGGATTGGGCTGGCGTTCGAGCTGGCCTATGCGCGGCAGCCGAGGCCGAGCGAGCTGAAAGCGAGCCGCGAGTTTCTGGCGAGGTATCGGGCGGCGGCGGATGATGAGGCGGCCTGGCGGGCGCTGGCGTGGTCCGTGCTCAGCGCCAACGAATTCTTCTTTGTGCACTAGGGAGCGACGATGAAAACACGTTTCAGAACGCCATTGCTGACGCGTCGAGAGCTGTTTGCGGGGACGCTGGCGACGACCGCTTTCGGAGCGACGAGCCCGGCCGGAGTGGTGGGGCCGCATCACAAGCCGCTCGCCAAGCACGTGATCTTTCTCTATATGTCCGGCGCGTATTCGCACGTGGACACCTTCGATCCGAAGCCGCGGCTGACGCGGGATCATGACGTGAGTATCGGCAAGGGCGATCCGAACGCGCCGACGTCAGCGCCGGAGAAGGAGAAGTTTCTGAAGGCGCCCTTGTGGGCATTCAAGCCCAATCCGCGGTGCGGGACGGAGGTCAGCGACCTGTTTCCGCATATCCGCGAAGTGATGGACTCGGCGACGTTGATCCGGTCGATGCATTGCGATCACAACGACCATGGGGAGGCGACGCTGCAGTTGCATACGGGGTCGACGACGATTCCGATGCCGAGTTTGGGCGCGTGGCTGAGTTATGGGCTGGGTCCGCAGGCGGGGAAACTGCCGGCACACATGGTGATCTCGGAGTTTATTCCGTACGGCGGCGCGCAGCCGTGGGGGTCGAGCTTTTTGCCGGCGACGCATCGGGGGACGAGAGTGGTGCCGGGGGCGGATCCGCTCCCGAATTTGAAGTCGCAGGACCCGGCGGCGTTGCGCGATTTGAAGCTCGACTTTTTGGCAGGACTGAACGGATCGCACCTGGAGTTGCATCCGCACGATGCGGCGTTGGCCGGGCGGGCGGGAACGTTCGGCGCGGCCAAGGGTCTGCAGGAGGCTGCGCCCGAGGCGTTGGATCTGCAGAGCGAGCCCGAGCACATTCTGAAAGCGTACGGTTGCGAGCGCGGCGACCAGACCAGCTATGCGGCGCAGTGCATCATGGCGCGGCGGCTGGTGGAGCGGGGCGTGAGGTTCATCGAGATTATCGACTCGGTGGGCGCCTGTCGCGACAACTGGGACTCGGCGCATCGCGACGTGGGGGAACATGCCAAGTACGCCAAGCGAGTGGATCAGCCGATTGCGGCGCTGGTGCGCGATCTGAAGCAGCGCGGCTTGTTCGAAGATACGCTGCTGGTGTTCTGCACGGAGTTCGGCCGCACGCCGTGGGCACAAGGCGGCAAGGGAACGGCGAGCCGCAATCATCATCGCGATGCGTTCTCGGTGTGGCTCGCGGGCGGCGGGGTGAAGGCAGGAATCGTCTATGGGGCGACGGACGATATCGGCAACAAGGTGGCAGAGAATCCGGTGCACGTGCATGATTTCCACGCGACGATTCTGCATATCATGGGCTTTAACCACGAACGGTTGACGTTCCGTTATGCCGGACGCGACTTCCGGCTGACGGACGTGCATGGGCACGTGGTGAAGGATATTTTGGCTTAGTTACTTCTTGGGGCGATCGCCGAGTTTGAGGGTGACTTCGCCCTTGCCCTGCTTGCCCAACTCTTCGCGAATGGCGACCTTGATTTCTTCCTGGTCAGTCCGCAAGCGGAGGTTGCGGGCTTTCATTTCTTCGATCTCTTTGCGGAGGTCGGCGTTGGCCTTTTCACTGGCTTGAACGTTGGACCATTTGCGCTGGAAGGCAGGCAAACCTTGCGGACCGAAGAAGAACAAACCAACAAAAGCCAAGCCAGCGAGGGCGGCGGTGGTGAGCCCAAGCTTGCGGATCGTGGCAGTGTCGGGGGAGAACATTGTTTTTCTATTTTATACATAGTCCAGGCGCGCGGCGGGTAGGGATATATTCCGCAAAAGCAGTGTTTTTACAAAGAGTTTGGCGAGAGGTACCGGAGCCACTAGACCGCGTTGTTCAAGACGGCTGGGGCGGATTCCTGATATGATTCCTCGGTCCATGAGCATACCCACGATGAGTGCTACGGCGACCAAAGTGCGTTATTGGGTGATCGTGTTTGCGATTACGCTGAGCGTGATCACCTACATCGATCGCGTGTGCATTTCTCTGGCCGCGCCGGCGATTACCAAAGACCTGAACCTGACGGATAAGGAGATGGGCTGGGCGCTTTCCGCCTTCGCCATTGCTTATGCGGCGTTCGAGATTCCGGGGGGATGGCTGGGCGATAAGCTGGGCGCCCGCAGCGTGTTGATGCGCATCGTGATCTGGTGGAGCTTCTTTACGGCGGCCACGGCGTTCGCGTGGAACGCCATTTCTCTCTGGGTGATCCGCTTCCTGTTCGGCGCCGGCGAGGCGGGCTGCTTCCCGAATATCACGAAGGCTTACACGACCTGGTTGCCGGCCGAAGAGCGGGTGCGCGCGCAGGGCATCACGTGGATGAGCGCGCGATGGGGCGGAGCGTTTACGCCGCCGCTGTTGGGCGTGATCATGGGGGCGCTCGACTGGCGCATGGCGTTCCTGATCTTTGGCGCGTTGGGCGTGGTGTGGGCGGTGTTCTTCTACGGGTGGTTCCGCGACAACCCGAAGGACAATCCGAAGGTGAATGCGGCGGAGTTAAAGCTGCTGGAGGAATCGGCGAAGAACGCGGCGGGGCATGGTCATGTGCCGTGGGGCAAGCTGTTCTCTTCGGGCACGGTGTGGCTGCTGTGGCTGCAATACTTCTGCGTGTCCTACGGCTGGTATTTCTACATCACGTGGCTGCCGACGTATCTGCAGCGCGAGCGCGGGATGGACTTCAAGAAGAGCGCGATCTATTCGGGCCTGCCGCTGTTTCTGGGCGGCCTGGGCTGCCTGCTGGCGGGCTTTGTGCTGATTCCGTGGCTGACGCGGATCTTCAACAACGAGAACAAGGCTCGGCGCTATGTGAGCGCGGCAGGTTGCTTTATGGCGGGGATCCTGCTGATCCTTTCCACCAAGCTGAACGACCCGATCATCGCGCTGGTGACCATCAGCTTTGCGAGCTTTGCGAACGATCTGCAGATGCCGGCGAGCTGGGGGACGTGCATGAGCCTGGGCGGCCGGTATGCCGGGACGCTATCGGGCTCGATGAACATGATGGGCAATCTGGGCGGCGCATTGCTGCCGATCGCGATTCCGTTCATTCTGTCGTGGTGCACCAACAATGGGCTCGACGCGATCAAGTGGGACATGACGTTCTACGTGTCGGCGGCCATGTACGCGGTGGCGATGGTGGCCTGGCTGACGATCGATACGACGCGGCCCATCGACCAGCGTTAAGATGACGGCCATGGACCGCCGCCGATTTCTTGCCTTAGCTGCCGCACCGCTGGCGGCACAGTCGCCGTCGCATATACAGGACGGGGAGGCGCATGGCGATCCGCCTTACATGCAGGAGGCGGGTTGGACGCCGCTGTTGAACGGCCGCGACCTGAGCGGCTGGGTGCCGCAAGACGGCAAGCCGAGCGAATGGTTCACGACGAAGTTTGTGCGCTGGGAGCGATTGCTGGGGCCGACGCGGTTGGCGGGGCAAGCGGGCGAATCCGGCGTGATGATCAACGGGCCGACGGGGCGCACGGCGAACTTCGTAACCGCGGCGAAGCACGGGGACATTGAGCTGTATCTGGAGTTCCTGGTGTCGAAGGGGTCGAACTCCGGCGTTTATTTGCACGGATTGTACGAGATCCAGATTTTCGATTCCTACGGGTCGAGCGAGCCGTTGCAGTCGTCGGACGCGGGCGGGATCTATCACCGGTGGATCAATGAGCAGGGCGTGGGCGGGTCCGCGCCGATGCGCAATGCGGCTCGGCGGCCGGGGGAGTGGCAGAGCTATCAGGCTTGGTTCCGGGCGCCGCGGTTCGATGGCACGGGGAAGAAGACAGCCAACGCGAAGTTCCTGCGCGTGCTGCATAACGGGTTGCTGGTGCAGGAAGACGTGGAGTGCGAAGGTCCAACGCGCGCGCACATGAACCTGGCGGAAGCGCCGCAGAACCCGCTGATGCTCCAGGGCGATCATGGCCCGGTGGCGTTTCGTAATCTCTATTGGCGGCCGTTGCGGCCGTTGATTCATCGCTAATGCTGATCGATGTTTCGGTGCCGATGGTGCACGGGATGGTGCATTGGCCGGGCGATCCGGACGTGAACATCCGGCAGACGGCGAGCATGGACGCGGGATCGCTCTATAACCTGACGACGCTGGATCATACGGTGCATACGGGGACGCACATGGATGCGCCGCGGCACTTTATCCGCGATGGCGTAGCGATGGACGCGATGCCGCTCGAGGCGACGGTGGGGCCGTGCCGCGTGGTGGAGATCCGCGACGCAGCGGCGATGCGCCGGGCGGAGCTCGAGCCGTACGAGTTCGAGGCCGGCGAGCGCGTATTGTTCAAGACGCGGAATTCCGCGCGGTATTGGCCGGACTTTCCGTTCGACGAAGACTTTGTCTATATCGCCGATGAGGCGGCACGGTATCTCGTGGAGCGCGGAGTGCGGACAGTGGGGATCGACTATCTGTCGGTGGGCGGATATCGCCATGACACGGCGGAGACGCATTGGACGCTGCTCGGCGCGGGCATCTGGGTGATCGAAGGTTTGTATCTGGGGCAGGTGGCGCCGGGGCGCTATGAGCTGATCTGTCTGCCGCTGAACATCGTGGGAGCGGACGGCGCACCCTGCCGGGCTTGCCTGCGCTAGCGATACACTGCCTGCATGCGAATTTTCCTGCTGTTGGCCGCGTCGCTCTGCGCGCAGGATGCCGATCTGGTGCTGCGGACGGCCGTGAGTTACAACACGCAGCGGGCGACGCTGACGTTGAGCGAGGCGCAGCAGGACGAAGCTGGTCAACTGGCCGCGACCGCCCAGGCGGCAGCGCGGAGCGGCAACTTCAAGCAGGCTATGCACGAATACAGCCACGGCTTTGCGGTGATGCGCGGCATCCCGTGGACGCCGGCGGTGCAGTTGGCTTCGGCGCTGGAGGCGAAGCTCGATGATGCGATCGCCGATCCGGGGCAGACGGTGCAGCTGACCCTGGAGGCGCTGTTTCCCGCGGACGCGATGGCGAAGACGCCGTTCCATCTTTCGCTGCGCTCTTTGCCCAATGGGATGGACGTGCCGATTGAGGCGCCCACCGAAGTGAAGGCGAGCGAGCTGCCGTTGAAGATTGCCGTGAAGCTGACGACGGATGCGCCGGGGAACTACGTGCTGACGGCCGATGCGGGCGTATTGAAGAAGACGGTGCCGCTGCGCGTGGAAGCGCTGGAAGGCGAGGCGGTGAAGCTGGCGGCGCGGGTGAAGAAGCAGTCCTTGCCGGCGGCGGAGTACGTGCTGACGCTGTACCGGAAAGCGGAAGCGGGCAAGGCGAATCCGCACCGGTTCGAGTTCGCGCGGATGTTCGCCGAGGCGAATCAACTGCTGGATACGGCGGCGACGGGGAAGAATCCTTTCGAGGGGCGTAAGGGCGAATTGCGGCTGGCGTACCGGTCGGCGGTGGACCAGACGTTGCAGCCGTATCGGTTGTTTGTGCCGGCGAAGTACGAGGGCAAGCCGCTGCCGTTGGTGGTGGCGCTGCATGGGATGGGGGGCGATGAGTCGTCCATGATGGAGGGCTACGCGGGGACGATGAAGCGGGAGGCGGAGCGGTGGGGCTTCTTCCTGGTGACGCCGAAGGGGCGGGAGCCGGCGTCGATGTATCGCGGCACGGCGGAGAAGGATGTGATGGATGTGTTGGCGGAAGTGGAGAAGGCGTATCGGATCGATGCCAAGCGCATTTATCTGATGGGCCACTCGATGGGCGGCTATGGCACGTGGAGCATTGCGATGGCGTATCCGGGCAAGTTTGCGGCGCTGGGGCCGATTGCCGGGGGAGGCAATCCGCAAGGGATGGAGAAGATCAAAGACATTCCGCAGTTCGTGGTGCATGGCGATCGCGACAAAACGGTACCGGTGATGCAATCGCGGACGATGGTGGAAGCGGGCAAGAAGGCGGGCGCAACGATCGAGTACATCGAGGTGCGAGGCGGCAATCACGTGGACATCGCAGTGCCGAACATGCCAGGGATGTTGGACTTCTTCGCGAGGCAGGCGCGGCCCTAGGCTAAGTGCCGCGGCGATTACCGAACAAGTCGATGTGGAGGCGGGGGCTGTAGCGATAGCCTTCCTGTTTGCAGACTTCGGCAATCCAGGGAGCGCGCTCACGAAGGACGTCGAGTTGAGTGCCTTCCGGCATGAGGATGGTGCGAGCGGGGGAAGCGCCGAGGTCGGCGAGCAGGCGGCGGATTTCGTCGACGTCAGTGGGCTGCATGACAACGAACTTGAGCTGATAGTCGTAGGTGGCAATCAGGTGGCGGAGGATGTCGGGCTGATAGCGGAGACGCTCGTGCTGGGCGGCGTAACGTCCGCCTTCGCGTTCCCAGGGGGTGGAGTTGGCGAGCTTGGGTGAGATGCTCATCAGGTCGCAGGCGACCGGCGCAGCCACGGTACCCGCGGTCTCGATGGTGATGTGGAAGCCGGCCGCGCGAAGTTGCGCGGTGAGCTCGCCGATTTGCGGAGCGATGAGCGGTTCGCCGCCGGTGACGACCACGTGCCGCCCAGGGTGGGCCGACGCTTCGCGCACGAGGTCTTCGACAGAGAAGTCGTCGCCGACGGGTGCCCAGGAGGTGTAGGGCGTATCGCACCAGGTGCAACGGAGATTGCAGCCGGTGGTGCGAATGAAGTAGCTGGGGACGCCCAGGAGGGAGCCTTCGCCCTGAAGCGAGTAGAAACGCTCGGAGATCTTCACTGGTACACCAACGGGTCCGGGAAGCCGGCTTCGGCGAAGCCTTTGAGGCGGAGCAGGCAGGAATCGCAGGCGCCGCAGGGGCGGCCGTCAGGAGCGGGGTCGTAGCAACTGAGGGTGAGGGAGAAGTCGAGGCCGAGCGAGTGGCCGAGGGTGACGATCTCAGCTTTTGAAAGATGAATGAGGGGCGCGTGGATGGTGAGTTCGGCGCCTTCGACGCCAGCCTTGGTGGAGAGGTTGGCCATGCGGGTGAAGGCGGCGATGAATTCAGGGCGGCAATCGGGGTAGCCGGAGTAATCAAGGGCATTCACGCCGAGAAAGATGTCCTGGGAGCCGAGCGTTTCGGCCCAAGCGAGCGCGAAGGAGAGGAAGATGGTGTTGCGGGCGGGGACATAGGTGACGGGGATGCCAGAGCCGATGTCGGAGACGGAGCGATGCTTGGGGACGTCGATCGAATCAGTGAGGGCGGAGCCGCCGAATTGGCGAAGGTCGAACTGGACGGTGCGGTGGACCGCTTGAAACGCGGCCGCGACGCGGGCGGCGGCCTGGAGCTCACGGCGATGGCGCTGGCCATAGTCGAAGGAGAGGGCGTAGCACTCGTAACCGTGGCGATGGGCGTAGGCGAGGCAGGTGGAGGAATCGAGGCCACCACTCAGGAGACAAACGGCGCGCTTCATTTGATTTGTACCAACTCATCCTTCGCAGGCGGGGAGGAGGCCGCGACCGCGCGCTGGGGCGTGAGGAGGCGGCGCGGGAGTTTGGAGAAGTAGGTGAGGCGCTCCACCAAGGGGAGCAGCTTGCGGACCGTTTCGCCGTGGAAGATCAGGCTGCCGGCGACGAGCAACGGGTGCGGGATGGTGGTGCGGCAGCGCGAGCACATCCCGATCTGGCCGGCTTGGCCGGCGGCGTGTTGACGGCGAAGGTCCTGCATGGGCTGGCCGTTGAAGATGGCCGGCATCGACTGTTGGCCGACGTTGCCGACGGGGGCGCCATCGAGCATGTAGCTTTGGCAGCAGGGGTAGACGTCGCCATTGTGCTTGACGTACATGGCACCGCGCCAGAGGTAGTGGCAGGGATGCTTCCAGTCTTCGGGAGCGTGGCCGGCGTCGGGCCGGAGCAGGTCCGTTTCGTCGGCTTTGATGCGGATGAGGTCGACGCCGGGGACGGCGCGCCAGAACTGCATGAACTCGTCGACCTCGGCTTCGTTCTTCTCCATGCGGATCATCTGGACGACGATTTGGAGCTTTGACCCTCGTTCGTGCTTCATGCGGCAGAGGCGGACGAAGTTGTCACGGACTTTCTCGAAGCGGGCACCTTTACGGTAATATTCGAAGCTCTCTTTGCGGGCGCCGTCCATGGAGAGGGTGATGTGTTTGAGCGGCGTATCGAGGAGGCGGGCGCAGGTCTTTTCGTCGAGGAAGGTGCCGTTGGAGGAGAGCAGGGTGGCGATGTTGTGACGTTCGCAGTATTCGATGCGGTCGAAAATGGCACGATCCAGGAAGGGTTCGCCGAGGCCGATGAGCATGACGTGTTCGGCGGAGCGCTGGGTTTCGTGAACGAGGCGGGTGAAGACATCGTCGGTCATGTCTTCCTTCGGCTGCTTGTGGGTTTCGCGCGGACACATGGGGCAATAGAGATTGCACTTGGCCGTGGTTTCGACGATGTACTCGACGGGCAAGGCGGAGCCGAGGTCGTGGCGGCCCAGCAGGTAGCCGGCGAGCAGCTTGGCCCGGTTCAGAATGCGCATGCGTTCATTTAATTGTAGCGAGTTGGCCCCTGGGGGCATCAAGTGAACGATGGAGTTGCGTGAGTTAGAAGAGCGGGTGCGGCGGCTGAACGAACGGCCGATGCGCGCCGGTGGCGCCTACGTTTTGTATTGGGCGCAGATGAACCGGCGGACGAAGTACAACCATGGGCTGGCCTATGCGATCGAGTTAGCCAATGAGCAGAACCTGCCGGTGCTGATCTACGAAGGGCTGACGTGCACGTATCCATCGGCGAACGACCGGCTGCATACGTTCATTTTGGAAGGCGTGCCGGACATGGCGGCGGGGGCGCGGGAACTGGGCGCGGGGTACGTATTCTACCCGCGGCGGCGGCGCAGCGATCGGAACGACGTGCTGTATGAGCTGGCGAAGCAGGCGGCATGCGTGGTGACCGACGATTATCCGACGTTCATCGCGCGGCAGCACAACGCCAGCGTGCCGACCAAGCTGGACGTGCCGTACTTCGTGGTGGACTCCAGTTGCATTGTGCCGATGAACCGGATGGAGAAACGCGAGTACGCCGCATACACGATCCGGCCGAAGCTGCACCGGTTGCTGGGCCAGTATCTGCGGCCGTGGCAGATGCCGAAGCCGAAGCGGAAATGGACGCTGAAGGCGGGACAGGACATGCACGTGGAGGTGACGCGCGAGTCGATTGCGGAGTTGGTGGCGAGTTGCGAGATCGACCATACGGTGGCGCCGTCGCTGACGTTTCCGGGCGGCCCGGCGGCGGCGGATCGGCATCTTAACCACTTCCTGACCCAGAATCTGAAGCGCTATGGCGAGGAGCGGAATCAGCCGGCGGCGCATGCCACCAGCAACATGAGCCCGTATTTGCACTTCGGCCAGATCAGTGCGCTGGAGGTGGCGTTGCGGGCGCGGGATGCGGCGCTCGAGCAGGAGATCGGCGCGGACGAGTATCTGGAAGAGCTGATCGTGCGGCGGGAGTTGGCGTTCAACTTTACGCGCTTTGTGGAGCAGCCGGACACGCTGGCAAACCTGCCGGATTGGGTGCAAGGGACGCTCGAGAAGCATCGGCGCGATGAGCGGGATCCGCTTTATACGCGGGAAGAGTTCGAAGAGGCGCAGACGCACGATCCGATCTGGAATGCGACGCAACGCGAGATGCGATTGCGAGGCAAGATCCACGGATACTACCGCATGTACTGGGGCAAGAAGATCATCGAATGGTCGCCGAGCTACGAAGAGGCGTTGCGGACGATGGTGGAAATTCACGATCGTTACGCACTCGACGGACGCGACCCGCTGACCTACACAAACATCTTGTGGTGCTTCGGTTTACATGATCGGCCCTGGACCGAGCGGCCGGTGTTTGGCACGATCCGGTGGATGTCCTACGACGGTATGCGCCGCAAGACGAATGCGGATGGTTACATCAAGGAAATCCTGATGCTGGAACGGACGGGCAAGGACCCGTTTCGCTTACAATAGCCAGAACCGATGCGGATCGTCGTTACTGGCGCGACTGGCTTCATTGGCCAAAGCCTGGTGCGGCGTTTGGCCAACGACGGTCATGACGTACACATCCTGATCCGGAAACCGCGAACCGGCTTGCCGCCGCAAATCTCCTATTCGATCTGGGACGCCGAGCAGAACGATCCGCCGGTGTCGGCGCTGGAAGGCGCCGAAGCCGTGATTCATCTGGCCGGGGAGCCGATTGGTCAACGGTGGACCGAGGGGACGAAACGCAGGATCCGCTCCAGCCGCGTGGGCGGGACGCAACGGCTGGTATCGGCGATGTCGCAGATGAGCCGGTTTCCCCGGGTGTTGATTGCGGGGTCAGCGGTGGGCTATTACGGGTCGCGGGGCGATGAGGTGCTGACCGAGGCCTCAAAGGTGGGCACGGGCTTCCTGGCGGATGTCTGCGAGGAATGGGAAGCGGCGGCGAATCTGGCGCTGGCGCTGAACATGCGGGTGGTGCGGTTGCGGGCGTCGATGGTGCTGGATCGCGAAGGCGGCGCGCTGGCGCGCATGTTGCCGGCGTTCCGGGCCGGCGTGGGCGGACGGCTGGGGTCGGGCGAGCAGTGGGTGTCGTGGATCCACTTGCAGGATCTGGTGTCGTTGATTCAGTTTGCGCTGACGAACGAGTCGTTGAATGGAGCGGTGAATGCGGCGGCGCCGGGTCCGGTGACGAACACGGAGTTTACCCAGACGTTGGCGCAGGAGTTGCGCCGGCCGGCAATCTTCCCTGCCCCGATGTTTCTGCTACGGCTGTTGTTCGGAGAGATGCCGGGGGCGGTGCTGGAGGCGAGCCAGCGAGCGATGCCGGTGGCGGCGGAAAAGGCAGGCTTCGATTTTCGATTTACAGAGCTGGGTCCCGCGCTGCGCGATCTGCTGCGATCATAGGTAAAGTGAGCCGTTCGCCTGCGCCGTTTTGGACCTGGAGGGAAGTTGCCCTCTTTCTTGGCGCATACCTACCCGCCTTCGCCTTGGCTGGCCTAATTTTTCGTTCCCTGCCCTGGAAAGTACCCGGTTTGGCGGCGCAGAGCCTGGTGCCACTGCTGATCGGCTATTGCCTCTGGTTCCTGGGCCTGTTTGCGATTCTCCGCGTGACGGGCGAGGGAAGCTTGCGGGATAGCCTGGCATGGCGCCTGCCGAAGACGGGGATCGGTTTGAGCCTGTTCGGTGGTCCGGTGCTGGCGATCGTGGTGACGGTATTCGGGGTGCTGATGAAGACGCCGGAGGTGGAGAACCAGATCCGGACTTGGCTGTCGGCAGACCGGACGTCCTTGATCCTGACCGCGGTGTTTGCAACGATGCTGGCGCCGCTCTTTGAAGAGGTCGCCTTTCGCGGGTTCCTGCAGCCGCTGTTTGTGCGGGCGGCGGGAGCTTTTCTGGGAATTGTGGGGACGGCGCTCCCTTTTGCGCTGATCCATGGCCCGCAGGTGCATTGGAGTTGGCAGCATCTGCTGCTGCTGACTTTGGCGGGCAGCGTGTTTGGATGGATTCGCTATCGCACGGCATCGACCGTCGCGTCGACCATCATGCACAGCACCTATAACCTAACCCAGCTCGTGGGGTTTCTGGCGAGCAGATAAGAGAGCAGCTTTGGTAAAGACGTTGGAATGGACGCCCGAAGGCGTCGTAATGATTGATCAGACGCGGTTGCCGCGGACGGTGGCGTTTGTGACCTGCCGCACCTATCAGGATGTGGCGACGGCGATCAAGGACATGATCATTCGAGGCGCGCCGGCGATCGGCGTGGCGGCGGCGATGGGCGTGGCACTGGGAGCGCTGGCGGCGCCCGATGAAGGCTTCGACGCAGAGTTCGAGAAGATCTGCGCCACGCTGGGCGCGACGCGGCCGACGGCGGTGAACCTGTTCTGGGGCATCGAGCGGATGAAGCGCGTGCGCGCGAGCGTGGGGGAGCAGGCGTTGAGCGAGGTGCGGGCGCGGCTGGTGCAAGAAGCGCTGACGGTGTACGCGGAAGACATTGCGATCAACGAGGCGATCGGGGCCAATGGTGGTCCGCTGGTGCCGGATGGGAAGACGGTGTTGACGCATTGCAATGCCGGCGCGCTGGCGACGGCGGGTTATGGCACGGCGCTGGGCGTGATCCGCGCCGCGCACGCGAGCGGCAAGCAGATCGACGTCTATGCCGACGAGACGCGGCCGTTTCTGCAAGGCGCGCGGCTGACGGCGTGGGAGCTGCAGCAGGACAACATTCCCACCAAGGTAATCACCGACAATATGGCCGGCCACTTTCTGAAGGATGGGCGCATCGGCTGTGTGGTGGTGGGGGCGGATCGCATCGCCGGCAACGGCGACGTGGCGAACAAGATCGGGACCTATTCGGTGGCCGTGCTGGCGAAAGAGAATGGCGTGCCGTTCTACGTGGCGGCACCGATCTCGACGCTCGATCTGACGCTGAGTTCGGGGACGCAGATTCCCATTGAGCAGCGGCCGTCGCTGGAAGTGACCCATGTTTTCGGTGTGCCGGTGGCGCCCGAGGGTATGGAAGTGGAGAACCCCGCGTTCGACGTGACGCCGGCGAAGTATGTGACGGCGATCATCACCGAACGCGGTGTGGCGTATCCGCCGTTCACCGAATCGCTGGCGAAGCTGGCGGCGAAGGAGTCGGCTTAGCCGACTTTCTTCAGCCGCGTTTTTTCCATCGAGATCGTGCGGCGGTTCTGGCGGGTTTCGCGCATGCGTTCGCTGGCCGCCTCCACCGCGTCGGCGAAGGTTTCGCCGTTCGCTTCGGTGGCGCCCCAGCTGAACATCACCGAGAAGTTACCGAGGGAGCGCAGCTGGAAGTCCCAGAGGCGTTCGGACAGGGCATTCAGGCGTCGCTGAGCGACAGAGCCGTTTTCGTCCGCGAAGACGAGGATGAATTCGTCGTCCGAAGCGCGGCAACCGAAGAATTCGCTGCCGTTGGGCGCCGTGATCAGCGACTTGACCAGTTGGCTGACCGACTTGACCAGCTCTTCGGCAGCCGGGCGGCCGGAGGTGTCCTGCAGACGGGCGTAGTCGTTGATGCCGATCGAGACGACCAGACCCGTGAAGAGGGCGGTGTCGCGCTTCAGGAAGTCGAGCGTGGCGCGGTCGTTCATGCCGCTCGGCAGAGCGAGCGGAGCCGCGGGAGCCGGTTCGACGGGGGCGACGGCCACCGGTTCGGGTTCTGGTTCGGCAGCAGGCTCGGCGTGAACCGCAGCCATCAAGCTGTCGAAGGATTCAAGCGGCGCGGGTTCCGGCACGTCGCCGACTTCGGCGGGCGTGAGGAAATCGGCCGGCGGGGGCACGGACAGTTCTTCTTGCACGGGTTCTTCCAAGTGGGCCGCCGGTTCGGGCTGTTCGGCAGTCTCTTCAACCGGCTGTTCGAGCGGCTGTTCGAACTGAGGTTCGGAGGCAGGCACGGCGGCTTCGCTGCTCAGCACGCGGATCCGAACGACGGGTTCTTCTTCGACCGTACCGGCGTCCGGCATCGGTTCGTCGAGACGGGTCTGGAACTCTTCCTGTGCGGCGCGGGCAATCGACGAGGGCGATTCAAACAAGCTGCGGAGTGACTCGTGGACGGGCTCTTCAGCGACCACCGGTTCTGCTTCGACCTCGGGCGCGGCGTCGGCCTGAGCCTGGGCGGCGACGGTCTCCTGATGCCAGGTGGCGCGGTGCCAATCGGGCTCGTGAGACGACGGCTCAGGGGCCACGGTCGGTTCGATGACCGGATCGGCGGCAACCGTTTCTTCGACGACGGGAGATTCGGCAACGGCTTCCGCCACCGGGGCTGCTTCGGCACGCGGAAACTCTTCGCTAAAGACGTCGGCGCTGGCGAATTCAGCCGGCGCGGACTCGAGCGCTTCGGGAAGGGCTTCTTCGGCCACCGGCGTCGGCTCGGAGTGGAGGTCGGCCAACGGGGCTTCGGCAACCGGCGCCTCGGCAAGCGTCTCTTCTGCCACCGGCAGTTCGGCTACTGGGACGTCAGCTACTGGGACGTCAGCTACTGGGATGTCAGCCAGCGGGGTGGAAACTTCAACCGGAGCCGGAGTCTCGGTGGCCGAGGGGCGGGTGAGATAGACCGGGCCAGAGGAATAGACGGGCGCTTCGTAGGCCGTGTGAGGCGCCACCGCAGCGCGA
This sequence comes from Bryobacteraceae bacterium, assembly GCA_044226365.1. GTDB lineage: Bacteria > Acidobacteriota > Terriglobia > Bryobacterales > Bryobacteraceae > JALHNI01. Next base: position 21,390 of record JBGAHE010000053.1, read on the forward strand.
ACCACCAGTTCGAGATTGCGACCGACCTGAGCGATGGCGTTGGCCACCGCCGCGGATTCCATTTGGGCCTGCGGCAGGCGGGCGCGTTCCTCCTGGCGAACCGTCATTTCGAGAACCTGTTCCCGAAGACGTTCGTTCTTCCCCTTCAGATAGTCGACCAAGAAGGCGACGAGCGTGCAACCTAGCGCCACAACGACGCCCAGGAACATCACGAAGATTTGTGTGTCAAGCCCGGTTACGAGATCCATACCAGTACCTGGAGTGTATCGGCGGAGTTCTAGGAGACAAATAGATCGGCCGGTTCAATAATTCAGTAGTACCCATCCAATGGGCGAGGTACGGGAGTCCCGTTGACGAAGGGATAAGAATCTGCAGAGAGAGGGATAGATCCGCGTAACCGCTGATTTTTTAGTCGTTTACGGAAAGGCGGGGAGAACAGGACGAAGCGGCCCCACCAGGGGGAGTTTTGACTAGAGGGTACGAAAGTTTACTAATTAACGTCCTGCAAGAAAAGGGTTGGTGCGGGCTTCATGATCGATGGTGGAAGGGCCACCGTGGCCGGGAAAGACCTCGGTGGAGGGGGGAAGGGTGAGGAGTTGCGACTCGATGGAGGCAATGAGCTGTTCATAGTCGCCGCCGGGGAGATCGGTCCGCCCGATCGACCCGCGAAAGAGGGTATCGCCAGCGATGACTTTATTCTCTTCGGGCAAATAGAGGCTGACGCTGCCGGGCGAGTGACCGGGCGTGAAGAGGACGTGCATTTCGCGTCCGAGGCAATCGAGGACCTCGCCGGTGACAAGGGGACGGTCGATGGTGAAGGGTTCGGGGGCGGGCATACCGGTCCACTGAGCTTGCTGAGGGAGGAGGTCGTAGGTGGGTTGGTCGGCCGGGTGGAGCGAAACGGGAATCTGGAATTGGCGCTTCAGGCCGGCCACGGCACCGACGTGGTCGATGTGGGCGTGCGTGAGGAGGATCTGCTCGGGAACCAGCCCGAGAGTCTCGAGGAGAGTCAAGAGCCGGGGGAGTTCGGCGCCGGGGTCGATGATGACGGCACGACCGTCGCGGCTCAGAATGGAGCAATTGCATTGGAACGGGCCCAGAGGAAAATAATCGTGCCGAAGAGAAGCGCCGGAAGGCATTCTTCAGTGTAAAACTGAAGGGACATGTCATTACCGGCGTCTCTTATCCTTGGAATTCACATCGCGATGGCTATGCTGATCGCGGGAGGTGGTTTGGCGGCTTTGTTCACGGGGGGCGCTACGGTGTCCGTGTTGCCGCGCCGGACCGCGATCATCGGGATCGCGCTGCTGGTGATCACCGGGGCGAACAACTTCATCGCGCGCATGGGAACGGGGGTGCCGAAGGGCTATCACATGTGGTTCGGCATCAAGTTCCTGCTGGCGCTGCACATCCTTTCGATGGTGGTGATTGTGTCCGGGCCGAAGCATACACCGGAGAAGCGGGCGCGGCTGCTGAAGGGCGTGGGCGCTTCCGCGATCGCGGTGGTGCTGATTTCGGTGTACCTGGGCTATTTGGCGGCCAGTCACTAACGGCGCAGCGAGTTCGCGAACAAGAGAAAGGCCCGGTGACTGCTTCCAGTCCCGGGCCTTTGGATTTGAGCTAGCAGGTTAGAGAGCGGCTTCGATGGCCTTGGTGAGTTCTTCGGAGTTGGGCTCAACGGCCGAATCGAATTTCCTGATGACCTGGCCGTTCTTGCCGACCAGGAACTTGGCGAAGTTCCATTTCACTTCCCCGCCCTTCTGGGTGAGGTACTGGTAGAGCGGCGCCTGATCCGAGCCTTTGACCGAAATCTTGGAGAACATCGGGAAGGTAACGTGATACTTCCGGTCGCAGAAGGCCTTGATCTCGTCGTTGGTGCCGGGCTCCTGCGCGCCAAAGTTATTGGCGGGGAAACCGACGATGACCAAGCCTTTGCTCTTGTACTTCTGGTAGAGGGCTTCGAGGCCCGCGTATTGCGGAGTGTAGCCGCACTGGCTGGCCACGTTAACGGCCAGGACTACCTTTCCCTTGTAGCTGGACAGCGGGGTGGGCTGTCCGTCAATCGATTGCATCGTGAATTCGTAGATATTGTCAGCAGCCATAGCAGAAACCGCAGCCAGGATGAGCGTGGTTAAGACTTTCATCAGCGTGAAAGATGCACGGCCGAGGCTGAGCGATGCAGCCATTTTTGGACGAACGCGGTAAAATCCAGCCATGCTGGTGGAACAAATGCGGGTAGGCGCAACCGCCATTCTCACGTTGAATCATCCCGCGAGACGCAATGCGCTGTCGCTGGAGATGATGAGTGAGCTGAAAGCGGCGCTGGAAAGCTTGCCGGCGCAGACGCGGGCGGTAATTCTGGCGGCGCAGGGCGCGGTGTATTGCTCGGGCCATGATCTGCGGGAAATGCGCGGCGGCGCGCGCGAGGAATATGAGGAGTTATTCGAAGTCTGCACGAACCTAATGCAGACGGTGCAGGCGATTCCGCAGCCGGTGATTGCAGAGGTGCAAGGCATCGCGACAGCGGCGGGTTGTCAGTTGGTGGCGGCATGCGATTTGGCGATTGCCGCCGATACGGCGACGTTTGCGACACCCGGCGTGAAGATCGGTTTGTTTTGCTCAACGCCGATGGTGGAACTGACACGGAGCGTGGGACGAAAGCGGGCGCTCGAGATGCTGTTGACCGGGCGCGAAGTATCGGCGGCCGAGGCGGCGGAGTGGGGCTTGATCAACCGGGCGGTACCGTTCAAAATGCTGCGGTCGACGACCCTCGAACTGGCCGAGCAGATCGCCAGCGCGGCGCGGTACACGGTGAGTGTCGGCAAGCAGGCGTACTATACGCAGGCCGAGATGGATGCGGCGGCGGCGTATGAAGAGATGCGAGAGGTGATGGCTTCGAACGCGATGGCGCCGGATGCGCAAGAGGGAATCGGGGCGTTTCTGGAGAAGCGGAAGCCGGTTTGGCGCGATTGAAGCGCGCTCAGGAATGGATGGGGCGGCGACGCCAAGTGTCAAGGCGACTCGCCACGCCGACGACCTGACCGACAATGTCGGCTTCGTTTTCGGCGAACAGGCGCGGGGGAGTTTTGGCGCCGGGGGCAAACTGCATCATCAGGCGGCCGTCGATCAGGTTGCACCAACCGCAGAGATGGCCTTGCCGGTGTTCGACGAAGTAAATCGGACGTTCGTATTCGTCACGCCAACCGTCGGAGACGATCTTCCGCTTGCTCTCATCGATCAGGAGGAGGGCGCCGGGGGCGAGAAAGGGGTACATCGACCATTCGTCGGAGCCGAGCATTGCATAGCGCTGGCCTTTGGGTTCGTTGCCACCGAGAAGCATCAGCGGCAGGCGTCCCCAGCGCTGAATGATGCGGCTGAGATAGGTGGTGCGGCGAAAGTCGACAGACGGATCGAGACTGAGGGGGACGGGGACTTCGACGTTCGAGTCGAGGCGAAGCCGGAGAGGGTGGGTGGCGGGGACGTCAAGGACGGCCATGGAGTCGGCGGCCATTTGGCCGAGGGGAACGCCGTACCAACCGAGAACTTCGGTGAGGTCGAGCCGGTAGATCGTACAGAGACTATAGAGGCGAAAGACGCTGGGGACGGTGCCTTTATTCTCGATATCCGCGAGGCGACTGAGGGCGATGGTGAATTCGTCGCTCTTCTGACGCTCGGCAATCCGTTGACTGGCCTCTTCCACATCGCGGTAACGGAGATTGAGACGTTCGCGGACTCGTTTCAGTCTTTGGCCAGCTTCTTCCATGCTATAGTCATGCCAACGGGAGGCCCGTCAGTTGGCAATCTTATACTCCTTTCCTCTAATGAAGACAGCCAGGGAATTGAGTCGTTAACGCGAAGCGTGGCGAACAGACCATCTACCATTTGGATTATATAAAGGGTAGACATTTAACAGCAAGTCCTGTTTTTTCTTTTTGTTCCGTTTCCGGAACAGCATACAGAAAGTAGAGATATTCGGTGGGTGATTCCGGCGGACCGCGGCGCGTGATTGTGGGGGTTTCCGGCGCTAGCGGGGCAATCTATGGGTGGCGAATTCTGGAGAAGCTGCGCGGGGTCGAGCAGGTGGAAACGCACTTGATTCTGAGCCGGTCCGGGGAGCGCACGGCATACCTGGAGATGGGGAAGAAGGCTGCCGACTTCAAGGAACTGGCGCATTATTCGTACCCGATGGAGGACATTGGGTGCCGGCTGGCGAGCGGGTCGTTCCGGACGGACGGGATGGTAGTGGCGCCGTGTTCCGTTCACACGATGTCGGCAATCGCGACCGGGATCACCGACAACCTCATCACGCGGGCGGCGGACGTTCAGCTCAAGGAACGGCGGCGGCTGGTGCTGATGGTGCGGGAGATGCCTTTCCACCTGGGGCACCTGCGGACGATGACCGCGCTGGCGGAGATGGGGGCAATTGTGGCGCCGCCGGTGCCAGGCTTCTATCAGCATCCCCAAACGGTCCTCGACTTGGTGGATCATTGTGTGGATCGCGTGTTGGATTTACTTGATTTGCCGGCCGCGGACGCAAAACGATGGGATCCTCAAAAACAGCAGGCATGAAGAAAAAAACGATCGTCGCATTTCAGGGCGAACGAGGCGCGTTCTCGGAATTGGCCGCGGTGCAGTTGCTGGGGCCGCGGATTGAGTTGCTGCCTTGTGAGCGGTTCGAGCAGATGTTTCGCGCGTTGGCGGACGGGGTGTCCGATGCGGCGGTGGTGCCGATCGAGAATACGCTGCACGGGTCAGTACACGAGAATTACGATCATCTGCTGCATTTCGATCTGAAGATCGTGGCCGAGACCAGCGTCCGCATCGTGCACAACCTGATCGTGCCGCCGGGGACGAAATTTTTGGAGTTGAAGCGGGTGTATTCGCATCCGGTGGCGCTCAATCAGTGTCTGAAGTTTTTCGCGGCGCATCCGCGGCTGGAGAAGACGACCTACTACGACACGGCGGGCAGCGTGAAGATGGTGATGGCGGAGCGACCGGCGGGGGCGGCGGCAATTGCGTCGACGCTGGCGGCAGAGCGCTACGGGGGCGAGATCCTGAAGGGCTCGATCGAAGACGACCGGAAGAACTTTACGCGGTTCTTTCTGCTGCGGCGTCCGGACTATCCGTCGCCGAAGCGGTCAGCCGACTCGAAGGTGACGCTGGTGTTTACGACGAAGAACTCGCCGGGGAGCCTGTTCCGGGCGCTGGCGGCGCTAGCGCTGCGTGATATCTCGTTGGCGAAGATCGAGTCCCGGCCGATGCGGGGCCGGCCTTGGGAATACTTGTTCTACCTCGATTTCTACGGCCATGTGGACGACGCGAACGTGCGGCATGCGCTGGCACATCTGGGTGAGCTTTCCGACCTGATCCGGGTGCTGGGCTGTTATCCGGCGGCGAAGATCGAAGCTTAGAGGCGATGACGCGGCCTGATTTCTCCGGCACCTACAAGCTGAACGCGGAATTGAGCGATTTCGCGAACCTGAAGGCGCCTCGGATGCGGGTGGACTCGGTGGTGCATGACGAGCCGTCGCTGGCGGTGACCACGCTGCAGATCGACGCGGGTGGGGCGAACTCGACGGTGCGGCGCTGTCAGACGGATGATGTGCCGGTATCCCTCGAGGTGGCAGGAAAAACGCGGCAGTTGCGGGCCCGGTGGGAGGGTCAGGGGCTGGTGGTGGAGACCAGTTGGGAGCACAACGGTCAGCAGCGCCTCGTTCAGGATACGTGGCATTTATCCGCAAATCGCAAGCAACTAGTGATCGTCCGGCGACAGGAAGCGGCGCAGGGGACGCTGGTGCAACGGTTCGTTTTGGAACGCGAAAGTCGTGGGGATTGAGCGGAATCAATGGAGAATCCCAAAACCCGGATATCCGATTCATGAATCGGTAAATGCTATCGTGTGCGTAAAACACAAGTCGTTGATATTACGAGGCTTGAGATTTGGCCCTCGACTTGCAAAATGTTCAGTAAGGCCGAAATAGCCTCTAACAAAATGAACAAGTCTTCACCAGAGAACATGCCTGCCGTTCTCTTGCGAAGAGCCAGAAATTTATGGAGACCTTAATGAATCGTTTGACAGTGACGCTATTGCTCGTTCTGTCGCTTGCTCTCAGTCTGCCCGGACAAACCATTACGGCTTCGATTACCGGCGCAGTGACCGACCCCTCCGGGGCGGCGATCCCCGGTGGTACCGTAACGGCAACCAACACCGAAACCAACGTCAAGACGACGGCCACGGTGAACGGCGAAGGGCTCTATACCTTCCCGTTCCTGCGCGTCGGCAATTATACGGTGACGGTGGAAACCAAGGGCTTCAAGAAGTCGGTGATTGGCCCCTTCAAGGTGGAAGCCAACCAGATCGCGCGCATCGACGTGAAGCTGGAAATCGGCGACATCACGCAAACCGTGGAAGTTTCCGATGTGGGCCCCTTGCTGCAGACCGAAACACAGGCGACCGGAGACACGCTCTCGTCGACGAAGCTGACGAACATTCCGCTGAATGGCCGCAACTTCGCGTCGCTGACGCTGCTGATTCCGGGTGCGGTTTCGACCGCGCCGAACGCGATGAACACCGCCGCCCGCTTCCAGGGTTCTGGGTCGCGTCCGCAGGTGAATGGCAACCGTGAGCAGACGAACAACTTCATCCTGGACGGCGTGGACATCAACCAGTCGGTGGATAACCAGATCGGCTATCAGCCCAACGTCGACGCTCTCGAAGAGGTGAAGGTGGTGACGGGTAACGCCGGCGCCGAATTCGGCAACGTGGGCGGCGCGAGCGTGGTGATGTCGCTCAAGAGCGGCACCAACGAATTCCATGGCAACCTGTTTGAGTTTCTGCGCAATGAAAAGCTCGATGCGAACGGCTTCTTCGCCAATCGCGCCAACACGAAGCGCCAAGCGCTGCGGCAGAACATTTTCGGCGGCACCTTCGGCGGTCCGATCATTCGGAACCGGACGTTCTTCTTCGTCGACTATGAACAGACCGAACGCCGGATCGCCGGCCCGGCGACGGCCAGTGTGGCCCCGGCCGCCTGGCGCAATGGCGACCTGAGCCAGTTCCTGACGGTGAACAACCAGATCATCCGTGACCCGGCGACGGGCACGACGCTCGCGTCGCGCACGCCGTTCCCGAACAATCAGATTCCGGTGTCTCGTTTCAGCCCGACGGCACGTTTCCTGTTCAGCAATCCCTCGTTGTATCCGCTGCCGAACAACACCGGCACGGGCGCGTTGGGCATCACCAACAACTACATCGGTTCGACGCGTAACTTCCTTTCGAACAAGCAGGGGGACGCGAAGGTGGACCACCGCCTCTCCGACAAGGACAACCTGATGTGGCGCTATTCGCGCGCTTACTACGATACGTTCGGTTCCCAGGCGGCGCTGCCGATTCAGATGACGGGCGGCAACCAGGGTCCGACGTGGTCGACCGTGGGCAACTGGACCCGGACGTGGAATGCGGCGCAGTGACCGACCCCTCCGGGGCGGCGATCCCCGGTGGTACCGTAACGGCAACCAACACCGAAACCAACGTCAAGACGACGGCCACGGTGAACGGCGAAGGGCTCTATACCTTCCCGTTCCTGCGCGTCGGCAATTACACGGTGACGGTGGAAACCAAGGGCTTCAAGAAGTCGGTGATTGGCCCCTTCAAGGTGGAAGCCAACCAGATCGCGCGCATCGACGTAAAGCTGGAAATCGGTGACATCACGCAAACCGTGGAAGTTTCCGATGTCGGCCCGCTGCTCCAGACCGAAACTCAAGCGACCGGAGACACGCTCTCGTCGACGAAGCTGACGAACATTCCGCTGAATGGCCGCAACTTCGCGTCGCTGACGCTGCTGATTCCGGGTGCGGTTTCGACGGCGCCGAACGCGATGAACACCGCCGCCCGCTTCCAGGGCTCGGGGTCGCGTCCGCAGGTGAACGGCAACCGTGAACAGACGAACAACTTCATTTTGGACGGCGTGGACATCAACCAGTCGGTGGACAACCAAATTGGGTATCAGCCCAACGTCGACGCGCTCGAAGAGGTGAAGGTGGTGACGGGTAACGCCGGAGCCGAATTCGGCAACGTCGGCGGCGCGAGTGTCGTGATGTCGCTCAAGAGCGGGACCAACGAATTCCATGGCAACCTGTTTGAGTTTCTGCGCAATGAAAAGCTCGATGCGAATGGCTTCTTCAACAACCGCGCGAACACGAAGCGCCAAGCGCTGCGCCAGAACATCTTCGGCGGCACGTTCGGTGGTCCGATCATCCGCAACCGCACGTTCTTCTTCGTGGACTATGAACAGACCGAGCGGCGCATCGCGGGTCCGGCGACGGCCAGTGTCGCGCCGGCCGCATGGCGCAATGGCGACCTGAGCCAGTTCCTGACGGTGAACAACCAGATCATCCGTGACCCGGCGACCGGAACGACGCTGGCGGAGCGCACGCCGTTCCCGAACAATCAGATTCCGGTGTCGCGCTTCAGCCCGACGGCCCGTTTCCTGTTCAGCAATCCCTCGCTTTATCCGCTTCCGAACAACACCGGCACGGGTGCGCTGGGCATCACCAACAACTACATCGGTTCGACGCGTAACTTCCTTTCGAACAAACAGGGCGACGCGAAGGTGGACCATCGCCTTTCGGACAAGGACAACCTGATGTGGCGCTATTCGCGCGCTTACTACGATACGTTCGGTTCCCAGGCGGCGCTGCCGATTCAGATGACGGGCGGCAACCAGGGTCCGACGTGGTCGACCGTGGGCAACTGGACCCGGACGTGGAATGCGAAGCTGGTGACCGACAACCGCTTCTCCTACAGCAACGTGGGCATTGACGATCGCGTCGTCGACTGGTCCGGCCAGTTGGGCGCCGACGGCAACAGCAAGTTCGGCATCCCCGGCGGCCAGGCCATCCCCGGCTTGTCGTCGTTCACCATCGGCGGCGGTTTGACCGGCGGCGGTAACGCGGCCACCATCGCCTCGACGCGTGACAAGAAGTATCAGTTCCAGTCGAACAACACGTATCAGACCGGCGCCCACTTGCTGAAGTTCGGCATCAACCTGTTGAAGAACATTCAGACGCGCTACTACGCGGGCAACAACGGCGCGCTTGGTTCGTTCACCTACAATGGCGCCTACTCGGGCGTCGACATCGGCGACTTCCTGCTGGACTCGCTGGCCAGCAAGGGCCGTGGCGCGGTGGCCGATCCGTGGAATCACATCGGCTGGCGCAACATCTTCTTCGTGCAGGACAGCTGGAAGGTGACCCGTTCGGTGACGTTCAACTTCGGTTTGAGCTGGGAATACACCTCGCCCATCTACGAACGTGACGATCGCCAGGTGAACATCAACACCTTCACCGGTGCGCTGATCTACCCCGGCAAGACCGAATACGGCCGCGCACTCTACAAGGCGTACAAGAAGCAGTTCAACCCGAACCTGGGCATCGCCTGGAGCGTGAACTCGAAGACGGTGGTACGCGCGGCGTATCGCTTGTCCAACTTCCTGGAAGGCACGGGCGCCAACCTGCGCCTGCCCTTGAACCCGCCCTATTTCACGGAATCGAACGTGACCTATGACAGCACCGCGCCGGGCCGCATGGCCGTCGGCTTCTCCGATCTGATCGCGCGCGGTGATCTGACCAGCCCGCGTTCGAGCCCGACCGCCGCTCCCTTCTACCAGGGCCGTGCGTGGGACTTGAACCTGCGCCCGCAGATGACCAACCAGTTCAACTTCGCCATCGAGCGTCAGTTGGACCAGGCGACGAGCATCAACATCGCTTACGTGGGCCAGCGCGGTACGCACCTGGTGATCCCACACGAAGCCAACAACCCGCTGCCGGGCACGGGCCCCTACGCCACGTGGGCGCCGATCAATGACCGTCGTCCGCTGGCGACCGTGCTGCCGAACGTCGGCAACATCGCTCTCACCGAATCGAGCGGTACCAGCTGGTACAACGCGCTGCAGGTGAGCGGCCGCCGCCGCATGACGGGCGGGCTCGAAATGATGTTCCAGTACACGTACTCCAAGACCAACACCGACGGCCTCGGCTACTACGGTTGCGGCGGCGTGAACGCGGAAGGCGCCTACTGGCAGGATGCCTACAACCGCCGTGGCAACTATGGCCCGGCCTGCTTCGACGTGCGTCACAACCTGACGACGGCCGGAGTGTTTAACGTGCCGTTCGGCAAGGGCCAGAAGTTTGGCTCGAGCTCGCCGCGCATCGTCGACCTGGTGCTGGGTGGTTGGAACATCAATTACAACCTGGCCGTTCGTGGCGGCTTCCCGGTCACGATCTTCGCCTCGACGCAGAACACGAACTCGGGCCGCTCGCCGCGTGGCAACGCTCGCGCCAATCGCTATGGAACGCTGGCCGAGCCGACGACGCGGACGGTGGACACGTGGTTCGGTAAGGCGTTCACGGCCGCCGACTTCTGCGCGGCTGGCGTGAACAATGGCACGTGCGCTTACGGCGTGCCGGCTCTGGGTGAGTTCGGCAGCGCCGGTGTCGGCACCGAGCGCGCGCCGGGCTTCTTCAACATGGACACGTCGATCGGCAAGTACTTCAACATCACGGAGCGGCATCGTCTGCAGTTCCGCGCCGAGATGTTTAACGTGCTCAACTACGTGAGCTGGGGCGCCCCGGGCCGTGACATCACGACGCCGGCGACCTTCGGCCAGATCACGGGCCAGATCAACTCGCCTCGCAACATTCAGTTCAGCTTGAAGTACAGCTTCTAAGCCAGACTGAGCGGTTTGTCTCGCTCAACGCCCCATGTCCCTCACGGGATGTGGGGCGTTTTTCTTTGGCCGGAGGAACGGGGAGACAGATCGCCCCAAACGGAAAATGCCCCTGCCGGGGAGCCCGGATGGGCCTCCCACGACAGGGGCATTTTTTAAACTACGTTCAAACTACCGGAACTCAGGCACGCACCGAAGTGCGGACTCAAGTTCGTCTCGCGTGAGGTGGCCGGTCCACAGGAAAAGCGGTCCCGGCACTGAACGAGACCTGAACGTTATGGCATCGACTTCAACAGTCGACCACCTCACGCATAGGTTGATTGGAACGTTTACTATCAGTACTCATTCTGTTTGAACCACCTCCTTTCTCAGTGATGCCTTGATCCTAAATCTGCTCCCGAAAAAAGTCAACAGCGAATGAAAGGGGTGAACAGATGTTTCACAGAGGCGAGGCGGGATAAACTCTAAGGGTGAGTCCGCAACCCGCTCCGATGGCGTCTTCGCGCGCGGTGGAGCTGGAGATTTTGACGACGTCCGCGGGACGGCGATCGCTCTCCGGCTTCTTTCTGTGCGGCGTCCTGCTGTCCTTCCTCGGGATGATTCTGCCGGCATGGGGCTACCATCTGCTGAGCCAGTTCAAGCTGGTGGGATTCTATTTTCTGGCCCTGGGTGGCGGGCAACTGATCGGACTTCGGGTTTCGCGTCATCTGCTCAATCGGCTGAGCGTGCAGAGCATTCTGATTTTGAGCAGTCTGATGGCGGCGATCGGCTTGACGATCCTGGGGCTCTACGCGCCGCCGGCGCCGTTCGCCTGGCGGATCGGCGGGCTGGTGACCATTGGCGCCGCCGCGGGCCTGCTAAGCACGACCGTGTTCCATGCGATCACTCCGGTATATCGCCAGGATCCGGCTGGAACGCTTAATCTCTCGGGCATGCTTTACGGCTCGGGGTGCCTAGCCTGCTCGTTGCTGGTGGCGGCCACCTACTACGTATACACGCCGGGCAGCATCCTGTACTGGATTGCGGCGATCGCGGTGCTGTTGGGGTATTACTTCCGGCGGGGGAAGTTTCCGAAAACACCGGCGGTCGATAACCTGCGTTCCGAAGAGCGGCGATCGTTGCAGAGCGTGGCGCGAGATTTCCAGTCGCCGGGCGCGATCCTGTTCGGGCTACTTTTGTTCTTCCAATTCGGCAACGAAGGGGCGCTGGCGGGCTGGCTGCCCTTGCTGCTGGTGCAGCGCTTGGGTGTGAGCCCGTCGACGGCGCTCTGGATCCTGGCGGAGTATTGGTTCTTCCTGGTGGTGGGGCGGGGCGTGGCGCAGGCGCTATTGCCGCGGGTGAGCCATCCTCGGTTGCTGCTGGCAAGCGTCCTGGCGGCGATTGTGGGGTGCATGATCCTGGCGACGACGGTGAGCGTGTTTGGCGCGGTGATGGCGGTGTTCTTCGTGGGGTCCGGCTTTGCGATGATCTATCCGCTGGTGACGGAAAAGATCGGCAACCGATTTCAGTATTACCATCCGGGCTTCTACAACGGGATCTTTTCCTTCGCGAGCGCCGGGGCGATTCTGGCGCCGTTTTCCGTCGGCTATTTGACCGACTGGTTCGGGATCAGTGCCGTGATGGTGCTGCCGCTGCTGGGCACGTTGACCGTGTTCCTGCTGTTGGTCTTGATCTCGGTTGAGACACGGTTGACCAGCCCCAAATAGCGATGGAGTGCCGGGCCGGTTGCGGGGCGTGTTGCATTGCGCCATCGATCAGTTCACCGATCCCGGGGATGCCCGGGGGCAAGCCCGCGGGAGTGCGCTGCATTCAACTGACAGACGGCAACCGGTGCGCATTGTTCGGCGATCCACGGCGCCCGAGCGTGTGCCGCACACTGCGACCGAGCGCAGAGATGTGCATGGATTCCGCCGAGGCAGCGTTAATTGGCCTGACGCAGCTTGAAGCCCATACGCGCCCGGGCTTATGATCGGACAAGTGCCGCAGAAAATTGGAACGATTGGCTGGATGGACCTGACGGTAGAAGACGCCGCGTCAGCGCGGGACTTTTATGCCGCCGTGGTGGGCTGGGTGCCGCAGGCGATCAGCATGGGAGAGTATTCCGACTTCTGCATGGGCCCGCCGAAGGGCTTGCAGGCGGAAAGCCAGCCAGTGGCGGGGATTTGCCATCGACGGGGTCAGAACGCGAACCTGCCACCGGTGTGGCTGATTTACCTGACGGTAGCAGACATCGCGGCCAGTTTGACGCGAGTGCAAGAGTTGGGCGGCAAGGTCCTGGCGCAGACACGCAGCTCAAGCGGTGGGCACTATGCGGTAATCGAAGACCCGGCGGGCGCGGTGTGCGCCCTTTACCAGGAGAGCTAGCCGCGCCCCTTACAGGGTGACGATCTTGTCGGACTTGAAGCGCTTGAAGGCGTTGCGGGTGTCGACAATCAGACGGGCTTGGTCGAGCACGGCCGCGTAGTCGAAATCAGCGTGGTCCGTGACGCAGACCACGCAGTCGGCGGTGGAGGCCATTTCGAGCGAGTCTTGAGCGGTGAGCTCGCCGGTCCCTTCAATGCGGCACGTTTTGACGAAGGGGTCCGAGTAGGTGACGCGCGCGCCCCGGGCCTGCAGCAGGTGGATGATGTCGAGCGCGGGAGACTCCCGGACGTCGTCGATGTCGCGCTTATAGGCCACGCCGAGAATATGCACGTGCGAGCCGCGCAGGGGCTTGGTGTGGTCGTTGAGCGAGTTCTGAATCTTGTCGACGACGAAGTGCGGCATCTGGCCGTTAATATAGCCGGCGAGTTCGATGAAGCGCGCTTCGATGCCTGCCTGCTTCGTCTTCCAGGAGAGGTAGTAGGGATCGACGGGGATGCAATGGCCACCGAGGCCCGGGCCTGGATAAAACGCCATGAAGCCGAAGGGCTTGGTTTTGGCCGCCTCGATCACTTCCCAGACGTTCATGCCCATGCGATCACACATGATGGCCAGTTCGTTCACCAGGCCGATGTTGATCATGCGGAAGGTGTTCTCGAGGAGCTTGACCATTTCGGCGACGCGGGTGGAACCGACCGGCACCACTGTCTCGAGAGCCATGCGATAGAAGGCCGCGCCGGCTTCGGTGCAAGCCGCGGTGATGCCACCGACCACCTTAGGGATATTCTTCGTGTGGTAATTCGGGTTACCGGGATCGACGCGTTCCGGGGAGAAGCAGACGAAGAAGTCACGGCCGACCTTGAGGCCGGAGGCTTCCTCCAGAATTGGCACCATCATCTCATCGGTGGTTCCGGGATAGGTGGTGGATTCGAGAATGATCAGCATCCCCGGGTGGAGATGGCGGCCGATCTCGCGCGAGGCGGCATCGATGAAGCTCATGTCCGGATCCTTGGTTTTGCGCAAGGGGGTCGGAACGCAGATGTTGATGGTATCGAGTTCGCGGATGATCGAAAAATCGGTGGTGGCACGGAGGTGGCCGGAGGCGACCAGCGGCGCCAGGGAATCCGTCGCAACGTCCTGAATATAAGACTGGCCCTGATTGATGGAGTCCGTCTTGCGGGAGTCCAGATCGATTCCAGTGACGTGAATGCCTTCTTTGGCAAATTCAACGGCCAAGGGCAGGCCCACGTAGCCGAGGCCGACGACGCCGGCCTTGACGGACCGATCTTGGAACTTCTTCTGCAGTTGTTCGAGCATAGGGTGGTAGGGGGGTTACGTTTCGAAAAGGAACTCGCCGTGAGCGATCAATTCCGCCGGCCCCACCAGGAAGATCGACTCTTTCCAATTTAACTGGAGGGGTCCGGCGGGAGTTCGTACGGTTACTTGATCATCGACGAGGCCGCGGAGCTTCGCAGCGGCGAAAGCACCGGTGGAGCCAGTGCCGGAAGAGAAGGTTTCGCCGGCCCCGCGCTCAAAAAAGCGGACGTCGAGGGTCTGGCGGTCAAGCACCTTGATGAAGGAGACGTTGGTGCGCTTGGGGAAATGGGGGTGCCACTCGATAGCGCGGCCCATGGTACGCCAGTCGAAGTCGAAGTGGTCGACAAAAACAGCGCATTGGGGGTTGCCTACGTCGAGGATGGCGACGGGGGTATAGCCCTCACCCAGGGGGAGGGAGAAGTAGAGGTCGCCCTCAGCGACGGTGGGAAGTCCCATGTTCATTTCGAAGATGAACTTCTTGCCTTCGCGCGAGAGTAATTGGAGATGCTTGGGCCCCGCGCCGGTGGCAATGCGAACCGCATCAGTGGCAAAACCGCACTCGATCAAAAAGGCAGCGGCGCAACGGGTGCCGTTTCCGGAGATCTCGACCTCACCGCCATCGGGATTGAAGAGGCGAATCCCGCCATGGGCACCGTCGGAGCCTGGGCGCACCAGGAGCCAGCCGTCGGCGCCAACTCCAGCGTGCCGGTCGCAGATGGCTTCGGCAATCTGCGAAAGGTGTTCCGCAGGCGCTTCCGCTTCCCAAGTCAGGAGGAAGTCGTTCTTGGCCCCATGGGCCTTCGTAAAGGGAATTCGCATGCCGAATTCTTTATTTTGGCATGCGGCAGTACGGCAAGAAGAAAAAAGCCCCACCGGCTACGGTGGGGCCTTTTGTAGGGGGAACGAGCTTCGGTTTAGAAGGTCACCCGGACGCTCACCTGAGCACGACGGTTGTTGGTACCGTCGGGGAAGCCCTGGGAGGCGGTGGGCGAGCCGTAGGTGGCCGTCGGCGTCAGGATACCGTTGGCCGCCGAGTAGCGCTCGGTAATGGCGTTGGTATTGGTCGCCGTGTTGGTGGCGTTGAAGACTTCGAATTGCAACCAGGCCTTCACCCGCTCGGTGAACGGAAGTTCACGAGCAATGCGAGCGTCGACGCGGTAGGTCTGGTCGATGTCGAGGTTCGAGTATGGCAGGAACGGCACGCGGGTGCTGCCGCCCAGACCATTGAGGGAGGTGTTATAAGCGGCGCCGGCAAAAGGCGAGCCGGAGACGCGGATGGTGGAGGTGAAGGGCGGCGCCGAAGCGAGCGTGGTGATCTGCGAAAGCTGCCAGCCATTGATGAGCCAGCGGGCGGCCCAACTGTCGCGCTTGGTGAAGGTGGGGTTCATCACCGAGCTGATCGCAACGCGGTGGCGCTGATCGAGTGAGGAAGTACCCTTGTCGGCGCTGTAATCACCGTTGAAGGTGCTGCGGATCGAGTCGAAGAAGAGAGCGTTGCTCCCCCCGCCCTGATTCGCGGTGTCGATGGCGTGGGACCAGGTGTGGGCGATCGAGAACTGATAGCCCTTCGAGAAGCGCTTATTGAACTGAGTGACCAGACCGTTGTACCAGGATTGGCCGCCGTTTTCGATCTGCGTGATGCGCTGATAGCGACGGTCAATGCGATTGGCGAGCAGGTAGGTCGGGGTGGAGTAGCTGCCGACCTGGTTGCCGGAAGCGTCGTTGATGCGATAGGTGAAGTTGGGGCCGGGGGCGCCAACATTGAGGTCACGAGCGGTGGTGATCTGGACACCGCGCGAGTAGACGTAAGAAACCGTGAGGCTCATGTCCCGAGCGATCTGGCGCTCGATGGCGATGTCGCTTTGAATCGTATAGGGATTGCGGAAGCCGTCCGAGGTAATCACGATATTGGCGGAGCCCTGTGGGAAGCCGGTGATCGAGGGAACAGTGGCCGGGAATACCGGCGCGCCGGCCGCGGCGGGGAGCACGCTGATGGAAGGCTGATAGAGGCCATTCGAGAGGAAGGCGGTCTGCAGCAGCGCGCCCTGGAAACGGGCATAGAACATGCCGGCGCCGGCGCGAATCACGGTCTTGTCATTGATCGAATAAGCGAGGCCAAGACGGGGTCCCCAGTTGTTCTTGGGCGAGTTGATGCGCCCGGTTTGAGGGTAGTCGGGGTTGACCTGCGAAGGCTGCGGCAGTTGCGAATACTCGTAACGAATGCCGGCATTGACGGTGAGTTTTTTGGTGGCGCGCCATTGGTCCTGGATGAAGAAGCTGTAGTCGCGCGTGGTGAAGTCGAGGATCGGGTTACCGAAGGCCTGACTAAAGGTCTGGTAGTTGCGGCCGGCGACGGTGTTGCCCGTGAAGTCGAGGGCGAAGGCGTTGAAGTTCGCGTAGGAATAGCTGCCGTACTGATTGCGCAGAATGTTCAGGTAGTCCTGCGTGCTGACGGCATCGAAACCAAGCTTGAGCGTGTGGGCGCCCTTGGTCCAGGTGCCGGTATCAGCGAATTGGAAGCGCTGTTCAGAAGGATTGATGCGGGGGTAATCGATCGCGGCTCCGATGGGGGAGCCGGCCACGGTAATGCCCAGACGGCCGGTGCTGGCCGGGATGAGGTCGTTGGACATGTCGTCGGCAAGACGATCCTTGAACCAGCCAAAGCGGGCCTCGTTGACGAAGGTGTTGGAGGGAATGGAGGTCCAGACGACGCGACCATAGCGAGTCCGCACAGTGGAGTCGGCGTTATTTGAGGCGGCGTTGTTATTGGTGAGGACGGCCTGGGTCTGAATGCCGTGAGGCGAGATCCAGCGGAGATAGTTGAGGCTGAAGCTGAGAGTGTTGCGGGTGTTGACGACGTAATCGATC
This sequence comes from Bryobacteraceae bacterium, assembly GCA_044226365.1. Lineage (GTDB taxonomy): Bacteria > Acidobacteriota > Terriglobia > Bryobacterales > Bryobacteraceae > JALHNI01. Next base: position 38,663 of record JBGAHE010000053.1, read on the forward strand.
TTGCCGAAGCCGAGCTCGGTGTTCGCCGTGCGAGAAAGCAGGATGCCGTTGTTGCGCAGCATATAGTCGCGAGCGGCACCGCATTGAGCGGCCGTGGCGGTACAGGTGGCGTTGAAGTTTCCGCTGCCGTCAGTCAGTCCGGCGGTGATCAGACGATTGAGCGCCGGGAAGTTGCGGCGGGTGATCTCCGTGTTGAAAAAGTAAAAGAGTTTGTCCTTCTTGATAGCGCCGCCCAGCGACCCGCCAAACTGGTGACGCCACTCGGGAGGATTCAAGGTCGCGTAGCGATCGCGGGCATTGAGGGTGCGGTTGCGGAAGAACCAGTAGCCGGTGCCGTGGACGTCGTTACCGCCGGAGCGCGTCACGGTGTTGATGACGCCGCCCGAGGCACGGCCGAATTCGGCGGAGTAGCCGCTGGTGAGCACCTGGAATTCCTGCACGGCATCCTGCGAGATCTGCGAAGAGATGCGCGTGCGGCCGGCATTCTCGTTGTAGAACTGGTTAGTCGTGTCGTTGCCATCGGTGAGAAACGAGTTGCCGCCAGCGATTCCGCGGAAGCTGACGAGGCCGAACGTGCCGTCGGCAACGACGCCGGGGCTCAAGAGGACAAAGCTATCGACGCGGCGGCCATTGATGGGGAGATCGCGAATCTGCCGGCTATCGACGACCTGAGAGACGCCAGCTTTCTGGCTCTCCACGATCGGCGGCTCGGAAATGACCTGCACGGTGGTGTTGGCGCTGGCGACTTCCAGACGGACCGGCAGATCGAGCTGTTGACCGACATTGAGCGTGATGTTCTTCACTTCGTACTTGGCAAAGCCATTGGCTTCGACCTCGACGGAATAGCCATCGGAGGGAACCAACGCGGGAGCAGTAAACAGGCCGGCGTCATTCGAAACCAGCTCGCGGCGAAGACCTTTAGAGGCGTTTTGAACGAGAACCTTCGCGGACGGGATAGCAGAGCCGCTGGAATCGCGAACGACACCAGTGATGCTACCCATGCCGGCAACGGATTGTGCAAAAACGGCGAAACAAGACAGAGAGAGGGTAAGGAGGACTCTAGCGAGGGTGGAAAGCATGAGACTGTCCCTAGTTTAGCGAATCAGGGTGAACTTTCCATGAAAAGACACCCCACTTTGGGGGTAGGATGAAGCCCCACGTGCAGGTGGTATGCAGGATTGCGCCAGTTTGTTGTTAGGCTGAAGAAGAGCTATGAAATTGTACGACTTGGATCCCGGTGCCTACTGCCCGGAGATTTGCCGGATGATCGTGGAGATTCCCATGGGATCCAGCAACAAATATGAGTACGACGGCGATCTGGAGATGTTTCGCCTCGACCGGGCGTTGTATTCGCCCATGCACTATCCGGGAGATTACGGGTTCATTCCCGGGACACTGGCGGAAGACAACGACCCGTTGGATGTGCTTTGTTTGGTGCAGGATCCGAGCTTTACGGGGTGTTTGATCGAAGTACGTCCGGTGGGCATTCTTCGTTTGCGCGATGAACGCGAAGGCGACGAGAAAGTGCTCGCGGTGCCGACGAAGAATCCCCGCTACGACCAGATCCATACGATGGACCAGGTGGGGTCGCACGTTCTGCGCGAACTGGAGCACTTTTTCTCGATCTACAAAGAGCTCCAAGGCGCGGTGATGCAACTGGATGGCTGGGGCGGACCGATGGAAGCACGCAAGACGATCATGGAATGCCGGCAGCGTTATCTCGATAATCTGGAAGCCACAAAGACGACGCAAGGCTAAGTTTGACGTTTATTTTTGAGTGAGTTGGGCCGTCCGGCAGTTGTCGGGCGGCCTTTCTATTTTTGCGCGGGAGGGCCGGGATCGAGGCTGTCGCAATAAAAATATTGCAAGTGACTTGCATCATCCTATTGACATGCAGACCTTTTCGGTCGTAATTTGACTTAGTGGCTCACTTGTGGGAACTCGATGAGCCAAAAACGAAGGTCTTCGCGCAAAGCTCTTGGCCGGGCAGCGCGAAGGCCTGACGATCGTCAACCGGTTTGGGCAGGTGGTTTTCTGCTGACGGGGTTGGCGGGATCTGGGTCACGCAGCAGGAGTAACTTACTGCTCGGGAGGGGGCTTTTCGCCCTTGCGGCGGAGGGTGGGGGGCTTGCGGCCCTTCACCTCGGCCTCTCCCGATTTCTTCTCTGCAGCAGCTTTCTCTTTCTTGTCGTCGGCGGTCAGAAGAGCATCACGTTCCTTGCGCTGCGCCGCTTCCCGATCGACGACCTTCTGGGTGCGCGCCTGAAGGTCCTGCTGTGAGATCTCAAGAGAGTCCTGGGTAATCTCGATGGCCGTCTTGAGGACGAACTCGTAACGGGAGAGGTCGGCGGGCTCGAGCGCGGCGAACTTCTGCAGTTCAACCAACATCTTCTCTTCGGCCTTGGCGACTTCCGAGATCCCGGCAGTGAGGTCGAGCTTACGGCGGAGCGCATCGTCCGCCACTGTGTCGATGGCTTCGATGATCTTGGTGTACTGATCCAACTGATCGTGAATCAGAACGGAACGGCCGGCTTTCTCTTTCGCAAAGAGTTGTTTTAGCAAATCGAGCCGCTGCTTGGCGTAATTGGTGTAGAGCACTAAGCGGAGATTGGGCTCCTGTGCTTCGCGGATCCGCTCCACTTCATCCGGGGTCAGGAAGTCCTTCTGCGCGAGGAGACCGGAGGCGAGGACCAGGGCGAAGGCGGCGAGTTTCATGTGCGTGGTTTCCTGGACATGACGCCGTCCAAAAGTTTCTCGTGGACAGCATTGACACGCCGCTCGCTCTCTTCGACCTGCGGACGCAGGTCAAGCCCGACGTCGTTGCGCAGGGTCGTCATGCGGCGGAGAATATCGCGCACCCGGAGTTCGGCGGCCTTGTAATGGCGAGTGTTGCGCGAGGGATGCTTGCCCATTTCTTCGAGCGAGGTGAGACAGTACTCGACACCTTGGGCGGTTTGCGCCAAGTGGGTGGCGAAAGAAGCGAAATCAGCGGCATCGTGATGTTTGCGGGCTTCGGTGAGACGCTCCTGCGCAAAGTCGAGTGCGCGCTGAGCGCGTTTATCGAGAGCGGGCTCGGCTTTGACCGTGTCAAAGTCGATTACCAAGGCGGTGAGGAGCAAGAGGCTAAACATGGGCGTTAACGCTTGCTGAGTTCCTTTTCGATGATACGCGCTCGCTGGCGGGATTTGAACTCTTCCTCAGGGAATTTGCCTTCCGAACGGGCCAGGAAGCGACGGTAGGCGTCCAGGGCGGGCTGGTACTGTTTGTTGCGGTCGAGGATGACAGCGCGAAAGAAGTCGTGGGCGGGGGCATCGTCGCCGAGTTCCTTAAGCTTGGCAAAACAGTTCAGCGCATTTTGATCCTGGTTCAAGGAAATCAGCATGGCGGAGAGTTCGCGCCAAGCCTGGATGTTGGTGGGCTGTTGTTTGGTGACGAAATAGAACTGCTGGGCGGCGCCTTCGAACTTGCGCTGATCCCGCTGGAGGCGGCCATACATCATGCGTAGATCAAGGTTATTCGGCTCTTGCGCCAAGGCAGCCTCCACCAACGGGAGGCTTTTCTCGGGCTGTTTGTTACGGAGGTAGGCGGTGGCGAGGGCGAGTCGATTGGCGACGGTGGGGGAGGCTTGGACGGTAGGTTCGAGCGAGGCGATGGCGGCGGCGAGATCGTTGGCTTCGAGCTGGAGAACCGCGACGCGTTCGCGGGCGGCGGGGCTATCGAGAGTCCTGTAGAGGTCGATGGCCTGGCGCTTTTGCCCAGCCGCTTCGAGCTGCTGGGCCAGTTCGCCGGCGAAGTCTTTGTATTGGGGATCGAGCGTGGAGGCCTGCCGGTAAGACGTGATCGCCTCGTCCCACTTGTTTTGGCGGGCGAGCGCGCGGCCGAGGCCGAGATGAGCCGAGGCGGATTTGGCGTCGAGCGCCAGGGCGTCGCGGTACTTGGCTTCGACGTTCGCGGGCTCGGCTCCGGACTCAGCAAGGGCGTCAGCCAGGTAAAGCTTGGGACGGAGTTCCTGAGGTTTGGCCGCGGCGGCATCAGTGAGGGGGGCGATGGCATCGGCGGGTTGTTTAGCGCGGAGGAAGACCATGCCGAGGTTGAGGGACGCTTCGTATAGACCGGGTTTCAACTGAAGGGTCTTGCGGTAGGCGACGATGGCGGCGGCATCCTGGTTGAGGAAGGTGCGGGCGAGAGCCAGATTGAAGTGGGAGGCAAGATCCTGGGGGTCCGCAGCGATGGCTTTTTCGAGCAGGTCGGCCGCCTCGGTGTACTTTTCGGCCTCGAGCGCCTTGAGGCCGGCGGCGGCGGGGTCCTGGGCGAGAAGGCTGAAGAGAAGTACGGCCAGCACTGTCTCTAGTATGACGAAAAGGAAAAGCCCGCGTCTGGCGACGCGGGCTTGAAGTTGCGAGCGGGAAGCCGATTACTCGACTTCGGCCATGTCCTCGGAGCCACCTGCAGCACTGGTGTCTTCGCTGAGGCCACCGGCGTAGAGCGTGCGAGCCTCTTCGTCGTAGCCGGGGATGCCTTCCATGAGCGGATCGGGCTCCTGGATGGGCTCCTCTTCCACAATGTCCTCACCGGCGATTTTGACTCGCCGGTAGTAGGAGAGGCCGGTGCCAGCGGGAATGAGCCGGCCCATGATGACGTTCTCCTTGAGACCACGGAGGTAATCGACCTTGCCGTTGATGGCGGCTTCGGTGAGAACGCGGGTGGTTTCCTGGAAGGAAGCGGCGGAGATGAACGAGTCCGTGGAGAGCGACGCCTTGGTGATGCCGAGCAGCACGGCGCGGCCTTCGGCCGGCTGGCCACCCGCTTCGATCACGCGGGTGTTCTCTTCCTTGAACTTGAACCGGTCGACAACTTCCTCCGGGAGGAACTCGGTGTCGCCGATCTTGTCGATCTTCACCCAGCGCATCATCTGACGAACGATGACTTCAAGGTGCTTATCGTTGATGTTCACACCCTGCAGGCGATAGACTTCCTGGACTTCGTTGACCATGTACTTCTGCAGCTCCTTCTCACCGAGAACGGCGAGAATGTCGTGCGGGTTCATGGGACCGTCCTGGAGCGGATCACCGACAGTGACGCGTTCGTTGTCCTGCGCATTGATATGCACACCGCGCGGGAGCGAGTACTCTTTCACCGTGCCGTCGTCGGCCGTGATCGAGATCTTGCGCATACCCTTGGCGACTTCACCGTATTTGATGATGCCGCTGACTTCGGCGATGACCGCGGGATCACGGGGCTTGCGCGCTTCGAACAATTCGACGACGCGCGGAAGACCACCGGTGATGTCCTTGGTTTTGGTGGTGGCTCGCGGGATCTTCGCAAGCACATCACCGGCATGAATGGTTTCTTCGTGACGGACCATCAAGTGGGCGTGGGTCGGCATGAGGTAGCGTTTCTCGTCCGCTTTCCCGCCGCCCACCGGCCGGATGATCATGATCGGGATCTTCTTTTCGTCAGGCGAATCGACGATGACCGATTGCGAGAGGCCGGTGACTTCGTCGACCTGCTCCTTCATGGTCACACCATCGATCATGTCCTTGAAGTGAACAACGCCCGAGATTTCCGAAAGAATCGAGAAGGTGTAAGGATCCCATTCGAGGAGATCCTGGTTTTCCTTGACCGGGGCGCCGTCGTCGACGAGGATGCGGGCGCCGTAGACCACGGGGTAGCGTTCTTTTTCGCGTCCCTTGTCATCCAGCACGGCGACGATACCGGAGCGATTCATCGAGATGATTTCGCCCTTGGCATTGCGCACCGTGGTGATGCCGAGGTACTTCACCGTACCGTTGGTTTTGGCGTCCTGTTTGGACTGTTCGGCCGAGCCAGTCGCCGTGCCACCAACGTGGAACGTACGCATGGTGAGCTGCGTGCCAGGCTCGCCGATGGACTGAGCCGAGATGATGCCGACGGCTTCACCGCGTTCGACCATGCGACCAGTGGCCAAGTTGCGGCCATAGCAGAGCTGGCAAACGCCCCGGCGGGATTCGCAGGTGAGCACGGAACGGATCTTGACCCGCTCGATGCCCGCCGCCTGAATGGCCGCGGCGCGGTCTTCGTCGATCTCTTCGTTGGCGCCGACGATGACTTTACCTTCGAAGTCGCGCTGGTCCTCGAGCGCCACGCGGCCGACGATGCGGTCCCGGAGCGGTTCGATGATTTCGCCCGATTCGATGATGGGCTCGACATGGATACCGTCGCTGGTACCGCAATCGAGTTCGGAGATGATCACGTCCTGCGCCACGTCGCAGAGGCGGCGGGTGAGGTAGCCGGAGTCGGCGGTTTTGAGCGCCGTGTCGGCCAGACCCTTCCGCGCACCGTGCGTCGAGATGAAGTACTGCAGCACGTTGAGGCCTTCACGGAAGTTGGCCGTGATGGGCGTTTCGATAATTTCGCCGGAGGGCTTGGCCATCAGACCGCGCATACCGGAGAGCTGACGAATCTGCTGCTTGGAACCGCGAGCACCGGAGTCCGCCATGATGTAAATGGGGTTCAGGTTGCGGCCCGTGCGGTCGTCTTCCTCCATCACCTTGAACATCTCTTCGGAGACCTTTTCGGTGACCTTCGACCAGATTTCGATGATCTTGTTGTAGCGCTCACCCTGGGTGATGGCGCCTTCCTGATACTGGCTCTGAACTTCGATGACCTGCTTTTCGGCGTCGCCGACCAGCTGCTTCTTCGAAGCGGGCACGACCATGTCGTCGATGCCGATGGAGATACCAGCGCGCGTGGCGTAGGTGAAGCCAAGTTCCTTTACCCGGTCCAGCATGCCGACGGTGATCTGCAGGCCGTGCTTCAGGTAGCAATACTGCACCATCTGCGAAAGGCCTTTCTTCTTGAGCAGGCCGTTGACGAAGGGCATTTCCTCCGGCAGCACGTCATTGAGAATGACGCGGCCGACGGTAGTGTCCATGTACTGCTTTTCGTATTCGATGGGCTCGGCGTGCAGCAGGTTCTGCGAGTCGTAGGCCTTGACCAAGTCGAGCACGCGGCCGGTGTAGCGGAGCTTGATCGGCGAGAGCGTTTCAACTTCACCCATTTCGAGGGCGATCAAAACGTCTTCGATGGAGGCGAAGGTACGGCCTTCACCCTTGGTCCCGGGACGGGACTTGGTGAGGTAGTACAAACCCAGTACCATGTCCTGCGTGGGTACCGCGATGGGGGCGCCGTGCGCGGGCGACAGAATGTTGTTGGCGGCGAGCATGAGCGTCGACGCTTCGATCTGCGCTTCGGGCGAGAGCGGAATATGGATGGCCATCTGGTCGCCGTCGAAGTCGGCGTTGAAGGCCGTACAAACCAGCGGATGAACCTTGATGGCTTTGCCTTCCACCAACACCGGCTCAAAGGCCTGGATGCCAAGACGGTGCAGCGTGGGAGCGCGGTTGAGGAGGACCGGGTGGTCGCGGATGACTTCTTCGAGAATGTCCCAAACGACCGGATCCTGCTGCTCCACAAGCTCCTTGGCCTGCTTGATGGTGGTGCAATGGCCGCGTTGTTCGAGGCGGTGATAAATGAAGGGCTTGAAAAGTTCAAGCGCCATCTTCTTGGGCAGACCGCACTGGTGGAGCTTCAGTTCCGGGCCGACGACGATGACCGAGCGGCCGGAGTAGTCGACGCGCTTACCGAGAAGATTCTGACGGAAACGTCCCTGCTTGCCCTTGAGGGTGTCAGAAAGCGACTTGAGCGGACGATTGTTGGCGCCACGGAGGACGCGTCCACGACGGCCGTTGTCGAACAGAGCGTCGACCGCTTCCTGGAGCATGCGCTTTTCGTTGCGTACGATGACGTCCGGGGCATGCAACTCCATCAGTTTTTTGAGACGGTTGTTGCGGTTGATGACGCGCCGATACAGATCGTTGAGATCGGAGGTGGCGAAGCGTCCGCCATCGAGCGGGACGAGCGGACGAAGCTCCGGCGGAATGACCGGCAGCACGTCCAGGATCATCCACTCGGGCTTGTTCCCCGACTTGCGGAAGCTTTCGGTGACCCGCAGGCGCTTGGCAAACTTCAGCTTCTTCTGCGCGCTGGTCTCGGTCTTCATCTTGTCGCGAATCTCAACTGAGAGCGACTCGACGTCCACCTTCTTCAGCAATTCCTTGATGCCTTCGGCGCCCATCATGGCGACGAACTTACCGGGGAACTCCTGATCCAACTGCCGCTTGCGTTCGTCGGTGATGACTTCGGCGAGGCTTAACTCGGCGACTTCGCCAGGATCGACGATCACATAGGCTTCGAAGTAAAGCACGCGCTCGAGTTCACGCAAGGTGATGTCGAGCAGGTAACCGATGCGCGAAGGCAGGCCCTTGAAGAACCAGACATGCGAGCAGGGGCTGGCGAGTTCAATGTGGCCGAGGCGTTCGCGACGGACACGGGAAAGGGTGACTTCGACGCCGCACTTGTCGCAGATCACGCCGCGGTGCTTCATGCGCTTGTACTTACCGCACAAGCACTCCCAATCGGCGATGGGGCCAAAGATGCGAGCGCAGAACAAGCCATCGCGTTCCGGCTTAAAGGTCCGGTAGTTGATGGTTTCGGGCTTGGTGACCTCGCCGTGACTCCAGGAGCGGATCTTCTCAGGGCTGGCGAGCGAGATTCGAATTGAGTCGAAGTCGGCAATCAAATTTGCGCGGTCGTACGGGGATGATCGGTACATTAGTTCTCCTCCTCAGATCGAAGTTAGTCGGCCGCCAAGGCCGTATCGACGGAATCCTTGGGTTTTTTCATGAGTTCGACGTCGAGACAAAGCGACTGCAACTCACGAATGAGTACGTTGAACGATTCCGGAACGCCGGGTTCGGCGGCGGCTTCGCCCTTGACGATGGCTTCGTAAATCTTGGCGCGCCCGTAGACGTCGTCAGATTTCGCGGTGAGCAGTTCCTGCAGAATGTAAGCGGCGCCGTAAGCTTCGAGCGCCCAGACTTCCATTTCATTGCCTCCTTAATTTTGTTTCTTCTAAATCCTTGGGCTTTTTCATGAGTTCGACATCGAGACAAAAGCGACTGCGAATGGCCGTATCCGGAATCTCTTGTGGCTTCTTCGATGGCTTCGTAAATCTTGGCGCGCCCGTAGACGTCGTGACTGGAGCAGTTCCGGATGAGTATGTTAAGCGACGCCGAGGACTCCGGGTTCGGCCACAGCCTCGCTTAACGGTCGCCTCGTATAGTCCGTAGCGTCGTCATTTCGCCGTGACTTCCATTTCGACTTCCATTTCTCCGAAGCGCTGTCCGCCGGGCGAGCCTTGCCGCCCAGCAGCTGCTGGCGTAATGAGTACGGCCCAATGGAACGGGCGTGGATCTTGTCGTCCACCAAGTGGGACAGCTTGAGCATGTAGATGTAGCCGACCGTGACCGGCTGTTCGAACTCGTTCCCGGTCATGCCGTCGCGGAGTTTGATCTTGCCGGAACCGGGCAGTTCGGCTTTGGACAGCATGGCCTTGATGTCGTGCTCGGTCGCGCCGTCGAAGACGGGGCGTGGCGAGTGGAAGCCGAGGGCCTTCGCAGCCCAGCCCAAGTGCGTTTCGAGGATCTGACCGACGTTCATACGGGAAGGAACGCCGAGCGGATTGAGAACAATTTCCACCGGCGTGCCGTCGGGCAGCGACGGCATATCCTCTTCCGGAACGATCCGCGCGATCACACCCTTGTTACCGTGACGGCCGGCCATCTTATCGCCAACGGAGAGCTTGCGCTTCATGGCGATGTAGACTTTGACCAGCTTGATCACGCCGGGAGGCAGTTCGTCGCCCTTCTTGAGCTTCACGATCTTCTCCTCGGTGATCTTTTCGAGGACGGTGATCTGCCGCGAGGTCATCTCTTCGATTTCGTCGATGACTTCGTTCAAGCACGATCGCGGTCCTTGATCTTGATGCGCTTGAGGTCGCGAGCCTTCGACTTATCGAGGAAGTCGCGGGTGATGATAGTGCATCCTTGCTGATGAGCTTCTTGTTGGTCTTCTCGTCGTGGAGATCGGCCATGATCTCCTTGCCGTCGAGGTGGTTGGCCAGGCGCTTGGCGCGCTCGTCGCCGAGGATGCGCTTCTCGTCTTCGAGGTTGCGGTGGAGGCGTTCCACCTTGTCGTCGAGAATGATCTTCGAACGTTCGTCGAGGTCCGCGCCCTTGCGCGAAGAACACCGCGCGTCGACGACAATGCCCTCGATGCCGGGCGGGCAGTAGAGGGAAGCGTCCTTCACGTCGCCGGCCTTTTCGCCGAAGATCGCGCGGAGCAGCTTTTCTTCCGGGGTCAACTGCGTTTCGCCCTTGGGGTGACCTTACCGACGAGGATGTCGCCAGGCTTCACGCGAGGCACCGGTGCGGATGATGCCCGCTCTCGTCGAGTTCCGGAGGGAAGCTCTCGGCGATGTTCGGGATGTCACGAGTGATTTCTTCGGGCCCGAGCTTCGTGTCGCGGGCCTCGATTTCAAACTCTTCGATGTGGATCGAGGTGTAGTAGTCTTCCTTGACCAGCTTTTCGGAGACGACGATCGCGTCTTCGAAGTTATAGCCGCGCCAGGGCATGAAGGCGACCAGCACGTTGCGGCCGAGAGCGAGTTCGCCCAGATCCGTGCAAGGACCG
>JBGAHE010000054.1:0-48783 GCA_044226365.1 Bryobacteraceae bacterium
CAAACGGCGGACTCTGGTGGTTCGCATCTTTCCGCATACCGCCAGTTGTCTACGGCTCGTGCGGGCGCTGGCGGTAGAGATTCACGAGGACTGGGTCGAAGCGACGCGCTATCTCAACATGCAGGAACTGGAGGACCTCAAGAAGGAACAATTGCGCAAACTCGAACACGCCGCCTAACGGCGGCGGTCACTACGGGACTGGGCAAAGGAAAGGCTTCGCCCCTCCTCTGCACTCGTCCCCCGAAGGCCTAGCGCCCATCTTTCTTTTTGCAGAACTTGACGCACACAACTTTGTGGCGTTGGACGCGGGCTGGGCGAGTCTCGCCAGGTTGAGGGTCGTAGTTCATGCGAATACGGTTAAGAGACTCGCTGAGCCAGCCCGCTTATCGCATAGACCCTGTTCCCAAGTGTTTCATTTCGAGTTAATTTCCCTTGCTACCGCCGCAAAGGCTGAATCCCATTTCAATATTTTGTTGCCAGATAGCTCACCAGCAGCCGTAGTCGTCGTCTATCATTCAGGTATCCGATATATAGCGGATACCTGAAACACAATGAGCAAACCCACATCCTTCCTGCAAGGCACATTGGATCTGTTGATCCTCACGATCCTGAACCTGGAACCGAAAACCGGGTGGTCGATCTCGCAACGGCTGAGGCAGATGTCGAACGAGGCCCTGCAGGTGAGCCACGGGTCCCTCTATCCGGCGCTGCACAAACTCGAGGCGCAAGGGTACATACTCGGAGCCTGGCAGGAGTCGCCGGTGTCCGGCCGACCGGCGAAGGTGTATTCGCTGACGGCGGCCGGTCGGCGGGCGCTGAAGGAAGAAGCAGAGAACTGGACCCGCCTCTCGACGGCGGTAAACGGCATTTTGGAGTCGTTATGAGGCAGTGGGGGCAGGTGTGGACCCGCAGACTGAGAGCGATCTTCCGCAGTCGCCGCATGGAGGAAGAACTCGAGGCGGAGATGGCCGATCATCTGGCGAGCGAAGTGGAGGAACTGGTGCGGCGCGGCATGCCCCGGGCGGAGGCTGAGTGGCACGCACGGGCGACCTTCGGCGGCCGGCTCCGGATCGAAGAGGAGTGCCGCGACGCCCGCGGCGTGCGCTGGTGGGAGGACACGCGACAGGATGCGGCCTTCGCCTGGCGGATGCTCCGCAAGCAGCCGACCTTCACGCTCCTGGCTCTGGGGACCATGGCGCTCGGCATCGGTACCACGGCTGCCGTGTTCAGCGTCGTGGACACCATCTGGATCCGGCCGCTGCCCTATCCGGAACCGGAGCGGCTGTTGTCGGTAGAAGGGATCGGCATGCGGGGCCCGTTCATGGTGGCCCGCGAATCGAGCCAACTCGCCGACTATGCCGCCCATCAAGGGGTGCGTTCGTTCACCCTGATCTCGCGAGCCGGAACGTTGCCAGACCGGGTGAAGGGGTCCGAAGTGTCAGGCAACTTCTTCTCGGTGCTGGGGCGTGCCCCCTGGCTCGGGCGGACCTTCGCCGCCGGTGACGATCAACCCGGCAAACCGCGCCAAGTGGTGCTGAGTTATGACTTCTGGCAGGAACGCTTCGGCGGCCGCTCCGACGTCATCGGGCGGAAATTGCAGTTGAACGAACTGCCTTTCGAGATTGTGGGTGTCATGCCGGCCGGCTTTCACTTCCCGGCCGCGGAGAGCCAGTTGTGGACGACGATGCGGCTGGACCCCCGAGTGGCGGGCGAGTACTGGGGGGCGGGCGGCACGGCGATCTTCGCGCGAATGAAGCGGGGCGTCACCTTGCCGGCTCTGCGGTCGGAACTGGCGTCCACGGTCGTTCGTATCCGCCGGATGTTCCCCTGGCCGATGCCTGACTTGTGGGGCAGTGAACTGCGCATCGTGGAGTTGCGGGAGGCTTTGATCGGCGACACCCGCTTGCGCGGCTGGATGCTGCTGACGGCGGTTACTGCGGTGTTGCTCATCGCGATCGTCAATGTAGCCAATCTGCTCTTGGGACAAATGGCTGCTCGCACTCGCGAATTCGCCATGCGGACGTCGCTGGGCGCTTCGCCGCGGCGGCTCGTACGGCAGTTGCTGACCGAATGCTTGTTGTTGGCTCTGGCGGGCGGGGCCTCCGGTTTAGCATTGGCGTACGGTTTGGTGGCGGCGCTGCGGCAACTGCTGCCGGCCGCGACGCCCAGGCTCGCGGAGGTAACTGTCGACGGGCGGGTACTCGCCTTCACCGCAATCGTTTCGGTGGCGAGCGGGGTGTTATTCGGCTTGTGGCCGGCGCTAGCCCCGGCGCGCCCGATGGCCGCAAGGGGGACGCGCCGCGTGGCCGGGGGCTTGGTGACGGCCGAAGCCGCGCTGGCAAGTTTGCTGCTGGTGGGCGCGGTGCTGCTACTGCGCAGTCTGTGGGCGATTCTGCAGGTGGACCCGGGGATCCGGGTCGAGTCCGTGGTGGCGGCCGAGTTCACGCCCTCCCGCGCGGTGGTCGCCTCAGCGGAGAAAGCCGAGGTCCAGTGGAAGGAAGTACAAGCGCGTTTGGCGAGCTACCCCGGCGTGCGGGCCGTAGCCGCGATGGACGTCTTGCCGCTGACCCCGGAGGTGCGGGCCTTTGCCGCCGCGATCGAGGATCATCCTTTGCCGGAGCGCGCCCCGCAATACGTCTTATGGAGCACAGCCGTTACCCCGCAGCACCTGGACGTTTTGGGTGTGAAGCTTCTCGAAGGACGGGGCTTTAACGACGGCGACCGTGTCGGGGCGGAACCCGTGGTGCTCGTCGACCGGAGCACAGCGCAACGCTACTGGCCCGGCCGCAGCGCCCTCGGCCGTCGTCTGAAGCCCGTCTATGACTCCGCCTGGCGCACGATCGTGGGCGTGGTGGAGGACGTGCGAACCTACGGCATTCACGGTCCGCCGGACTGGGTGCAGGGCGAAGTGTACGTGCCGATGTCCCAGGCGCAGGCGCACCGGATGCCGGTGTCGCTCGTGCTGCGACTTGAGGGTTCGCCCGCCCCGATCGAGAAGGCGCTGCCCGGGCTAGTCCACGAGGTCTGCCGGACATGCGCCGTCAGCCAGGTGCAGGAGATGCGGCAGGTGGTGGCGCGAGCCGTGTCCGAGCCGCGCTCGACAGCGTTGCTGATCGCCGGCTTCGCCGCCCTGGCTCTCCTGTTGGCGGCAGCGGGAATCTACGGCGTGGTGAATCATAGCGTGGTGCGGAGAACGCGCGAGTTGGGCATTCGCCTCGCGTTGGGCTCGTCGCGCGGACGGATTGCCGGCGAAGTTCTGCGGTCAAGCCTGACGAACGTGGCGCTGGGAATCGCCGTCGGCCTGTCGGCGGCCTGGGTACTAACGCGCCTGATGACCAAGCTGCTCTACGGGGTGGCGCCACACGATGCAGGGAGCTTTGTAGCGGGTCCGCTGCTGCTCCTGGCGGTGGCTTTGGCGGCCTCGGCCGCACCGGCTTGGCGAGCCACGCGGGTAGATCCCGCACAGTCGTTGCGGGAGGGTTAGGCAACTGCGGGCGCAAACCCTAGCGTCCGCCTAACATTTGGACAGGAATGGAGCCGGCGCTCGGGTTCGAACCGAGGACCTTCCGATTACAAATCGGGAGCTCTACCAACTGAGCTACACCGGCCTCCTCTTTAGTACAGCATCGGTTCCGCGGGAGTGTCAAACTGAAGAAGATGATTCGCGGCTGGTGCTTGGTTCCCGCTTTCGTGTTGCTCATTGCCTGTGGGGGAACGGCCTCGAAGGCGGTTTATCCAAAGACGGTCGCCGGCGGATACACGCTGCACCGTGAGATCGTGCTCACGGCGGATCAGGCCTCCGAATGCCCCAAACCGCCGAGCCTCGAACGCGCCGTGCGGCTGGTTTATAACGCCTCCAACCCCATCCAATTGACCGTGTGCGAAACCGCCGGCTCGTCCGTCGCGTTTGAATCAATACAGACGTGGCGCGCGCAAGATGGGCGTCGCGCGGCGCACTTGGGCCGGTATTTCGTGGTGGCGCAGGCCGAAAAGCCTGACCCCGCCGCGGTGGACGCGTTCCTGAACGACTTCGAGAAGCAACTGCGATGACTTCCATTCCGACCCTCGAGCGCGTCTTCGAGATCAGCCTGCTGGGGATTATCGCGAGCGGTTATTTTGCCGTCGCGGGGTCTGGAACGCTGGACCCGCTCACGGCGATCCTCACCGGCGCCGGTCTGCTATGGCGACTCCTCCAGGTCGTCGGCCGCCTGCGTTGGACCATTCCCGCGCGCTGGATCAGTTGGGCCACCTTCGGCTACATCCTTCTCTACCCGATTGACTACCTTTACTTCTCGGATCGCGATTTTCTCCGCGCCACCGTTCACCTGGTTTTCTTTCTTGCCGTCATCAAAGTCCTGACAGCGAGCACAGAGCGCGAGTATCTCTATCTGAAGGTGCTTGCCTTCCTCGAACTGCTGGCGGCAGCGGTGGTGAGCGTCAACCTGAACTTCTTCTTTTGGCTAGCGGTCTTTTTGCTGTTCAGCATCGCGACCTTCGCCACGTCCGAAGTCCGCCGCTCTGCCACCGGTGAGCGGCAACTGGTGCGCAGTGCACTCGCCGGCTTTGGTTGGCGGCTCGCCGGCGCCACGCTGACCGTCGCCTTCAGCGTCCTCGCTCTCGCAGTCGCGCTCTTCTTCGTCCTGCCTCGCACTACCCGCGCCGCCTTACAGGCCTGGATCGACCCTCGCTACCACCTCACTGGCTTTTCCAATCAGGTCGTCCTCGGCCAGATTGGCGAAATCCGCATGCGCCGCGAGCCGGTGATGCACGTCCGCGTGGAGGGCAATGACTCAATCGAAGGCATCAAGTGGCGCGGCGCCGCCCTGGTCGAGTTCAACGGCCGCGCCTGGCAAACCAAAGCCACCGACCGCCGCCGCCTCCCGTCGCCCAATGGCGTCGCCCAACTCGCTGACTCCAACCAGCTCCGGCGCAAAGGCCGTCGCATCGCCTACGAAGTGCAATTGAGACCGACCGGCTCGGACACCGTCTTCGTAGCCGGCGTCCCCGAGTTTCTCGAGTTCATCGGACCCGTCTACCGCTCTGGCACCGCCAGTCTGTTCAGCTCCTATCTGCCCTCGCGCGTCGTGCGCTATGGCGCCCGCAGCTTCGTTCAAGGCGACGAAGCCCCCGGCGACGCCCCGCTGCCGGACGACCAAACCTACCTGCAACTCCCTGCGCTGGACCCCCGCATCACTGCTCTCGCTCACGAGTGGAGCGCCTCGGTCGGCACCGCGGAAACCGGCGCCACCGACGAAATGCGCGCCCGCGAGCTCGAGCGCCGCCTTCGGACTTCCTACAAGTACTCCATCGAACTCCTCGAACGCGAAGTGCCCGACCCACTGGCCTACTTCCTCTTCGATCGCGGCAAGGGGCATTGCGAGTACTTCGCCTCGGCGCTCGCCGTCATGCTGCGCGTCGAGCACATCCCGTCACGCGTGATCACCGGCTTTCAGACCGGCGAACTGAATCCGGTCAGCGGGCTCTATGTCGTACGCGCCGCCGACGCGCATAGTTGGGTGGAGGCCTTCATCGAAGGCAAAGGTTGGGTGACGCTGGATCCCACGCCCGCCGCCACGGATACCGACGAAATCGCCACCCTGATGAACAAAGCGAGCCAGTACTTCGATGCGCTCGAGACCTTCTGGCAGGACTGGGTGCTGGCCTACGACATCGACCAGCAAGTGGGTTTAGCACTCAAAGTCGACCAGGCCCGGCGCGGTCTGCACCTGGACTGGCTGCGCGACTGGGCGGAGAAACTCCGCAGCTGGGCTCGTTGGGTTTCCAACGCCGATTTCCGTTTCTACGCCGTGATTGCCTTCCTAGCTTTTGTCGCCGCCACCGGCCGCTATTGGGTGCCCCGCTTGGCCTGGTGGTGGCACACCCGCCTGCAGCAACGGCGCTTCGATTCCGGCAAAGCGAAGGCTCGCGATGCGACCGTGGTCTATGTCCGCATGCTCGAGTATCTGCGGCAACGTGGCTATGAGAAGCCCTCCTGGGTGACGCCCGAGGAGTTTGCGTCCATGCTGCGAGATACTCCCTACGCGCAGCCGGTCTCCGAGCTCACGACGTTGTATTATCAGGTGCGCTACGGGGCTGATCGCGCGCAAGGCGCACGTCTCTTTACCGTTCTCGAAACGCTGGAATCTTCTCGCTAAGTCCAGCGAAGCTAACGCGACGGGCGAGGCTCTGCCTTGCTTGGCAATCCGTTCTTCAACGACGGACAGTCAAGACGCGTCAATCCACCGGCTTCGGAAGAATTGGGGCGATGACTGACGCCGCCCCGCCCCACACAACTTAGAGTAGACCCGAGCTCCGTAGGGAGTTGAAGATGAACACGCCACCCAGACAAAGTCCAAGCGCGAGATCGGCGATGGTCAGTTGGCGGCTTAGACGATCAATCCGTCCCAGCCGGACCACCATGGCATTTTGCTCATTTACGAGAGGCGCTTCCGCGTCGGCCAGATGCAGAAGGTCGTCCTCTTTCAGAGAAACGAAGTAACGATAGGTGAGCAGTCCGATCACAACAAGAGTGAGAGCTACCCACACCAGCAAACCGTAAAGCATAAACGCTATGCCTCCTGCAGAACTATATGCTCCTAATTCTGTTCGAATGCAAGGGGGTTAAGCAGTTTTTCCGCGGCGCTCTGCTAGTAACCTCGAGTTATAGGATTCGGCCGCCAGTTCCTCGAGCTCCTTCTGAAAGTGGACCTGCCACTCGGCGTGTTGCCGCTCCTCCAGCTTGTCGAGCAACCCCACTTGCCGATCCGCTTCCACTACCATCTGGCGTTGACGCTCGATGCGGCTGTCGACCTCCGCCAGCCGCGCGGCGAACCGGTCGCGCGCCATTTGCAGATAGCCCTGCCACTGGTCGAGCGCTTCGAGCCTCGTTACCGTGAGGCTGGTCCCCGGCGCTCGGACAGCGACCTCTTCCGCCTGCCTGGCGTCGAGCAACGCCCGATGCTCCGCCTCCACGCGCGAGCGTTCCGCATGAAGCCGATCGAGCGCCGCGCGCGCCAAGTCCGCTTGCAGCACCCGGTACTCGCGCACTCGTTGGAGCCGGAAGGTGAACTTCGTCACTGAGTCACCTGCAGCAGGTGGGCCAGCGAATCGAGCTTGGCCAGCGTCTCGTCACGCGAGGACGCTTCCTCGGACGGCTGCTTGAGGAAATCGAGCATTTGCGGCCGATACTGAATCGCCCGGTCAAGCCTCGGATTTGACCCAACGGCATAGGCGCCCAGATTAATCAGGTCCTCGCTGCGATGATAGGCCGCCATCGCTTCGCGCACCTCGCGCATGCCGTTCTTCTGACTCGGCGTCGCCAATTGGGAAGCGAGCCGGCTCACCGAGTTCAGGACGTCGATTGCCGGATAATGCCCGGCCGCGCCCAGGGCGCGCGAGAGGATGATGTGACCGTCCAGAATGCCGCGGACCGCGTCACAGATCGGTTCGTTGAAGTCGTCGCCTTCCACCAACACCGTAAAGAAGCCCGTGATCGAGCCCTGCGCCACGCGCCCGGCACGCTCGCAGATCTTGGGCAGCAGGCTGAAGACGGACGGCGTGTAGCCCTTCTGGCTGGGCGGCTCTCCGGCTGCCAGACCAATCTCCCGTTGCGCCATCGCCAAACGCGTCACCGAATCCATCACCAGCAGGACGTCCTTACCCTGATCGCGAAAATACTCGCTGATGGCCAGCGCCTGGAAAGCGGCTCGGATGCGTAGCGGCGCCGGCCGGTCGGAGGTCGCGACCACCACCACGCTTTTGGCCATGCCCTCCGGCCCCAACTCGTGCTCGATGAAGCCGCGCACCTCGCGGTTCCGCTCGCCAATCAGCGCGATGACGGCGATGTCGGCCGTGCTCTGGCGCACCATCGTCCCCAGCAGCGTACTCTTACCCACCCCGGAGCCGCCGAAGATCCCGATCCTTTGGCCCCGGCCGCACGGTAGTAGCGAGTCAATCACGCGGATGCCAGTCACCAGCGGCTCGCTGATCGGCTCGCGCTCCATCGGGCCGGGCGCGGGGGCATAGAGGTCATAGCGTTCCGGCGTCAGGATCGCTGGTCCTCCATCGAGCGGATTCCCGAACGCGTCAATCGTCCTCCCGAGTAGTGACGGTCCCACCCCGGCTTGAGCCGCCTCCGCCCGGAGCACGACGCGATTGCCTAACTGGATTCCTTCGGTCTCCTCCATCGGCATCAGTAACAGCCGACCGCCGCGGAATCCCACCACCTGTGCTTTCTTGCGCTGCCCACTGCCCGTCTCGATTTCGCAGATGTCCCCCACCGCGCCGGCTGGGCCGTTACTTTCCACCAGGAGTCCCACCAACTCCGCGACTTCGCCGCGCCAGATCGCCGGCTCCAGATCCACCAGCCTACGGAAGTAGCGGTCCAGGGGCGAACTAACCATGACGACCGTCCTTACCCAGCACGTCGAGCAAGCCGCGCTCGATCTCGTCCAATTGCGTGTCGATGGAACTGTCGAGCGTGCCTTTCACCGTCTCAAACAGCGCCGCGCCGCGCTCGAGCGTCGGGTCGGCGATGATCTCCACCCGCCGTGGCAGCTTCAGATCCTGGAGCGCCTTGGACACCGCCGGGTGATCGTCCGGGCTCACCAGCACCCGATGCAACTCGCGCGCCTCGAACTTGCCCAGCGCCACCCGCACCAGTCCCGTCAGCGCGTCGGGATCGATCGATAGCTCCCGATGAAGAATCCGGCGTGCGATGCCGAGCGCCAGACGCACCACATCGCCTTCTGCCTCGTGCCGAAAGGCGTCGCGTGTCTCCGACAGATCGGCGATCGTGCGGGCCAGCCGATCCATCAACGGCGCCAGTTCCGTACGAGCCATCTGCTGACCTTCGTTACGGCCCTGCTGAAGCCCCTCATGACGAGCCTGCGCGATGGCCGCCTGCGCGTTGAGCTGAGCTTCGCGCAGCGCGTGCTCCAGATCCAGCGACGGCGTCACGCTAATCGCCAGATTCGGCTGCCAGACCGGTTCGGCGATCGAGGAACTCCCCACCTGCCGGAACGGCAGCGGCTGAGCCTCGATCCCCCGCGGCTGGATGCGTGCCGGCAGCTCTCTACTCGACATACTGGTCGCCGCCTCCACCCTTCAGATTGACGATGCCCTCGGTCTCGAGCTGTCGCACGGCGGCAATGATCACCTGCTGCGCCGCCTCCACGTCCTTGATCTTGATCGGGCCCAAGGCGTCCATGTCCTCGCGCAGCATCTCGGCGCCGCGTTGCGACATCGCCGAGAGGAAGTGATCTTTCAGCCGGTCTGAGGTACCCTTGAGCGCAATCGTCAGCACCTTGCGATCCACGCGCGACAGCAACTCCTTCAGACCGTTCTGATCCACCATCAGGATGTCCTCGAAGACGAACATCAGGTGCCGGATCGTCTCCCCCAGTTTGGGATCGTCGGTTTCGATCCGCTCCATCAGCACCTTCGAGCTGTTCGAGTCGAGTCGATTGAACATCTCGGCGACGGCCTGAATACCGCCGGTGGATTGGCGGCTCATCTCGCCCAGTTCCCGCAGCTTCACGCCGACCAGGTTGGCAATCTTGGCGATGATGTCCGGCGAGATCTGATCGAGATTCGCCATGCGGATAGCGACATTCGCCCGAATCTCCTCGGGCAGGGAACTCAGAAGCCCCGCCGCCTGCTGCGGTGCCAAGTGCGACAGAATGAGCGCCACCGTCTGCGGATGCTCGGCATGAATGAACTTGGCCAACTGCTGCGGATCGGCCTTCTGCAGCGTCTCGAAGCTCAGGCTCTCCCCGCCCAGGTGCTTCAGGATGCGTTCGAGCATCCGCTTGGCCCGGTCGCCCCCAAACGCTTCGTGCAGCAATGTCCGGGCGAAATCCACGCCGCCCCGCATGACGTATTCATGCGCCAGCGACATCTCGTAATACTCGGTGAGCACCTCCTCGGATTGCTCGGTCGTCACCTTCTGCGCCAGCGCGATCTCTTTACCGATGCGCTGCACTTCTTCTTCGTCCAGATTACGCATCACCTGGCTGGCGGTATTTTCGCCGAGGGTAATCAGCAGGATGGCGGCTTTGCGGGCTCCGCTGAGAACATTGCTGCGGTCAAGGTGTCGGGCCATCGGTCTAGCCCTCCTGCAGCCAGTTGCGCACGACCTGAGCGGCCATGGCAGGATTCTTGTTCGCCTCTTCGGCGATGTGCTTGGCGAGAATCTCGTTCTTATGGGTGGTCATCGCGCCGAGCTTCATCTTGGCGACTTCCGCCGCATGCAGACGCTGCCGCTCATCCAGCCCTTCGGCCATGAACTCTTCCACCGTTCGGGGACCGCCCTGGGCCGCCTCGAGGCGCGCCGGGCCATCCTGAGGGGGAGCCGCCGTGGTGGCCGCTCCTTCGAGCGCCTTGGGCTCCCCAGCAGGGAGTTCTGTCCCCGCCGCCTCTGGCGCGGCTTCCTCGCCTCCCTCCGCCCCGCCTTTGCGCTTCGCCTTCACCAGCGCTTTCTTCGCGCTCTTCGCTTTCGTGCGCTTGCGCAGCACGATGACCACCGCTGCCAGCAGCGTGATCAGAAGCAAGAATAGTACCGCGCCGGCGAGCGCTAAAATCTTCGGATCCTGCAGAGGCTTCGGAAGCCAAGCGAGGTTCAGCCCGTTCACCGGAGACGCCGTCTGCGGCTTCACTGGCGCGGGTGGGGGAGGTGTGCGCAGCGTCGCCTCGAAGGGCAATGTCTCGACGATCACCTGATCGCCGCGGTCGCTCGAGGCGCCCACCGCACCCATCACCACATCCCGAATCGACTTGAGCTGGGCTGCGGGAACCGGCTCCAAAATACGCTTCGCCGTCGGCCCTACACCCTCCCAGCGAATCGATTGATCAACCAGCACGGCGAGCGACAGCCGCCGAGTTACCCCTTGCGGTGTCTTCGTCTTGCGCACCACACGGCTCGATTGGAACGTAATGTTTTCCGTACGCCGGCTGACATTCGTGGCGCCATTGCCCAGTCGCGCATTTGGCCGCGGCAGATTCGATGCCGTCCCCGGCACGCCCGCTTGCTGCACTGGCGTCGAAGAGTCCTCGGCACGCTGCTGCGACAGCATCACGCTTTTGTTGGGATCGAAAGTCTCTTCGCTCTGCTCGCCGCTGGTGAGGTCGACGTCCACCGAGACACTTGCCCGGAACTTCTCCGGCCCCAGCAAGGGCTCGAGTGTCTGATTCACCTTTTGCAGTAATTCGCCTTCCACCCTGCGGCGATACGCCAACAGCAACTCCGCCTGCTCGGCATCCTCCGCCCCCGCCGCTGGCACCAGCTTGCTCAACAAGCGGCCGCTCATATCGAGCACCGAGACCTTGGGCGGCTCCAGACCCTCCACCGCGCTAGCCGCCAAGTGCTGAATGGCGATGACGTTCGCCGGCGCGAGTTTCCGGCCGGGCTTTAGCTTGATCATCACGCTTGCCTTGGCCGGCTCCCGCAGTTCTTCAAAGACGGAATGCTTCGCGAAGGTAACGTGGACGCGCGCCTGCTCCACCTCGGCGATCTGCAACGCCGAACGCTCGAGTTCGCCTTCGATCGCCCGGTGATAGTTTACTTGCTCGGCGAAGTCAGTCGCGCCGAAATTCATCTTGTCGAACAGCTCGTAGCCGATGCGCCCGGTCTTCGGCAAACCCGCCGACGCCAGGTCGAGCCGCATCTCGTCAACGTGCGCTGAGGGCACCAGCACCGTCGCGCCGCCATCTTCCAGGCGAAACTCGACGTTCTTCTCACGCAGACGCGCCGCTACTTGGCCCGCGTCTTCCGTGGCCAAGCCCTTATAAAGCGGTTTGAAGTCGCGTTCCTTGTTCCATGACGTCGCCGCCATCAAACCGCCGATGATGGCGACCAAAGCCACCACCAGCGAGATGCGCTGGCGCCAGGACAGGCGCGCGTAGAGCGCCTTGATTTGATTCAGGATAGCCAAGGGGTTCTCTAGGCGGGGCTACTAGAGCTGCGTCCGCATGATTTCCTGATAGGCCTGTACGACCTTGTTGCGCATCTGCAGGAACATCTCGAGCGAGAGCTCCGCGCGTTGTGCATCGAGGGCCACCTTGTGGACTTCCTCCGATTCCCCGCGCAGGAAAGCGTTCATCGAGGCCTCGGCCTGTTGCTGCTGACCGGCCACCTGCGTCAGCGCCTCTTTGAAAATGCCGCCGAAGCCTTCGCGGGCAGACGGGCTGGCCGCTGCTCCAGCGTTGGGCAACGTTGGGAACTGGATCCGGTCCACAATCGAGCGGATGGGGTCCATCGCGCGTTAGCCTCGCACCAGGTCAATTGATCGATTGAGCATGTCTTTGATCGCCGTCATCGCCGCCACATTCGCCGAGTAATTGCGCGACGCCCCCATCAGGTCCACCATGTCCTCGGCGGGATTGACGCGTGGAAACGCCACATACCCCTGCGTGTCGGCATCGGGATGGCCCGGCATATACCGCCGATCCGGG
Organism: Bryobacteraceae bacterium; assembly: GCA_044226365.1. Lineage (GTDB taxonomy): Bacteria > Acidobacteriota > Terriglobia > Bryobacterales > Bryobacteraceae > JALHNI01. Next base: position 12,451 of record JBGAHE010000054.1, read on the forward strand.
TCGCGCGTATCCTCCACCACTTCCGACACTCCCACCCCGGTCACCGGCTCACCCCGTCCGGATGCCAAATCCAGTTCATTCTGGAAAATTCCCGAAAAGGGAGATTGCACCGATTCACTCTGAAACACGACGTCTTTGCGGCGGTAAGGACCGCCCTCGGGCGTCCGGGTCGTTTCGGCATTCGCCAGATTCTCCACCAGGGTGGTGGCGCGCTGGCGCTGAGCGGACATGCCCGAAGCGCTCACCGAGAGGGCCTGGAACAGATTCATGGTTAGCGTCCGCCTTCCGTGATCGCCGAGCGGATTTGCTTGAGTTGCCCCCGCATCAGACTCGTGGCGAAGTTGAAACGCATGGCGTTTTCCGCCAATAAACGGGCCTCGCGGTCCATGTTGACGTTGTTGCCGTCGTTGCGGCCTTCCAAACCCTCCGGCTCGATGACGTGCGGTTGCGAGCCTTCGGTCTGGCTCAGGAACTCGAAGTGAAAGTCGAGATCGCGCGTGCGGTAGCCCGGGGTATTCGCGTTGGCGATATTACTCGCCACCAACTTCTGCCGGGTACTGACGAGGTCCATGTAGCGTTCCAAATTGGTTTGCACCGGGTCAATCATCGCCGGTGTTTATGCAAGTTGGGGGCCAAATGTAAAGTGGCCCTCTTACGCCTCGGAAAGTGTCAGGAATTTGTCAGTGCGGCGGGATGTTGGCGGAGCCATGCAAACAACTGATCGAGCGCTCGCCGGCGGTGCGACGCCGTAAACGTTCGCTCCGTCTCCACCTCGGCGAGTGTCGCGTCGAAGGGAGGGTAATAAAAATAGGGGTCATAACCGAACCCGCCGGCCCCGCGCGGCGTCTCGAGAATCTCCCCCTCCATTTCGCCGCGGAATACCCCCAGCACTTCCCCGCGGGCCACCAAGCTAATCGCGCACACGTAGCACGCCCGCCGATCGGTCACCCCGGCCATCCGCTCGATCAGCAGTGCGTTGTTTGCCGCATCGTTTGCCTTCGGACCTGCATAGCGCGCTGAAAAGATCCCCGGCGCCCCACCCAACGCATCCACGGACAAGCCCGAGTCCTCCGCCAACAGCGGACCCGGCGCATGCGGCGCATAATAAAGCGCCTTCTGCGTCGCGTTCTCCTCGAACGTCGCACCCGTCTCATCGGGAGCCGGAATCTCCTTCAGCGCCAACGGCTCGATCTCAAAGCCTAAGTCCGCCGCGAGGCGAAACTCGCGCAGCTTCCCGGCGTTGGTCGTGGCGACGTAGAGCTTCAAGCGAGGGCGGCCTTCTGCGCGGCTACCAACTCGGCGATGCCGCTCTTCGCCAGCGCGATCATCTGCCCCAGTTGCTCGTCATCGAACGCTGTCTTCTCGGCTGTCGACTGCAGTTCCACGAAACGCCCGGCGCCCGTCATCACGACGTTCATGTCGACTTCGGCCTGACTGTCCTCCTCATAGCAGAGGTCGAGCAGCGGCACGCCACTCACAATGCCGACGCTCGTCGCCGCCACATGATCCTTCAGCGGGTTCTTCTTCAGCGTCCCGAACTGGAGCAGCTTCTGGACTGCCAGACCCAAAGCGACATAGGCGCCCGTGATGGCCGCCGTGCGCGTGCCGCCGTCGGCCTGAATGACGTCGCAATCGATCAGGATGCTCTTCTCGGCCAACTGGTGCAGGTCCACCACGGCGCGCAACGAGCGCCCGATCAGCCGCTGAATCTCATGTGTCCGGCCCGACTGTTTGCCCTTGGTCACCTCGCGCGCGGTACGCTGCGCCGTCGCCCGGGGCAGCATCGCATACTCAGCCGTCACCCAGCCGCGGCCGGTGCCGCGCAACCAAGGCGGGGTGGACTCCTCCACCGAGGCGGTGCAAATTACCTTCGTATGTCCGCACTCGATCAGCACCGACCCTTCGGCGGTCAGCAGGTAGTGCGGCGTGATTTTGATCGGGCGCAAAGCGCCGGGGGATCGCTGGTCGACTCGTGTCATCGTGAACTGATCATTCCGTAAAGCAGCAGCAACGCGAGGGCGAACATCAGCGCAATGACCACCAAACAGGGGATCGCGCCCATGGCGTTGGGGCTCAACTGATTTTTCTTGCCGGCCTTCCCGGCGGGCTTGTACTTGGCCATAGAAGTGTCGTGATTACTCGGGGCGGAAGGGGACGGGCTTCACGGTATTTCCGCGGCGGACGAGCGTCTCCACGCGCGTCTCGGCCTCTTCCAACTGCTGGCGGCAAAGTTGGCTCAGCGTCATGCCCCGCTCAAAAAGCTGCAGCGCCCGTTCCAGCGGTAGTTCGCCGCTTTCGAGGTCTCGCACCACAGCTTCGAGTTCGGTGAGGCTGGTTTCGAAGGGGACAGGGCTGGTGGTCTCTTCCGGACTGGGGTTTTTACTCACTGCTCTAAATTGTAACGCCCACGCGTTTGGCGGTCGCCAATAACGTCTCCCAATTGCCATCCGGCAGTGGGATGCCGTCGCGCCGCCGCTCAGCCTCAATCCGACGCTCCACCTCGCCCGCCACCAGGACCTCGTCGTAGCCCTTCGCCGGCGCCGCCGCCCGCACCATGGCCGCCAATTGCTCCGCACGCGCCGTAATCGTATTCGGATCGCCGAAGCGCCGCAAATCGATCGCCATGAAGAAGTGATTCAGCCGCGAGGGACGTCCGCGCTTGCGGATGCTGCCGATCTCCGTCGAGATCGCCCCACCCGACAGCACGCCGCACAGAATCTCCACCATCATCGCCAACCCGGTCCCCTTGTAGCCGCCCAGCGGCATCAGCAGCCCCTGCATCGCGGTCGCTGTATCGGTCGTCGGTACACCTTCGGCATCCAGTGCCCAGCCCGCCGGAATCTCCGGCTGCTGATTGATCGAGGCTTTGAAGATCCGCCCCGCGGCCACCGTCGTCGTCGCCATGTCCAACAGAAAAGACTCTTCGCCTGGCAGCGCAAAGCAAATCGGATTCGTCCCGAACCGCGGCTCCTTGCCCTGCCACGGCGCCACGAGCGGCGACGCATCGCACATCACAATGCCGATGTTGCCGTGCTGGGCCATTTGCTTGGCCCACCAGTAGGCCGCCCCAAAGTGGTTGCAGTGCCGCGCGCTGACAATGCCCACGCCGTGCATCGCCGCCAACCGGGCGGCGTGCCCCGCGCAAATCTGCGCGGTCACCTGGCCAATGCCGTTCGCCGAGTCATAGACGATCGAGGTTCCCTGCTCGCTGACGATCGAGCCGGTTTCCCCCGCCAGCATATCGCCGGCCAGCAACTGATCGACGTAGAACGTCAGCAACTGAATGCCGTGCGAATCGGTGCCGCGCAAGTTGGTCGCCACCAAGGTCGTCGACACCAGCGCCGCATGATCGGTGGGCACGCCCGTCGCCAGCAGAATGCGTTCCGCCAGCGACTGCAATTCTTCGTAAGCGATGAGAGGCACTTATTTCTTCTCGGGAGTCAGCAGGCGAATGATCTCGGGCTTGGTGAGGTCCTCGGCACGAACGAGCTGCGCGCTCAAGTCGACCCGCTTGGCCACCGGCTTGCCTTGAATCTTATCGATCACCGCTTTCACCGCGTCATGGCCCATGCGGAACGGGTCCTGAACCACCATGGCCGAGATGGTGCCGGCCTTCAACTCTTCTACCAGATCGGCGGAGGAATCGAACGTCACCAGCTTCAGCTTGCCCGAAAGCTGTCGAGCCTTCGCGGCTAGCGCGCCACCCACGGCGCTGGGCTCGGAAGAGCAAAACATGCCCTTCAGATCCGGATGCGCGGTCAGCATATTCTCAGCGGCCGCCCGGGCCTTGCCACGGTCCGCCAGGCCATACTGGCGCGCGACCACGGCGAGTTTCGGAAATTCTTTGGCCACGGTCTCCTCGAATCCTCGCTCCCGATCCATCGTCGAAGTTGAGCCGGGTGCGTGCAGGAGGATGGCGATCTTGCCCTCTCCGCCGGTGATCCGGCCGAGTTCGCGTGCCGCAATCGCGCCCCCTTCGTAGTTGTTCGTGGCGACAAAGCTCGTGTAGTTTTCGCCTTCGATGCCAGAGTCGAAGACGGCTACCGGAATGCCGGCCGCCATCGCCCGGTCGATCGGCGCCACCAACGCTTTGCGCTCCGTCGCCGCCACCACGATGCCGTCCACGCGGCGGGCGATCATCGAATCGACGATCTGGATCTGCCGCGCGTAGTCGGTCTCCGACGGCGGACCGTTCCACACCATGTCCACCTGAGCTTCGGCCGCCGCCGCCCGGGCGCCGTTCTCCACCGCCACCCAGAACAGATGCGACGTCGCCTTCGGAATCACCGCAATCAGTTTCTTGCCCTTCTGCTGGCAGGCGGGCAACAGGACCAGCAACAGGGCTGGCAGCAGGAGCCTAACGAGCACACCAGCCTCCATCGATCAGAATGTCATTGCCCGTAATGAAGCGCGCCGCATCCGAGCACAGAAACGCTGCCAGCGACCCGATGTCCTTCACCTGGCCCCACTGGCCCAGCGGAATGTTCGCGAGGAACTGCGCATTCTGCTCCGGATTCTCCGTGATCGGCAGGTTCATTTCCGTGAGGAACGGCCCGGGGCTGATGCCCACCACCGTGATGTTCTCGGGCGCAAGTTCGAGCGCCAGCGCGCGCGTCATGCCCAACAGTCCGGTCTTCGAGGTCGAGTACGCAATGCGGCCGGGCAACGACACATGGCTCATGATCGAGGTCATGTTGATGATGCGGCCGTAGCCACGCCCCTTCATGTGCGGGACGAACGAACGGCACAGCAGAAAGGCGCTGGTCAGATTCGTATTGATCACGCGGTTCCACTCTTCGAGCGTGAAATCCGTCACCGGCTTGCGCAGGTTCATACCGGCATTGTTGATCAGGATATTCACTTCGCCGAAGCGGCCGATCACCTTCTGCTCGAGATCGAGCACGCTAGCTTCGCTCGCCACATCCACCAGGAAAAAGTCAGCGTCGGCGCCCAGCGCGCGGGCTTCCTGCGTCGTGGCGATCAACGCCTGTTCGTCGCGGGCGGCCAAAGCCAACGAGGCTCCCTGGGCGGCCAAGGCCAGAGCCATGGCCTTGCCGAGGCCCCGGCTCGCACCGGTAATAAGGGCAACACGGCCCTGGAGTGTTTTTTCTGACATGAAAGTCCTTTTCTACGGTCGGCGAGCCGCGGCCAGTATCTGGCCGGCGACCTGCTTGGGTGAGTCAATGCGCTCCATGCGAATGGCGCCGCCGGCGCTGGCCGTCTCGATCGAAATCGTGCCGATGCCGAAAATGCGCTCGGAAAGGGATTGCTCGATGCGGACGTCCTGAATCTTGCTCAGGTCGAAACTGCGGTTCGTCTTGGTAAACAGCCCCGACTCAAACGTCAATTGCGGCGGCGCAATGATCAGCTTGGTCAGGTTCAGCCGCAGAATCGTCACCGTCGTCAGCGCACTGAACAGCACCACCGGCGCCACCAGGTAGAGGATGTTTTGCGAGGCCGGCGGAAGCAGCGTGAAGTAGATGAAGGCCCAAACCACGACCACCACGGCTTCCAGCATCGCCACGCCGATCAGCGGTTTCTTACTGGGCAAAATAACGGTTTCGCTCATAGGAACAGTCCGGAACGGCCATTGTAACTTTCCCGGAACTCAATTGTCTCGCAAGCCGGCCGATGAGAACGGCATATGTTTGGTCGGAGAGTCAAAAGCGCGGGGGTGGACCTGAGCGCGCTGGACCGGCACCGGAAGTGGTTGGCCGGCAAGGGAGGGGAAGCGCTGAGCCTGAATCGCCAGACGCTTCCCGATATGCACCTCGTAGGGGAGGTGCTGCGGAAAGCTTCGTTCCGCGGCGCAAACCTCACCGGCGCCGAGCTTGAGGACTGCGACCTCGGCCGCGCCTCCATGGACGGCGTCATCCTGAAAGGCGCCCGGCTGCGGAACGTCAATTTTACCGAGGCCGACCTGGAGAGCGCCTGCTTCGACGAAGCCGATTGCCAAGGTGCCAACTTCGCCGAGGCCGTCCTCGACGACGCCACCTTCCGCGAGGCGAATCTGACGGGCGCGCGGCTGATGGGCGTCAAGTTCCAGCGCGTCGACTTCTCCCGCGCCCAGCTCCAGGAAGCCAAGTTCGTCGAAGCGCGCTTCTTGCAATGCCGGTTGCCGCTGGCCTGCCTGCGCGAGGCGGTCCTGATCGGCGCTGGCTTCTATGATTGCCGCCTGAACGCCGCCAGCCTCGAGGACGCGAATCTCACCCGGGCTCGCCTGCAAGGTTGCGACCTCACCCACATCTTCGCGCAAGGCCTGCTCGCGCGCGGCGCCGACCTTAGCAATTGTGACCTGCGCGATGCCGACCTCCGCGGCGCCGACCTCCGCGAAGTGAATCTGAAGGGCGCGTCGCTAGCCGGGACGGACTTCCGCGGGACGGACCTGCGCGGCGCGCAAGGCATCGACAAGAATCACTGGATTCTCACCGTGCTCGACGAGCACACGCTCGTCGCTTAGGGCTTGCGGCCCGGCTGCAGCCGCAGTGTGCCAAAGTTGTTGAGTTGCGTGCGCGTCTTCGCGCCGCCGCTCCACCAGTCCTCGTGATGGAAGTTGAACGGATTGCCCGCGCCGCGTTCCTGCTCGTCGAGATCGCCCAGCGCAATGTTCAAGCCCACTTCGCGCATCCCCATCACCGTCTGGTAGAACTGTCCGGGCGCGACCTCGACGCACGGGTTGAATTTCACCATCCACTCGATCACATAGCCTTGGCCGGCGCGCTTGGCGACGCACTGCTGAGCGCCTTCGGCAATCCAGCGCTGATACGTGTTCCACGCGGAAAGCTCGCGGCGCGGCTCGCCTTCCAGCATTCCGCCCACTCCCACGCCGCCCTGGCGGGACTTGGTGAGGTTGCAGACCATCTGCCAGCTTCGTCCATTGCCCGCCACGCTCTCGTCGCCCTGGTAGGTGTTGCTGGCGTTCAGTAGCAGTTCCATCTCATCGCCGAACCACGGGAAGCCTTGGCGCGTGAGCTCGTGCGCCTTCGGATTGTTGCCCGGCAGCCAGCGGGCTGTATCGATCCCGTAGAGCACGTCGTCGGTGATGGCGAAGGCGAAGTAGAGCGCCCGGCCGTCATGCTTCACCCAGCCTTCGAGCGACAGGTCGCGATCGTCGGTGGTCGGATGAAACGTGTGCGCCCAATCCTTGACGCCCGTCACGCGCTCGGCATCCCGATACTCGCCGGGCGAAATGACGCCATCGAGCTTGGGCGTCGTGCCGCGCCAGGCGTTCAGCACGGGCTTCTCTTGCGTCCAGGCCGCCGGCGTCAGCGCCAGGAGGAGACACATCGCAAGCGCGGCGCCCCCGCCTCCCGCGGGCTTCAGCTTGCGATGCTCCTTGAGCAGGCACAGATCCATCACTACGTCCAACCCCGCGGCCCTGGCCTTCGCCCCGGCCTCCTCGTGCACCACCTCTTCCTGCATCCAGACGGACTTGGCACCTTTCGCGATGGCCGCATCGACAATCTCCGGGACGAACTCCGAACGCCGGAAAACATTGACGCAATCGATGGGAAACGGAATGTCGGCCAGCGTCGCGTAGCTGGTTTCGCCCAGAATCTCGCTCTCGGCCGGATTCACCGGCACGATGCGATAGCCGTGCTTCTGCATGTAGCGCGCCACGCCAAAGCTGGGACGGAGAGGATTGGAGGACAGGCCGACGACCGCGATGGTCTTGGCCTCACGCAGGATCTTTTCGGCGGGAGTCACCGAACTATTATGTCGCCCTTGCTCCCCTGGCTCTGCTGATTCGGATCCTTCAGGCCCACCTGACGGCGCAGCTTATAAATCTCCTGATCCGTCAGCGGACGCCACGTGCCGGACTTCAGTTTGCCGAGTTCCACAAAGCCGATCCGCACGCGCCGCAAGCGCTCCACCAAACGGCCCAGATGCCGGAACATCAGGCGGATCTGGTTCTGCCGGCCTTCCATCAGCTTCACTTCGTACCAGGGATTCGCTCCCGGCTTGTAAAGACGAATCTCGGCGGGCGCCGTGCGCTTACCGGAGATTGGCAAGCCGTTGCGGAACTTTTCGAGCTGCTCGAGATCGAGATTGCCGTTCACCTTCACCAAGTACGTCTTCTGCACGTGATACTTCGCCGACGTAATGCGGTTGGCGAACTCGCCATCATTGGTAAACAGCAGCAGACCTTCGCTGTGATAATCCAGCCGCCCCACCGGATACACGCGGTCGCGAATGCCGCGCACGAACTCCATCACCGTCTTGCGGCCTTCGGGATCGGTCACCGTGGTCACGCAGTTGTCCGGCTTGTTCAGCGCGATGTAGATGGGGCGCGCCGGCGGCTTCAGCAGCTTACCGAACACCTTGATGTGGTCGCGGCCCAACTCGGCCTTGGTGCCCAGTTCGGTCACCACCTTGCCGTTAACGGAGACGTCGCCGGCCAGGATCAGCTCTTCCGCCTTGCGGCGCGAAGCGATCCCCGCCGTGGCAATGATTTTCTGCAGCCGCTCTTCGGCCATACTATTCGCCCTCTTGGGGTTCGGGTTGATGCACCGGATGCGGCAGCGGCTCTTCGGCTTGCGCCTCGGCGGTCATCTCGTCGAGATTGGCGCGCTCGCTGCCTTCGCCGACCACGCCGCGATCTGCCGTGGCCTCCGCATTGGCAGCCGCTTCTTCCGGAGTCGCGGGGCCTTCCACTTCGGGCGACACTTCCTGATCGGCGTCCGAATCGGTGAAGGCCAGGCGTTTCAATTCCTCGAACTCCTTGAGCGTCGGCAGTTCGGACAGATCCTTCAAGCCGAATTGCAACAGGAACTCTTTGGTCGTCTTGTACATCATCGGCTTGCCGACGACATTCTTCCGCCCTGCTGAGGCAATCAGCTTGCGATCCAGCAGCGTCTTCATCACCCCGCCGCCCTGCACGCCGCGGATTTCCATGATCTCCGGACCCGTCGCCGGCTGCTTGTAGGCAATCACGGCGAGCGTCTCGAGCGCTGCCAGCGACAGCTTCAGCGGCGGCTTCATCTTCTTGACGAACGTCCGCAGCGCCTCGTGGTGCTCGGGCTTGGTGCCCATCTTGTAGCCGCCGGCAAGTTCGCGGATCGTCAGGCCGTGGTCGGCACCCTCGTACTGCTCCACCAGCTTGTCGAGGCCCTTCTGGACCTGATCCAGCGGCCGCTCGATCGCCGCGGCAATCTGCTGCGCCGAAAGCGGTTCCTCCGTGATGTAGACAATGGCCTCCAGCAGGCTGCGCAGTTCGCGCTCCGCCACCTCGATGACATTGAGCGCCGATTCCGAGACAGCTGCCGACAGGAACTCCTCGCCCAGAATCTCCTCGCCCAGAATCTCCTCGGTTGAATCTTCTTCGCTTGCGTTCTGGTCGTCGGCGACTTCACCGGTTTCAGCCACTTCCACCGGCGTCGCTTCTTCATTGACCGGGACTGCTTCTTCAGCCCGCTCCGGTTCGACCGGAGCCGCTTCGGCTACTGGGTCTTCAGATGGCTCAACTTCAGAATTCTCGGCACCGACCGGCTCAACGGCGGGCTCTTCGGTCTCCACCGGAACCTCCGCCGTCGGGGCTGCGGACTCCTCGGGCGCCGACACTCCAGCTTCGGCCTCCGGAGCCGTTTGTTCGGGCGCGGTCGTTTCCTGCACCGATTCCTCGGCGACCGTCTCTTGTCCAGTCTGTTCCATCTTACTTACGTGTATTCCTCTTGGAGGCCTGCCAAGGCTGCATCCGAACCCATGGTTTCCTCAAACTGCGCCGACTTGCGCAGGGCGATCTCGCCAAAGGACTCCTTCTGTACCAACTCCAGCGCCTGCCGCTTCACCAACTCCAGCAAGGCCAGGAATAAGCAGACCATACCACGGCGCGACTTCTGCGCCTCGAACAATTCTCGCGCCGAAACGGCTTCGCTGCGGCCCTTCGCTTTAAAGATATTGCGCAGCATCGCGATCATATCCGGGACGCTGACATCTTCTTTTTCCAGGCTGTAGACGGGACGCGATTTCGCGCGTTCCAGCAGTTCCTGGAACGTCTTCACCAGGTCATGCAGCGAAACGGCCAAGCCGGGGTCTTCGTCCTCGGCCGTGAATTGAGCTATGGTCGGGTTCGACCAGATCGCCTCTTCGATCAGGCGCTTCTGGTGGAGCATTTCGGCCGCGTTCTTGAAACGCTCGTGTTCGAGCAGCCGGTCGACAAGTTCTTTGCGCGGGTCCTCTTCCGGGGAGATCTTCTCGAGCTCCGGGTCCACAGGCAGCAACATCTTGGACTTGATGTGGATCAGGGTGGCGGCCATATAAACGAACTCCGCGGAGAGCTCGATATCCAGGGCTGCCGCCTGGTGCATGTACTCCATGTACTGCGAGGTGATGGTGGCGATCGGAATGTCGTAGATATCGATCTTCTGCTTGCGGATAAGGTCAAGCAGGAGGTCGAGCGGTCCATCGTACTGTTGCAGGTGGACGTTGAAGGGGACGGAAGACACTCTTCACGCTACTGTAGCAAGTTGGCTCGGGGAGGTCTACGAGCGCCGGTTAACTGTTTGATATGAATGGCGATCTGCTCCCAGCGCAGCCCTTCACGGGTATTGGTGCAAATCCACAGCCGGCCCTGCCGCGCATACTCGCTCGCCACCCGGGGATTCGCGTTCGCATCCCCCGGCCAAAGGGCACTGCGCAAGGCGGGTTCGCACCGTTGGCGGGGTGCCTGTTCATTCGTGGAGAGGGCAACGCCCAGCACAAATGCTACAGAAAGCAGCATGTTGGCAACGTATGACGATTTCGTTACAAAGTCAAATCTATTTCGTTACAACGATTTTGTTGTAGCCTGACCCCGTGGTGCTCATCTCGCTTCTCCTCCTGAATTCTGCGCTCGATGTTGGTGTCGCAAAAGTAGACATTACCCCGCCCGTAGGCATGCCTCTGGCCGGCTACTACTCGACGCGCCTGGCAACCGGCACCCATGACCCGCTCTGGGCCAAGGCCATCGTCATCCGCGAAGGCGATCAGGTTGCCGCCCTGGTCGCCTGTGACCTCACCAACCTCCCGCCCGAGGTGGTGGAGCAGGCCCGCGCCCTCATCGGCCTGCCCGAAGGCCGGGTCATGATCAGCGCCACCCACTCCCACACCGGCCCCCTGCTGAGCACCGCTTCCAGCCGCAACTCGGCCTACGGCGGCGACCTTCCTGTCGTCACCGCCTACATGAAGGAACTCCCCCGCCGCATGGCCGCCGCCGTCACCCAAGCCATCCAGGCCGCCACGCCCGCCTCCATCGCCTGGGGCGTGGGCCACGAAACCTCGGTCGCCTTCAACCGTCGCTTCCATATGAAAGACGGTACTGTCGGCTGGAACCCCGGCAAGTTGAACCCCGGCATCGTCCGCCCCGCCGGGCCCATCGATCCGGACTTGAACGTCGTCTATTTCTCCACCCCCGGTGGCCAACCGCTCGCCACCTACGTCAACTACGCCCTCCATCTCGACACCGTCGGCGGCACCGAGTTCTCGGCTGACTACCCGTTCGAGCTCGCCGAAGTCCTCGGCAAGGTGAAAGGCCCCATGGTCACGCTCTTCACGATGGGAACCTCCGGCAACATCAACCACATCGACGTTTCGAAGAAGGAGCCACAGAAGGGCCACGGGGAAGCCGGGCGCATCGGCACCGTCCTCGCCGGCGAAGTCCTCAAGACCTACACCCGTCTCCAGCCGACCACCGGAAGTCTCCGCACCGCCACGACGCAGGTCGAACTGGCTCTGCCGATAGTCACCGACGAAGAGGTCGCCAAGGCCCGGCAGGTGGCCGCGCAAGTCACCGGCGGCGGCCCGCAGCCCAAGTTTCTCGAAACGGTGAACGCCTTCAAGGTTCTCGATGTGGCCGAGCGGCATGGCAAGCCGTGGTCCGCTGAAGTCCAAACGATCGCGCTCGGCCAGGACCTGGCCTGGGTCGCGCTTCCCGGCGAAGTCTTCGTCGAACTCGGTCAGCGGATCAAGCGCGAATCGCCCTTCAAGCACACCATCGTGGTCGAACTGGCGCACGGTCCGATCACCTACTTCCCGAACGACGCCGCCTTTGATCAGGGCAACTATGAAGTCGTCACCTCGCGCGGCGCCCGTGGCTCCGGCGAGCGGCTGGCGGACGCGGCCATCGCTCAGTTGAAAGCGGTCTACGCGCAAACGCGCTAGCTGGCCATCTCGGACTCGAGTGTCGCGTGCAACGCGTCGCCACCCGCCTGCAGCGCCAGCGCGTCCCACCGCTGCTGATCGGTCAGACGGCCCTGGCGCACCAGATACTCGCCCAACGGTAGGCCCGGCGGCTTGCTCTGTACCGCGCGCCGTACCTGATCACGCGTCAGGTAGCCCAAATCCACCAGAATTTCGCCCAGTAGCCGCTTATGCACCATCAGCGCTGCCCGGCTCGGATAGGCGTGCGCCGTCTTCACCCAGCGCAGCGGTTCGCCGCGCAGCTTCGCGCGCGTGAACTGATGCAGCGCCCGGAACGTCGCCAGCAGGTTGATCGCATTGCCCCACACCATCCGCACCGGGACCCCCAGCGCGAACAGCGGCCCGTAGAGCCGCGACGAGTACGCCATGCGGATGATCAGGCGATAGCACTGCATCACGAAGCCCACGCCAATCAGAGAAGGGAACGGCATCGCCTCCACCGGCACGCGCCAGCCGCACGCCCCCGCGATCCAGCACAGGTTGCAGACAAAGGTCAGCGGATTGCCCAGGAGCCCCTTGCGATCGCGCCACCACCAGTAGCGGCGCACCCAATCGCCGCGCCAACCGTTCATCTCCCAGCTCTGTAACGCAATGCCGGTGATCCAGCGGGTCCGCTGTTTCACGGCCGGCCAGAAGGCGCGTGGGAAGTACTCACGGGTCGCCATCAGCCGGCCTCGTTCCCAGCGCACCGGCAGCATGCGCTGCCGCCCGCCTAACTCCTGCACGCGCCGTCCGAGCTCATAGTCCTCGGTCAGCGACCCGGGCTGGAAGATTTGATTCTCGCCGGTTTCGGCGATGCGCTCGATCATCTCGCGCGAGAGCCCGGTCCCCACGCCGCAAGACGGCAGAAAGCCGCCCAGATAAACTCGCGCCGGCAGGTCCTTCGCCTGGGACTCGGCAAACTCGTCGCAGTAAACGCCATGCGTCAGGTTCGAGAAGGGCGTCGGCAGGGCCAGCACCGGTACCTGCACCATCTCGGCGTCCTGCATCTCCGCCGCCAGCCAGCGCAGCTCGCTCGGATGAATCATGTCCTCGGCATCATGAATGACCACGATGTCGAATCGCGTCCGCTGCTCTTCTTCATGCAGCATCAGATGCTGCATCGTCCAGTTCAGGCAATCGGCTTTGTTGGTCGGGCCATCATGCGGGCAGACCGCCAGATGGACGCGCGGGTGCTTGGCCTGCACGCCGCGTACGGTTTGCAGCGTGGCCGGATCATTCGGATAGGCGCCAACGAAGAAGTCGAAATGCGCATAGTCGATGACCGAGAGGTTGTGCTCCAGCATCTGTGCAATGACATCGGACTCATGCCAGCAAGGCACCAGAATGGCAATCCGCGGCGCGGGACTCAAACGCAGCAGAGCCGCCCGCCGCGAATGGCGCGATCGCCGCGTAGCCCATCGATGGAGCGCCGCCAAGTCTATGAGTAGGTCATCGAAGCCGCTGATCGCAATCCAGATGGCCAGGATCGTCAAAAGCCAGCCGGCGCCGGCGTCGAGAAAATGCACCCGTTAATAAGTGGATCGAGCGGGCGATTCTTCTCAGATATTTTTTTGGCTTGATTAAAGAGTCTTTAGCGAGCGGCCCGAGAGACTTCGAGTTCGGTCCGGAATTCGGCGAGCAGGCGCTCCGCCTCGTCTCCGGAGATTTGGAGCCGGTCGAGGGCGGGCTCGCAGAGTTGCCGGTCACTGAGCGAGGCGTCGGTCTCAGTGGGGGCAATCCCGAAACCTAAACGGTGCGCGCAATCGTCGGCCACCGAAACCAGCAGACTCAGTTCGCCCTTCATCGGTTGATGATGCTCGCGGACCGCTACTTGCAACTGCGGGGGCAGCTTCCAAATGGCCAGGGCGTCGGCGGAAAGCGCCGCGTGGTCGGTGTCGAGGATCAGCCGTTCCGCCTCGAGCAGCGTGCAGCCGGTGCGGGCCTGCTGCGCTTCGATGTCGATGAAGTCAGCGGGCACCCCCATCACAATCAGCAGTTTGCCGAGGTCGTGCAGCAGGCCGGCCAGAAACGCGCCTTCGGCGAAGTTCACCTCCACCCGCTGCGCCAGCAGATCGCACAGGATCCCCGTGGCGAGTTCATGCTGGTTGAACCGCTCGAGCGACCAATCGTTCGGCACCTTCACGCTACGCCACATGCTGGCCACCGAGAGGGTGAGCACCAGATTCCGCAGCTTATTGAGGCCGACAATGGAGATCGCCTTCGAGATCGCCATGATCTCCACCCGGCGGCCATACGCGGCCGAGTTCACCAGCCGCAGGACGTTTCCCGTCAACACGGTGTCCTGCTCGATCAACGTCCCGAGTTGCCGATACGTGAACGCTTCATCTCCTAAAGAGGCCATCAGCTTATTCAGCACCGGCGAAAATGGAGGCAAGTCGCTCAGCTTATTGAGAATCGCCTCACGAGACGAAGGAGGTCCGGCCGGTTTGACGACAGGAGGGGCAACCGCAAGTAAACTCATCGTACGGTGCATATCGGTCAACAAAATCCGGATAATAGGAAATAGCGAATGGCCGAGATCAATTCGCCACCGCCGCTGCCGACCGTTGAGTCGCCGGCGATCGCGGTGCGCGACCTTTATAAAACGTACGGGGACAAGCATGCCGTCAACGGGCTCAACCTCACCGTCCCCCGGGGCTGCTTCTACGGCTTCCTCGGACCCAACGGCGCCGGGAAGACCACAACCATCCGCATGCTCATGGGCCTGATCCCGCCCACCTCCGGCGAGATCCAGATCCTGGGCTTCGAAATGTCGCGCCAATCGCTCGACATCCGCCGGCGACTGGGCCTGGTGCCCGACGACACGCTGCTGTTCGATCACCTCACCGGCGGCGAGTTCATCGAATTCGTCGGCCGTCTGTATGGCCTCTCGCAGAGCGAAGCCCACGAACGCAGCGGGGAGTTGCTTGCCCTCTTCGAACTGGACGGCGCCGGCCGCAAGCTGATCGCTGAGTACTCCAAGGGCATGCGTAAGCGCTGCGCCATGGCGGCGGCCTTGATCCATCGTCCTCAGCTGTTCCTGATGGACGAGCCCTTCGAGGGCGTTGATGCCGTCGGCGCGCGGCTGATGAAGAACATCCTGATCGAGCAGGTGCGCCGCGGCGCGACGATCTTTCTCACCAGTCATGTGCTCGACGTCGTGGAGCGTCTCTGCGACCGGGTGGCGATCATCCACGAAGGCCGCCTGGTGCGCGAAGGGTCGATGGAGGAATTACGCGAGGGGCGCGAAACGCTGGAAGAGCTCTTCGTACGCACCGTCGGCGGGGCGCCTTCGACGGAAAATCTCGAGTGGCTGGCCTGATGCCCGCCAAGGCGCTGCGGGCCGTGTGGTGGGCTCAGTGGCGTATCCTGTGGAACTTCTATCCGCGCTCGGGCAAAGTCGCTTCGGCCTTTGCCACTCTGCTGACCTTCTTCTGGTACGGGCTCTGGACGGCGCTCGCGGTCTTCATCGCCGGCGTGTTGCGCCGCCCGGACCCGACCTTGAACCTCGCCAACATCCTGCCCAACGGTCTGTTGCTGGTTTTCGTCTATTGGCAGCTCGTGCCCTTAATTTTGGTCTCGAGCGGCATGTCGCTCGACATGCGGCGGCTGGCCATGTATCCGATCTCCGAGGGCGAGCTTTTCTGGATGGACGTCCTGCTGCGCATCACCACCAGCCTCGAAATGTTGATCGTGATGGCCGGGGCGGCCGTGGGCTTGTGGCTGAATCCCCAAGGGCCCACGTGGGGCTTGGTCAGCCTGCCCGTGTTTGTCTTGCTGAACCTGCTGGTGGGCGTCGCGGTGAAGGATCTGCTGACGCGCTTGCTCGCTCAGCGAGGCTGGCGCGAAGTGGTGGTTCTGCTGTTTGTGTCGCTGGCGGCGCTGCCGCAGTATGTGGGCGCCTTCGGGATGCCGGGTTGGGTGAAGGGCCTGATCAGGATTGCGCCGCCTGCTTGGCTGCCTTGGTCCGCCGCGGGGAGCATGCTGCTGGGCTCGCCGCTCGCCGCACCCTTGGGGACGCTACTCGCGTGGCTCATGGGAGCCTATCTGTTCGGACGCTGGCAGTTCGCCCGCAGTCTGCGCTTCGATCGCGACGAATCGCGCGCGGCGGAAGAAGTCGGCGAGCGCAGCGGCCTGATGGAGCGCTTCTATCGCTTGCCTCGCCACTTGTGGCGCGATCCACTGGCGGCAATTCTCGAAAAGGAGCTGCGCTTCCTGAGCCGGGCCCCCCGCTTCCGGCTGGTGTTTCTGATGGGCTTCTCCTTCGGCCTGATGATCTGGCTGCCGATTGCCCTCGGGCGCATGAGCCCGGGCCGGCCGGGTTTTCTCACCAACAACTTCCTCACCGTCGTTTGCATTTATGCACTCACCTTGCTGGCGGAGGTGGCGTTCTGGAATCATCTCGGGTTTGACCGGCTGGCCGCCCAACTCTACTTTCTGGCGCCCGTGCCTTACCGGACGGTGATCATCGCCAAGAATCTCGCCGGCCTGGCGTTTCTGCTGCTCGAACTGGCGGCGATCTTCGTTGTCATGATCGGATTGCGGCTCCCGCTGACGGCGGGTCAGTTTGGGGAGGCGCTTGCGGTGACCCTCGTCTTAGGGCTGTTTCTGGCCTCGGTCGGCAACGCCGGCTCCACCCTCTATCCGCGCCCGATCGATCCGAGCCAGTCCTGGCGGTCGAGTTCCGCGGGCCGCTTCCACACGCTATTGTTGCTGTTCTACCCGCTGGCGTCGGCGCCGATCTTATTGGCCTACGGCGCGCGCCACCTCACCGGCAGTTCCCTCGCGTTCTACGGCGTGCTGCTGATCGGCGTGGGAATCGGGTACGCCGTCTATCAGGCGGTGCTGGAGTTTGCCGCGAATCGGGCGGAGCGGGATCGTGAAAAGATTGTGGCGGCGCTCTCCGCGTCGGCCGGTCCGGTCGCGTCCTAAACTGTTGAGAGCTATCGCGTGAAGATCTCGGCCGCCATCATCACCTTAAATGAGGAACGCAACATCGCCCGGGCGATGGAAAGCCTGCGTTGCTGCGAAGAGATCGTGGTAGTGGATAGCGGCTCTACCGATCGTACCTGCGACATCGCCGCCAACCTCGGCGCGCGCGTCATCGAGCATCCCTTCAGCGGTTACGCGAGCCAGAAGAACTACGCCGTCTCGGTTTGCGAGAACGACTGGGTACTTTCGATCGACGCCGACGAGGCCCTCTCCGAATCGCTCGAGGCCGAGATCTGGCAACTAAAAAAAGCCCAGCCCCAGCACCACGGCTACACCATGCCGCGCATGGCGCAGTACCTCGGCCGCTGGATTTTGCACTCGGGCTGGTATCCTGACCGCAAGGTCCGCCTCTTTGATCGCCGGCACGCCCAATGGCGCGGCGACTTTGTCCACGAAAGCGTAGGCGTCGAAGGGACGGTGGGGCACCTCGAAGGCAACCTGCTGCACTTCACCTGCGACTCGCTTTCCGAGCACATGCGTACGATGGACCGCTACACCACGCTCGCCGCCGAACAAGTGGTGCACGCGAAGCGCTCCGTCGGTTACCGGCATCTGGTGGCCGATCCGCTGTGGACCTTCTTCAAGACCTATGTGCTCCAGCGGGGTTTTCTGGATGGTCCCGAGGGATTGGCCATCGCCTACATGGCGGCTCACTATACGTTTCTGAAATACGCGAAGGCTCGCTTTATGAGCCCGCCCCGGTAACGCATGCGGATCCTCCACGTCGATACCGGGCGCGACTTGCGCGGCGGCCAGATTCAAGCGCTGCTCCTCATCCGCGGACTGCTGGCCGCTGGACACGATTGCCGCATTTACGCGCCACCCGAATCACCCCTCCATGCGCAGGACCTGCCCAGCGCGCCACTCTCTTCGCTGCGCCGCCACGCTAAGGAAGCCGATCTGCTGCACGCGCATGATTCGCGCTCGCATTCGTACTGCCTGTTTCTCGGGCCGCGGATTGTCGTCTCCCGCCGGGTGGCGTTTGAGCGCCAGCCCAACTTTCTCTCGCGGTGGAAGTATCGGCGGGCGCACCGTTTCCTCGCTGTCTCGGAGCATGTGGAGCGACTGTTAATCAAAGAAGGGGTCGACCCCTGGCGGATCGGCGTGGTGCCCGACGGCACCCCGCTGTTGCCCGAGTCGAGCCGCGAGCCGGGACGCGTGGTGACGCTCGGGTCCACCGATCCACGCAAGGGCGGGGAACTGATCGACGAGACCGAAGCCAAGCTCGGACAGCCCATCCACCGGTCGCTGGATCTGGCCACCGACCTTGCCACCGCTAGCGTTTTCGTCTACGCGAGCGATATGGAAGGTCTGGGGTCGGCGGCGCTGTTGGCGCAATCGGCCAGCGTGCCAGTGGTGGCCAGCCGCGTCGGCGGCCTCCCGGAGGCGGTGCTGGAAGGAGAGACGGGCTTGCTGGTGGATCAGACAGCCGAGGCGTTTGCGGAGGCGATTGGCAGCCTTCTCGCCATGCCCGAACGCGCGCGGGCCTTGGGCCAGGCTGGCCGGCAGCGGGTGGCCGAGCACTTCAGCGTGGAGCGCCTGATCACGCGTACACTCGAAGAGTACGAACGTGCCCTTGCATGATCCAACCTGAAGTCTTTCTTGCTGCCGTGGCCGGCTTGCTGATCGGCAGCTTCCTCAATGTCTGCATCCATCGTTGGATTCACGATCAGTCGGTAGTGACCCCGCGTTCGCGCTGCCCGAAGTGCGAAAAGCAGATCGCCTGGTACGATAACATTCCGCTGCTAAGCTACGCGCTGCTAAAAGGGCGTTGCCGTGCTTGCGGCGAGCGGATTTCCATTCGCTATCCGCTGGTGGAACTCCTGACGGCTGTTTGTTTTGCGTCGGCAGTCTGGCAACTGGGCGTCACGGCGGATGCGGCGAAACTCTGCGTCTACAGCGCGCTGGTGGTGGGGTGCATCTTTGCGGACTTTGCCGAGCGGATCCTGCCGGATGAATTTACGCTGGGCGGGGCGGTCATCGGGCTCGTGTTCGCGGCGTTCCTCTATCTCCCGCAGGGCCTGCCTAGCCTGTTTCTGCCGATGAGTTGGCCGGAGCCGGTACGTTCAGTGATTGAGTCCCTGTTCGGTGGCGGCTTCCCCTCGCTTTCGATCTTCATCGTGGGGGAACTCTACTACTGGCTGCGAAAGAAAGATGGGCTCGGGTTGGGCGACGTCAAGATGATCGCGATGATGGGAACTTTCTACGGTTTGGGCCCGACGCTGTTGGCTTTACTCGCAGGTTCGCTGGGCGGCTCCATCATCAGTCTGGCGTTCCTCTATCTGGCCAAGAAGGATTCGGGCAGCTACGAATTGCCGTTCGGTTCGTTTCTGGGCATCGCGTCTTTGCTGCTGGTGCATGGGCAACGTTTCGCGCCGGGCGGCTGATTCCTAGTACACTGTGAAAGTTACGATGCAAGAGTTGTGGAAGGTTCTCGAACCGGGAACCGAAGATTGGACGCTCGCTCGTCAGATTGACGACTCCCGGCTGCCTGCTCACGTGGCCATCATCATGGATGGCAACGGACGCTGGGCCAGACAGCGGTTCTTGCCGCGCGTGGCCGGGCATAAGGCGGGGGTCGATTCGGTTCGTGCGGTGATGGAAACCGCCGCCCGCCTGCGCATCGAAGCTCTCACCCTCTACGCCTTTTCCACCGAAAACTGGAAGCGGCCGAAGTCCGAAATCGACACGCTATTCCGCTTGCTCCGCTTCTTCCTGCGGCAGGAACTGGCGACCATGATGGAGCAGAACATCCAGTTGAACGCGATCGGGCGCATTGAGGAACTCCCCGGCCCGGCGCGGGATGAACTGCACCGGGTGATCGCCCTGACGTCCGGGAATACGGGGTTGAGAGTCAACCTGGCGCTCAACTACAGCGGCCGGGGTGATATGGTAGACGCCGTGAATCGACTGATCGAGGAGGCGCGGGCCGAAGGCCGGCTGGGCGCGCTCGAAGTGTCTGAAGAGATGATGGACCGCGCGGTATCCACCGCCGGGCTGCCCGATCCCGACCTGTTGATTCGCACCTCCGGCGAAATGCGGATCAGCAATTTTCTCCTGTGGCAGATTGCCTACGCCGAAATCTACGTGACAGACACCTATTGGCCGGACTTCCGCCGGACCGATCTGTTGCGCGCCATCATCGACTACCAGAAGAGGGACCGCCGCTTCGGCGGGCTCTCCGCGCTCGAACGCTCGCACTCCGAGGAATCCGCCGCGGAGATCGCCGTACCCGCGCGCTAATCCATGAAGCGAGTCCTGACAGCCGCCGTGCTGATTCCGGCGGTGCTGGGAATTATCTTCCTGGCGCCACCTGAGCTCGCCTTTGCCTTCCTGTTCGTCATCGCCGCCCTTTGCTACCACGAGTACCTCGCGCTGGTACGCGCGATGAATTTGCCGACCTTCGCCCCCATCGGCTACGCCTGCGGCCTAGTGCTGATGCTGGCTCCCGGCGCGGGACTGCTAACGGCTACCCTCCTGGTGATGCTGGCGATGGCGATAGCTTTGCGCACCGACGATCTCTCGCGGGCGATGGCGGCCGCCGGGGCCCTGGCGTTGGGCGTCCTGTATGTCTTTGGCGCCTGGCGCACGGCGATCGACCTCGGCCAGTTGAGCCCCTACTGGCTGCTCATGGCGTGCGCGATTAACTGGGTGGGCGATACGGCTGCGATGGTGGTGGGCAAGACCATGGGCAAGAATAAACTGGCGCCCGTCATCTCCCCGGGCAAGACCTGGGAAGGCGCCATCGCTTCGGTGGTGGCCGGCACGCTCTTCGGCGTTTTCTTTATCGCCTGGGCGATTCCCACGTTTCCGTGGTGGAAGACGGCGGTGCTGGCTGCGGCCGGCAACATCGCCGGCCAGTTCGGCGACCTGGCGGAATCCGCCCTGAAGCGCGGTGCTCACGTGAAGGACTCCGGGTCCATGCTACCCGGACACGGCGGCTGGCTCGACCGGGTCGACTCCACCCTCTTCGCGATGCCGGTGGTGCGTCTCCTGCTGATGCCCTGGCTCTAAGCGCACTTCGGATCTGCAACTGAGCAACCGAACGGATAGCCAGGGATTCTTCGTCATCGTATTCGTCTCCCGAAACATCATTGGTAGGATCAGGACATGGCCGACTCGATCGATGCGAGGCCGGGCATCTATCGCAAAGAATGGATGGAGTACCGTCGTCTGGTGCGTCACTCTCTTGGGATGGCCTTGGGCTGGCTACCGTTCGGCGCGGCCGCCATGGCTGTGGCCGTCTTGGTGGGCTACGATCCCGTGTTCTTTGTTCTTACCGGAGCCTATATGGTTCGCCTGCTCGTCGTCAGCGTCTACTTCTCTAACTGGGCATGCCCGCGCTGCAAAAAACCCTTTGTTCGAACCTGGTGGTACAACGCAGGATTCTTGGCGAACGCCTGTGTCCATTGTGGATTGCGCAAATATGAATTCGAGAATGCGGATGAAGCTGTTCCCGGCATCCATCTCCCGTAGGTATCCACCGCATCGCCCCGGCCGGTTCATGGCAGGAGACTCGCCCGAGTTACTTTCGGCGATTCACTCGAAGGCGGTACGACACCTTTGAAGCGTAAGTAAGTGTCCGTGTTGCCGTAGGTGCTCAAAGAGGTAGGCAGTGTGAAACACGAGCACCTTGGCGCGGCTCTGATTGCCACCGTTGAATGATTCTTCGGCGGCAGCCATCGACCGATAGGCCTGAGTAGCGGCAACCGTCGCGAACTGACCGCATTCAAGGCTCGTCGACTGACTTGTCCCGCCGGAGTTGATAGACTAACCCGACATTCGAGGTGAATGACATGGCTGCCGATCGTCGAGACTTTTTGCGTACCCTGACCGCTTCGAGCGCCGCGCTGGCCGCGGGCTCCTGGCTAACCCCCTTGGGTTATAGCCAAACGCGAGGCACCGCCCGAACCGTGATCCATCAGGCGCGGCACAAAGGCGTGATGGACCGGAGGGTGCTCGGCGCGTTTCTCGAGCATTTGGGACGCGCCGTGTATGAAGGCGTCTACGATCCGAAGTCTCCGCTGGCCGATGCGAGCGGATTCCGCAAGGACGTGCTGGCCGAGGTGAAGGGTCTGAAGGTGCCGATCATGCGGTATCCGGGCGGCAACTTTGTTTCGGGCTACAACTGGCTGGACGGGGTAGGCCCGAAGAACCAGCGTCCCACCGTCCTGGAGCGCGCGTGGAATTCCCTCGAGACAAATCAGTTCGGTACCAACGAGTTTATCCAATGGGCGAAATTGGTGGGGACTGAACCGCTGCTGGGTGGGAACTTCGGCACCAGCAGTGTGGCCGAGCAGGTGGCTTATGTCGAGTACTGCAATCTGGACCGGGGCACGAAGTGGAGCGACCTGCGACGGTCGCATGGCTTTGAGCAACCGCACGGCGTGAAGTATTGGTGCCTGGGAAATGAGATGGATGGCCCGTGGCAAATCGGCACGATGCCGGCCCGCGACTACGGACGGAAGGCGCGCGATGCCGCGCAGCAGTTCCGGGTGATCGACCGAGGGCTCCAACTGATTGCTTGCGGCTCGTCTGGCAGTTCGATGCCCAATTACATGATCTGGGACCGCGAGGTGCTGGAGGAATGCTATGACCAGGTCGACGCCATCTCCCTACATAACTATTACGGCAACACGCAGGCGATGACCGGGAACAGCTTGCCGCGTTACCTGGCCGCGAACCTCGACATGGAGCGGCAGATTCACGAGATCGCGGCCGTTTGCGACTACGTGCAGGGCGTGAAGAAGTCGCCGAAGCGGCTTTGGCTGTCGTTTGACGAATGGAACGTCTGGTACCGCGCCCGCAGCGGCGACCATGTCAATGGCCGGCGCCAGGCCGCGCCGCATTTATTGGAGGAGCAATACAACCTGGAAGACGCACTGGTGGTCGGCGGCTTTGTGAACACCCTGCTGCGGCAATCCGACCGGGTGCGCCTGGGCTGCATCGCGCAGATTGTCAACGTGATCGCGCCGCTGATGACCAACGCGGAGAAGACGATCCGGCAGACGATCTACTATCCCTATGCCTGGGGGTTGCAATTCGCACACGGGCGAGTGCTGGACCTGCAGGTGGAGTGCGACATGTATCCGATCCGGGGCGAGGGGCTGCGTCCGGACCTGGCCCGCAATGCGCAGGTGCCCTTCCTGGACGTGGTGGCGACCCACGATCCAGCGAACGGGCAGGTGGCCCTGTTCATCCTGAATCGCGATCCCGCCGCCGAGCGCGACCTCACCATTACCTGGCAAACACCCACCCCCACACGAGTGCTGTCCTGCCAGACGCTGACCGGCAGCGATATGAAAGCCTCGAATACCTTCGCCCAGCCAAACCAGGTGGTGCCGCGGAAGCTCGACTCGCCTCAGGCAGGAGCCTCGATGACCTTCCGCCTACCGGCGGCCTCGTACACGGTGGCACAGTTGGCGACGAACAGTTAGGCCGAAAGTTCTGATGGCTCACCCGCGATTCGGCGCTGAACGCACCGATTCGACACTTTCCGACACTTTGACGGCTGTCGAGCGCGGGAAAGGGTAAGGTTTGATGGCCAAAAGCAGAGTTTGGGACAAGCCGACTCCGTCGACCGTCAGGCTCACAGGCTGATCGCCGGCCAAGCCCTCCGGGAGCGTGGCGGTGATTTCGTAAGTGCCTTGAGCAGTCGGGGTGATGGCTAAGCCTACCGTCTTGCCAGTGTTGCGTACTTCTACTTTGGACTCGATTCGCGGTTACCGGTTGCGTTGCTTGCGCGTCGAGACCAGGCGTTTTGTTCAGCGGTTTACTGGTCATCGCCAACGTCGACCGCGGATTAGGCTCTTGAGCGATTGGGCTGTTATGTAACGACAAGCGAACAAACCCGAGACTAAGTCCGGAGGAAAGCGGTAAGTAGAGAGCCTGAAACGGCGACCGGGGAACGTGCCTCTATGGTCTGAGTGAGGCCAGGTAAGCCGAAAGGGCGATCATCTCTTTCTCGGTCATGTCCCAGACGACCTTTTCCATCTCGGAGGTCTTGGCCCCGCGGCGGGCGCCCGACTTGAGGTCGTAGAGTTGGCGCATGATCGACGTCGGTGAGCGGCCGGCGATGCCGGGGACCTCGTCCTTGCCGCGATATCCGTCGCCGTGGCAGGTGTGGCATTCGAGCGACGAACCGTTATGCCAGGTCTCAGCGAGACGCTTGCCCAAGGCAAGGCTGCCCTCGGGTACGTAAGCGATGTAACGGGTGGCGGGATCGCGGAGTTCGAACTGCTCAAAGTCTTCGGGGCCTTCGATGATCCGCTGTCCGAGCGGCTCCTGTTGACCCTGCTTGTCAAACTTGTAGAGCCAGCCGGCGATCTGTGTTTTGGGAATGACGGAGGTCTCGACGACGCGCACGAAAGACTGCGGCGGGAGGGCGGCGAAATAGCGGGCAGCGACCCAGATCTCCGCGTCGGTGATGGCGCGCGCGGCCTTGGTCATGTTGATGGTCGGAGCGCGCCCTTCGACGAAGGACTTGCGGCTACCGTCACGGAGCGCTTTCACCTGGGCGACGAAGTAGTCGACCGGCAGGCCCGCGAGCCGGGAGTTCTCGGGGCGGCCGTTGCCGGTGGGGAGATGGCAATAGCCGCAAGCTGCGACGTCAGGGCGGCGGCCTCGGGCGACGACTTCCGGCATGGGCGGGTGGTCCTCGGGCCGCCAGTCCGGGGCGCTGAAGAGATTGGTGAGCTCCGGACGGGTGAAGGTAACCTTGGCCGATTCGATGTGGAACGGTCCCTGGGGCGGGGGTGTGGCTTTGCTCGGGGCGGCCGGCGGGTTGGTGGGGTAGGCCCAACTGGGTACGGGCTCCAGCACCACGCGTTTGCAACTGCAGAGGGTGATGAGGAGGAGGAAGGGGATGGTGCGATTCACGACAGGACTCATCGTATCAGGGGCGGCGTGGTGGACTCAGCGCCTGTAATAGTCGCAGCAGTTGAGGCCGTTGGCGCAGATCAGCGGTTGCATTTCGCCGGCGGGACGGCGCTTGATAGACGCGATCCAGCGGTTGACGCGTTGGACGCCTGGGCGGTCGTGGCTACGTTGCAGGAACCCGCGATAGACGTCGATGAAGGCTAGCGAGATCCGGTGATTGGCGGGATACCAGTGGAGTTGCAGACGGACGGCTCGTTCGCCGGCAGCCCGCGCTTCGGCGAGACGGCCTTGGTGGGCGCGCAGGCTCGCGAGGTTGAGTTCCAGCAAGGCCCGGTGGGGATGATTCGCGGGCAGACTCTCGGCCGCTCGATGCGCCTGTTGCCACTCGTATTCGGCGGCCTCCCAGCGCTGTTGGCGCAAAGAGACCTGGGTCAGGGCGTTCCAACTCATGAGGCGGTGCTCGGGCTCGGTGGCGAGGCGCTCGGCCTCGGTGAGGTAGCGGCGTGCTTTGGCTAACTCTCCTTCGCGCAAGTGAAGGGCACCCAGGTTGTGGTTGTCTAAGGCAAGTTGACGGCGGTCGGCCGGCCGCGACCTGGAGGTGAGATACAGCGTACGACGGAGAATGGGTTCGGCTCGGGCCAGTTGTCCGGAATCGGCGAGTAACTGAGCGAGGTTGCTGAGCATGCGGATGACCTGCGGGTGCTCAGCGCCATAGAGGCGCGTTCCGAGTTCGATGGCACGGCGAAGGTGGGGTTCGGCTTCCTGGAGTTTTCCTTGTTCAAGGAGCGCCGCCGCGAGGTTGTTGCGCGAATCCGCTTCAGTTATCGTGTCGCGTGGAGCTTGAGCCAGGGCCTGACGGGCCAGGGTTTCCGCTTGGGCGAACTCACCGGCGGCCAAGCGTGCGACGGTCTGCTCCAGGAGGTTCGGGCGATCGTCGAGGAGGATCAAACAAACCAGGACCAGTTGCATGAAGGGAAGACGACAGGGGCGGCTGAATATTACAGTTCGCCTGTATACTGACCGAGACATGACTCGTCGAGACCTTTTCTGTTCGCTGGCGGCGGTACCGCTCGCGGCGCAGACCCGCCAGCGGCCGAACATCCTCTTCCTCTTTGCCGATGATCAGCGGGCGGATACGATTGCCGCGCACGGAAACCGGCATATCCGGACGCCGAACCTGGACAAGCTGGTGGCGAACGGGGTGAGCTTCCGGAATAACTACATCCTGGGCGGTAACAGCGGAGCCGTGTGTATGCCGAGCCGGGCCATGCTGATGACGGGGAAGACGTGGTTCCAGGTGGACGTCCCCAACCTGAAGGGCGAGAAGCTTTTGCCCGAGTGGTTGGGCGAGCACGGCTATGCGACGTTCGGCACCGGCAAATGGCACAACGGCCAAGCAAGTTGGCTGCGCGCGTTCCAACGCGGCAAGACGATTATGTTTGGCGGCATGTCCGATCACAGCAAGGTGCCGGTGCGCGACTTGGGCGCCGATGGCAAGTTGACCGAGCCGCGGACCGGGGCGAAGTTCTCCAGCGAGCTGTTCGCCGATTCCTTAATCGAATTCCTGGAGACACGCGATACGGGCAAGCCCTTCTTTGCCTACGCAGCCTTCACCGCGCCGCACGATCCGCGCATGCCGCCGCTGCCGGAGCGGGAAGAGTATTACCGGAAACTGCCACCGCTGCCGCCCAACTTTCAGCCGCAACTGGGCTTTGACAACGGTCACATGCGCGGAGGCCGGGATGAGAACCTGGGAGCCTGGCCGCGGACGGAGAAGATGATTCGCGATCAGTTGGCCGAGTACTACGGCATGATCACGCACCTGGATGCGCAGCTTGGTCGGGTGATGGCCGCGCTCGAGAAGACAGGACAAGCCAGCAACACCATTGTGGTGTATGCGGCGGATAACGGGCTCGCCTTAGGAAGCCACGGCTTACTGGGCAAGCAGAACGTATTTGAGCACAGCATGCGGACGCCTTTGATTATTGGCGGCCCGGGACTGCCGCGGAAGAAGACCGTGACGGCATTCACCTATCTGCTGGACTTATTCCCCACGTTATGCGAAGCGGCGAGCGTTCCGGTGCCGGAGGGCAGGGAGGGACAGAGCCTGCGTCCGTTGTGGCTGGGAACAAAGGCGAAGGTTCGCGACTCCGTGTTTCTGCCGTTTCTGGACGTGCAGCGCGCGGTGCGCGATGGGCGCTGGAAGCTGATTGCTTATCCGAAGGTGAGCCACTTACAGCTCTTCGACTTGGCGAACGATCCCCACGAGATGCACGACGTGTATGAGCGCCCGGAGAATGCGGTGCATATCGCGCGCCTGCGGAAACTGATGGCGGAGTGGCAAGCGAAGGTCGGAGACCGGGTGGAAATCCCGACGGTGAATCGACCGCTCGAGAAGGTGGACCTGACGGGCATGGCGCGGAAGCCCGATGAGTGGCAGCCCGAGTGGATTGTGAAGAAGTACTTCTAGATTGCCGCCGGCGACTGACGCGTCACTTGGCGGGAGCGGTCGGCGGCGCGGGTTTGGGCGCGGGCTTTTCGTAGCTATCGATGATCTTGGGGCGGGGTCCTCCGGTGGAGAGGCCAGCGGCGACCATCAGCTTGGTGATGGCGGCGATGGTGGGAGCGTCCGGGCGGGGGAGCCGGCTGATATAGCCTTCGGCGATAAACAGGGGTGTGCCGCCGGCCTTGTTGGGCTTGCTCCAGATCTTCGGGTCGGCTCCGCGCTCGGCGAGAAGTTTCACGACCAGCGGACTGATGTTGTAGGCGGCACCGTGCATGGCGGTATCGCCGTTCTGATCGACGGTGTTCACGTCAGCGCCTAAGTCGAGGAGGAGTTTGACGGCTTCGAGGGCTTCGCTCTCCTCGCCCGCCTCTTCCTGCGGCTCATTGGTGCCGACGCCAGCGGCCGCCAGCAGGGGCGTGGTGCCTTCGGCGTTGGGCAGGAGCGGATCAGCGCCCAGTTGGAGAAGGAGGCGCATGAGGGGAACATCGCCACGGTCGGCGGCGAAGAGGATCGGCGTGGCGCCCTCGGGGGCGACGCTCGAAGAGGTATTGGGTTGCTGTTTCGGAGCGCCTTTTGGCAGGCGGAAGTTGACGTTCGCGCCGCGTTGAACGAGCTCGCGGACGAAGGCCGGGCTCGAGAGACGGCCGGCGCCGAGGGCGGGAGCGGGGTCGCTGAGATCGCTGGAGTCGGGTTTGCGAACGCCGGCGAGGAGATGGAGTGGCGTGAAGCCGGTGCGGACGTCGTTGGGGTCCGCTCCGGCATCCACCAGGGCGACGGCGAGTTCAAAATGGCCGTTCAGGACAGCGAGGGACAAGGGACTGACCGGGGCTGCTTTGGACCCGCCGGCGCCGGCTCGCATCAGCGCGTTGACGTCGGCGCCCGAGGCAAGCAGCGCCCGAACTGTGTCGAGGTGGCCACCGCGGAGGGCGTAGAAGAAGGCCTCGTGACCGGATTCCGCGGCGGCGTGGAGATCGGCTTTGGCGGCGAGTAATGCGCGCACGACCGCGGTGTGACCTTCGGCGGCGGCCCACATGAGAGCTGTCTGGCCGAGACGCTCCCGGGCATCGACTTTAACGCCACGAGCGAGCAAAGACTGGACGACGTCCACGTTACCGGCGCGCGCGGCAAGCATGAGCAGCGTCTCGCCACCCTTAAGCTCGGCATGGGGATCGGCACCGGCGGCGAGGAGCTGCTTGACGAGGGTGGCGTTGCCGTTGGTGCACGCCGCGGCAAGCGGCGGCACACCGTAGCGATTGAGCGCGTTGGGCTTGGCTCCGGCGCGCAGCAACGCGGTGACAGTTTCGGCGTCGTCGTGATAGACCGCCCAGTGGAGGGCGGTGGTGCCATCGGGTTGAGCGGCGTTAACGTCGGCCCCGTTGGCGAGGAGTTGGCGAACGGCGGCGGAGTCGCGCTGCTCGATCCGGTCGGCGAGGGGCGAGTCCGCCGAGGCGCGCAGCGTGAGCAGGAGCAGGGAAAGGGGCAAGCGCCAGTTCATGGCTTATCCGAGGTCCACGCGGTCGAAGAGGTCTTCCACCTTGGCGGTGCTGTCGGCGAACTTGTCGACGTGGACGCCGACCTGGTCAAGGAGCGTGAGGTGGAGGTTGGCGAGGGCGGTGCCTTTCTCGTAGCGGATGTGGCGGCCGCCTTTCAGGCCAGTGGCGGCGCCACCGGCGACGAGAATGGGCAGGTTCTCATGATCGTGGAGGCTGGGATTGCCCATGCCGCTGCCATACAGATAGACGGTGTGATCGAGCAGCGAGCCCGTGCCGTCCTTAGTGGCTTTCATGCGCTGCAAAAACTCGGAAAACAGGGAGATGTGATAGGTGTTGATCTTCGCGATCTGGGCGACTTTGACGGGGTCGTTGCCGTGGTGGCTGGTGGGGTGGTGCGGATCGCGAACGCCGATTTCGGGATACGTGCGATTGCTTTGCTCGCGGGTGAATTGGAAGGCGATGACACGGGTGATGTCGGCCTGGAAGGCCAGAATCTGGAGGTCGAACATCAGCTTGGCATGATCAGCGAAGGCGGCGGGCACGCCGACCGGGCGCTCAAGGTCCGGAGTTCTGTTTTCGGCGACGGCTTGTTCGGCGCGCGAGATCTCGCGTTCCACTTGATGAACGCTGTCGAGGTATTGGTCGAGCCGGGCGCGGTCCGGCGCTCCCAGGCGTTGTTTGAATCCGGCGATCTCCTTGGTGAACGAATCGAGGAGGCTAGCGCGGTTGTGCAACGCGGCGCGTCGCGCATCGGCGTTGCCGCCTTCACCGAAGAGCCGTTCAAAAACGACGCGCGGATGGGCTTCCGAGGGCAGCGGCGTGGTGGGCGAGGACCAGGAGAGGCAGTTCTGATAGACGCAGGAGTAGCCGTTGTTGCAGACGCCGGCGAGAGGGTTCAGGTCCATGGCTAACTGCAGCGAGGCGACCTGGGTTTCGCGGCCAAGTTGCTGGGCGGCGACCTGGTCCACCGTGATCCCGGAGAAATAGTCCGAGCTTTCGGTGTGCTTGGCGCTGGCAGCGCTGAGGAACGCGGAGTTCGAAGTGTCGTGTGTACCGGGGTAAGCGCCCTGCAAGCGCAGATTGGTGATGACGGAGACCTGATCCTTCACAGGGGCGAGGGGTTGGAGAATGGGCGAGAGCTCGGTGAGCTGGCCGCGGCCACCATTGGGAAGGCCCGGGGGCGTCCAGCGGTCCTGGTCGCAGCCCATGGGGATGAAGACGAAGCCGAGCCGGCGGACAGGCTTGGCGGGCGTGGCGGCCCAGGCGGTAGCAGCGGGGATCATCGCGTCGAGCAGCGGGAGAGCGAGCGCGGCTTGTGCGCTGCGGAGGAGAGCCCGTCTCGGAATCGCTTTTCTCGTGAGGAACATAACGTTTTCCTTGCTTATCGGTTTCCTGGCGAAGGAGCGGCGCCTGCGCCGGCAAGTGTGGTTTTGGCCGCAGTTTCGGCACGCCGGAACTGGAATGGCGCACTCCGGACGATGCCCAGAATGAGGGAGGAGAAGCGGTAGCCGTCCTTCTCGGCGTTATTGACGATTTTGCGCAGGGCGGGGGCATCGGAATACTCGACGCCGCGGCCGAGCGCAAAAGTGAGGAGGTTCTCGGTCAGCGTGGTGGCGAAGAGGTCAGGGTGACGGAGGAGCGCGTCTTCGAGGCCGCTAACGCCTTGGAACTCGCGATCGCCGGGGATGGCGCCGGAGGCGTCGACCGGCTGATCCTCCACTTCGAGGTCGCGCCAATGTCCGATGGCATCGAAGTTCTCGAGCGCGAAGCCGACGGGGTCGATGGTGCGGTGACAACTGGCGCAGACAGGGTTGCCGCGATGGGCAGCCAGGCGTTGGCGCATGGGGAGATTGGCGGCGAGCGTGCTTTCGTCCAGTGCCGGAACATCGGGCGGTGGCGCGGGCGGCGGGGCGCCGATCATGTTCTTCAAAATCAGGACACCGCGGAGAACGGGCGAAGTGCGCGTGGCGTAGGAGGTGACGGAGAGCACGCTGCCTTGGCGCAGGAGTCCGCCGCGCTGGCTGACCGGGCCGAGCCGCACCCGGCGAAAACGGCTGCCGTAAACGCCGGAGATGCCGTAGTGCTTGGCAAGGCGCTCGTTGAGGAACGTGTAGTCCGATTTGAGGAGCGTCAGAGCGCTGCGATCCTCGCGGACGACGCTATCGAAGAAGAGTTCGGTTTCCTGCCGGAAGGCTTGGCGGAGGTTGTCGTCGAAATCGCGAAAGAGATTGCCGCTGGGAATCACCGAATCGATGTTGCGCAGCCGCAGCCATTGGCCGGCGAAATTGGTGGCCAGATTGGCGGAGCGGCGATCGGCCAGCATGCGGCGCGTTTGCCGCTCGAGTTCGCCGGGCTGGCTGAGCCGGCCTTGTTCGGCCAGGGCCAACAGTTCGTCGTCAGGGAGGCTGCTCCACAGGAAGAAGGAGAGGCGGGAAGCGAGATCGAGGTCTGAGAGGCGGTAGACGCCGCTGGGGGGCAAGGTGGCGGGATCGCTCTCGACGCGAAACAAGAAGCGCGGATTGGTGAGGACCGCGGTGACGGCGAGCGTGAGGGCATGGTCAAAGTCGCCTTCGGCGCGGCCCTGGCGGAAAAAGGCGAGCGGCCCGGCGACGTCAGCGGCGGTGACCGGCCGGCGATAGGCGCGGCGCATCAGGGTGGAGAGAATGCGCGTGGCGCAGGGCTCTTCCTGCTGGGCCTGGGTAGGGCGGCAGACGAACAGGCGACGCCGACTGGGGGTGTCACCGGGGCCTTGCGGTGCGTACGGGCCGGTGATAGAGATCTGATCGACGGCGGGGGCAGTGCGCGGGTAACGGCGGTCGTTGAAGCGCGCCTCGGTGGGCAACCGGGGCGTTTCGCCCAGCGAGGAGCCTTCCTTCACGAAGGTGATGGCGAGCCGATGAGGGCCGGCTTTGACGGGGATGCGCGCTTTCAGGATTTTCTCGTTGAGGGTCTCTGTGCCGAGCGTGGCGCGCGAGATGGCGAAGGTGTGGACCGGGGCGCGGTCAATCAGCAGGAGCATCTCATGGGTGCGCGTGTCGCGCAGGCCGCTGATGACGCCGGCGAGGTCGCGCATGAGCGAGATCTGAATGTCGTACTCGCCATCCTGCGCAAAGGTGAAAGTGGTGGAAACGCCGCCGCGCGTGCCGAGCGGGAGGCCAGGCAAGTGA
This sequence comes from Bryobacteraceae bacterium, assembly GCA_044226365.1. Taxonomy (GTDB): domain Bacteria; phylum Acidobacteriota; class Terriglobia; order Bryobacterales; family Bryobacteraceae; genus JALHNI01. The sequence continues at coordinate 44,646 of JBGAHE010000054.1, forward strand.
TCTTCCTGGGTGAGGTCCGCGGCGAGGCGGATGGTGTCGTTCTGCAAAGCGGCTTGCGTGCCCACTGCGGCGCGGCTGATCTTCTGCGCGGCGGAGATATAGCGATTGAGAAGCGTGGGGGAAAGGTCGCCGACGTTGACGTTATCAAAGCCGTGACCGCTTTCGTCGGCAGGAAGCAGGGAAGCGGCGTCGATCTCCAGGGCGAGCAGGTCGCGAATGGCGTTTTGGTACTCGGTGCGATTCAGACGCCGGAGCGTGTCGGTGCGGCCCGGGTTGAGGTTGGCGGCGGAGGCCGCATCGAGCGAGGTCTCAAGCGACTTGAGAACTGCGAGACGATCCGTGGCGGAAGGCTGGGGCAGGTTAGGCGGCGGCATGACACCGGTGCGCACTTTGCGGACGACTTTTTCCCAAAGGTCGGGCTCGGCGGCCAGCCTGCCGGGGTCAGTCTGGACGAGGTTCAAGCCGCCGCTCTTCAGGTTCTGGTTATGGCATTGGGCGCAATAGCGGTCGAGGAATGGCCGAGGATTCGGGTCGGCGGGTCGCGCTTGGGCGTGGAGTTTGACCGGCGTGCAGAGATGGATCAATAAGGCCAGTCCGGCGACGCCTTGGGTCAGGGCTTTCACTAACGCCGTATTTTATATCAACGGCCGGTGATGGGGTTCTGCCCTGCTCCAGCGGTAAGACCCGGAGTTGGCCGAGGTGAGAGCGGGCGCTTTTCACCCGGAGATCAGCCTGGCGACCGCGTTGGGGGGGGCAGAGTTGCTACGTCCGGGGGTGGCGGGTCGAGGGCCGGCGGGCGGCGCGGGAGGCCAAGGCCAGCGGCGAGAGTGTCGAGGCACAGGAGGAAATCGTGAAACGCCTGCGGCAATAGTTGTTGCTTTGAGGGAGAAGGCGAAACAAATGGGAGGGAAGGGACTCTTACCGGGTGAAGCCGAATAGGATGGAAGACATGAGCGGAAAGATCCGAATGACAACCTGTTTGTGGTTTGACAAGAATGCGGAGGAAGCGGCGAATTTCTACGCGCAGACATTTCCGGATAGCCGGGTAACGGCGGTGCGAAAGTCGCCGACGGATTATCCGGGCGGGAAAGCCGGCGATGTGTTGACCGTCGAGTTTACGATTTTGGGGCAATCGTTTCTGGGGCTGAACGGTGGGCCGGCGTTCAAGTTCGATGAAGCGGTGTCGTTCCAGGTGTTCACGGACACTCAGGAAGAGACGGATCGCTACTGGAACGCAATCGTCAGCGATGGTGGTCAGGAGAGCCAATGCAGTTGGTGCAAGGACAGGTTCGGGCTGAATTGGCAAATCGTGCCGCGGGCGCTGACCGAAGGGATGGCCGATCCCGATCCAGCGGCGGCGGAACGCGTGATGGAAGCGATGATGACGATGCGCAAGATCGACATTGCGCAGATCGAAGCCGCGCGCCGGGGTTAAGGCCGGCGCGAGAGCAGATTCGCAAAGAGACGGTAGGCACCCGGGACGCCGGCCGGAAGCTGGCGGTACCAGGCGTAAGCGCAATAGATGTAAAGACCTTGGCCATGCCGCGCTTCGAGCCAGCCTCCGGACTGCGGGGGCTGGTTGGTATCGTGGGTTTCGAGGAGCGGCGTGTATTCCGGGCTCCAGGTCATCCAAAACTTCGAGCCACGCTGCTCCACCCAGTTGTTGAAGTCGGCGGGCGTAATGCGGTTCGGCGTCAGGAAGACGGGGTGGTTGGGCTGAAGAATGGAGACGGGCGAGTTTTCCTCGCTGACCTCTTCGGTGCGGGCCGTCATGGTGTAGGGGAACGGGCCGTAGTTGTGGTCGAACTCGGGCGTGTTGTATTGGACGATGAGCGTGCCGCCTTGCTTGACGAAGTCGAGCAGACGGGCGTTGTGCCGCTTGACGTCATCGCGCACGGCGTAGACGCGGATGCCCAGGACGAGCGTGGTGAAACGATTGAGGTTGCCGGTAGCGAGTTCCTCGGGCCCCAGCAGCTCGACGGGAACCCCCAGCTGACGAATGGCCGCGGGGACGTCGTCACCGGAGCCCATGACGTAGCCAACGCGCAAGCCGGAGGCAACTTTGACGTCGACCACGCGGATCAGGTGGCGGGCGGGTTTGCGCAGATATGTCGTGCGCAAGCCGGGCGGCGTGATGGCGCGCACCTCGGACGTGTAGGAAGTGCCGCCGACGATCGCCGTGGCCGTGAGCGGATAATCGGCGGCAACACTCACTGGAACCTGGACGGTGAACGGGAGGCGAACCTCCTCGCCGAAGGTGCGTAGACTAAAAGGGACCGGCTCAGCCGGCAGGCCCTTCACGCCGGAACCGACCACCCGCAAAGTGCCATTGATGGGCCCGGCCAGATAGCTGCGAAGGACCGCCGTCACAACGTAGCTGGTTTGACCGCGCGGCACGACGCCGACCTCCGTGGCAAAACTGACCGACACGGGCGCGATCGGCGTTTCCACCTTCAGGTTCGTATTCCAGGACTTGGCGATGCGCTGCCGCAATTCGGTGAGCTTGACGATCTGGGCTTGGTCTCTACCTTCGATGGCAAGGGCAAGGGCTCGCTCGACCGGCGCGGTGAGCGTTGCCGGGTCCTGCAGACGGAAAGCGGGTTCGGCTTCGCGGAGAGTGGCGGCGATGGCGGGCGGCGGTTCGACGTCAGAGCCCAGGCGCTCGAAGAACGAATCCTCTTTTTCCACGGTCCCAACGGTGGAGCCTTCGAGCTTGTAGAAGCGCGGACGGAACTGGTAGCCTACGCCGCCCATGCCTTGCGAGCGGTGCTGACGATAGCCCTCGAGCCCCAGTTGAGCGTAAGAACGGCCGAGGACCGGATCGGTGAAGTCGGTGGGAACGGAGACCGTCCAGGAGTCCTTTTCGGTCCAACTGCCCGTGTAAAACTTCTTGGGCTTCCATTGGCCGGGTGAGGCGAAAAGCAGGGCGGCGATCTGGGCGGAGGCGGTGTGCTGGCCGTGCCCATCGCGGGCATCGCCGCGGAAACGGGCAATCACCACCTGCGGCCGGACGTCGTCGCAAATCTGCCGGACTTCGGCGAGCAACCTCTTTTGGTCCCACATGCGCCAGGTTTCGGCGGCACTTTTCGAGAAGCCGAAGTCCGTGAAGGAAGTGTGGCGGACTTTGACGCCGTAGAATTGTGCCGCGCGTTCGAGTTCCACCTCGCGCAGTTTGCCCAACGCTTCGAAGAAGTCTCCGGTGACGACGTTGGCGCCGCTTTCGCCGCGGGTGAGCGAGAGCAGGGTGACGTCGGCGCCGAGCCCGCGGGCAAGGTAAGTGAGCGTGGCGGCGTCCTCGTCGTCGGGGTGGGCGGTGATGTAGAGGACGCGCGCATTGGTCTGCGTGCGCTTCCAGGCTTGCCAGAGTCCGGGAGCGCCCAGGTCTTCGCTGAGCGGCTGGGCGATGGCTGTGGCGGCGAGCACCAACAGGAGTAGGGCTTTCAACATTGTTCTGCCTTGTATCATCCGCTGTGTTCAGGATTTCGTAAACAGAGAAATCGACCCGGTGCGCTCGGCCCCGAATCTGGACTAAAATTCTTAACACATGGTTTGGGCCTGATGTAGTACGGCAAGCAAATCGAAGGGAGTGGTCAAGATGCGTTCCACTTGGCGATGGGTGTTGTTGGGATTGTCAGCCGTTGGGCTGACCTGGGCAGCCAGCGAAACCGCAATGCGTGCGCGACAGCTCGAAAAGAGCGGTGACCCCGCAGGGGCGCGCGAATTGCTGCGGCGCGCGGTCGCGCCCGCGAATGCTTCCGTCGACGATCTGGCCGCATGGGCGGAGTTCCTCGATCGTCGGCGGGACCCGGGAGCGCGCGCCGCGTATGAGCGCCTGCTCGCCGTCGCCCCTTCGGCCGATAAGGCGCGCATCTCGCGCCGACTGATGGTGCTCGATCTTCTCAGCGAAGATATGAAAGGCGCCGAGCAACATTTGGGGAGCTATCGGGCGACCGGCCGCGCCGACCTCAAACTACCGGTTTACACGAAACCGGAAGCGCCGTGGCCGACCGTGGAGATTCCCGGGCCGCTGCGTTCGTTCAATCGCATGGCGGCGCTATCGCCCGAACTGCCGGCCTCCGACGTGATCGGCGCCATCGCTCGCAACGTGGTGACGAATGGCTATCAGGCCGCTTCGAGC
>JBGAHE010000055.1:0-48446 GCA_044226365.1 Bryobacteraceae bacterium
GCCGGCACCTTGAACGGCAATCCCCTGGTCCTCGCCGCCGCCAAAGCCTCGCTCGAAACCCTTGCGCAAAACGATGGCGCCCTCTACCGCACCATGTGGGCGCTCGGCGACCAGCTACGCGAACAGCTCCGTGCCACGTTGGCCGGCAAGGGCTACTCCGTCACCGTCAACGGCGTGGGCCCCGTCTTCCAGCTCAACTTCCAAACCGCGCTCGGACCCACCTACCGCGACACCATGACCGCCGACATGAAGCTCTATAGCGACTTCGGTCTCGCCCTCCTCGACGAAGGCATCCTCGTCCTGCCCGATGGCCGTTGGTACCTCTCGGCTGCCCACACCGCGGCCGACATCGAGCGCACCCTCGCCGTCGTCGCCTCGCTTTAGTGATTCGAGAGCTGAGCGAGCACCAGCACGATCAGCAAGATGGCGACCACCAACAAGGCGATCTTGGCCGCGCTATACGGCCGGTCGCCTTGCACCTCTCCCGTCCGCGCGTTCACCGCAATCTGATACACCTTCCCGTTGAAGCGATACGCCCCGATCCACACTGGTAACAACAGGTGACGGAACGCCACGTCCCGATAGCGCGTCTCACGGGTATGAATCCGCTGCTCATCGCCGCCAATATCCGACGCAATCCAACGATCGATCGTGGGCTGCATCTCGCGCTTGGCGGCCTCAAAGCCCTCCGGAAGCTCAACCTGGTAACGTTGCGCCGCAAAGCCCGACAGATAAGCCGGCTCGTAAGCAGTCAGCGCTTCGAGATCCCAGGGCTCGAGCTCCGTTACGCGACGGTCCACCACCTTCGTCGCCACCACCAGCACATCGCGAAACGGACCCTGCACCAACCCTCGCGCTGGTGACCATCGCACCCGGATCACCTGCTGCGCCACGCGCTCGCCGCGCTGATTCGTCACGTACACCGTTTCCGTATAGCGATCGCCCCGCTCGCCCGTATACTGCGTCACCGTCTCCGCTGAATAGCTCCAATACGGCAGATACACGCCCTTCAGCGCGTCATACTGCGCCATCCCCTTGAGTGCCGATGGGGCAAACCACAGCGACGCCAGCCAGCTCTTCACTAAGTTGCGCCCGCCTTCGATCGGCACCTTAAACGGCAACAGCGCATTCGGCGCCACCAGCGGACTCGCCGCTTTCGGCTGCGTCACAATCTTCGCCGCGCAGAACGGACATGCCCCCGCCACCTGCGGCGGCTCAAAGTTGAAGATCGCGCCGCAACCGTCGCACTTCACCTCCAGCGCCTTCGCCGACATCTGCTCCTGGTGAGCTTCGGCTTCGCGCAGCGCATCCTCGAACGAATGCTCGCCCGTACTCGCCGTCGAACTCTCCACCGCCTGCAGATTCCCGCACGCCGTGCACTTCAACTGCCCGGCCGCCGGATCCCACGCCATGTCCGCCCCGCACGCCGCGCAGGTGAATCGCGCTTGCGCCATCGCTTAACGAATCGGGCGCACGATGATCTTCGCCATCGAACAACCCCGCTCCACCTGGGCGCTGCACGCGCGGAACTTCCACTTCTTATCCACACACACCCGCACTTCCTTCAGAAAGCGGCCGCTGCAGTTCACCGAGATCATGTCCGGCTTCAACCCCGGGTTCGCCGCCACAAACTTCCTCTCGATGTCCGCCGGCGAAAACTCCACCTGCTCCTTCGACAAATTCTTGAACTCGTTCGGAATACGCACGTTCGCCCAATTGGTCAAAATTGCGTCGAAGTATTGGGGCGGCGTCAGTCCGGAGCACGTACCATGCTTGCGCCACTCATGGTTCAGCAACTTCTCGGACGGCATGATCTCCAGCACATCGCGCCGCAAGGGCGCCGGCAGGTTCAACGGCTCCGTCGAACAGTCCTCGGGATAACCCCGCTCGAACTGCGGCCACAACCCATGCACCACAAAGCCATACTTCCGCGGACCCGCGCACTGCAGCCGATCCCGCGCCCCCGCCGGGCTCGCGCAATAGTCCGGCGACCACGACAACGACAGCACGTAAAAATCGAACTGCCCGGGAGTATTGCCGCGCGGCTGTGCCAGCAACGCCGCCACGGCCAAAAGGAGAGTCAGGCTTCGCATCAATCGCTATTATAGGGAACGCATGATTGAACAATTAGCTTGGGGCGGCTGGAAAAACTGCTATCGCCTCGCCAATGACGAGATTGAATTGATCCTCACGGCCGACGTCGGCCCGCGCGTGATGCGTTGCGCCTTCGTCGGCGGCCCCAACGTCTTCAAAGAGTACGCCGAAGAGTTGGGCGGCACGGCCGAGCCCGATTGGAAGATCCGCGGCGGCCATCGCGTGTGGGTCGCCCCCGAACGCGCCAACATCACCTACGAGCTCGACAATTATCCCGTCGACGTCACCGCCTCCGGCGACACGCTCACCGCCACCTCACCGGTCGACCGCCGCACCGGCCTGCAGAAGACGATGATCCTCTCGCTCTCCGGCCGCCAGGTCACCGTCACCAATCGCGTCGCCAGCACCACCCTCTTCCCCATTCGCTGTGCCGCCTGGGGCCCCACCGTCATGGCCCCCGGCGGCCTCGGCATCACCGGCTTCCCGCCCCGCGGCACCCACCCTGAAGACCTCGAACCCGTCAATCCCCTCGTCATGTGGAGCTACACCGACTTCAGCGATCCCCGCTGGCGCTTCACCTCGAAGTACGTCACTCTCCGTCAGGACCCTCAAGCGAAGGCCGCCCAGAAGCTCGGCCTCTTCAACCCTCACACCTTCGGCGCTTACTTACTCGCCGGCCATCTTTTCTTGAAACAGTTCCGCCCCGATCCGCTCTTAGAGTATGCGGACATGGGCTGCTCCTATCAGTCCTTCACCAACCGCGACATGCTCGAACTCGAAACGATGGGGCCGTACGAGTGGGTCGCTCCCGGCGCGCATACGCAATTCGTCGAAACGTGGAGCCTCGATCGCGGCGTCGAACTGAACGAGATCACCGATCAGGCGCTCGATGCGCTGCTGCTTCCGCGGCTCCAGCGTTAGTTCGTCGCGTCCGCGGTGGTATGGTCCATGGCCATCTTCCATCCTTGTTTCGTGCGCGTGAAGATCAATGAGTAACGGCCGCTCGCGTTGCCGCCTCCTTCACGCGTACGTTCCAGCTGGAAGCGCCCGGTGGCCCACGCATGATCGCGGCCCAAGGGATGCACTTCCACTTCGGAGAACGTCAGCTTGCCCATCGCCGCCGGTGTCGGATACGCCTGACGGTAGCGCTCGAACGTTGCTTCCCAGCCGCGCGTCACGCGCTTGCCGATGAACGTCAACTCCGGAGACTTGATGTATTCCTGCATAAAAGCGGCCAAATCACCGCGATTCCACGCTGTCTCCTGCCGCGCCAACACTGCCTTCACTGCGTCTTCCATCGTCGCCGCTTGCAGCATCGCGGCCATCGCCAACACTCCGCACCATCGCTTCAACATCGTTCCCCCAAAAGCAAAAAGCCCCACTTGCGTGGGGCCTTTCCGCGTCTCACTCTCTCTCGAGAGCTTTGAACTACTTCTTCTTCTTAGCAGCCTTCTTGGCCGGAGCCTTCTTCGCTGCCTTTTTGGTCGCGTTCTTCATCGAACCATTCTCCCTAACATCAAATTTGCGTTCCTAATGGATCGCGTATGTGATCCAGGTATAAAAGGTTTTGGTAGTAATGTCAAGAAGAAAAATGTCATTCCACAACGTCCTTCAACATGGCTGGAAATCGTAAAAACATGAAGCACCATAATTGTTTCAAAGGCCCTCTGCGCACGCTTCTCTTTCTCTTGCTCCTGGGCTCGTTTTTGCTCTCGGGCTGCGGTAAAAAACGCGCTTCTTCCGTGGCTCCCATGCCCCGCGTCAAGATCGGCTATGAACAACGCGGCATCGCCAGTTGGTATGGGCATCCGTATCATGGACGCGCCACCGCCAGCGGTGAGGTCTATGACATGGAGCGTCTCACCGCCGCTCATCAACGTCTCCCCTTCGGCGTCATCACCCGCGTCGAGAATCTCTCGAACGGCAAGACCGTCGATGTGCGCATCAACGATCGGGGTCCCTTCGTCAAAGGCCGCGTCATCGATCTTTCACGCGCCGCCGCTCGCCGTATCGATCTCCTCGGACCCGGCATCGTTCAAGTGCGCTTGCGCGTCATCGATGCTCCACCCAAGGTCCGCGCCGCCCTCAATCAATCACCCCAGCGGCGCTGGTCCTTCCTCCGCTGGCCCCTTCATCCGCGCCGCTCGCGCACCACCTTCGAAGAAGTCCTCGCTTTGCGCCCCAACCATCACCTGGGAGATACTCCGCTCGATCTCGAACGGCCTACCCCCCAAACGGAAAACACCACCCTCACAATAGTGGAGTGAAAGCATCGCTTGCGGGGTAGAGAATCTGAACGAATTCCTCTAACCTCTAATTTCAGAACGGAACACCGCGTAGTAAAACTCAACCGTTCTCCTCCCCCAGAACCATCTGTCGATGACTATTGAAGACCAAACCCGCGTCCTAATCGGGCAATCTGCGCGTACGCGCCAGTTGCTCCGGCTGATTGAAAAATTGGGCCCTGCTCAATGGCCCGTACTTCTCATGGGGGAAACCGGGACCGGCAAAGAAGTTGTCGCCCGTCGTCTCCATGCCGCCCGCGGTGCCGGGCCCTTCGTGACGATCGATTGCTCCGCCATGGTGGGGCCGTTGATGGAAAGTGAACTCTTCGGACACGCGAAAGGCGCCTTCACTGGCGCGCAAGCCAACAAGTTGGGACTGGTGGAAGCCGCCCATGGCGGCACCGCCTTCTTCGACGAAATTGGTGAACTGCCCCTCGACCTCCAAGCCAAGCTTCTGCGCTTGTTGCAGGAAAAGGAGTACCGCCCCGTCGGCTCCGTCAGTGCGCGCAAAGCCGACTTCCGCGTCGTCGCCGCCACCAACCGTGATCTCGCCAAAGAAGTCGAGAAGGGCACCTTCCGCCGTGACCTCTTCTATCGCCTCAACGTCGTCACCGTTCGCCTGGCCCCCCTGCGCGAACGCCGTGAAGACATCCCGGCCCTCGTCTCGCACTTCCTTTCGTTGCATGGCAAGCGCCATCAACTGACGCCGGACGCGCTCGAAACCCTCCTCGCCTACGACTGGCCAGGCAACGTCCGCGAGCTCGAGAACGGCATCCAGCACATGGTCGCCGTCAACTCCGGCCCCGAGATCACCGTTCGCGATCTCCCCACCGGCGTGCAGAACTTCGCCTTACATCGGGAGCAGCGGCTGGCTCGCGCCGCGGCCGCCGGCCTGCAGCAATCCGCCATGCCCGCCCCCGCTCCGATGATCGAGATTCATTCGCACTCCGCCCCCGCCCCGCGCTTCACCGGACCCATCATGCGCCTGGCGGAACTGGAGCGACATCATATCCTCCGCACGCTCGAACACACCCGCGGCGATCGCATTGCCGCCGCCACGTTGCTGGGCATCGGCCGCACCACTCTCTATCGCAAGTTGAAGGAATATCAGCACAGTCGTCCGCTCAATGCCTCCCGTGCTATAACAGGCGCTTGATCGCGCTGGATGCTACTTATTCCCTTGACGCGCAACCCACGGGCGTCAGCGTCTATTCCCAACAACTGCTGCATGGCTTAGCCGCGCAGCATCCGTCACAAACCTTCGCGTGGTGTTATCGGCCGCATCGCTTTCGTGGTGCGGCCGATCTGCCTTTGAACTGTCACCGCCGCCTGCTGCTCGAAGCCGGCCCTCTCGTCTGGCGCGCTCCCCAACTCTTCCACGGCCTCAACCAGCGCCTCCCCCGCCGCAAGCGTTGCCTCTCCCTCGCCACCTTCCACGACCTCTTCGTCCTCTCCGCCGAGTATTCCACTTTGGAATTCCGTCAACGTTTCGCCGCGCAAGCGCGAAACGCCGTATCTTACGCAGATTTAATCATTACTGTGTCCTCGTTTACCTCGTCACAAGTGCAGGACCACCTGGGGGTACTAGCCTCCCGCATTCGCGTCATTCCGCATGGTGTCGATCTTCCCGATACCCCCGTGCGTGAAGGGTCCCGCCTCCCCGTGATCCTCCATGTGGGCGCCATCCAGAAACGCAAAAATCTGGTCCGTCTCGTCGAAGCTTTTGCCCACGTACCCGCCCCCTGGGAACTCCATCTCGCCGGCTCGCTCGGCTATGGCTCGGACGATGTCCTCGCCGCCATCGAGCGCAGTCCGCATCGCGCGCGCATCCGTCGTCTCGGCTATCTCTCGCCCGCTGAACTTGATCGTCAATACCGCCAAGCCAGTCTCTTCGCCTTCCCCTCCCTCGACGAAGGTTTCGGCATTCCTGTCCTCGAAGCGATGGCCTATGGACTGCCCGTCGTCTGCTCGAATAGCTCAGCCTTGCCGGAAGCAGCCGGCGGTGCTGCGCGCCTCCTCGATCCTCTCGACGTCGATGCCTGGGGACACGCCCTCGCTGAACTCTGTGCCGACCCCGACCAGTGCGACCAGCTTCGTACCCTCGGCTACACCCGCGCCGCCCAATGCAGTTGGCGCCAGGCCGTCGATGCCACCTGGCAGGCCTATCGCGAACTTCTGGGCACGTAACGACGGAGACACCGCTTCCTCCGCCGTTGACGCCCACTTTCCCCAGTGATAACGTCGCAAGGTTATGCGCGTGCTTGCTGTTGCCTTCGCCACCTCCGCCCTGTTAGCGGCTCAAACCCTCCCGCCGGCTGCGGCGACCAAAGTCGATTTCGAAAAGCACATCCTGCCCATCCTCCAGCAGAACTGCCATTCCTGCCATGGCGCTGAAGTCCAGCAATCGGGCTTACGACTCGATCGCCGCCAGCCCGCCATGCGCGGTGGCGACTATGGCCCCGTCATCATTCCCGGCAAAAGCGCCGAAAGCAAACTGATCCGCCGCGTTGTCAATGGCGATGGCGGCATGCTCATGCCTCCCTCGGGCTCCCTCTCCAAAGCTGACATCGGCCTGCTCCGCGCCTGGATCGACCAGGGTGCCGACTTCCGTCTCGAACTCAAAGACGAACCGCCCGCCCCGCCCGTCGAACCCAAAGTCTCCAGCCTCATCTCCGCCATCCGCCTCCGTCAGGACGCCGCCGTCGAGAAGATGTTGCAAGCTGAGCCCGCCCTGGCTCAAGCCAAAGACGCCGCGAACTCCACCGCCCTTCATCACGCCGCCGGCTTCGGTTCGCTCGCCACCATGAAGCTCCTCCTCGATCAAGGCGCCAAAATCGATGCCAGAAACAAGCGCGCCTCCACGCCCTTGCACTGGGCCATGCACGACGAAGCCAAAGTCCGCTTCCTCCTCGACCGCGGCGCTGGCTTGAACACGAAACAGTCCGATGGCCGCACGCCGCTCTATCAGGCCGCGTCCCTCTATAACGGACACTCCATCCTTCGCCTCCTCCTCGAAAAAGGCGCTGACCCCAACCTCGCCACCGCCGCCGGACAAACCCCGCTCATGGCCGCCGCCATCCGCGGCGACGACGTCGCCATAAAGCTGCTGCTCGAAGCCAAAGCCGCTGTCGATACCAAGAACGGCGCCGGCTCCACCGCCCTCATTTCGGCCGCCACCAACGGCAATCCCGCCGCCGTTCGCCTCTTGCTGGAGAAAGGCGCCGACGCCAAAGTCCTCAACAAGCGTCAGGAGTCCGCCCTGGGCTTCGCCGCCACCGCGGGCAACGAAGAGTCCGTACGCTTGCTGCTCGCCGCCGGCGCGCCCGTCAACGTTCAGGATGATCGCGGTTACTCGCCGCTCATGTTCGCCGCCGCTTCGGACACCATTCCCACCGGCGCCGTGAAGCGGTTGCTCGCCGCCGGGGCCGACCCCAAAGCCACCGGCGAAGGCGAAACCGCCGGCTCCTTAGCCGCTAAGCGTGGCCCCACTGAAGTCACTCGTCTCCTCGGCGTCACCGCTCCCGCCCCCAAGCCTTTCTCCGTGCGCACCGTGGCCCGGCACACCGTGCCCGAAGCCGTCAGCAAAGCCCTCACCCTGCTTGAAGTCCAAAGCCATAACTTCATCCGCATCGGCGGCTGCAACTCCTGCCACGCCCAGGACCTTCCCTCCGCTGCCGCGGGACTCGCGCGCAGCCGTGGTCTCCCAGCCCCCAAGTCCATCGAGCAACTCTCCGTCCTCCTCCAAGGCACCAGTACCGAGCGCGTCATGGACTTCAACACCGGCGCCATCACCACCGTCGGTTGGGAACTCTTCGACTACGGCATCAACCAGCAACCCAAGGACGAATACACCGATTCCGTCGTCCGTTTTCTCAAAGCCATGCAAGGCCCCGATGGCCTGTGGAAGGTGAATGAAAGCCGCCGACCGCCGCTCAACGTCGGCGCCTATCAGACCACCGCCCTCGCCGCCTACGCCCTGCGCCACTACACGCCAACACCTGACCAGGCAGATACCGATCGCGCCCTCGCCCGCGCCGCCGCTACCCTCAGCCAAATGCAGCCCACCGCCATGCAGGATCGCGCGTTCCATCTCCTGGCCCTGGCCTGGACCAACGCCCCCGCCGCCTCCATCGAGAAAGCGGTCCGCGCCCTCGTCGCCATGCAATACCCTGACGGCAGTTGGTCGCAAATGCCCACCATGGACGCCGACGCCTTCGCCACCGGCCAAGCCCTCTTCGCTCTGAACGTCGGCGGCAAGCTCCCCACCACCGACCGCGTTTATCAGAAAGGCGTCGCCTACTTACGCCGCACTCAAGCCGCCGACGGCTCCTGGCACGTCCGCTCGCGCTCCATCGAGATTCAGCCCTACTTCGAAAGCGGCTTCCCTTACGGCCATGATCAGTGGATCTCCGCCGCCGGCACCAGTTGGGCCGTCATGGCCCTCTCGCTCACCGTCGAGCCCACCAGCCTCAGCCGCGCAGAATAACGCAGCGTTAGACTAAGGGTATGCGCAACGAGTTCACCGCCATCGTCGAGCAGGATGGTCCCTGGTACATTGCGTATTGCGCCGAAGTTCCCGGCGCCAATGGCCAAGGCTCTACCCGCGAGGAATGCCTTCAGAACTTGCGGGAAGCAATCAAACTCGTCCTGGAATATCGTCGTGATGAATCCTTGCGCGGTTTGCCGCCAGAGGCCAAGCAAGAGCTCGTCGTGGTTGGATGAAACTCGCTACGCTTCTTCGGCACCTGCGCAAATTCGGATGTGTTGTACGCCGGGAAGGCAAGGAGCATGCAATCTGGGAGAATCCTCAAACCGGACAGGCCGACGCAGTCCCGCGGCACGTAGAGATTTCGAATCTTTTGGCGAAACGAATCTGCCGACGTCTGTCAGTCCCTGACCCTCCTGGCTAAAGCGACTCCGGCGACTCCAGCAACTGCACCAGTGTCTGCAGGAACTCCGCCGCCGCCACCCCATCCACCACGCGATGGTCCACCGATAGCGAAATCGGTAAAATCAGCCGCGCCACCACGGCGTCGACCACCACCACCGGACGCTTCTTCAAACTGCCCACCGCCACAATCACGCTCTGCGGCGGATTGAGGATTGCCTGAAAACGGTCGACCCCGAAAGCCCCTAAATTCGACAACGTCGCACTCGCGTCCGCAAACTCCGCCGGCCGCGCCTCATGCCGCGCGCACCGCTCGAGCAATTCCACCCGCTCTGCCGCCAACTGCGCCAACGGCTTCTCCGCCACCGCTCGCAACACCGGCGTCAGCAAGGACTCGCCCACCTGCGCCGCGAGCGCCACGTCGATCGTCGTTCGCGCCTGCACCCGACCGTTCGCCCAATAGGCATTCATCTTCGGATGCCGGCTCAACGCCAACCCCATCGCCCGTACCAGTAAGTCGTTGTAAGTCGCCGGACGATGCCGCTCGCGCCACGCCGCCAGTGCTTCCGCCTCAGCATCCGCCTGTAAGTAGAAATGCGGCGCCCGGAAACTGGCCTCGAGCCTCGCCGCGATCGCCGCCCGGCTCGAAGGCTTCGCCATCGCCTCCACATCCGCCGCGATGATGCGCGCCTTCCCCGGCCGCGGCCGCACCTCCGCCAAGTCCACCCCCAACCGCTTCGCCGCCGCGCGAGCCCGCGGACTCGCCGGCACGCCCTCCCGCGGCGTCGGCACCGCCTCCGCCACCGTCACCGGAATCGCTTTCGGCGCCTCCGGCACCGCCTCTGGCACTGCGACCGCCGGCACCCCCTCACCTTCCGCCAGCAAGTAACCCAGTAACTGCCCCACCGTTACGATCGAACCCACCTCCAGACTCGGATCGAGCACATGCAACAGCCCCGCGTCCAGCGACTCCACTTCCATCGTCACCTTATCCGACTCCAGCAGAAACAACGGCTCACCCATCGCCACCGCTTCGCCCGGCTGCTTCAACCAACCGCCGAACAAGCCCTCTTCCATCGACCAGCCCAGCCGCGGCACTGTAATCGAAACGGCCATCTTACTCACTCACCAACGCGCGGATCGCTGCTTCAATCGCCGCCTGGCTCGGAATCACCTCCGGCTCCAGCGTCGGGCTATAAGGCGTCGGCGCGAACGCGCCATTCAGCCGTCGAATTGGCGCATCCAGCGAGTCGAAACCCGCATCGGACACTTGCGCCGCCACCTCCGCCCCGATGCTGCAGGGCGCAAACGCCTCATCCACAATCAGCAGCCGCCCCGTCTTCTCCACGGACCGCAGAATCGCGCCGCTATCGAGCGGCGACACGCTCCGCAAGTCGATCACCTCCACCGACACTTCGTTCGCCAGCGCTCGCGCCGCCGCCAGAGCCTTCTGCACCAGATGCCCCACGCCCACCACCGTCACGTCCTTACCCGTCTGCAGCGTCCGCGCCACGCCGAACGGAATCTCGTAGTCCTCCGCCGGCACCGGACCCTTCGTCCCCAGCAACTCGCGCGGCTCCAGAAACAGCACCGGATCATCGCTGCGCAGCGCATGCAGCAACAGGCCCTTCGCGTCATAAGGCGTCGACGGCATCACCACGCGCAACCCCGGAATGTGCGCATAAATCGAGTGATAACTCCCCGAGTGATGCGTCGCCGCCGCATGGCCAATGCCCACGCACCCGCGCAACAACAGCGGCATCCGCAGCCGGCCGCTGCTCATGTACTGCATCTTCGCGATCTGGTTGATGATCTCGCCAAACGCATCGTTGATGAAGTCGATGAACATGAAGTCCACCACGGGCCGCGTCCCGGTCATCGCCGCGCCGCCCGCCATGCCCACAAAGCCGCGCTCGGCGATCGGCGTATCGCACAACCGCTTCGCCCCGTACTTCGCGAACAAACCCGCCGTCGTCCCGAAGTTGCCGCCGCGCACCCCGATGCCTTCGCCAAACACGAAGATCCGCTCGTTCGCCGCCATCTCCTGGTCCAGCGCCTCGAGCGTCGCGGCGGTGTAAGAAATCTCGCGCGCCCCCGGATCGGGCGCCGCATCCACCGCGCGCGGCGCGGCATAGACATGCGTCGTCGCCGTCGATGGCTCCGGAAACGGCGCCTGCTCCGCCGCTTTACTCACCGCGTCGATCTCGGCTGCGAGCTCCGCATCGATCGCCTCGAGCTCTGCGGCCGTCGCCTCGCCCCGCTCGATCAGCACCTCGCGCAAACGCCGGATCGGGCATCGCTCGCGCCACGCCGCCACTTCCTCGCGCGTGCGATACGTGTAGTCGCCCATGCCCTCCGAATGCGGCCTCGTGCGATAAGTCTTGCATTCCAGCAACGTCGGACCCCGCCCCTGCCGCGCCCGCGTGACGGCTTCGCCCGCCGCCGCCTCGATCGCCAGCACATCGTTACCATCCAACTGCACACCGGCGATGCCGTAGTTCGCCGCGCGCAACGCCACCTCCGGATTGCCCGCCGAATAGCTGAACGGCACCTCCGTCGCAAACTGATTGTTCTCGCAAACGAACAGCACCGGCAGCTTCCAGATCGCCGCCAGATTCAAGCCCTCGTGAAACGCGCCGTTGTTCGTCGCCCCGTCGCCAAAGAACGCCACCGCCACCTGCCCCGATTGCCGTAGCGAGAAGCTATAGCCGGCTCCGGCCGCCTGCAGAATCGACGGACCCACAATACCGCTGGTCCCCATCATCCCGATCTCCGGCGAGAACAAATGCATGGACCCGCCGCGGCCCCGCGAACATCCCGTCGCCCGTCCAAACAGTTCGCCGAACAGGTCCGCCGCCGGCAAACCCTTCGCCAACGCATGGCCATGTCCGCGATGCGTGCTGAACACCACGTCGTCCTTCAACAAGTGCGCGCACACGCCCGTCGCAATCGCTTCCTGCCCCACATAAGTGTGGCAGGCGCCATGCACTAAGCCCCGCGCATGACAGCGCGCCAGTTGCTCCTCCGCCGTGCGGATCAACTGCATCGTCCGGTAAAGCTGCACGCTCATTGCGCACTCCGCGACGAACCACCGGCATTCATCGCCAGGTTGCCCCCGTCCATCGGAATAATGGCGCCCGTAATCCATCGCGACGCATCCGAAGCCAGCAGCACCGCTAACCCTCGCACATCATCGGGATGCCCGAACCGCCCAATGGGCAGCCCGCTCAGGAACTTCTCGCGCAACGGCGGATAGTCGGCAATCCTCTGCTCCAGGCTCGGATTCAACACCTGCGCCGGCAGAATCGCGTTCACACGCACCCCGCCCGCCGACCATTCCGTCGACAACTCTCTCGTCATCTGCACCACGGCTCCCATCGCCATCGAATACGCAATATGCCCGCGCCCCAACGCCGTCACACTCGCAATCGACCCAATATTCAAAATGCTTCCGCCCCCCGCTGCCAGCATGCGCCGCCCTGCTTCCTGGCACGCGCAAAAGCGCCCCAGCACCAGATTCCGCCACACTTGTTCCACGTCTTCCAGTGAAATCGTCTCCGGCGCCCCCATGATCGATTCGCCCGCCACGTTCGCCAGAAAATCGATGCGTCCAAGCTCCCCGTCCAGGCGCGCGAACAGCGCTCGCACCTGCTCCGGCACTGACACGTCAGAACCATCCACCACCGCGCGCCGGCCCATCGCCACCACTTCGGCCCCGGTCCGTTCGGCGCCCGCCAGGTTCCGATCCACCAACAGTAAGTCGGCTCCCGCCTCGGCCAACGCCAGCGACATCGCGCGGCCCATCCCCTGCGCCGCCCCGCTCACCACCGCAACCCGGCCTGTTAAATCAAAGAGAGTGGACGCCATGGAACCGTCATTGTATATCCCTCTTCACCCGCACCTGACTCACCACCAGCCCACCCACTAAGTAACATCCCGCCAGAAACAACAGGCACCAGCGATCGCTCGCCCCCTGCTGCTTCAACCATCCGAAAAAATGATTGCCCGTATAGCCGGCAAAGTTCGCGCACATGTTGATCAGCCCAATGCCTGTCGCCGCCGCCGACGCCGTCAATGACTGTGTCGGCAACGCCCAGAACGGCGGCGGCCACGAATACGCCACCAAGCCTGTTAAACACAACCAACCCATCACCAGCCAGAAAGGCTGCCCTGGCATCGCGCTCGCCGCCAGAAACACGCCCGTCGACACCTGACCCGCCACGCAATGCCACTTCCGATCGCCCCGCCGATCGGACGAAAAGCCCATGTACAGCACGCCCGCCACGCCCAACAGATAGAAGAGTCCGCTAAAGAACAGCGCAGACCGGTCGGACCCGCCCGACAAACTCCGTACCGTCGTCGGCAGCCAAAACCCCAACGCATACCCGCCCGTATTCGTCGC
This sequence comes from Bryobacteraceae bacterium, assembly GCA_044226365.1. Classification (GTDB taxonomy): domain Bacteria; phylum Acidobacteriota; class Terriglobia; order Bryobacterales; family Bryobacteraceae; genus JALHNI01. Next base: position 13,670 of record JBGAHE010000055.1, read on the forward strand.
AAAGATGCCCAGCGCCAGCAGCCACACCGCCGGCTGCCGCAGCGCCGCCCCCATGCTCATCTTCGCCCCCGCTTCCTTCCGCCGCGCCTCCTCCGCTAATACACCTTCCAGATAATCCCGCTCCTCCGCCGAGAGCCACTGCGCCTCGCGCGGACGATCCGTAAAGATGAACAGCGTAATCACGCCCAGCACCACCGCTGGCAACCCCTCGCACAGAAACAGCCATTGCCAACCGTGCAGTCCAAACCAGTTCACGTCCAGCAACAACGCCGACGCCGGCGCACCGAGCGCTAGACTGAACGGCACCGCCACGATAAAGCCCGAGAACGCCCGCGCCCGGTCCCGCTCTGGAAACCAATGCGTGAAGTAAACGATGATGCCCGGAAAGAACCCCGCCTCCGCCACGCCCAACAGAAACCGCACCACGTTGAACTGCGTGGGCGTCTCCACAAACGCCGTCGCCGCCGACAGGAATCCCCACGTAATCAGAATCCGCGCGAACCACTTGCGTGCGCTCCAGCGCTCCACCAGCAGCGCCCCGGGAATCTCCAGCAGTAAATAGCCGATAAAGAAGATGCCGATCCCCAGCCCGAACACTTCCTCGGAAAAGCCCAGATCGCGCGCCATACGCAGCTTGGCAAAGCCCACGTTCGCCCGGTCCAGATAAGCCACCAGGTACAGCAGAATCACGAACGGCAGAATCCGCCACGCCACCTTGCGGCGCAACTCAGCGACTTGTTCGGGCGACAACGTGGACATCCGGTGAACGCCCAGTATATAGAGGACAGGCCGGGGTCGATACAATACGAAATTCATGCCTCAACTCGCCGGCAAAAATGCCATCATCACCGGCGGCGCCTCCGGAATCGGACTCGCCATCGCCGAACGCTTCGTCCAGGAAGGTGCCCGCGTCGAAATCCTCGATCGCAACCAGGAAGAGATGGACCGCGCCGTCGCCGCGCTCGGCCCCCAAGCCACCGCCACCTACTGCGACGTCGCCGACCATCAGCAAGTCGATCAGGTCATCAGCGCCATCCATGCCCGCTGTGGCCGCATCCACATCCTGATCAACAACGCCGGCATCGCCCACGTCGGCAACGCCCTCACCACCACCCCCGAAGACTTCGAACGCGTTCAGCGCGTCAACGTCTTCGGACCCGCCAACTGCCTCCGCTCCACCCTCCGCTTCATGGTGGCCGATGGCGGCGGCTCCATCGTCAACCTCGCCAGTTGCCTCTCCGTCATGGCCATCGCCGACCGCTTCGCCTACGGCACCAGCAAAGGCGCCGTCCTCTCCATGACCTATTCCGTCGCCAAGGACTTCCTCGCCCACAACATCCGCTGCAACGCCATCCTCCCCGGCCGCGTGCACACCCCCTTCGTCGATGGCTTCATCGCCAAGAACTACCCCGGCCGCGAAGCCGAAATGTTTGAAAAGCTCTCCGTCGCCCAGCCCATCGGACGCATGGCGCAACCCAGCGAGATGGCCTACGCCGCCCTCTTCCTCAGTTCGGACGAAGCCGGCTTCATCACCGGCACCGCCCTGCCCGTCGACGGCGGCACCCTCACCATCCGCTAGGCGCCATCCGTTAGTACCAGGCACCCATTTAGCTCGGGCGCCCGGCACGATATCATGGCAACAATCGCACCAGGAGGCGAAGTTTGCCGATTCGAGTTTCTATTCTGGCGCTGCTGGCGATCGCCGCCTGGGCGCAATCCGGTGACGTGTCTTTCGAGAAATCCACCTATGCGGTGCTCGAAAAGGCCGGCTGTCGCTCGTGCCACAACCGTGACGGCGTCGCCGCCGGCACGCGTCTTCTTTTCCCCGAAGGCAATCCGCCCCCCGCCAGGATTGAAGCCTTCGGCAAGTCACTGGTCACCCTCGTCGATCGCCTCGCGCCCGCCAAGTCCCTGCTGCTCGAAAAGCCCACCCTACGCATCGCGCACGTCGGCGGCGAACGCATCAAAAAGGGCAGCCCCGAAGAAGCCGCCATCCGCTCCTGGGTGGACCGTCTCGCTCGCCTCTCCGGCGACGACCTCGCCGCCGCCCTCAGCTATCACGAGGCCGAAGAAGCCGGCACCGGCCACAAAGCCACGAAAGTCGACCTCCGCCGCCTCACCCACAGCCAATACAACAACACCCTGCGCGACCTCCTCGGCGACAACTCCAAAGCCGCCGACCGTTTCCCGCCCGAAGACTTCGTCAACGGCTTCCGCAACCAGATCCAGGCCCAAGGGCTCTCGCCCCTCCTGATCGAAGCCTACAGCCAGGCCGCCGAAAAAGTCGCCCAGGCCGCCCTTCGCGGCGGCGACACCCGCGGCATCATCGGCTGCAAGCCCTCCGCCGCCTGCCGCGCCAAGTTCGTCCGCGACTTTGGCCTCCGCGCCTTCCGCCGTCCGCTCGACCTCGACGAGCAGAAGCGCTACCTCGCCCTCTTCGACGTCGAAAAAGACTTCCTCAAAGGCGCCCAGCTCGTCATCGAAGCGATGCTCCAGTCATCGAGCTTCCTCTTCCGCCTTGAGAACACCTCGGACCCCAAGTGGAAGCCCTATGCCACGGCCAATCGCCTCTCTTACGCGCTCTGGGACACCATGCCGGACGCGGCGCTCTTCGCCGCCGCCGAAACCGGCGCCCTGAACACGCCCGCCGGCGTGAAGCAGCAGGTGCGCCGCATGCTCGATCATCCGCGCGCCCGCCAGTCCCTCAACGACTTTGTCAGCCAGTGGCTCCGCTTCGATCGCATCACCACCGCCAGCAAGGATCGCCGCCGTTATCCCCAGTTCACCCGCGAAACCGCCGTCGCCATGACCGAAGAAGCCAAGCTCTTCGTCAGTGACCTGGTTTGGAACGACAGGAACTTCATGGAGCTCTTCACCGCTCCCTACGGCTACGTCAACAGCGAACTCGCCGGCATCTATCAGGTGCCGCTGCCGCCCACCGAATTCGGCCGCGTGCCCTTCCCGGCCACCTCCGAACGCGCCGGCATCCTCGGCCAAGCCCTCTTCCTCGCCAGCACCGCGAAGCCCGATGAATCCTCGCCCACCGCTCGCGGACTCTTTGTGCGCGAACAGTTCCTCTGCCAGCACGTGCCCGATCCGCCGGCCGGCGTCAACACCAACCTGCCTCCCTTCACACCTGGCAAGCCCCAAACCAATCGCAGCCGGATGTCGGAGCACGTCACCAACCCCGGCTGCGCCGCCTGCCACAGCCTGATCGACCCCATCGGCTTCGGCTTCGAGAAGTTCGACGCCGTCGGCGCGCGTCGCGACAAGTTCACTCTCGTCCTGCCCAGCCAGGCCAAGAAGGATAAGGACAAGCAGCAGAAAGCCTGGGAACTCGAGATCGACGCCACCGGTTATGTCGCCGGCGTGGCGGACTCCAAGTTCGCCTCGCCCGCTCAACTCGGCAGCGTCCTCGCCCAAAGCGCTCAATGCCAGGAGTGCGTCGCCAAGCAGTATTTCCGTTATATTTCCGGCCGCCCCGACAACGCCGCGGACCGGCCCGTCATCCGGAAGATCACCGACGATTTCCGGCGCTCGCAATTCAAATTTAAAGAGCTGATGGTCTCGCTCATGCTCGCTCGCGAATCCACAGGAGGCAACTGATTCATGTCGTCCGTCATCACCAAACGCACGCGTACTTCTCGCCGCACGCTCCTCAAGGGCCTCACCGCCGCGGGCAGCCCCATCCTGGTGGGCTTGCCGCCGCTCGTCTCGATGTTCAACTCGCAGGGCACCGCGTACGCCGCTGAGCAATCCATTGAAACGCGCTTTGTCCTCTGGTTCAACGGCAACGGCATCCCCGAGCGCTACTGGATCCCCGCTGAAGAAGGCGCCGACTACCGCATGACCCCGTGCCTGTCGCCGCTCGCGCCCTACCGCCACGACTTCCACGTCCTCAGCGGTGTCGACAACGCCGCCTCCAACGGCCAGGGCAACGGCCACACCAACTCCATGAGCGGCCTGATGACCGGCACCCACTTCACCGGCCGCGGTCCCGAAGGCCCCTCCGTCGACCAGGTGATCGCCGCCAAAATCGGAGGCGACTCCCGCTTCCGTTCTCTCCAAATCGGCGTCGCCCAGGAGTCCTTCGGCGAAAGCATGCAGCGCAACATGAGCTGGAGCGGCTACGAACGCGCCCTCCCGCCCGAGATGATTCCCCACCGCCTCTTTGACCGTCTCTTCGGCGAACGCGAAGAAGGCTGGGTGAATCGCAAGCGCAGCATCCTTGACGCGGTACAGAAGGACGCCACCGCCCTCAAGAAGCGCATCCCCACCGACGATCAGGTCAAGCTCGACGAACACCTCTCCGGCATCCGCGACCTCGAGCGCGCCATCGCCGCGCTGCCCGAAGAGTACCGCCACGTCTCGCCCCCCGACTTCGACGGCGACATGAAGGATTGGCCGCGCATCGCTAAGCTCCAAAGCGACCTGCTTGTGCAAGCCCTCGCCACGCGCCAAACCCGCGTCGCCTCCTACATGCTCACCAAGTGCCAGAGCATCTCGCGCTTCCCCTGGCTCGGCTACACCGCCGGCCGCCATCACGATTACACCCACGCCGAAGGCAAAGTCTCCGGCGCCGACGGTGCCGAAGGCCAGCGCGTCCTTCGCGACATCTGCAAGTGGCACGTCGAAGAGTTCGCTTATCTCATCGCCAAGCTCAAATCCATTCCGGAAGGCGATGCCACCATCTTCGACCGCACGGCCCTCATCTTCGTTCATGAGCACGCCGAAGCGAACCCGCACAAGAACAGCGGCCTCGCGATGCTCGTCGCTGGCGGCGTCGGCAAGATCGCCAAAGGCAAGCACACGCGCGTCACCGCCACCGTCGGCGACATCTACCTCACCGTGGCCGACGACATCGTCGGCGCCGGCATCGGCAAGTTCCCCACCGCCACGCGCAAGGTTGGCGACCTGCTCGCATAATCCTGATGAAGTTAGCCGTTCTCCTGCTTCTTTCTTCGGCCTTCGCGGCCGCCAACGACCGTGAAATCGCCGAATGGGTCATCCGCTGGGAAGGCCTGGTCACCGTCACCGGAGCCCCGCATCCCATCGGCGACCTCGGCCAATTGCCCCCCGGCGATCTCACCATCACCGGCATCGATCTCACCGGCTCCGTCATGACACCCGCCGAGCTCATCAAGCTCTCCGGTCTCAAGAGCCTCAAAGAGCTCTACCTCCCCGGACCCATCTGGAATCCCGGCGGCGGCAACGAGAACACCAAAGGCGTCTTCGAAGCCCTCGCCACGCTCAAGACCCTGGAGCGCCTCTACGTCGGCTGGCACTTCGCCGAGAAGATCGGCATCGAGGACGCGAACCTCGAAACCCTCAAGCCGCTCACCGAAATGCGCGACCTCCGCTGCGCCCACTGCAAGCTCACCAAAGTCGACCTCTCCGCCTTCTCCAAGCTTCAAAGCCTGGATCTCGACAACACCGGCCTCACCGACGCCGGACTCGCCGGTCTCGCCAACCTCAAGCAGCTCCGCCGCCTCCTGATGCGCGACAGCATGATCACCGACGCGGGCCTGCGCCAACTCGCCAACCTCACCCAGCTCGAAGAGCTTGACCTCTCCGGCGCCCGACTCACTGACGCCGGCGTCGCTCACCTGCGCAATCTGAAAGCTCTCCGCTCGCTCGCCCTCCGCGGCGCCAACGTCACTGACGCGAGCCTCGACATCTTCACCGGCATGACTGAGCTCCGCTCGCTCGACCTCTACCGCACCAAGGTCACCAACGCCGGTGTCTCCCGCCTGCAGACCCTCAAGCAGTTGAACGACATCGACCTTCGCTACAGCCGCGTCACCGCCAACGGCATCGATGCCTTGCGCACCGCGCTGCCCAAGGCCAAAGTGCAGTACGTCGGCGCCGCCGCCGTCCGCCCCAAAAACGCCGGTGCCGCCCGCCCCTCCTCCGGCAGTGAGAACGCCATCGCCGAATGGGTGAAGGCCAACGGCGGCAAAGCCGAACTGCGTGATGGCCGCCTGGTCCGCATTGACCTCGCCGCCAGCCCCGTCAGCGATACCCAGATCGAGTTCCTCGGCCAACTATCCGCGCTCGAATCGCTCGACCTCCAGGCCACCCAGGTCGGCGACCTGGGCGCCGCCGCGCTCACCCAACTCAAGACCCTTCGCACGCTCGACCTCAGCAACACCACCGTCTCTGACGCTGGCCTCGCCGACCTCGCCAAGCTCTCGAGCCTCGAAACCCTCCGCCTCGCCGGCACGCTCGTCGAAGGCCCCGGTCTCGATCAGCTCGCCAGGCTGCCCAATCTCACCGAACTCGACCTCGGCGCCACCAAGCTTGACGACAAAGCCATCGCCACCGTCATGAAGCTCGCAAACCTGCGCACCCTGCGCCTCAGCTACACCGAGATCACCGACGCCGCGCTTGAGCAAATCGCCTCGCTCACCAAGCTGCAGAACCTCCAACTCGCCGGCACCGACATCGGTGACGATTCGCTGCCCCGCATCGCCAAGCTCCCGGACCTGCGCATCCTCAACCTCAATCAAACGCGCTTCACCGACCCTGGCCTCGCCGCCCTCAAGCCGCTCGCCAAGCTCGAACGCCTCGACATGTTCCGCACCCGGGCCGGCAACGAAGGCGCCGAAATCCTGGCCACCCTCAAGAACCTGCGCTCCGTGAACTTCGATTACTCCACGCTCGACGACAAGGGCCTGCAATCGCTCCGCACCTTGCCGCTGGTCGAGCTCAGCATCGACAACACCAACGTCACCGATCAGGCCGTCGGCTCGCTCAAGACGATGGCCTCGCTGCGCTCCCTCAACCTCTATCACACGCTGGTTTCGGAGAAAGGCTATGGCGAACTCAAAAGCAGCCTGCCCTCCTGCACCATCGTCTTTGACCGCGATTCCGCCCTGCCCAACCGGAGAACCCGATGAAGATCTCGCTTTCGCTCCTCTGCGCGCTGCCTCTGCTGGCCGCCGTCGACAGCGCCCCGGACTCGGCCTGGATTGAACGCGCCGGCGGCAGCGTCACCCGCAACGCCACCGGTCAGATCACCGGCGTGAACCTGCGCGCCAGTTGGGTCACCGACGGCGACCTCCGCCAACTCACCACGCTCCCCGCCCTCACCTCGCTCGACCTCTCGCTCACGCGCGTCACCGATCAGGGCATGCAGGAACTCCGCGGCCTCACCAACCTCACCGACCTCAATCTCCGCTGGTGCGAATACGTCACCGACGAAGGTATCGCCGCGCTCAAAACCTGGAAGAAACTCAAGCGCCTCGTGCTCCATGGCACCAAGGCCAGCGACACGTCGCTCGAACATATCGCCGGCATCACCACGCTCGAAACGCTGGACCTCGGCTCCGTCATGCTCACTGACGTGGGTCTGGAGCGCCTCACCACGCTCACCAATCTGAAAGCCCTCACCATCGGCGGCAACGAACTCGGCGACGCCGGCTTGCAGGCTCTGCGCCAGATGCCCGGCCTCACCTACCTCGATCTCAGCGGCCGCCAGGGCACGGACTCCAACGTCTGGACCATCAGCATGTCCGACGTCGGGCTCGACGCCATCCTCACGCTCACCCAATTGCGCGAACTGCGCTTTGGCTGCACTTCGATTGGCGTGGGCATCGAAGGCGCTCGCTTCGCCACCGTCAGCATGATGGGCATCACGCCGCGCTGGCTCGAAAAAATGAAGTCGCTCTCTAAGCTCCAGCGCTTGAAGCTCCAGGGCTGCGATCGCCTGGACGACGCTGCCGTCCCCATCCTGGCCACCTTCCCCAGCCTCGAAGAAGTGGACCTCAAGGGCACGGCCGTCACCGACAAAGGCCTGGCCACCCTTCGCGCCGCGCGCCCCAAGCTCCGCATCTATCACGGACCCTGGGACGCAAAGGCAGCGAACTTCCGCAACAACTAACTACTTCTGCTTGGCGATGATCAGGTCCTTCACCTTGGCATAAACGCCGGCGGGCAGAATGTTTTTGTCCACCAGTTCGTTCTTGCCCTTGTACGGCCGGCCTTTCACGATCTTCTCGGCATAAGCCTTGCCGATCCCCGGCAGAGCTTCGAGCGCAGCCGGCGCGGCGGAGTTGATGTCCACCAGCTCGGCCGCCTTCGCCGCCTTCGGGGCCGCTTGAGTAAAGCTCGGTTGCGCGCCCGTAAACAGCAGGGCAGCCAAGGCCAAAGCAGGAACCAATAACTTCAGGCGCATATGAGTAAGTCTCCTCACCCTCAAAGATAACTCCGGCGGCCGGTATGCGACACTGTTCACCATGAAAAAAGCCGTAGCGGTCGTCGTCTGTTCCTGCTTCGTTTACGGACAGGCGCCCACCCGTTCTCTGGTCGGCTTCACGCCGGAATCCGCGCAGCGCGAACTGGAGCTCGAAGCCAGGTTCGATCAAGCTCTCAACCGCCAAAACTATCAGCAATGGCTTAAGCGCCTCTCGTCCCAACCGCACCACGTCGGCTCGCCCGGTAGCAAATCCGTCGCCGAGTTCATTGCCGCCCAGTTCAAAAGCTGGGGTTACGAAACCACCATCGAGACTTACTATCCGCTCTTCCCCACACCCCGCACGCGCCTCCTCGAAATGACGGCGCCCACCCGCTTCACCGCCAAGCTCGAAGAACCCGCCGTGGCCGGCGACGAAACCAGCGGCATCAAGGACGGCAACCTGCCCGTCTATCACGCCTACTCCACCGATGGCGACGTCACCGGCGATCTCGTCTACGTCAACTACGGCCTGCCCGACGACTATAAGAAGCTCCGCGAGATGGGCATCGACGTCCGCGGCAAGATCGTCCTCGCCCGCTACGGCGCTTCCTGGCGCGGCATCAAGCCCAAGGTCGCCGCCGAGAACGGCGCCGCCGGCTGTCTCATCTACTCCGATCCCGCCGACGACGGGTACGTCCAGGGCGACGTCTACCCGCAAGGCCCCTGGCGCCCGCCCTACGGCGCGCAGCGCGGCAGCGTGATGGACATGCCCGTCTATCCTGGCGACCCGCTCACGCCCTTCAAACCCGCCCTCGATCCCAACCGCGCCCCGGACCCCAAGCAGGCCCCCACCGTCACCAAAATCCCCGTCATGCCCATCTCTTACGCCGACGCCGAGCCGCTCCTGCGCGCACTCACCGGCCCCGTCGCCCCCGCCAACTGGCGCGGCGGCCTCCCCCTCACCTATCACACCGGCCCCGGACCCACGAAGGTCCACCTCAAGCTCGAGTTCGATTGGAAGCTCGCCCCCACCTACAACGTCATCGCCAAAATGAAAGGCGCCCAGAAGCCCGACGAATGGGTTCTCCGCGGCAATCATCATGACGGCTGGAACTTCGGCGCCTCCGATCCGCTCTCCGGCATGATCTCCGTCATGGAAGAAGCCCGTGTCCTGGGTGAACTCGCCAAAGGCGGCTGGCGTCCCGCCCGCACGCTCGTCTTCCTCGCCTGGGATGGCGAGGAGCCCGCGTTGCTCGGCTCCACCGAATGGGGCGAGCGCCACGCGGAAGAGCTCCAGCGCCACGCCGTCGCCTACGTCAACTCCGACGGCACCTCCCGCGGCTTCGTCCACATCAGCGGCGCCGCGTCGCTCGAACTCTTCTCCACCCAGACCGCCCGCGACCTCACCGACCCCCAGACCCGCGTCTCCGTCCTCGACCGTTACCAGGCCTCCCGCAAAGTCAACCGTCAGGAAGGCGACTTCCACATCTCCCCGCTCGGCTCCGGCTCGGACTACACCGTCTTTCAGCACCACCTCGGCATCCCCAGCCTCAACATCGGCTTCGGCGGCGAAGGCAGCGGCGGCAGCTACCACTCCAACTACGACTCCTACGACCACTACGTCCGCTTCGCCGACCCCGACTTCCAATACGTCATGGCCACCTCCCAACTCGGCGGTCGCATGATGCTCCGCCTCGCCAACGCCGAATGGCTTCCCCTGCGCGTCGAAGCCACCGCCCAGGCCATCCGTGGCTGGGCCGGTGAAGTCGTCAAACTCGCCGACGACCTGCGCGCCCAAACCAAACGCCAGAACGACCTCATCCGCAGCGGCGCCCTCAAGCTCGCTGCCGACCCGCGCAAAACTTTCGTCGTTCCCGAGTCCGAAAGCGAAGTCCCCTTCCTGAACTTCGCCCCCTTGCAGAACGCCGTCGCCCGGCTCGACCAGGCCGCCGCCGCCGTCTCCAAGCTCGATCTCGCCAAGCTCACCCCCGCTAAGCGTCAGTCCCTTGACGATGCCCTGCGCCTCGCCGAACAGAAGTTCCTCCGCGGCGAAGGCCTCCCCCGCCGCCCCTGGTTCCGCCACGTCCTGCAAGCTCCCGGCTTTTACACCGGCTACGGCGTCAAGACCTTGCCCGGCATTCGCGAAGCCATTGAGCAGCGCTATTGGAAAGAGGCCGACGAGCAAATCGGCCACACCGCCGCGACGCTCACCGTCTACGCCGAGTGGCTGGAGCAAGCCGCTCGCAACGCTCAGTAGCTAACGCAGCGGCAGGCGGGCGGAAATCGCTGTACCGGCCGAAGGGGCGCTCGACACTTCGAGCGTCCCGCCAATCTGCTCCATCCGTTCGCGCATCCCCAGAATCCCGAAGTGCCCCGCATCGGCCAGTTGATTCTCTGGCAGGGAGAACCCCCGCCCGTTGTCCTGAATATCCAACTCGAGTACCGCCCGCTCATACAGCAACGACACTTCAATCGTCGTGGGCGCCCCGTGCGTCACGGCGTTGCGGATCGCCTCTCGCGCCACCAGCAGCAGCGAACGGCTGGCCGCATCCGGCAGCGGTACCGGCTGCCCTTCCACCTGCAAACTCACCGCCGGCCCCCGCACGCCGTTCACCAGTTCCCTCAGCGCCCCCGGCAAGCCTTCATCGAAAGAGTCATGCCGTAAGTCCGTCAAGGCCTGCCGCGCTTCATCGATCGTCAGTCGCAGATGCACGCGCGCGTTGTCCAGCGTCTCCGCCATTCGCTGCGGATCCGCCGAACCCACCGCCGCCTCAATCAAGGTCGAGACGCCCACGCAGCCCTGCACCAGCGTGTCGTGCATTTCGCGCGCAATCCTCGTCCGCTCTTCGAGCCGCAGTGCGTAGGCCGCCCGCGTCCGCCGCTCGCGGTAGTAAAGCACTGCGGCCAGCCCCGCGATGGCTCCCAGCGCCACCAACCCGTAGAACCAGGCCGTCTGGTAAAAGTACGGCTTCACTACCAGCGCTAACGAGGCCTGCGAGGTGTTCTCGCCCGGACTCTCGTCGTGCGCCACCACCAGGAAGCGATACTGCGCCGGCGGCAGATTGTCGTACACCGCCGTGCGCGCCCCCGTCGCGGTCACCCAGCCCGCGTCATAGCCTTCCAGCTTGTAGCGAAACGTCACCGCCTCCGGCGCCCGCAGCGAACAACTGGTGAACTCGATCCGCACCCGATGCCGACCGGGCTCCACCGCGATCTCCGCGTGCGGAGCATGCGGCACCTCATCCACCAGCACGCTCTCCAGCCGCACCGGCATGTGCCGGCGAATCGGCGGCCGCCGGCTCTTGAAGTGAATCGCCCCCTTCACGCCCGGGAACCAAACCTCCCCATTCCCCGCCACACAACCCGCCCCCTGGACGCCGCCGTTGATCTGCGTCGACTCCTGCCCGCCCCCTACGCGATACGCCAGCGCCCCCGGCGTCGCCAGGCGACCCTCCACCGCCGCATTCAGATCCGCCAAGGACGCCGACGAGATCCCGCTCGGCCCGCTCATCCACAGCCGCCCGTCGCCCGCACCCACCACCTGAAACACCGAGTTGCTCAGCAGTCCGTCTTTACTGGTGATCCGCTTCGCCTGCCCATCGCGCCAACGCACCAAGCCGTTGTTGCGCGTCCCGATCCACACCGTCCCCAGATGGTCGCGAAAGATGGACCACACCCGATCCCGCGCGAGCGGCTCGAGCGTGGCATCCTTCACGAAGCGCCCGTTGTGAACGCGGTTCAAGCCCCGATCGGTCCCAATCAGCAGATCGCCGTTCGCATCCTCCGCAATCGCCCGCACCCACCCGTAGGAGAGTCCATCCTCCACATAGTAGTTGCGCATCTTCGCGCCATCCCAGCGGCTGATCCCGCTGGTCGTCCCGATCCAGATATCGCCTTCGGGCCCCGCGTGGAAAAACTGAATGCCGTTGTTGCGCAAGCCATCCCGCATGGTGAAACGACGAGCCACCCCGCCCCGCAGCAGCACCGCGCCCTGACTATCGGTGCCGAACCAGCGATCGCCGTTGGGCGCCTCAAACACGCCCAGCAAGCGCAGTTCGCCCGCCGGCCCCGGCAGATGAAACGGCTCCAAGCGACCTTGCGCATACCGGTACGCCGCGCCGGTCACCGTCGTCAGCCAGACGTCGCCCGCCTTCCCGCACGCCACCGTCATCACGTTGTCGTTCGCCAGCCCCGCGCTCTGGTCCAGCACTTCCACGTCGGGCTCCGTCAGCCGCGCCAAGCCATCGGCCGTCCCCACCCAGATCCCTTCCTCGCGGTCTTCGAGAATCGCTAGCACCGTCTGGTCCGGCAGCCGCGCCGTCACCCGCTGAGGGACGCCGGACGCGCCGCGGAACAGTTGTAGCCCATCGCCCAATGTCCCCACCCACACATTTCCCGCGCGATCCTCGCTCAGCGCACTCACCGCCTTGCCTTCCAGTGGCCGCAGATCCGGCTTCCGTTCCCCCGTCGTCCGGATGCCATGATTCGTCGCCAGCCACCATGCGCCGTTGCGCAGCGGCCGCACGCGGAAGACTTCTTCCGGCTCGCCGGCCGGCGCCTCGAGTTCCCCTCGCTGCTGAAACAGCCCCGCCTGCCCACCCGCCAGCACCGTCCCCTCGCGCGTCTCCGCCAACGTAAAGAACGCCTGATTGCGCAGTTGAAAACGCCCGTCCACCCGCGCAAAACCAGCCCCGGACTTCCGGTACAGCCCCCGGTTCGTCGCCGCCCAGATGCTCCCCTGCCGATCCTCCAGCACCGCCGCCACAAAGTCGCTGGCCAACCCCTGCCCTGGCCCGTAACCCACCCACCGCCCGTCCTTCAGATGCAGCAACCCGCCGCCATCGGTCGCCACCCACAACGAGCCGTCACGTCCCACCGCCAGCGAACGAACGTTGTCCTCCACCATCGCCGGTGTGTTGAATCGCGTGTAAGTCACAAACCGCACGCCGTCGAAGCGCGCCAGCCCGCCGGTGGTCCCCACCCACAAGTACCCATCCGGTGTCTGCGCCAGCGCGCGTACGCGATTCTCCGGCAAGCCATCCTGCGTACGCCAAATGCGGCTCACATAGGCCGCGGGCGCCGGCAACGTCAGAATCAACAGAGCCGCAACCGGGTTTACCTTCACGCTGCCGCATTATACAATCGGACACTTCCCATGCAGGCTCAAACCCAGAAAGCCGCTCCACCGATGGCCCCGCCCGCGCGCGACATTCGCGTCATGGTCGTCGACGATCACGCCGTCGTTTGCATGGGCCTCGCCGGCATCGTCAACACCCAACCGGACATGAGCGTCGTCGCCCAAGCCAACTCCGGCCAGGAAGCCATTGACCTCGCCCGCCGCCACCACCCCGACATCATCCTGATGGATCTGCGCATGCCGGAGATGAGCGGCGTCGAAGCCATTGAAGCCATCCGCGAGATCTCGCCCGAAAGCGCCGTCATCGTCCTCACCACCTATCAGGGCGATGAAGACATCCGCCGCGCGCTCGCCGCGGGCGCGCAAGCCTATCTGCTCAAGGGCATGTCGCACTTAAAGCTGCTCGAAGCCATTCGCAGCGTGCACGCCGGCGGCAAGTACATCCCGCGCAGCATTCTGAACAGCGTCCCCGGCAAGTTGAACCGGCCTGCGCTCAGCCCGCGCGAAGTCGACATCCTGCAGTTAGTGGTCAAGGGTCTCAACAACAACGAAATCGCCGACGCCTTGAACATCACCCGCGGCACCGTGAAGTGGCACATCAACATCATCCTGCGCCGGCTCGACGTAAGTGACCGTACGCAAGCCGTCGTCGTCGCCGCTCAACGCGGCATCATTGAGATTTAGCCGCGCGCAACATCGCCGCCAAACTCATCTCGACATCTTCCTCCGTCGTCGCCCATGACGACACACTGATCCGCATCGCCGTCCGCCCCTGCCATTCGGTGCCACCGCACCAGCAGACGCCTTCGGCCTGCAGCCGCCCGATCGCCGCGCGCGTCTGCTCCGGCGTCCCGAAAGACACCATCACCTGGTTGATCACCACGTCGTTCAGCACTTCGTACCCCGCCGCCCGCAGGCCTTCGGCGAACCGCGCCGCATGCCGGCAACAACGCTCCACCAACTCCGCTACACCCTGGCGTCCCAACGACCGGAAGCCCGCCCACAGCTCCGCCGCCCGCAACCGCCGCGACATCTCCGGCGTGTAATGGCACGGCTCCCGCAAACCGCTATTCACCAGGTACGCCGCCATCACCGAAAGCGCCGCCCGCATCGCCTCGGGATCCCGCACAAACGCCAGGCCGCAGTCATAGCCGCTGTTCGGCCACTTATGACCATCGGTCGCCCAGGAATCGGCCGAGGCGAAGTCGGCCGCCAAATGCCGGTAGCGCGGTGACGCCGCCGCCCAGATGCCGAACGCGCCATCCACGTGCACCCACGCGCCCGCCTCACGCGCCCTCGCGCAAACCTCGCCAGCCGGATCGAAGGCCCCCGTATTCACATTGCCCGCCTGCAAACAAACCACCGTCCGCTCGTCGAGCGCGGGCAACTCGCCCGCCTTCATCCGTCCTTGGCCATCCACCGGCACCCGATGGACCCGCGCGCGCCCCAGGCCCAGTAACGTCAGGGCCTTCAGCAATGAGACATGCACTTCGTCGCTCACCACCACCCGCAACGGCGGCGCGCCGAAGAGGCCGTCGGCCTCCACATCCCAACCCGCGCGCTGCAACAACGTATGGCGTGCGGCGGCCAGGCCGCTCAGGTTCGCCATCGTGGCGCCTGTCGTAAAGCCACCCCCGCAACCTGCGGGCAGGCCCAGCAAGTCGCGAGCCCACTCGAGCACCGTCTCTTCGAGCGCGGCGGCCACGGGCGACATCACCCGCAACCCGACATTCTGATTCCACGCGCTCACCAGCCAGGTCGCCGCCAATGACGCCGGCAACGCACTGCCGTTCACAAAGCCGTAGTAACGTCCGCCCGCGATGGCCATCGTCCCCGGCGAACCCGCTTCATCCAGCAGCGCAATGACCTCCGCCGGGGCGGCGCCTTCTTCGGGCAACGCGCCGCCCAGCGCGGCCAACTGCGTTTCGTCCGCGTTCACCGCCCGCGAAGCTAACTGATCGAGATAGGCCGAAGCCCGGCGAGAGGCTTCGGCCAAGGGGTCCATGCGTGCAGCCATAAACCCAGCGTAACGGCTTAGTTCACCGACACGGAGAGCGGCGTCGCCACCGCGAGCTGCCGCGCGTCCCGCGTCGCGAGCCACGCTTCCACCTGGTAGTTCCCCGGCAAAAGCCCCGGCACCTGCACTTCGATCTCCCAGGTCCGCTGGCCGGCGATCACTTCGGTTCCAACTACGGGCAAAAAGATCGCCGTCGACGACCACAAGTACACCACTTCGCCATTCGCATCGCGCACCGCCAGGTCATAGCGTTGCGACGAATTGAAGTGCAGCCGCAGTGCGCCGCCATCGGCTACCTGCAAACGCAGCGTCGCCTTGAGCGCCAGTACGTCGCCCGGCAGAATGGTCGCCGGCTGCTCCAGCGAGAGCGACAACGTCGTCTTCTTACCCGGTTCAATCGTCATGGCTCCCAGCTTCGCGTACACCAGTTCGTAAGTCACCGGCCCGGCGATCGTCGTTTCCGTCCGCTGCACCAGCCCGATATTCTCGAGGTAAGTATCGTCTTCGAAGCCCACGTCGCGGCACGCCAACGGCCGGTAGTGCACGTTCAGCGCACCTGCAAAACGGCCCGCCGGACCCGCATACGGCGTCCGCGTCTTGTCGGCTTCGGCGCTCTGCCGGCATCCGGCAATCGGCGTATTCACCGTCACTCCGTTGAAGCGCAGCAACTCGCGGTCGCTCGCCGTTTCATCGTCATAGAAGTAAACGCCATTGGCGTCCGATCGCAGCCACAGCGGCGATACGGCATAGCCACTCACGCGATAGTAGGTTTGGCCGGCCGCCGCCAGCGGCAGCCCCACCGTCATGGTCCGCGTCGTCCCGTTACTGGCGCGGTAGGTCCACTGATTTCCAGTGGCTAAAGGGAGCAGGTCCGCGGCCATTAACGGCAGCCCGCAGAGTGCAAACAACAGTATCCTCATAACCACTACGCGCAACGAGGCGCGAAATCGGCTCAGCACTGCGAAGCTAGAGTCATGGCCCGCTACATTGCCGAAGTCATTTGGTCGCGCGGCGACCAGCCGTTCCTCGACCAGCGCTACAGCCGCCGGCATCGCTTGAAGTTCGATGGCGGCCTTGAAGTCCCCGGCTCATCGTCGCCCCATTCCGTGCGCCTGCCCTTCTCGGACCCCAGCGCTCTCGACCCCGAAGAGGCCTTCGTCTCGGCGCTCTCCAGCTGCCACATGCTCTGGTTCCTCTCGCTGGCCGCCCAGGCCGGCTTCGTCGTCGACGAATATCACGACCATGCGGAAGGCGTCATGGAGCAGCAGCGGATCGCCGTCGTGACGCTTCGCCCCGCCGTTCGCTTTTCCGGCGCCCGACGGCCATCTCCCGATGAGATTCACGCGCTCCATCACGCGGCGCATCAGGAGTGCTTCATCGCCAAGTCCGTCAACAGCGAAGTCCGCTGCGAACCGGTTTTCCACTAGCCACGTGGTATAACCGGGAGTTCATGGCCAACTCGCCTTATAACCACGCCAAGCTCTTCCTGGTGAGCTTGCTCGCTCTCATGACCGCCGGCATCAACTTCGCTCTTCGCTCGAGCGTCGCGTCCGATCTACAATCGACTTTCTTCGATCCCTTGGACCGTCTCACGTCCGCCGCCATGACTGGCGCCGTCCTCGGTGTCGCCTCCCTGGGCTTCGCGATCACCATCGCCATCGGCAGCCCTCTGCTCGACTACCTCGGCATGGGCCGCTTGCTCGGCGTCTCCTCTCTCTGCTTTATGCTCGGCACGCTCTGTGTCATGTTCGCGGGCGACATCGCCACCGGCCCCGCCGTTTACTGGGCCGTCTGGGGCGGCATGGTCATCATCGGCGTCGGTTGGGGGTTGGTGGAAACCGTCATCAATCCGCTCACCACCGCCATCTATCCGCAGGACAAGACAGCGAAGCTGAACACGCTCCACGCCTGGTGGCCGGGCGGCATCATCATCGGCGGCCTGCTCGGTCTCGGCCTTGCTCAGTTCGGCGCCTCCTGGCGCATCAAGCTCGCCTGCAGCCTGATTCCCGCTGCCGTCTTAGGCCTGATGAGCCTCACCCTCAAGTTCCCGCCCACCGAACGCGCCGCGGCCGGCATCCCCGCCAGCCAGATGTTCAAGGAGTTGCTCAAGCCCTTCTTCTTCGTTTGGTTCTTCTCGATGTTCCTCACAGCGGCTTCGGAGCTCGCCCCGGGCCAGTGGGTGGATCTCGCGCTCTCGCGCACCGTCGGCATGCAGGGCATCATTCTGCTGATCTATGTCAGCGCGCTGATGTTTGCCATGCGCCACTTTGCGGGTCCGCTGGCGCACAAGCTCTCGCCTGTGGGCTTGCTGTGGATCTCCTGCCTTCTGGCCTCGCTCGGCCTGGTGGCGCTCAGCATGGCGAACTCGCCGGCGACTGCGTTCATGGCCGCCACCATTTGGGGCGTCGGCGTCTGCTACTTGTGGCCCACCATGTTGGCCGCGGCAGCCGAACGCTTCCCGCGCGGCGGCGCACTGCTGATGGGCCTGATGGGCACCGCCGGCAACCTCTCGATCTTCCTGGTGCTGCCCAAGCTCGGCCAGATCTTTGACTCGGCGAAGATTGAACTCGCCGGCGGCGAAGCGGCCTTCAACCAACTCCAGGGCCCCGAACTCGAGCGCGTCCTCAGTGCCGCCTCCTCGGAGTCCTTTCGCGCTGTCGCAATTCTGCCCGCCATCCTGCTGATCGTCTTCGGAGCCATCTGGCTCTATGACCGTTCGCGCGGCGGCTACAAGCCCGAAACACTCTAAGTCATGAAACTGGCCCTCGCGCTGTTGGTGTTCCTCGGAACCTGGCTCCCAGCGGAAACGCGCGAGGGCTTCGTCCATGTCCCCGGCGGTCCGGTCTGGTATCGGATCAGCGGCGAAGGCCAAGGTATTCCGCTCGTCGCTTTGCATGGCGGCCCCGGCGGCACGTCCTGTTCGTTTGCCGCGTTATCGCCGTTGGGTTCGGCGCGGCCCATCGTCATCTATGACCAGTTGGGCAGCGGCCGCTCCGGCCGGCCCGCCGACTCCTCACTCTGGACGGTGGACCACTTCGTGGAAGAGTTTGACCGGCTGCGCCGCAAGCTCGGACTCAAGCGTATCCACCTGATGGGGCACTCCTGGGGAGCGAGCCTGGCGGCGGCTTACGTTCTCGCCAAAGGTACCAAAGGCATCGAGTCCCTGATTCTGGCGAGCCCTTTACTGAGCACGCCGGACTGGATTCGCGATGCCGATGAGCTGCGCCAACAACTACCGGCTGACGTGCAAGCCACGTTGCGCCGCCATGAGCAGCAAGGAACGACAGACAGCATGGAGTATCGCCTGGCGGAGCAAGAGTACGTGCGCCGCTTCGTTCGCCGCGCCGCCTCACGTCCGAATCCTGAGTGCGCAGGCTCCGTCTCCAACAAGGTCATCTACGAACAGATGTGGGGCCCTTCTGAGTTTCACGCGACCGGATCGCTCAAGAGCTTCGACGTCACCGCGCGTCTGGGCGGGTTGAAGCTGCCCGTCCTGCTGATGGTTGGTGAATTCGATGAAGCGCGACCCGAGACGGCGGCGCGCTACCAGCGCCTGATCCCGGGAGCCAGGCTCGAAGTGATTCCCGAAGCCGCCCACTCGCTGTGGAACGACAATCGCGAGGCAGCCTTACGCGCTGTCGCGAACTTTCTGAGCGGCCGCCCATGACCGAGCACCCCGACGCTATAGCGAGGTGACGAAACGAACCCGGGAGTAATTGATTCGATTGGGTTTGACTTTTTCGTAGCTGCGGCGGAACGCGGTTGGACAGGGGCTAAGAGCAGGCCTTTCCGATTCTGACAATAGCAGACGCGAACAAAGCTCCGGCCTCGCCAGAGCGAGTAAGTGCCACGGTGACTAGAAGATGGCGTAATGAAAATCGCCGTTAACGGGTGAACGGGAGGATGAGTTTCTCGAACGAGCGAGTTGAGCGATTCCAGCGGGTGACATGAAGGCGGACCTCGCCTTTTTCCGGAAGGGCGAGGTCTTTTGGCTCGTGGACGAAGTGGTCGTCGAGTTGAGGCAGGAAGTCGTGAAGTTGGAGCTTGGCGCGGGCGGCAAGTGAGCCGGGCTCCAGACGAGTGACGAGATAGCCGAGGTCGCCGGTGACGCCCAAGCGCTTCTCTTCCCCTTCGCGAAAGGCGATGGGGACGGTGGTTTTGACGTAGACGCCTTTCGCAGCGTCGAAGCGGAAGACGGGGAGTTGCCCATGGCCCAGAAGGATGGGGCGAACGCCGGGAGGGTCCGCGAGGATGTCGCCGATTTTGAGACCGGCTCGCTCGGCGGGGCTGCCCACGGGGATGATGGTGAGCCGAAAGCCGATTTCGCCTTCGACCCAGGTCTGCGCCGAAGCGGCGAGCGCGAAGAGAACAAGCAAAGAGCGAAGTAAGTTCATTCGGGAAGCCTTTATTCTAAGCTACGCAAGCAAACGGCCCCGACTTCCTGGTGGGAAGCCGGGGCCATTCTTCGGGCAGATGGAGCCGCGGTTAGAAGTAATACTTCAACGCGAACTGGATCTGGCGTAACTGGCTAGTGGAGCGGATGCGGCCGAAGCTGGCGGCAGGCGTGGCGCCCTGGCTGCCCCACGCGGCGGAGGGACGGCCCCAGGCCGGATGGTTGGGAGCGTT
The DNA here is from genome assembly GCA_044226365.1 of Bryobacteraceae bacterium. Lineage (GTDB taxonomy): Bacteria > Acidobacteriota > Terriglobia > Bryobacterales > Bryobacteraceae > JALHNI01. The sequence goes on from JBGAHE010000055.1 coordinate 33,626, forward strand.
GAACATCTCCATGCGGAACTGAAGGGCGTGACCTTCCTTGATGCGGAAGTCCTTCATGGTGGAAAAGTCGATGTTCCAAGTGGACGGCGCGCGCAGGTTATTGCGGGCGCAGTTACCGAACTGCCCGGCCGTGACGTTGGTGAACGCCTCGCGCACGAAGTAACGATCGGGGTTGGGATCGGCCGCGACGGGGCTGACGCCGGCAACGCAGTTCAAGCGGTTGGAGTGCGGGAAGCCCGCGCCCATGCCGGCGGCGTCCCAGCTTTCGGTCACGATCGAGGTGCCGTTCTGAACGGTGGTGATGGTGCTCAACTGCCAACCGCCGACGATCTGATTCACCACGCCGCCGCGGTTCAAGAAGGAGCGGCCCTTGCCGAATGGGAGGTTATAGAGAATCGAGCTAACGAAGCGGTGAGGCACGTTGTAACCGGCGTAGCCGTAGTCGCAGGAGCGGCAGCGCTGATTCATGAGCGTGAAGTCCGCACCGGTGCCGCGGATGGCGCTGTTCTCGTCAAGCGCCTTCGACCAGGTGTAGCTGAACAGCGTGGTGAGGCTGGTGCCGAAGCGCTGGCTGAGCTTGGTGCTGAAGGCGTTGTAATTGGCGATGCCGCTGCCGGTGAGGTACTGAATGCCGTGCCACTCCGGATAGGGCTCGCGGGCATCGAAGGTGGTGATGCCGGGCGCGGGTGCGTTGGCATTGATGAGGAAGGCGAGCTTGCGGCTTTGATTGCCGGTGTAGCCGACTTCGAGGGTGGAACTCTTGCCCAAGCTGCGCTGCACGTTGAGCAGGTACTGCATGGTGTAAGTGGTGGGCAGGTCATATTGTGCACCCCAGGTGAGGCCGGGGGCGAAGGATACGGGGAGTTGCGCCGTGTTGATGAAGTTGCTGTATGTGAGGCTGGGGACGCCTTGCTGGTCAATGACCGGGTTGGCGCGGCCGCCCGCGGCGCGGCTCATGTCGAAGATGGAGTTCTTGCTTTCCTGCGAATAGAAGATCCCCACGCCGGCGCGGATGGACCAGTTGCTGCTGGGGCTGTAGGCGATGCCTAAGCGGGGAGCAAAGTTGTTGTAGTCGGTCTTGATGAGACGGTCGCCGAGGCGGCCGTCGCGGGCGAGTTGAACCGGGCCGGTGAAGCGGAAGGCGAGGTTCTCGTAGAAGTCACCGTTGCCGGTGCGAACGAGGACGGGATGCTTGCTGGCGTCGGGCTGGTTACCCGGAGGCAGCGCCTCGCGCAGCTGGAAGTTGGGTTGAAGGCCGAACTTATCGAGCAACGGCTGGGCAAGTTCGTAACGGATACCCCAATTGATGGTGAGGCGCGGGGTGACCTTGTAAGTGTCGTCCACGTAGAAGGAGATTTCGTTGTTGCGGAAGTCACCTTGGGCGAGGGCGACGGCAGCTTCAATGGTGCTGAAGTTACCGAGTAAGAAGTCGGCGCCGGTGTAACCGCCGGTGAGCGTGTTGGCGTTGGCGGTGAAGCTGCCGTTGGTGGTAAAGCGGCCGCGGGCGAACTCATTGCCGATTTGCAGGAAACGGTTGTAGCGCCACTCGCCACCGAAGCGGAAGTTGTGCTTGCCGTGAATCCAGGAGAAGTTATCGACGACCTGATAGACCTGGTTATCGATGTTGAAGGGGCCGTTGGCATCGTTGCCGAAACGGCTGAGGGTGCTGCCGGTGATATTAACGTCGGGGATGCCGAAGGAGTTGGGGTCAGTGACCTTGATCGGCGTATTGAGCTTGGCATTGACGTTATCGACGCCGGAAAGCTCCTGGCTAATGTTGTTGAAGAGTGAGTTATAGCCGAAGCGGAATTCGTTGACCTTGGAGGAACTGAAGACGCGCGTGTTGGCGAGAACCCATTGCGAGGCGCGGGTATAGAGGATGGTGCCGTTGAGCTTGACGCCGGGCGTGGTGGTGAGTTCGTCGGTCCAGCTATAGCGGCCGAACCACTGAGATTTGGCGCTTTCGTTGAAGTCGATGCGGCCGGTGAATTGGTCCTTATCGACGGGCGTCTTGGCGAGGTATTGGTAGTTGCGATTGGGGAGGCCGGTTTGCGGAAGGTTCGGCAATGGCGCGAATTCATTCAGCAGGAGGGCGGAGCCGGCGCTGATGCGCGAGGCGGGGATCTGGTTATTGGGGAAGGCGGACGAGGTGATGGTAGTGCCGGTGCGGACGCGAGTGAGCGGGTCCTGGAGCGGCGTGGTGACGACGGAGAAATCGCCGCGGCGCATTTCCGGAGTCATAGAGGTGAAGAAGTTGGTGGAGGTGGTGCGCGACTTGAAGCCTTCATAGTTGGCCATGAAGAAGATGCGGTCGCGACCGTTCAGCAGCTTGGGAATCCAGATAGGACCGGAGAGCGTGCCACCATACTGGTTCTGACGGTAAGGCGGCTTGAGCGGGGCGGTTTGCGTGGGGCTTTCCGGATCCTTGAAGAAGTATGGACGGGCGTCGAGCTTGTCGTTGCGGAGGAACTCGAAGGCGGAGCCGTGGTATTGGTTGGAGCCGCCCTTAGTGGAGACGTTGATCTGCCCGGCGCCGCGGCCGAACTCAGCGGGGAAGATACCGGTTTGAACTTTGAACTCCTGCAGGGCTTCGACGGAGGGAAGCACGATGTAGAGGTTGAAGTTGATGTCGGTATTGGTGATGCCGTCGAGGGTGTAGTTACTCCAGGCGGAGCGGGCACCGGAGACGGACATCGTGATCTGCGAGCGGGTGCCACCCTGACGGCCGGCGGCCTGGGCGGCCTGATTGAAGCCGTAAGTGACGTTGGGGCTGAGGGCGACGAGGCTGAGGAAGTTGCGGCCGTTGAGAGGCAGATCCGTGATGCGCTTCTGCTCGACAACGGTGCCGACGGTGGCGTTCTCCGTGGTGAGTAACTGGGCGTTGCCGCTGACTTCGACGACTTCGCTGACCTGGCCGACTTCGAGGGTGAAGTCGACGCGGGCGGTCTGCTGGACCTGGAGCTCGACGCTGGTGCGGGTGGCGGACTTGAAGCCGGATAACTCAGCCTTTACGTCGTAGAGGCCCGGGACGAGAGCCGGGATGACATAAATGCCGTCTTGGTTGGTGGTGACATCGCGGATACCGTTGGTGGCGATGTTGCGGACGGTTACTTTGGCGCCGTTGACCGCGGCGCCGGAAGGGTCTTTGACCTCTCCCGTAAACGTGCCTAAAGTTTGACCGGAAAGCTGGCCCGCGGCCAGCAAAAGTAAGGCGGCGGCAGTCGAGCAGAACTGCCGTTGTGAAACTCTCATGGTTTCCTCCCCGAAGCTATCAGCACAACGATGACAGAGCACAATGGCACCCCTCGCCATCGCAGGGCTCTGAATACGATACAGACTTGACTTAACGAAATCGCCTACCCGTGGATAGGGTGGCGTGGATATTATCACGGCTGTTCGTGAAATGCATGGGTGGCCCAGAGGCTGGCGTAGAGGATGAGCTGGGTGACGCCGGGATCGAGGAGATGGACGGCATCGCGGCCGAGGGCGATGTGGGCGACGCGGCGCTTGCCGGACGCAACAGCGACGGCCACCGGACCGGCGGCGGAGGCGGCGAGAAGCTCGCCGGCGGGAAGCGGGCCGGTGAGATCGGCCTTGGTGTCGAAGGGTTGGACGAGAGGGTTGGGGGACGTGATGTGGTCGTCAGTCGGGGTGACGCCGAGCGCGGTGTAGACGATGCCGCCGGTGTAATGGGCGGGGACATCGTGGCGGCCGTGGAGCAGCAGGAGGTCGTAACGGCGGAGCTTGAGGCGGGGGAACTCGGCGGGGGTGGTGACGGTGAGGCGGAAGCGCGGAATCTCGGAATCGAGGATCTGGCGCAAGGCTTCGGCCTCGGCAGGCGGAGCAACGATGAGAGCGTGGGCCGCGGGTTGGGCGAGGCGGCGATTGACTTCGGCTTCGTCGACGTAGGTGGAGGCAACGCCGGTGGGTGGGACGGGGTGATGGGCGGTCCAGAGAATGGCGTTCAGGATGAGCTTGCGGTAGGAGTCGTTTTGCCAGTTGGCGAAGAAGTGGCCGGTGGAAGTGGCGAAAGCGCGGCCGCCATCGGGACGGTCGAGCGCCCAGCCGACGGTTTGGTCGGCGGGCGACCCGGGGAGGGTGGGGACGCGGAGCAAGGGCGTGTGATCGGGATGGAGGCGGAGGCGGTAGTAGAACTCGTCCTTGAGGCGGAAGGGCGCGAGGCCTTGGAGGATGGGGTGGTTGGGGGTGGGGAAGGCGAGGTCCGCTTCGAGGGTCTTGATGGCGGAGGTGACGCCGTCGCGAGCCTTCCACTCGTAGTAACCGCCTTGCCAGGCGAGGGCGCGATCGGCAAAGGCGTAAGTGACGAAGGTGGAGTAATGGAGGACGACGAGGCCGCAGCCGCGGCGCATTTGGCGATCGAGGAGGGCGACGCGTTCGGGAGTGAGAAGCGGCATCGGCGGCAGGCGGTCACTCGGCTGTCCGTCCGAGATCACGACGATCGTCGATGCCGTTTCAAGGGTCCGCGGATCGCGCGGCCAGCCGTTGAAGTGAACTTCAGACTTCACGTTGGTCGACGAATCCAGCAGAACTTTCAGGAGCTTGACCGACTTGAGGTACTCGTGGACCGCGGGGCCGTGGGTCTTGACGCCGGCGATCAAGACCACCTTGGGCGGCGCGGCCGTGGCAATGGTGGCGAAGACGAGGCTACACAGCAAAAAGCTTTTCAGCATAAACGCGGCTGAGGCGGAGGTTCTCTTTGAAGGGACGCGTGATCACGGTGTCGTCGTGATAGGCGAGTTCGACGATCACGAGGGGCTTGAGCTTGAGTTGGGAGATGGTCTTCGCGATGGCGGCGTAATCGATGTCGCCGGGTTCGAAGGCCTGGAGGGGCGAGTTGTTGGTGCGGTTGCGAAGGTGGATTTCGGTGAGACGGGGGCCGGTTTCGCGGATGAGGGCGCTGGGGTCGAGGTTGGCGCGATAGACGAACTCGAGGTCGAGACAGATGGTGACGAGTTGAGGGTCTGTGTGGTGGAGGATGTGGCGCCATTCCCAGGCATGGTTGTCGAGTTCGGGGTTGTGGTGATGGACGCGGAACTCGAAGCCGGCGGACTTCAAGGCTTGGCCGAAGCGGTTGAGGTTCTTCGCCTGGGTGGCAAGTTCGGGAGCGGTTTTGGCGGCGCCTTGCGGTTTGGGATTCGGGTTGGTGACCAGGGCAGTGCAGCCATAGGGCTTGCAGAGGGCGGCGATAGCCAGAGCCTTCTCGATGGTCTTTTCGGCGAGGTCGTCCTGGTGCATGACGCCGCCAGCGTAAACCGAGGGCATGCGGAGCTGATGCTTTTCGACGAGCTCCAGGGTTTTGGTTTTGGTGGCGGGAGCGAAGAAGCCGTCGTTGAGTTCGATGTTCTGGAAGCCGGCGTAGGGCGCGGTGGGGAAGAGGTCGTCGAGCATCTCGACAAGGGGGCGCTTCTCGCGGATCGCGAGGTTCATCCAGATCCAGCCTTCCATGGAGAGGCGGGAGGCCGGGGCGGCGAGAGCGGGTGCAGCGAGGAGCGAAACGGCTTGGCGGCGGTTCATAGGAGCTTACGGGCGTAGACCATCTGGCGGGCGACGTCGTCGTTGATGTCGCCTTCCTTTTCGTATTCGAAGGCGATGAGGCCGGGGAAGTTGATCTTCTTGAGGGCGGCCATGACTTCGGGGATCTTGCAGAGGCCGGTGCCGAGAGGGACGTTGACTTCGGCGCCGGGGGCCTGGATGTCCTTGAGGTGGACGAGGCGGAGGTGCGGGCCGAGTTGGCGGATGGCGTCGAGCGGCTCGTAGCCGCAGGAGATGATGTGGCCGATGTCGAGGGTGACGCCCATGGTCTTCGAGCGGCCCTGGAGGGCTTTGAGGATGTCGGCGGGACTTTCGTAGGCGAACTTGCGCCTGGCAAAGAAGTGGTTGTGGATGCCGAAGGTGAGCTTCTCTTGCGTGAAGCGCTCGTCGACTTTAGCGAGCCATTCGCCTTCGGGGTCGCCGCTGACGTTCGAGACGCCGAGGATTCGGGCGAACTTGACGGTGTCGTCGAGGTCCTGCTGGGACTTGATGGTGGGGGCGTAGTAGGAGACGCAGCGGATTTTGACGGCGTCGAGTTTGCGGCGGAATGTTTCAAACATTTCGACGGGAGGGTGTTTGAAGGTCATGAACTCGCCGCGGGAGAGTTCGATTTCGTTGACGTTGATGGCCTGCAGCTGGGCGATCATCGCGTCGACGGAGAGGTTGTGATAGGTGTAGGCGCCGATGCCGAGGCGGAGTTTGCCGGCACCGAAGGCAGTGGAGGCGGCGGCGAGGGAGGCAGTAAAAGTTCTACGATTCATTTGGCTTCCTGAAGAGGGCGGGGCGTGACGTCGGCGCTCGTGAGGCCGAGGGCCCATTTGATGGCTTCGAGATACATGAGGCGGATGTCGGGACGGTCCCAGTTGGTTTCGACGTGGCCGAGGGTGGAGTAGAAGACGCGGCCTTGGCCGTAGGTCTTGGCCCAGGCGACGGCGAAGTCGCGATCCTGGCGGTGGACTTTGGGGTTGTCGAGGTTGAGCTTGGCGGGGTCAAGACGGAGGAGGACGCGGAGCTTGTCGCGCGAGTAGGACTTCATCTGGTAGATTTCGTCCTCGAGCGTGAAGCTGGCGGGAAAGGCGTTCATGCCCGGGAATTTGGCGTCTTCGACGAGGATGGGAGCGGCGAAGGTGTTCCAGGGATGTTCGTCGAAGGTGCCGCCCACGAGGTCGACGAACTCGGGCCATTTGGTCCAGGTGATGGCGGCGCTGTGGACGCCGATGAAGCCTTTGCCGTCGTCGCGGATGAAGGAGAGGAAGTCAGCTTTCTGCTGGTCGTCCATGGCGGGGTTGCCGCCGGTGTAGAAGAGGACCGCGTCGAAGCTATTCAGGTTCCGGGCGTTGTACTCAAGCTTTTTCTTGGTGAGGGGCTCGGTGTCGGTGCGGATGTGAGTGTCCCAGAGGCCGCTCTCTTTCCCGAGACGGTCGATGGTGGCCATGGCGTGGGTGATGGCGGCGTGGCGGAAGCCTTTCTCGTCGCCGATGACGAGGAGCTGCTTGCGCGGAGTTTGCGCTTGCAGCCCCGCGAGACAGGCGAGCACGAAGAGCAGTTTCATAGGCCGGCTTTCTTGGGGGGAGCGGGGATCTTCTTTTCGTCGAAGGCAGCGTCGAAGACGAAGTTGAAGAAGCCGACCATCATTTCGTCCCAGCTTTGGTCGCCCCAGTAGACGTCCTTGGTGGGGTCCGGGTTGAACTTGTTGTTGGGGGAATTGTCGAAGTGCGCGGTGCATTCGATCACGGTGCCTTTCGGCAGAAAGAGCGGCTTTTCGAGGTTGTACCAGAGCTGCCAGGCGAAGCTGTAGTGGGGGACGCTGAGGAGCGTCTCGCGGCGGCCATCGGGAAAGCGGACGTGATAGATGAAGTCCTTGCCGCGGGCGTGCATGTGGGGGTGGAGGCCGTGCAGGGTGACGTCGGCACCGAGTTCGAACTCGGCATCGACGCGGTGGTTGCCGTCGCCGGCGGGGATTTTGAACTTGCCGTTGACGGCGGAGAAGGTCATCACGCGCTGCTGGGGCGGCTCTTTGGCGAGCACCAGACCAATGCGGGTGAGGTCGGTGGAGGGCTTGCCGTCAGTGGTGTAGTGGACCTGGATGATGATGTCGGAGCCGGCTTTGACGAGCTTGGCTTTGCCGGGTTCGAAGGCTTCGGGCGGCTGACCGGGAGCGTAGCCGACGAGGAAGTCGCTGGGGAGGGCGGCGGTATCGACCTGGTTGGGATCGGGCTTGGGGGGGATGTAGGGTTGGCCATCGGCTTTGATGCCGGGCAGCCAGTTGGAGCCAGGCTCGCGCACGTAGGCAATGATGTGGTGGACGTGCGCGCGGTCACCGGGGCGGGCCTCGGCGAACTGGACCCAGGTGTCTTTCTTGAAGCCGGAGGGCACGAGCCAATGCAGATACTCGATGGTGCCACTGGCGGGGATTTTGTAAGGGTGGGGGAGTTGGAAGACGACATCGGGCTGCGGGATGCCCCAGCCGGTGGTGAACTTCTTGGGCGCGGGAAGGTCCTTGGGGTCGCCTTCCGGGGCGCCACCGGAGGCCCATTGCACGATGGTGTCGATGTTGCGCTGACTCATGGAGGCGTCGTTCTTGAACTTGCCGTAGTGAGGGTCAGCATGCCAGGGGGGCATGGTGCGCTTGAGGACCGCGTTGCGGATGGCGGCGGCGTAGGGACGGGCCTGCTTATAGGTGAGCAGGGGGAAGGGTCCGATTTCGCCAGGCCGGTGGCAGCTTTGGCAATGGTCCTGGAGCAGCGGGGCGACGTCTTTGTTGAAGGTAGGCGTGGCGGCGGAGAGCGCGGCGACGCCGGAGAGGACGAGGGCAAGGTGCTTGATCATGCGGAAGCCTTTTCGACCATCTTGTCAGGATCCCAATGGACAATGCGTTTCTCGAAGTGGCTGACGTTCGAGAGCAGGGCGGGTCCGGCTGCACGGAGGCCGAAGACGGCATCTTCCACGACGGGGCGACGGCGGCGCACGGCGTCGAAGAAGTTTTCATGGTGAGCTTGTTGTTCGGTGTAGCCGCGCGGGAAGGCCCATTGTTCTTCGCTGTTGGCTTGCATGGAAGCGGGCGAGGGCGCGGGCGTGGGGTACTTTTCGCGGTAGTCGCGTAAGAAGGCGTCGGCGGTGGCTTTGCTGAAAGTGGAGGCGGACTGGCCGGGGGCGGAGTCGCGCTGCTTCTTCTGCAACGAGATGGTGCCGCGGACGGTGACGTTCAGCACGCCATCGGTGCCGATGAAGCGGAAGCCGCTGTTGTCGCCGCCGCCGGCGAGGAAGTTGACGCGGAGGCTGACGTGGAAGGCGGGGTGTTTGGGCGTTTCCGGATATTCGAAGAGGCCGATGAGCAGATCGGGGACGTCGCGGCCGTCTTTCCAATAGTGGAGGCCGCCGCTGGACATGACGCGGTGGGGCCCGTTGGACTCCATGACGAAGTGGATGCCGGTGAAGAGGTGAACGAAGAGGTCGCCGGCGACGCCGGAGCCATAGTCCTGATAGTTGCGCCAGCGGAAGAGGCGGATGGGGTCGAAGGAGTGGCGGGGAGCGGAGCCAAGGAAGCGGTCCCAGTCAATGTTGGCGGGGGTGGCATCGGGCGGGATGGAATACTGCCAGGCGCCTTGGGCGGAGTTGCGGTCCCAGTAGGACTCGATCATGTGGACTTTGCCGATGAGGCCGCTGCGGACAAGCTCGCGGGCCTTCTGGTAGAGGATGGAACTGGCGAGTTGGCTGCCGACTTGTAGAATGCGACCGGTGTCCTGTTGGGCTTTGATGATGGCGGCGCCTTCCTGCCATTGGCGGACCATCGGCTTCTGGCAGTAGACGTCCTTGCCGGCGCGCATGGCTTCAGCGGCGATGGTGGCGTGCCAATGGTCCGGGGTGGCGACGATGACGGCGTCGATGTCGGGGCGCGAGAGGATCTGGCGGTAGTCGCGGGTGGTGAAGGTCTGGGAGCCGAATTGCTCTTTGGCGCGGGTGAGGCGGCCATCGTAGACGTCGCAGACGGAGACGACCTGGTTGCCGGGGATGCCGGCGGCAGTTTGGAGATCGAGCTGGCCCATGATGCCGTAGCCGATGCAGGCGACGTTGAGGCGGTCGTTGGGGCTTTTTGGGGGAGGGGTGGCGGCGAGGAGTCCGGTGGACTGGAGGAGAGTGCGGCGCGCGATTTTCATGGTGCGGGAAGTTGAGGCTAACACGCCGGGCAGGTGGAAATCGCCTATCCAGGGATAGGGGGCCCGAAGGAGGGGATGGGGCGGGTCCGCGGGGGTGATTGAATGCCCGAGGGTGGAGTAGAAATCAAGGGGCCGATCCCCGCGGGGGAGCCAAAGTTCGCATAACCCCTTGATTTATGAACGACATCGCTGTTAGATGAGGCAGTCAATCATGTGGGCCATACGGCGCGCGGCGTGAGTTCACACCGGGGGCGTGTATGGGACGTGATTCCGGTGGAGGTTCATTCGATGAACATGCTCACTGCTGTTGAACAACTCGCAGCCGCGCGGCGCCTTTCCGCAGAGGAATTTATGGCGCAGGCGGAGTTGGCGATTGAAGAGTCCAGTTATCCGTCGCCGGAGTGTTTACTGCCGGCGGAGGTCGCGCATTTCCGCGAGCACGACAGTTGGCCGGCGGAATGCGCCGAGGAGATCGAGCTGCACCTGGGTTGGTGCCTGGCTTGCCGAACGTTGCTGGAGGCGAGTTCGCCGGGGACCGACCGGAAGCGAGAATTCGTCCACTATGCGGCGCAGGGGGGCGGGCGGTGAGCCCGCCCCTTATTCGAGGAGCCGGGTGAGGGCGTTGCGGGTGACCTGAGAGACGCCGCGATCGGGAAAGAGCGAACTGACCCAGGTGATGGAGCCGACAGAGAAGATGGCGCCTTGCCCGAGCCGTCCGTAGACGACTTCGGCGCCGCCGTCATCGGGGTTGGTGCCTTTGGCGACAACTTCGAGATGGGGCACCGAACTGGGCGTGATCTTGTCGGTTTCGTGACCCGAGGCGCCGCCGGGGACGCGCTCGTGCAGGGACTTCTCACCGAAGAGGTCGCCGTTTTTGAGGCCGGTGCCGGCGAAGAGCCAATGCTGGTCGTTGGTGACGCGGTAGGGCGCGCTGGTCATCACGCCGGTGTGCGTAAAGGCGATGCCGAGCAGGCTGGCTTCGCTCTGGTAAGTGCGGTGCATGCGGGACTCATGCGGAGCGGGACCGCCGGGTTCGGCGGCAGGATCATGCGTGAGGCAGCGCATACCGCTTTCGCCTTCGTAGACGACTTCGCAATTGACGCCGTTGCCGCCGAGGTACATCAGGCGGCCGCCGCGTTCGATCCACTCGCGGGTGCGGCGAAACATTTCGCGCGTCCAGTATTCAGGGTGAACGGAGATGGCGAGGACTTTGTATTCGTCCAGAGGCAACGAGCCGTCGTGGAGGTGCGCTTCGGAGTAATAGTCGTAGGCGAAGCCTTCGCGTTCGAGCCAGCCGAGCAGACGCCACTCGCCGGGCGCGAGGCCGCATTGGGAGCGGCCGTGGATGCCGTCCTCGATGGAGCGATCGTCCCAAGGCGAGTTGTCGAAGTTGTGGTTGATGAGCTCGGGACGTTCGAAGGAGAGGGGCGGATAGGCTTCGTCCGGGAAGCGCCAGACGGGTTGGGGTTGGGTGTAGCGGTCGAGGTCGAGGCGGGCGTTGACCGTGGGCGTGGGGGGCAGCCCGTTGGGGTTGATGTAGTTCGAACGGCCGCCGAAGTTGTTGTAGGCGTTCCAGGTGTTGGTGGAGGCGAGGACGGCGAGTTTGGCCTTCGGCTTCGCGGGGGCAACGACCCAGGGGAATGAGAAGCTTTTGCCGGAGGGCGTGCGGGCCCAGAGATAGTAAAGGCCGGACTCTTCGGGGGCGGTGACGAACTGCTGGATGTGGGGCGCGGGGTAGCCGGCGCGATTCCACTGCATGCCGGTTTGGCTGAAGTCCGTATCGGGGGCGATTTGGACGGTGGTGCGGGGGCCGTGTTCGTCGAACCAACTGATCAGGCGGACGAACTCTTTCTTCAGGCCGTAGCGCCAGAGGGTGAGCTGGTATTGCTCGGGCGCGTGGACGCGGACTTCGGACTTTTCGCCGGAGCGCGCCCACTTGGGCCACATGTAGCCGCAGAGCTGGTCCTTGAGGAGGCGGAACTGTTGCGGCTGTTCGCCGAGGTCGCATTCGACCCACTTGGAGCCGTAGCCATCTTTGGCGAAGGTGACGCGGTAGCGGCCGGGGGCGAGGTCGGCGTAGAGGGCGCCGCGGGGGGACGAAGTGAGCAGCGTGAGGGCGCCGTCGGCGAGCGATTCGATCTCGACCGCGACGCTGGGGATGGCGAGGTAGTCTTCGTCGGAGATGTATCCGAGGGCTTTCATTGGGCGACCTCAACTTCGGAGTAGCGTTCGATGCGGACGCGGGCGGTGATGGCGTGCGCGAGCATGTTTTCGAGGATGCACTGCCGCTCGGTCACGGCGGCGGTCTCGACGCTGGCCGCCGGGGTCATGCGCTGGTAGGTGCAGGTCTTGAGGAACTTGCCGACCCAGACGCCGCCGGTATAGCGCGCAGCGCGGCTGGTGGGGAGGATGTGGTTGGTGCCGATGGTTTTGTCGCCGTAAGCCACGGTGGTCTCTTCGCCGATGAAGAGCGAGCCGTAGTTGGTGAGGCGTTCAAAGAAGTAAGCGGGCTTCTCGACGTGGAGTTCGAGGTGTTCGGGGGCGTAACGGTCCGAAAGGGCGATGGCTTCGTCGTCGCTGTCGGCGACGTAGACGAGGCCGTGGTCGCGCCAGGCGAGGGCGGCGATGGCACGGGTGGGCAGAATCTCGAGCTGCTTTTCGAGTTCGGCGATGGTTTCGCGGGCAAAGCGTTCGCTGCGGCAGATGAGGCAGACGCCGGAGTTGGGGTCGTGTTCGGCTTGGCCGAGGAGGTCGCAGGCGACGAGGGCGGGATCGGCGGAGTCGTCGGCGAGGACGAGGATTTCGGTGGGACCGGCGAGCAGGTCAATGCCGCAGCGTCCGAAGAGCTGGCGTTTGGCTTCGGCGACGAAGCGGTTGCCGGCGCCGCAGAGGATGTCGACGGGCGGAAGTCCATCGAGGCCGAAGGCCATCAGAGCAAGGGCGGGGACGCCGCCGAGGATGTAGATGTGGTCCGCGCCGGCTTTGTGAATGGCGTTGATGGTGGCGGGGTAGTAGCCCTGGCCTTTGACGGGCGGCGTGCAGGCGACGATCTTCTTCACGCCGGCGACGCGCGCGGGGATGATGCTCATCTGCGCGGAGCCGAACATCGGATAGCGGCCGCCGGGGATGTAGCTGCCGACGGAGTTGACCGGGATGTGGCGATGCCCTAGGAAAACGCCGGGGCGCGTTTCGACTTCGAGCGGCAGCATGGTCTCGCGTTGGGCTTGGGCGAAGTGGCGGACGTTGGCCTGGCAATAGTCGGTGTCGGCGAGGGCTTGCGGGGAGAGCGTGGCGATGGCGTCGTCGATTTGCGTGGGTTCGAGACGGAAGCTGGGCGGGTTCCATTCGTCGAACTTTTCGCTGTAACGGCGGACGGCGTCCATGCCGTCGCGTTCGAGTTCGAGGAGCATCTGCGTGACGACGGACGCGGTTTCGGTGTCGGCTTCGAAGAGCCGCTGGGTGCCTTCTTTGAGGATCTTCATCGGGCTTGTTGCTCCGGGAGGAAGTCGATGCCGAGGCCGGGTCCGGTGGGGAGAACGGCGGAGCCGTTACGGAACTCAAGCGGCGTGGTGCAGAAGCGATGGTCGTAGTAGAGCGGACCGATGATGTCGTGGTGGACGGCGGTGGCGAGCGACGGCGCGGCGACGGCGACGTGAAGCTGGCCGGCAGCGCCCAAGTCCATTTCGAGATTGCTGCCAATGGTGCAACGCAGACCGGCGACCGCGGCCATCTGGGCGATTTCGAGCGAGCGGGTGAGGCCGCCGTTTTTGCCGGGATAGATGCTGATGATGTCGCAGGCTTCGGCCTTGATGGCTTCCATCGCGTCCTGGCGGGTGAAGACGGACTCATCGAGCATGAGCGGGATGTTGGTGCGTTCGCGGAGGCGAGCGCAGTTGCGGAAGTCGCCGCGCCGGAGGGGCTGCTCGAGGCAATTCACTTGGAGGGCTTCGAGTTCGGGGAGGGCGATGAGGCAATCGCTTTCGAGCCAGCCGCCGTTGCCATCGACGGCGACGCTGAAGTCGCTTCCGACGGCGTCGCGGACGGCGGCGACGCGGGCGATGTCGCCGGCGATGTCGAGGCCGACTTTGACCTTGACGGCGTTGAGGCCAATCGACTTGGCATGGCGGGCCACGCGGGCGGCTTCAGGCGGAGTGAAAGCGCCGATGGAGAATTTCAGCGCGATTTCCGGGGCACGGCGCGCGCCACCGAGCAGGGTGACGACGGGGACGCCGAGGAGTTTGCCGGTGAGGTCGAGGAGGGCCATCTCGACGGCGCACTTAGTGAAGGGGTTGCCGATGAGGAACTTGTCCATCTTGTCGGCGGCGGCGGTGACCTGGGTGGGGTCCGCGCCAATGAGCAAGGGGGCGAGGAGGGTCTCGACGAAGTGGGCGGCGGTGTCCTGACTTTCGCCGCTCCAGCCGGGGACGACGGTGGCTTCGCCATAACCGACGTGTCCAGAGGTGGAGTGGACGGCGACGACGATGTAATGTGATTCAGGCTGGGCGCCGGCGGCACTGACGATGGCGAGCTCGCGGCGGACGATCTGACCGAGGCGATGGACTTCGATCGCGCGGATGGTGGTTGGGGGTGTCACTTCCACCGATTGTAGGATGATGATCGGCGAGGTCCGGCAGAGAGGCGGAGGCAGGTTCGGCGAATTGAACAGATTCGACCGCGCGGGCGGTGAGCGAATACCGCTTTGGGCGAGGGTCTCGTATCCTGATCCTAAATCGTGACCGAGTTACAAGCAGGAAAGGAGGCAACGTGCAGAAGGAGACGGTAGTTACTACCCCGACACGTGTCGTCAGGCAGGCAGCGAGCGCGAAGGATCTGGAGATGTTTGCCCATATCGAGGCGAATTTGTATACCGCGGTGGTATCCGATTCGCTGGACGAAATGGGATATCGCGACCAGGCGATGCGCAAGGACTTCCGGCCATTGGACGCTTCTTTCCGTTGCGTAGGATGGGCGCGGACCGTGCAGTGCCAGGACGTTTTCGAGATTCCGGAAGATCCGTATGGGCTGGAGATCGAAGCGATTGACAGTCTGTTGCCCGGCGAGGTTTGCGTGGTGTCGACGGGAGATTCCGAGAGGAACGCGCCGTGGGGCGA
>JBGAHE010000056.1:0-47374 GCA_044226365.1 Bryobacteraceae bacterium
ACAATCGCCAATCAGCAGCACCACGGTCCGCATCGGGGCAATCTGTCGGCGTTCGATTTCAAAGTCGTCGATCGGCTGTCCACCGGCTGTCGGAATCAGGTCGAAAGGATGGAAGTGCAGCAGTCGCCGGCCTTCGCTGTCGGTCAGACAGAGCCGGACGTGCCGGGGCTCGCGCCGTGCCACCTCAATGCCGATCTGCCCCTTCGCCATCGCCTTCTCACGCCGGGCCTTAGCTGCCTGAATCACTCGCAGGCAGCGCGGCCTGGCCTCGGGCTCCACCTTACCAATTAGTTTGCCGAGGACCGCCAGATAGCGCGGGTCGGCGGTCCTCTCCGCGAGCCAGAGGCCGGATCGCCGTTCGAGTCCGCTGCCGGCCAGCAACTGGCGGATGCGGCTCAGCGCCGACTGGTCACCCAGCCGGTATAAACCATAGATGGCGTTGGCGGAAACGCGATGATGCGGGTCATTGGCGGCGCGCTTGAAGGTCTGCCGAGCGAACTCGCTCGCGTGGCTCCACAATGCTTCCACGATGTTGGCGCGAACGCGCGCATCCGGATCGTTTAAACCCTCGGCGATCCACTCGCCTTCAGGCTCGGCCCGGGCCAGGAGTAGAGCGATCTTCGATTGCGTGTGCGCGTTGCGGTCGCGAAGCAGGGGAGTGAGGCGCAACAGCGTCTGGCTGCGGACGGGGGCTTGCGAGAGGATCTCGAGCAGATTGTGCCGCAGTTGCTGGTCGTCCGACTGCAGGAGGTCGTCGGCCAACTGCTGGTCGAGGTCGGGGTCCACTTGCACGCCGTACTTGGCGAGACGGATACGGCTGGTAAGGGGTGTCTCCAGCAGTCGCAGCAGGGGGATGATCTCGCCCTTCCGCGCCAGGAAGGCGACAATCGCAATGCCGCCCGGCGTTTCACTGGGCTCGCTCAGTAACTGCAGGACCGTGGCCAGTAGGCCAATGCGGTCCAGGTTATACATCTCTTCAAACGTGGCCATGGACCCGGCCGGGTCCGAAGCAAAGTAACGAAACGACCATTCCAAATTCTCTGCGAGCCGAGGCACTCTAGACTTTTCGGCCATCGGTGGCCGATCAAGAATAAATAAGCCCCACGCCGGGGGGCGTGGGGCCAGAGAGCGAAGGACCAAAGTGTTGCGCTAGACCTTGCGGCGGCGGGCCATCAGGCCGAGCACCGTGAGGGCCGACCCGAACAGGGCCATCGTGGCCGGTTCCGGAACCTGGTTACCCGTGTAGGTGATCAGGCGCTGCGGACCGTAGCTCGACGTCCAGCCCACATCGACCAGCACCACTGAGCGATTCGCGGCCGCCGTGTCCACCGTGCCCTGGTGAGCCGAGATGAACGAGGAAGCCAGCGAGGTCGCCTTGGCATAGTCGATGCCCGAGCCGGTGACTCCGGAGGAGTTCTTCTGGAAGTAGCCCGATTCCAAGCCCCAGCCGTTGGCCGAGCTCGTCGGGTTGTCAATCATCACTTCCCACAGCGCGAACTGCAACGCGACGGCGATCGTCTGCACGTTGGTGGAGTTCTGCGTGGCCAGAGCGGAGATGTTCGGGAAGACGTCGGAGAAGATCCAGGCGGCGCGCGAAACACGGGTGTAATCGGTGAGCGTCGTGCTGGTGGGCAGCACCAGGTTCTCCGTGTAGCCCGGATTGCTGTTGGTCGCATCAATGCCCAGGAAAAGATCCAGGCAGAAAGCCTGCTGATAGGGTCCGCTGGTCGTGTCGATCCGCACCTTATAGGCGCCGGCGAATCCCGTATCGGTCACCAGGGAGCCGGGACCCGCCAAGTCCGAGTCGGCCTTCCACTTCGTGTCTCCACCGAGATCATAGTTCTCGCCGTAGGTCCGCACGATGGACGCCGATGCCGGAACGACTGTGAGCAGCACCGCCGCCGATAGCACCATAGATATACGCTTAAACACTTACTGACCTCCGTAGATATTCCTTAGTAGTTAGGCCTTTAGGCCCTACTAAGAATACACGGAGAGACCCGACTTTAGGCCACCTTAGTGAGTAACAATTATGAACGCGCTGTACTAGTACGCAACCAACCGAGATGGGTGATACGAGTCATATAAGTCTTTCAGGATCTATTGCTTAACGCTGATCTCCCGAAAGTAGACCGCCGAGCGACCATCATGATTTTGCAGGCCGATATAGCCCGAATTCGGACGCGGTCCGCGTACTGGTTCGTACCATTGCTTTCGTTCTGGTACTGCCTGGCCTTCCCGATAGTCATTTACTAACTCGCCATTCAGAAAAACGCGAGTTCGTGGACCTTTTTGTTCGATTTCCAGGGTGTTCCATTCGCCCGTCGGTTTCTGTGTACGTTTTAGTACCTTCGAGAGGGAGTAGATCGCTCCCGTGCAATGCCACTCGTCTCCGCCGCCGTCAATTTGAACCTCATAGCCGTTATGCACGCCATACCAGGGGTCGGAGGGCGCTTCCGGCATGCGAATCACGATACCGGAGTTGTCGCGGTCGGCACTGGTCTTGAAAACCACCTTGATCCGGCCATTGCCGATCGGGCCGGCGGTGCTGTACAGCAGCCCCATGCCGCCGACGGTTTTCAGCAGACCGTTCTCCACTTCGAACTTGCCGGGGCCGGTCATCTTCCAGCCGGTGAGGTCACGGCCATTGAAGAGCGGCTTCCAGTCGGCGGCCAGGAGCGAGGAGGCGAGCAGGGAAGCAGTGGAGAAAAGGAGGGAAAAACGGCGCATGGCCGCTATTCTATCTCTGCCGCCAAAGGACGCTTGAAGCCGCCGGTGAGACCGCCGTAAAGCGCGCCGATCAGGATCCAGAGGCCGCCCACCACCTTCGCCGCCACGCTCAGCTTCCACCAGAGGAAGCCACAAACCAGGAGACCCACGGCCGGCACCGGATGCCAGCCATGGCAGCGTAGCGCCGCCATGTTGACGCCCATGAAGCCGAGGAACGCGCCGAAGTTCAGCATCTCTGCGCCGAGCTGATAGCTCACCAGGAAACCGCCCACCAGCGCCAGCGTGCCGATCAGGATGACGTTGCGGCTCGGGACCTGGGTCACCGGATCCAGATAACCGAACATGCCTTTGGGCAAGCTGCCTTCGCGGCCCATCCCGAATAGCAGTCGCGCCCCGGCGCCCATCGCCCCGGACCCCGAGCCGACCGTCGCTACCAGCAGCGTCAGATTCACCGCCTGAAACAGCCACGGACCTCCCGCCACGCCCGCCACATGAACATACGCCGTGTCGACATCCGGAAACGGCCGCCCCACCGGCCACACGAGCTGTGCCGCATACACTTCGATCGCCGAGAGCAGCCCGATGATGAAGCAGACCAGCACCGTACCGCGCAGAATGTTGCGTCGTGGGTCGTGCACTTCCTCGGACAGCGTGGAGATGGCGTCGAAGCCGATGTACGTCAGCACCGCAATCGAGGTGCCTTGCGAGAAGTGCTGCCAGTCGAACTGGGCGGGGTCATAGAACGGCTGGAACCAGTTCACCGGCTCTTGTAAGGAACGCCACGCCGCCACCAGCATCCACACGATCACCACGCCCATGGCGATGGTGAGCACCTGATTCGTCTTGGCCGTCGCCTGGATGCGGCGCAGGTTCAACCCCGTAAACAACAACGCGAAGAAAACCACCCAGGCCACATACGGCACCACCGGCAGAATGTTCCCCGCCGCTTTCGCGCACCAGATCGTACAGATCACTGGATTGAGCACGTAGTCGAGCAGCATCGCCCACCCCGTCAGGTATCCTGCTGCCGGATGCAGCGTCCGCCCAACGTAGGTAAAGGCGGAGCCCGCGCTCGGATACACCTGCGCCATCTTGCCGTACGAATAGGCGGTGCACATCATCCCCAACATGCCGACCAGAATCGCGCTCACCACATGGCCCCGCGCCTCATTGAAAACCACGCCAAATAAGGGCATGGGCGCCGTCGGCTGGATGATGATCAGCCCCATGAAGATCAACTCGCGCAGGCCAAGAGAACGGTGCAGGCTCGACATGTGGTGGCTCATTGTGACACGATTCGGACAGGGGGCAAGACCTTTGAAGCAAGCCGGACTCGGCGAGCGCATCAAGAACGCAGACTTGGCCAGTTCACCCGTGTGGGCGCGGCTGCGGCTGCTGTGGAGCGGTGGCATTCGCCAACGCGTCACCAAGCTGGGCCTGGCCTTTTCCATGGTCATCGTGCTGGTGGGCTTGGCCGCATTTCTTTCCGCCAACAACCTGCTGTTCCTGCTGCTGGCGCTCCTGGTTTCCACCTTTCTCATCTCGGGCGTCATCAGCCGCCTGGGCCTCTATCGCCTGGACCTCGAGTTCACGCTGCCCGAGCACATTGCCGCTAAGCAGCCGGTGGTTGCGCGCGTGAAGGTGGTGAACGGCAAGAGCTGGATGTCGTCGTTCTCGATTCACTTAAGGGCTGATAGCGCCACCGTGATGCCCACGCCCTTGTATTACCCGGTGATCGCCTCCGGCAGTGTGCACGAGGCGAGCGTGCGCGTCGAGTTTCCGCGCCGCGGTCTGTACAAGGACAATCGCTTCTTCTTTTCCACGTCCTTCCCGTTCGGCTTCACCGAGCGCCGCCTGCCCGTTCCGCTCGGCGGCGAGATTGTCGTTTATCCTTCCGTGCAGCCGAAGGCCGAGTGGGATGAGCTCTTCCGCAAGCTGGAAGGCGAACTCACCGCCCACCGCCGCGGTCGCGGCGACGACTTCTACCGGATTCGTCCCTACGAGCACGGCGAAAGCGCACGCCGCGTCGACTGGAAGTCGACCGCTCACACCGGCGCTCTGCAGGTGCGCGAATTCACCGAGACCACGGATCCCGTGGTCCATCTCACGTTGGACCTCGAGCGGCAAGGCGAGGGTTTTGACGCCTGGTTTGAAAACGCCGTAGAAGGATGCGCCTTCCTGGCCTGGAGCCTGAGCCAGCGCGGCGCCGGCATTCGGCTCACCACGCAAACGGTGGATTTGCAAACTCCTTCAGACGGCGACGTTTATACTATCCTCAAGTATCTGGCGCTCGTGGAGCCGATCGCCCCAGGGTCGTCGAATTCGAGTTTGCCCCACGCCCACGAAGATGTATCACCGCTTGCCGTCCTCTTTCGCCGCTCTGATGCTGCTGACGCCGCGCCTTTGGGCGCAGGCCCCGGCGCCTGAACCGGAGCGCGTCAAAACCGAAGTCACTGTCGTCGGTAGCGTCAAGGCGGAAGCCCCCGCTTCGATGACGATCCTCGGCGCGCCCGAGGTGCAAACCGTCCCTGGCGTGAACCTCGATGACCGCTTGCGCCAGGTTCCCGGCTTCACTCTCTTCCGCCGCTCGTCCGGCCTGGTCGCCAACCCCACCACGCAAGGCATCTCCCTGCGCGGGTTAGGTTCCACGGGCGCCAGCCGCACCCTGGTGCTGTGGGACGGCGTCCCGTTGAATGATCCGTTCGGCGGCTGGGTCTATTGGACGCGCGTGGCGCCTGAGTCGGTCAACCAGATTGAAGTGACGCGCGGCGCGAGTTCGTCTGTTTTCGGCGACCGGGCCATGTCGGGCTCGATTTCGCTCTTCTCGAAGCCGATTGACGCTCGTCATTATTACGGCGCCATCGAAGGAGGCAATCGCGGTCAGGTGAGTCCGTCGGCCGGCTACTGGGACCGCATCGGCAACTGGGGTTTCGGCGCCCAAGGCCGCGCCTTCCGCTTTGATGGCTATCCCATCGTCCCCGCCACGATTCGCGGCCGGATCGATACGCCCGCCAACGTCGAGTTCGTCACCGGCGACACGCGCCTCGAGTATACGAAAGGTGCCCATCGCGTCGGACTGAAGTTCGACGTCCTCGCCGAGGACCGCGCCAACGGCACGCCGATTCAGACCAACTCCACGTCCATCGGCAGTCTCGCGGGCACCTACGCCCGGCAATGGAGCCGCGACTCGGTGAACGTCACCGGTTTCTTCCAGAGCCAGGAGTTTCGAGCCGGCTTTTCTGCCATCGCGGCCACGCGCGCCACGGAAACGCTTACCTTCCGGCAAAGCGTCCCCGCGCAAGCCGGCGGCGGATCGGCTCTCTATCGCCACGCCGGTAGTTCGTGGAATGGCGTCTTCGGCGTCGACGTCAATCGCGTCAACGGCATTTCGTACGACTTCCTGAATCCCACCGGCGTTCGCTCCGGTGGCGGCACCATCAACCAGCGCGGCTTCTTCGCCCAAACCGACTTCCACTACAAGGACCTGCGCATCTTTCTCGGTGCCCGTGAGCAGCTCACCGGGCTCCAGAATCGCGAGCAATTCTTTTCGCCCAGCGGCGGCTTCACCTACGGCCGCGGCCAGTGGCGCACGCGCGGCTCGGTTTCGCGCTCCTTGCGTTCGCCCACGCTCAACGAGCTTTATCGTGAGTTCCGTGCCGGCAACACCGTCACCCAGGCGAACCCGGGACTGACGCCCGAGACGCTCTTCGGCGCTGAACTCGGTGCCGATTGGATCGGCGAACGATCGCGGGCCGGCATCACGTTCTTCCGCAGTGAGATGAACGACATCATCACCAACGTCACCCTCAGTTCCACACCCGCCCTCATCACGCGCCAGCGGCGGAACTTCGGTTCGGCGCTCAGCCGCGGCATCGAGATCGACTTGCGCCGCGACCTAGGCCCCTTCCGTTGGGACGGCTCTTACCTCTTCGTCGATTCGCGCTTCGTCACGGGCGGTTTGCGCTTGCCGCAGGTGGCCCGCCATCAGGGCTCGAGTCAACTCACCTGGCGCTGGCGCCGCACCATGGCGACCGCCAGCATTCGTTCGGCGTCACTACAGTTTGAGGATGATCGCAACACGCAGTTGCTGCCCGGTTATGCCGCCGTACAAGGCGTCGTCCGTCAGCAACTGACGGATCGGCTCTCGCTGCAAGGCGCCATGGAGAACGTGCTCGATCGTTCGTATCTCACCGGCTGGACGCCCGCCGCCCAGATCGGCCCGCCCCGCTTGTGGCGCGTCGGCATGCGCTGGGAAAAATAACGAACTGGAGCACTGACGTCGGCGGTCGCAGAGGTGCTGCCTGGCTAAAAGTTATGCCCCAACTGACCGAGCGATTACACTAGAGAGTGCACATGGCAGACCTTCGAAAACTCGGCAATAGCGACTTGAACCTTACGGCCATCGGCGTGGGCGCCTGGGCCATTGGCGGTGGGGGCTGGGCCTTCGCCTGGGGCAGCCAGGACGACAACGATTCGATCGAGGCCATCCAGACGATGGTGAACCGCGGCGTCAACTGGATCGACACCGCGCCCGTCTACGGTTTCGGCCATTCCGAAGAGGTGGTGGGCCGCGCCATCAAAGGCCTCAGCCAGAAGCCCTACATCTTCACCAAGTGCGCCCGCCGTTGGAATGACCAAGGCGAAATCGTCAAGATCATCAAGCGCGACAGCGTCTTCGAAGAGT
This sequence comes from Bryobacteraceae bacterium, assembly GCA_044226365.1. GTDB lineage: Bacteria > Acidobacteriota > Terriglobia > Bryobacterales > Bryobacteraceae > JALHNI01. The sequence goes on from JBGAHE010000056.1 coordinate 7,415, forward strand.
GCGAAAACAGCCTCAAGCGTTTGGGCGTCGACGTCATCGACCTCTATCAGATGCATTGGCCGGAGCCCGACGAAGACATCGAGGAAGGCTGGGGCGCCATGGCCGAACTGCAGAAGCAGGGCAAGGTCCGTTGGATCGGCGTCTCGAACTTCAGCGTCGCTCAACTGAAGCGCGCCCAAGCCATCGCGCCCATCACCTCGCTGCAGCCGCCTTACTCCATGATCTCGCCCGAGATTGCCACCGAGATTCTGCCGTTCTGCCAAAGCCAGAACATCGGCACGCTCGTCTACTCGCCCATGAAGGCCGGCTTGCTCACCGGCGCCATGACGAAGGAACGCGCCGAGAATCTGCCCGCCGACGACTGGCGCCGCCGCAACCCGGCCTTCCAGGAACCGAATCTGTCGCGTAACCTCGAGTTAGTCGAGTTACTCCGCGAGATTGGCCAGTTACACGGCCGCACCCCGGGCGAAGTCGCCGTCGCCTGGGCTCTCCATCATCCGGCCGTCACCACGGCCATTGTCGGTGTCCGCAGTGCGAAGCAAGTGGAAGGCGTCATCGGCGCCCTCGATTTCCGGCTGTCCGAACGCGAGTACCTGCAGATTGAGCAGTACCGCATGTCGCACGGCTTCTAGATGCTCACGGCGCTCCTGCTTCTTTCGGTCGCCGTCGATTACGACGTGCTGGTGCGCAATGCGCGCGTGGTGGACGGCACGGGCAATCCGTGGTTCCGCGCCGATGTCGGCGTCAAGGAAGGCCGCATCGCGGCCATCGGAGCCCTCGCCGGTCGCACGGCCACCAAGACGGTGGATGCCGCGGGCAAGGTGCTCGCGCCCGGCTTCATCGACGTTCATACCCACGTGGAAGGTGGTATCGACAAGAATCCTCGCGGCGATAACTTCCTGCGCGACGGCGTCACCACCGTCATCACGGGGAACTGCGGCAGCTCGCAGTTGGATATCGGCGACTGGTACACCAAGCTCGATCGCGCGGGTCTCGCCGTCAACGTCGCCTCGCTCATCGGCCACAATACCGTCCGCATTTTCGTGATGGGCGCGGGCAAGGAAGCGGCGTCCCCCGAGCAACTCGCCCGCATGGAGGCGCTCATGGAGAAGGCGATGCGTGCCGGAGCGGTCGGTTTCTCCACCGGCCTGGAGTATGTTCCCGGCCAGTATGTCGACCCTTCCGAAATTGCCCGTCTCGCCACAGTCGTTGCGCGGCACCGCGGTGTTTATGCCTCGCACATGCGCGACGAAGGCGCCCGCGTGTTGGATGCGATGGAGGAGATCATCCGCATCGGCCGCCAGACCGGCATCCGCGTCGAGATCTCCCATCTGAAGCAGGACACCAAGAAACACTGGGGCGCGAGCGAGAAGATGATCGCGCTGCTTGAGTCCAGCCGGGCGGCCGGCGTCGACGTCACCGTCGATCAGTATCCGTATACCCGTTCCAGCACCAGTCTCAGCATTCGCGTGCCGGGTTGGGCTCAGGCCGGTGGACGCAAGGCGCTGGCCGAGCGGATCGCCGCCCCGGAGACGCGCGCGCAGATCAAACGCGAAATGTTGGAAATGTTGCGGGGCCGCGGCCTCACCGACTATTCGTACGCCACCGTCGCCAGTTATCCCGCTCACCACGAGTGGGAAGGGAAGACCATCAGCGAAGTGAACCGCCTCCGCGGCCGCGCTGCCAACGCCGAAACCGAGGCCGACACCGTGCTCGACATCCTCGCCGAAGCGGACCCCTCGATGGTCTATCACGTCATGAGCGACGACGACGTGGACCGCATCCTGCGCTACCCCTTCACCGCGGTCGCCAGCGATGGCGGCGTCCGTGAGTTCGGCGCCGGCAATCCGCACCCGCGCAGCTACGGCACCAACGCCCGCATCCTGGGGACTTACGTTCGCGACCGGCACGTGATTGGGCTCGAAGACGCCATCCGCCGCATGACGTCGCTTCCTGCCCGCACCTTCGGCCTCACCGATCGCGGCTTGTTACAGGTCGGCATGGCTGCCGACTTAGTCCTTTTTGACCCCGCTCGCGTGAAAGATGCCTCCACCTTCGCCGCGCCCCACGCCTACAGCGAAGGCTTCGACCTGATCCTGGTGAATGGGACCCCTGTGCTCGAGGCGGATCAACTGACCGATCTCCGCCCCGGTCGCACCCTGCGCCATACTTCCGAATGATTCAACTGCAAAACGCCGGTAAGCGCTACGCGCACAAAGTTCTCTTTGAGCAGCTTGACTGGATGATCACCGCGCAAGATCGCATCGGGCTGGTTGGCGCCAATGGCACCGGCAAGTCCACGCTGCTCAAGATCATTGGCGGCCTGGAGACGCTCGACCAAGGCGACCTCAATCTGCAAAAGGGCATCCAGATCGGCTATCTGCCGCAGGATGGCCTCTCCATGCGCGGCAAAACCGTCTTCGAAGAATGCATGAGCGTCTTCGACAAGATCCGCGACCTGGAACGGGAGCTCGAGACCCTGCTCCACAGCATGTCGGACCTGGACCCCGCCAGCGCCGAATACGCTGCCGTGGCCGAGCGCTTCGAAACCATCGATAGCCTCTTCCGTCACTCCGACGGCTACTCGCTCGAGTCTCAGGTCGGCGCCGTCCTCACCGGTCTCGGCTTCTCGAAAGAAGATTGGTCGCGCCAAACCGAGGAGTTCTCCGGCGGCTGGCAGATGCGCATCGCGCTCGGGAAGTTACTCCTCGAAAAGCCCAACATCTTACTTCTGGACGAGCCGACCAACCACTTAGATCTCGAAGCCCGCAACTGGCTCGAAGAATATCTCGCCAACTACCCCAACGCCATCGTCCTCATTTCGCATGACCGCTTCTTTCTCGATGCCACCGTCAAGAAGATTGCGGAAATCTGGAACAAGCGCGTCACTCTTTACGTCGGGAACTATTCGAAGTACGTCACGCTCAAAGACGAGCGCCTTATTCAGTTGAAGGCCGCCTACCGCAATCAACGCGAGCGCATCGAACAGCTCGAAGCCTTCATCAATCGCTTCCGGTATCAAGCCACCAAGGCTAAGCAGGTGCAGAGCCGGATCAAGGAGCTTGAGAAGATCGAGCGCATCGAGATTCCCGAGGATGAAGCCGTCATCCACTTCTCGTTCCCGCAGCCCAAGGCCAGCGGCCGCGTCGTCGTGGAAGTGACCGACGTCGCCAAGCGCTACGGCGAGAAGACCGTCTTTTCGAAGGCCCGCTTCAACATCGAACGTGGCGATCGCATCGCGCTGGTCGGCGTCAACGGCGCCGGCAAGTCCACCATGATCCGGCTGCTGGCCGGCATTGAGGCGCCGTCGGAAGGCGAACTGAAGCTCGGTCACAACGTCGAAGTCGACTACTTCGCGCAGGATCAGTACAAGACCTTGAACGCCGAGGCCCGCCTCCTTGACGACCTTCAGGAAGCCGCCCCGCGCAAGACCACTACGGAGCTCCGTTCGCTGCTGGGGTGCTTCCTCTTTTCCGAAGACGACGTCTTCAAGCGCATCCAGGTGCTCTCGGGCGGCGAGCGCAATCGCTACGCTCTTGCTCGGATGCTGCTCCAGCCATCCAACTTCATCCTGCTCGACGAACCGACGAACCACTTGGATATGCGCGCTAAGGATGTTCTGCTCGAGTCCTTGCGCGAGTACACCGGCACCGTCGTGTTTGTCTCGCATGATCGCTACTTCATCGATCAACTCGCCACGCGCGTCATCGAGATCGGCGGCGGCCAGGTTGAAGTCTTCCCGGGTAACTACGAAGACTACCTCTGGCGCAAGCAGCGCGACGCGGCCCCCCCGCCCGTCGCCGCGACGCCCGTCGATGTCCCGGTCACCTCGGCCGCTTCCGCGGAGAAGGAAAGCAAGCCGCGCCTCAATCCGCAGGCCCTCAAAAAGCTGGAGAATCGCGCCCAGTCGCTTGAAGCCAAGATTGGCTCATTAGAGGACAGCATCACGGACCTCGAACGTCAGTTGAGTAACTTCGTCAGCGCCGAAGAGACGCAGCGGCTTAGTCAGGAACTAAGCGCGAAGCGCGAGCAGCTAGGGCCGCTCGAGGCCGAGTGGGCGGACCTCATGGAGTCCATCGAAGCCTCGCGCTAGATATTTGCGGCGATCTCGCGGCAAGCGCTCACTAAGTCCTTCAGTAAGCCCTTGGCGCGCGTGGTCGTCATGCGGGGCAGGGGACCCGAGATACTCAGCGCCGCCACTACTTTCCGGTCACGGTCAAAAATCGGCGCCCCGATGCAACGGCCATCCGGCTCGTTCTCCGTGTTGTCCATCGCCCAACCCTGCACGCGGACCTTCTCCAGTTCCACCTGCAGCGCCTCCTCGGTCGTGATCGTCGCGCCGGTGAAGCGCGGCATACCCTTCGCGCGCACCAGCCGCAACACCTCACGCTGGGGCAGGTCGGCGATCAGTACCTTGCCGAGCGCCGTCGAGTGCGGATAGCGGCGATTGCCGATCTTCGAACTCATGCGCACTGCCTGCTGGCTCTCCATCGTCTCGATCACCAGCACCTCGCCACCGTCCAACACGCCAAGGTTCAACGTCTCATTGCAGACCTTGGCCAGCGTCTCCATCGTCGGTTTCGCTGCCTGAATCAGCCGCTGCTCGAGCGTCGTGTCGCGTTGCGGCTCAAATAGCTTCCGCGAAATTCGATAGTTCGCCGTACTGGTGCGCTCGAGGTAACCGCGGGATTCGAGCGTCGCCAGGATGCGATAGACCGTCGGTTTGGGCATCGACGTCTGTGTCGCCAAAACCGCCAAACTCAGTCCCTCGGGCACCTGCCGCAGCGCGTCGAGCACGTCGATCGTCTTGTGCAAAACCAGTACGCCGCCGGCCGCCTTCTCGCTCATGTTTCACATCGTAAAACGCGATACATCAAAATGCAAAATATTCTTGACGAGCGCGCAAAAGGGGCGATAGAGTCGAATCCGCCATCGTGAAATCATCGTTTCACCATATGAAATACCTGCCGAGTCCGCGTGAGACCCGCCAGTTGGACACCGCGAGCCTGCGGTCGGCGTTCTTGGTGGAAGAGCTTTTTGCCGCCGGCGAACTGCGCCTCGCCCTCAGTGACCTCGATCGTCTGGTGCTGGGCGCGGCCTGCCCCACCACTGGCCCACTGCGCCTGCCCGCGCCGACCGAGTTTGGCACGGCAAGCTTCACCGAACGCCGCGAGCTGGGCGTGATGAATGTCGGCGCCGCCGGTCACGTGCGTGTCGATGGCGAACAGTTTTCTCTCGGCCCGATGGACTTGCTCTACATCGGCAGCGGCCATCCCGACGTCATCTTCGAGACTTGCGGCGACCAGCCGCCTCTGTTCTACCTGCTCAGTTGCCCAGCGCATTGCCAGTATCCGGTGCGGCGCGTTTCGCGCGACGAAGCTCAGGTGGAAGTGATCGGCGACGCGGCCACCGCCAATCGACGTGTGCTGCGACGCTACCTGCATCCCGGGGGCGCGCCCAGTTGCCAGTTGGTGATGGGGATGACGGAACTGGCCAGCGGCTCGGTCTGGAACACCATGCCCACTCATACGCATGGCCGTCGCAGCGAGGTGTATCTGTACACCGGCCTCGGCGACGGCGTCGTCGTCCACCTGATGGGCGAGCCGACCGACACCCGCCACCTGATCGTTCGCGATCGCGAAGCCGTGCTGTCGCCTTCGTGGTCCATTCATGCCGGCGCCGGCACGCAGCCTTACGCCTTTGTGTGGGGCATGGCCGGCGAGAACCAATCTTTCTCCGACATTGACCCAGTCGTAACCAACACTTTGAGGTGATTGCCATGAAGCAACAATCCCTGGCGCTGCTCGCTGCTTTCCTGCTGGGGGTCGCCGCCCCCGCGCAGGAAACTCGCAGCACTATTTTCGGTACCGTGGTGGATCCGCAAGGTGCGGCCATCGCCGGCGCCGCCATTACCATCACGAACGTCGAAACCAACGTCGCCACGCATCAGCGTTCCAACGACACCGGTTACTACGAGGCTAACTTACTCCTGCCGGGTAACTACCAGGTCTCAGCGGAGATCCAAGGCTTCAAGAAGTTTCTGCGCACCGGCGTCGTGCTGTCCATCAGCACCCGCGCCGAGATTGCCATCCAACTCCAGGTGGGCGAAACCGGTGAGACGATATCCGTCACTGCTGAGGCCCCGCTCTTGGATGTCAGCAGCGTCAGCGCTGGCCGCGTGATGGAGAATCGCAGCGTGATGGACCTGCCGACTTTCAACAATAGTCCGCTGATGCTGATCAAGCTGGTGCCCGGCATTCAAGCCAGCGCCAACCGGCGCTACAACGGCGTCAATGCGATCGGCGGTACGGGTGAGGCGCACAACGCCGGCAACGTCGGCGGCAACGACTGGTCGATCGACGGCGTCCCCAACATGGGCAATGGCTACGGCGCCGCTTATCTGCCGTACTCCACCACCATTCAGGAGTTCAAGGTCGAGAGCACGAACTTCGACGCCGCCATTGGTCACACCTCTGGCACCACCATCTCCATCATGACCAAGTCCGGCACCAATAGCCTGCACGGCACGTTGACGGAACAGCACTGGCAGCAGCGCTGGAACGGCACTCGCTTCTTTGTGAAGCAGCAGTATTATCGCAACATCTCCGCCGCCGAGGCCGCGGGAAACTCGGCCCTCGCCAACCAACTCCGTAACTCGCCGAAGCAGCCGTCCGGCCACTCGAACAACTACGCCGGTACCGTCGGCGGCCCCATCGTCATCCCGAAGCTTGTCAATGGCCGCAACAAGCTATTCTTCTTCTTCAGCTACGACGGCTTTGAGGACAAGAAGACCACGGAATCGACCTTTAACCACACCGTCCCCAGCCTGGCCCATCGCGCCGGCGACTTCTCGGACCTGCTGGCCATTGGCGCCCGTTACCAGATCTACGACCCGCTCAGCGTCCGCCAGGATCCCAACCGTCCTGGCCACTTCATCCGCGATCCCCTCGTCGGCAACATCGTGCCTTCCTCGCGCATCATCAATCCTACCAATGCCACTTACTCCAAGTTCTTCCCCACGCCAAACAATAACCCGGCGCGAGCTAACCTGGAACCATTGAATAACTACCTGGGCGTTGCCGAACCTTACAACTGGAGTTACGGCGCCATCGCCAATCGCTTCGACTATCAGCACTCTGAAAAGAACCGCTTCTACGGCCGTTGGAGCTGGCTGAAGTATCGTGAGGACCGCCAGGACTGGACGTATGAGACCGCGCGCGGCCTGCAGACCAACGGCGTCAATCGCAATAACCTCGGCGTCACTGCGAACTGGGTCTACACTCCCAACAGCAACACCGTCTTTGACGTCGGCGGCTCCGCCAACCATTTCAAAGAAGGGAACATCCTCACCTCGGTTGCCACGGCCTTCAAGCCCAGCACCGTTGGCCTGCCCGCCTATCTGGACGACAAGGCGGGCGACAACCATGCGCTGCCGATCATGGCGATCGATGGCTACGACACCCTTGGCCAGGTCGTCCCCGCCTTCACCCACTTCGAGCTTCTCTCGAGCAAAGTCAATATGACCCACATTCGCGGCCGTCATACGCTCACCGCCGGCGTCGACTTCCGCGACCATCGCCGTCTCGGTGGCGACCCCGGCCAAGTCAACGGCCGCTTCCAGTTCTCGAACAAGCTCACCAGCCGCGAAGAGGATGGCCTCACGCCCGCCGCGACACTTGGCCACTCCTATGCCGCTTACCTGATGGGGCTGCCGGCCTCAGCGACGATCGATACCAACGCCAGCTACGCCATGCGCAATCCGTACACCGGTTGGTTCGGCCAGGACTCGTGGCGCGTGAACTCGCGGCTCACCCTGATCCTGGGCATGCGCATGGAGTACGAATGGGGCCGCACGGAACGTTACGATCGCATGATCGGTTGGTTCGATAAGTCTGCGAAGTTACCCATCACTGACGCTGCTCAAGCTGCTTATGCCCGCAGCCCGATTCCGGAGTTAGCCGCCGCCCAATTCTCGGTCATCGGTGGCTCCATCTACCCTGGCGTCAATGGCGCCATGCGCAGCCTGCAGCGCGGCGAGTTCATGCTCCTGCCGCGGTTGGGCGCCGCTTATCAACTCAACCAGAAGACGGTCGTGCGTGGCGGCTACGGCATTTACTTCGACACGCTGAATGCCCAGAACAACGGCCCGGATCAGTCCGGCTTCAGCCGCGCCACCGTCAGCCCCATCACCAATGACTTCGGAGTTACCTGGCTCTCTGGCAATCCCGGCGCCGGCAGTTCTCCGCTCACCAATCCGTTCCCCGTGCGCGCCGATGGTACGCGCTTCGATGCCGCCGTGGGCGCAGGTCAAGGACTCCTCGCTCGCGCCGGCAGCGGCTGGAACTACTTCGCCGACGTCGTGCCGCGCGCCCGTCAGCAACGCTGGCGGGTCGACGTCCAGCGGCAGATCGGCTCCAATATGATCGTCTCAGTCGGCTATGCCGGCTCGTATTCGGATCAGATTCGCCTGCAGCGCCGCTTGGACTATTTGCCTGCGCAGTTCTGGAACACCACTTCGGTCCGCAACAATGCTCTCGCCAGCAACCTCAACGCAAACGTCACGAATCCCTTCGCCGTGCAGAACTTCGCGAGCCTCCAGGCCAGTGACCCTGTCCTCTATCAGGCCCTCGCCTCGCGCGGCTTCTTCACCAGCCCCACCATCCAGAAGAACCGTCTGCTTCGGCCGTTCCCGCAGATGAACGACGTGCGCGACAACTCGGACACCGCCGGCGCCGTGAAGACGCACTCCATCGAAGCCAGCTTTCAGCGTCGCTTCTCCGGTGGCTTCACGCTCAACGCCAACTTCACCGGCCTCTACGAGCGCGATCGCCTCTACTACTACAACGAGTTCGATGCCGACCCCAGCTACCGCCAGACCAACGCTGGCGTGCCACGCCGCTTCGCCGCCACTGGCATCTATGAACTGCCTTTCGGACGGGGTCGCGCCTTCCTGCAGCGCGGCGTTCTGGGCGCCCTTGCCGGCGGTTGGCAGGTCGCTGCCACTTACGAGTGGCAGCCGGGCGCACTGCTCGATTGGGGCAATCTGTTCTACTCCGGCGACCTCGCCAACATCAACAGCGGCCCCCGCACGCTCGACCGTTGGTTCAACACCGACGGCTTCGAACGCGACGCCAGTAAGGTGCCGGCTTCCTTCCAGGCCCGCGTCTTTCCCACGCGTATCGACGGCGCTCGCGGTGACGGACTCAATCGGATGGACGCCAACATTCAGCGCGACATTCGTCTGAGTGAGCGCCTTACCTTCCAACTCCGCATGGACGCGCTTAACGTGGCGAACCACTCGCAGTTCGAGAATCCGAACATGGACCCGACCTCCACCAACTTCGGTCGCGTCACGAACAATACCTCCAGCACCATGCGCTTCCTGCTGTTCCAGGCGCGCCTGAAGTTCTGATAGAAAGTGGTCTCTATGTCTAAACGTACTTGGCTGTTGGCGGCCGCTCTCTCGGCTGGCCTCTGGGCCGCTCCGGTTCCGCTCGATCTCTCCGCCGTTAAAGCCGGGCCGGTCAGTGTGGCCAGTGAGAACGACACGGCGGTAGTCCGCTGGCAGGATGAAGGGAGCCGCCGTTGGGAGGCCGTCTTCAATCTGGAGCCCGCGCGTCCGCTCATTGCCGCCATCCGCGTGGATGGCAAAGTGGTCGTGCAGAACGCCGTCCCGTTGTACAACTGCCAGACCGGCAAGCGGCGCGGCGGCTTCGACGAGTTCTTTGACTTCCCGCCCACGCACCCCGAGGGCACCCGCAGCTATCTCGGCACACTCACTCCCACCGCCGCGCGCGCGGAAACCTTGGGCAACCGCGTGGAGTTGACCTTTGACGGCTTCCGCATGGGCATCTTCCAGGGTTCCATTCGATACGTCTTCTTCCCTGGCAGCCGTCTGATTCAGCAGGCCGCCGTCGCGTCCACCAACGAGCCCGATACGGCCTACTTCTACGACGCCGGCCTGCGGATGGCTGTGCCGCGAGACTCGCGACCCGGCAATAACATGGAGTCGGAAGTAACTTACTACGATACCGAAGGCAACCTTCGCGTCGAGCACCCGAACACGTCCGAGCGTCTCCCGGTCCAGGTCCGCTATCGGACTCTCGCCGCCCGCTCCCAGGGAGGCACCGTCGCCGTCTTTCCGGCTCCCCACAAGTACTTCATGCCCCGCGACTTCACCACGAACATGGGCTACCTTTGGCACACCTCGTTCCGTGGCCAGGTGTCGCTCGGCATCCGCCAATTGCCGGATGATAACTCGCGTTTCTACCCCTGGATGAACGCGCCGCCCGGCACCGAGCAGCGGATGTCGGTGTTCTATCTCCTCAGCGACGGAGCCGCGCAGCCCTTGCTGGATGAAGTTACGCGCTATACGAATCGCGATAAGTTCCGCCATCTCGATGGCTACGTCACGGTCGCCCCGCATTGGCATCTCGCCTACACGGTTCAGGCCATGGCGCAGCCGAATCCCGAGAAATGGGTCCCGCCGTTCAAGCCCGTCCTGACGGACATGGGTGTCGACGCGGCGATGATTGCCGACTTTCACGGTGACGGCCATCCGCAGGATCAAACCGAGTTGCGCCTCAAAGAGCTCAAAGCTTACTACGACTATTGCCGTGCGCAAAGCAATGGCCAGTTCCTGCTGATGCCGTCGGAAGAGGCCAACGTCCATTACGGCGGCCACTGGGCTATAGCGTTCCCGAAGCCGGTCTACTGGATCATGGGGCCGCCAAATTCGCCCTCCTCCAAGAAGGAAGTCCCCGGCTACGGCACGGTCTATCAGATCGGCAGCGCTAAGGCGTTGCTCGACATGATGCGCGCTGAGAAAGGTTTCGCCTATCAGACGCATCCCCGGACCAAAGGCTCGAAAGGCTATCCGGACCGTATCCGTTACGCCGAGCACTTCCTCGATAACACGTACGTCGGCGCCGGTTGGAAGCAGATGCCCTCCGATATGGCCTCTCCACGTCTCGGTGAGCGCTCGCTCAATCTGCTGGACGACATGAGTAACTGGGGGCTCCGCAAGTTACTCCTCAGCGAAGTCGATGTTTTCCAGATCGACCACACCCACGAGCTATACGCCCACATGAACATCAACTATGTGAAGGCGTCGAAGCTGCCCACGTTTGAAAATCAGGGCGAGATCCTGCGCGCCATGGAAAAGGGCGACTTCTTTATGTCCACCGGCGAGGTTCTCATGCCGTCACATTCAGTTCGCGAATCGGCTCCCGGCAAACTGAAAGTGACGGCGGACTTCACCAACACCCTCCCGCTTCAGTTCGCCGAGGTCGTTTGGGGCGACGGCAGGCAGACCTACCGCCATCGTTACTCCCTTGAATCCACCGCCGCTTTCGGCACCCACAAAATCGAGTTTGAGTTCGCCGCGCCGGGATGGCGTTGGGCTCGGGTCGCGGTCTGGGACGTCGCGGGCAACGGCGCCTTCGCCAATCCCACCTGGAATGAGAAGCCTCTCTCGGCGGTCGCCGTCGACGCCTGGCACAATCGCGAAGCGCAACCGCATTACTACTGGGAGGGGACCTATCCGGGCGGCTACTCCGGCCTCAGTCACATCCTCAAGAGCCTCGGCGCCGAGCCGCGCACGGTGAAGTCGGCGCTCTCGGCGCAGACTCTCCAAGGGCTCGACGCTCTTATCATCGTCGACCCCGATACGCCTGCTGAGACGCCGTCGCCGAACGTCATCCAGGACGCCGAAATTCAAGCTGTCGTCAAATGGGTCAACGACGGCGGGACTCTCCTGCTCTTCGGCAATGATCCCGGCAACGCCGAGTTCACCCGACTCAACGCCTTGGCCTCCCGGTTCGGGATCGAGTTCATCGAAAAGAAGCATGTCGACTCGAGCGGCAACGCGAAGCTCACCCTACGCACGCCTGCCGGCGGTTGGTTCACTCCGGAGCTCAAGTTCTACGGCGTCGACTTGGCCCCGCTCAAGTTATCCGCCACCAACGCGGAGACGCTTTTGTCAGAGAACGGCACGCCGATGATGGCTTCTGTTTCGGTCGGCAAAGGGCGTGTCGTGGCATTGGGAGACCCCTGGGTGTATAACGAGTATTTGTACACCCAAGACAATCGCCAGATTGTCGAAGAGCTCTTCCGGAAACTCCTTCATCGATGAATCGCCTTTTATTCCTCCTTGCTTTCACCCTCTCCGCCCAGGAGGGACGCTGGACACCGGCACAAGCCAACGCCTGGTATCAGAAGCAGCCGTGGCTGGTGGGCGGCAACTACTCGCCCGCCTCCGCCATCAATCAACTGGAGATGTGGCAGGCTGACACCTTCGATCCCGCCCGCATCGACCTGGAACTCGGCTGGGCCCAGGCCATCGGGATGAACACCATGCGCGTCTTCCTGCATGACCTGGTCTGGGCCAACGACCCTCAGGGTTATCGGAATCGCATCGATACGTTCCTCACGATCTGTGCGAAACATAACATCCGTCCCATGTTGGTGCTCTTCGATTCCGTCTGGGACCCGTTTCCGCAGGCCGGCAAACAGCGCGCGCCCAAGCCTGGCGTCCACAACTCCGGCTGGGTGCAGGGGCCCGGCGCGAAGGCTCTGCAGGATCCCGCCGAGTATCCACGGCTCGAAGCCTATGTGAAAGGCGTCGTCGGCGCGTTCGCCAAGGATCGCCGCGTGCTCGGTTGGGACATCTGGAACGAACCTGACAATCCCAACACCTCGTCCTACGGCAAGCAGGAGCCGTCGAACAAAGTCGCGCTCGTGGAAGCGCTCCTGCCCAAAGCCTTCGCCTGGGCTCGCGCGGCCAAGCCCACGCAACCGCTCACTAGCGGAGTGTGGGTCGGCAACTGGGCCACTGACGCGCAACTCACTCCCGTGATGCGCATCCAACTTACGCAGTCCGACGTACTCTCCTTCCATGACTACAGCGACCCGGCGAAGTTCGAAGCCCGCATCGTCGCGCTGAAGCGTTACGGTCGCCCCATCCTCTGCACGGAGTACATGGCCCGTGGCAATAAGAGCACGTTCGAAGGTTCGCTGCCGTTGGCGCTCAAGCATCGCGTTGCCGCCTACAGTTGGGGACTCGTCCAGGGCAAAACCCAGACGCACCTACCCTGGGATTCCTGGAAGCAGCCCTACGTCGGCGGCCGGGAACCTACCGTCTGGTTCCACGAAGTCTTCCGCGAAGACGGCAAGCCGTATCGCGAGGAAGAGGTGAAGCTCATTCGCGAACTCACCAGGAAAGCCAACCCTTAGGCGAGAATGCCGGACACCACCTCGCCGCTAATGCCGGTCAACCGGACGTCCAGGCCCTGATACTTGATCGTTAAGCGGAGATGGTTCATGCCGAGTAAGTGCAGCATGGTGGCGTGAAAGTCGTGGACGCTCACCGGCTGGTCGACTGCGGCGTAGCCTAAGTCGTCCGTGGCGCCGTAAGTCATCCCCGGCCGGATTCCGCCACCGGCCAGTAAGTAACTAAAGCCCTTAATGTGATGATCCCGGCCATCGCCGCCTTGCGACATCGGCGTCCGGCCAAACTCACCGCCCCACACCACGAGCGTATCGTCCAGCATGCCGCGCTGTTTTAAGTCACGAATCAAAGCGGCGGTCGGCCGGTCCACTTCGCTCGCCTTCTGTTCAATGCCTCTCTTGATGCCGCCGTGATGATCCCAGTCGCGGTGATACAACTGGATGAAACGCACGCCGCGCTCGGCCAGTCGACGCGCCAGCAGGCAGTTCGACGCAAACGAGCCATCGCCCGGCGTCGCACCGTAGGCCTCCATCACGCTCGCCGGCTCGCTCGAGAAGTCCATCAAGCCCGGCACGCTCGTCTGCATCCGATAAGCCATCTCGTATTGTGCAATCCTCGTCTGTACTTCCGGATCGCCCAACGACCGCTGCTCCAGCCGCTGCAACGCCGTGATCGCCCCGATCGATTCCCGCTGTAACTTCGCGCTCATCCCCGGCGGATTCTCGAGATACAACACCGGATCGCCGACGGACTGAAACTTCACGCCCTGATACTTCGAAGGCAACATTCCGGCGGACCACTGCCGCGCCGCAATCGGTTGCGCCTGCCCGCCCTTGCCGTTCGACACCATCACCACAAATCCTGGTAAGTCGGCGGACTCCGTCCCCAAGCCATACACCGCCCACGACCCCATCGACGGTCGTCCCGCCAGAATCGAGCCCGTGTTCATCAACGTGTGCGCCGGATCGTGATTGATCTGCTCGGTCCACATCGAGCGTACCAGGCACGCTTCATCGAGCACGCCGCCGATCTGCGGAAATAGCGACGAGATTTCCGTCCCCGCCTTCCCGTACCGTTGAAACGGATGCTGCGCGCCGAAGCAAAGCAGCGGCTTACCCTGCAACTGCGCAATCTGCTGGCCTTTGGTAAAGCTCTCGGGCATGCCTTGCCCATGCATGCTGTTCAGCTTGGGCTTCGGGTCAAAGAGTTCCAGGTGCGACGGTCCGCCGGCCTGATACAGAAAGATGACGCGCTTGGCCTTGGCGGCATGATGCGTCCCTGCATTGGCTAACAACGATTGCAACGCGGTGAGGCCGAAGCCGGCGGCCGTGCGGCCTAGAAATGCGCGGCGGTGAAGTTTCGTCATCGGTTCGTCCTAATTCCTCGTCACGGTCCCGTGTAAGTTGAGAATCGTACGCGCCACCGTCGTGAGTGCGGCTAACTCCTTCGGATCGGCGTGAGCGAGCCGCGGCGCCTCTCCCACCCTGAGTAACTCGGCCGCCGCGGCGTCCGTCAACTCCTGCCGCGACTTCGCATAGAACTCGCGCAGCACACCAATCTCCGCGGCCGTCGCCGGCCGGCTCAGCGCTTGCCAGTAAGCCAGATTGACGCGCGCCTCAAACGTTGCCTCGCCGTACATTCGTTGCGCCAGCACGCGCGCCGCCTCCACAAAGACCGGATCATTCAACAGGACCAACGCCTGTAACGGCGTATTCGAACTCACCCGATTCACCGTGCATTCCTCCCGCGACGGCGCATCGAACGTCATCAAGCTCGGATGCAGAAACGTTCTCTGCCAATGCACATACAGGCCCCGCCGATACTGCAGGGGACCCTCGGTTGCGGAATAGTCGCGAATCGGATAATTCAACGCGGCCAGATAACCATCCGGCTGCGGCGGACGGATGCTCGGACCGCCGAACTCCCGGTTCAGCAAGCCGGACGCCGCCAGCGCCACATCGCGCACACTCTCCGCCTCCACGCGATAGCGGCTTTGCCGCGCATAAAGACGATTCTCCGGATCGCGCTCCAGCATCAACGACGTTGGTACGGACGATCGTCGATAAGTCTGGCTCAGCACAACCTGCCGGATCAGCCGCTTCACGTCCCAGTCCTTCTGAAAGTCTGCCGCCAGCGCATCGAGTAACTCCGGATGCGTCGGCCATTCGCCCTGCGACCCTAAGTCATCCAACACTTTCGATAAGCCCGTCCCGAAGAACTGCCGCCACATGCGATTCACAAACACCCGCGCCGTGAGCGGATTCTCGCGCGACACGATCCAGTTCGCCAGGTGCAAGCGCGTGGCCCGGCCGGTTACCGGCAGTTTGCCGAGAAACTCGGGGATCGCCGGCTCCACGATCGCCCCGCTTTCATCCATCCAATTCCCGCGCGGCAGAATCCGTGTCACCTCCGCCGGCCCGCTCTCGCTCACGACCACCTTGGCCGCCACGGACCTCAGTAAGTCGCGCTCCAATTGCGCCCGGAACAACGCGACGTCGCCCGCGGCAAACGCCTTCTCTCGCTCCAGCACCTCGGCCGCCACCGTTGGTGACTTCGCCTCCGGCGACACCGGCCACGCTACAGCCTCGCTCGAGAATGCCACGCGGAACCGGCCCGTCGTCGCGCGGCGCCACGCCGAGTCATGCCGCAGGCGCAACACAATCTGCGTAGCCCTCACCGGCCGCGCGAAGCGCAACGAAAGCACCGCGGCCCGCGGATCGCCGTATGTATTCACGCCCCAACCGGTCGCAGGATCACGATCGATTGCCGCTCCCGCCGGCAGATCCTTCGTCGAAAAGGTCGTATTGGTCGCCGCCACGGAGAAGTTCACGGGCTGTCCATCGGCTAGCGCTTCCACCTCGGTCACCACGAGCCGGTCCGCGCCGCGCGCCAGATTCGCGCCTGGCAGACTTTCCGCCGATTGCGCCTCAATCGCTACGTGCGTCCACTCGCGCTCACCGGCGTCGAAGGTCAGCTCGTAAGTTGAGTGATCCGGATTCTTTCCGTACGCCACCACCAGATCGTTCTCCAGTCGCAACTCGGCGCCATTGGAGGCCGCCATTTGCGAAGGCTTCTGAACTACCCAGCCGAATGTCGTCGCCTTCTCGGGCGCCTTCACCGTGCTCGCGGCGATTACGCGCTCCAGCTCTGCGAGTCGCGCTTCCTGCGCCGGCGTGGGCAGCAACAGCTGCTTCCCCCAGGAATCCTTGCCGCGATCCGGCACCAGCCCCGTCTCCTGGATGTCCGCGAAGAACGCCTTCATCGCATAGAAGTCCTTCGCCAGAAACGGATCGAACTTATGGTTATGGCACTCCGCGCAACCGAGCGTCGCCCCCAGCCATACGGAAGAAATGGTCCTCACTCGATCGGCCGCATACTTCGCTAGATACTCCTTGGGCTGAATCCCGCCCTCGGCCGACGTCCGCGTCAGCCGATGCAGCGCGCTCGCCGTCTTCTGCTCGCGCGTCGCGTTTGGCAGTAAGTCACCCGCGATCTGTTCGCGCGTGAAGGCATCGAACGGCTTATTGCTCTTGAAGCTATTCAGCACATAGTCGCGATACGGCCACGCCGGGAACGCGTTGTCGCCATGGAAGCCGCAAGTATCGGCATAACGCACCGCGTCAAGCCACAGCATGGTCTGTTTCTCGGCAAAGCCATTCGAGGCCAGCAGCCGATCCACCAGCGCCTCGTAGTTACCGCTTTTCTCAAACGCCTGCACGTCCGCCGGATCCGGCGGCAGCCCCGTCAGATCGAGCGTCACCCGCCGCGCCAGCGTCCGCCGATCGGCTTCCGCCGCCGGTGTGAGCCCCGCTTTCTTCAGACCTTCGCCGATCCAACTGTCGATCGTCCCGCTCGCCACGCCGATCGGCTGGTAAGCCCAATGTCCTTCGTACTTGGCGCCTTCCGCCACCCATTGCCGGATCGCGTTCTTTTGCGCCGCGGTCAGTGCTTTATGCGCCGCCTCGGGCGGCATCACGCGCGGTCCCTCTGCAAAAATGCGCTGCACAATCAGCGACTTGGCCGGGTCGCCCGGCACAATCGGCGCTCCGGACCGCCGCGTCTGCAGTGCATCCTCCCGCCGGTCCAACCGCAGGTTTGCCATGCGCGAACTCTGGTCCGGCCCATGACACCGGAAACACGTGTCCGAAAGGACCGGACGAATGTCCCGGTTGAAGCTGACGGCGGCGTGGCCGAGGCAGGGAATTACAAGGACAAGGGCCGTGATCCGCATCGCCACCATCATAAGCCGAAAGAATTTTCGAGATCTGCCGATACATCTGCCTATGACCCAATCAACCGGCTCAGCGACCGAGCGTCGCCGCCGCGGCCGTAGTGATGGCCAACGGTTCGGCACCCTGCAAGTGCAATTCGACTCCCGGTTGGGGATGGCGATGACGTTGCAGGCCACGGTCACTGACTTCAACGACGGCGGCTTCGGCGTCCAGATGGGCAGTTCGCTGCGTCCCGGTCTCGTCGTTCGGATTCAGGGCAAAATCGACGGAACGCGCGAGTTTGTCCAAACCGCCAACGTCGCCTGGTGCGTTCCCGCTCGCGAAGGTTTTCGCATCGGGCTTTCCTGTGCTGTTCCCGCTCTCGATGAACCCCGCGCCAAAACGCCCGAACCCGAGCCGCCCCCGGCGTCCGAGTTCCAGCCCACCGGCGAGCCCGATTTCTACGAAGTTCTCCAGGTCAACCCCAAGGCGGATCAGGACACCATCCACCGCATCTATCGCATCCTCGCTCAGCGCTACCATCCGGACCACGCCGAGACCGGCAACGCCGCCATGTTCCGCTGGGTGACGCAGGCCTTCAAAACGCTCGGCGACCCCGAAGCCCGCGCCGCGTATGACGTCCAGCGCGCCGCCGAACAGCGCTACCGGGTTAAAGTCTTCTCGAAGCCCGCCGATGCCGAAGGCGTCGAAGGCGAACGCCGCAAACGTCATGGCATTTTGCAGGCCCTCTACACCCAACGCATGAACTCGCCCGAGCACGGTTGGCTGAACCTCGCCCAGCTCGAAGACCTGCTTGGCGTCCCCCGCGAACACCTTGAGTTTCCGCTCTGGTACCTGCGCGAACAACAGTGCGTCCACCGTTCGGACAACGGCCGCTTCGTCATCACCGCCTTGGGCGTAGATCGGGCGGAGAGCGCCATTCCCGCCGAAACGCTGGTGAAACGGCCCTTGCTCGAAGCGCCCGCTGCCTAGGCATAAGGCACAATAAAAGGAGTGTCCACTCCTTCCCCCGCGGGTCCCATCGTTGAAGTTCGCGCTCTCAAGCGCCGCATCGACACCGGTACTCACACCGTCGAGATCCTGAAAGGCATCGAGTTTGCCGTCCCTCGCGGCCAGTTCGTCGCCATCATGGGCGCTTCCGGCAGCGGCAAAAGTACCCTGCTGGGCCTGCTCGCCGGTCTCGATACCGCCAGCGAAGGCGCCATCGTCCTCGATGGCGTCGACATCACCCACCTGCCCGAGGACCGTCTCGCTCAGGTCCGCGGCCAGAAGATCGGCTTCGTCTTTCAGAGCTATCAGCTCATCCCCACGCTTACCGCCGAAGAGAACGTCCTCCTTCCCCACGAACTCGCCGGCGGCGACCTCTCCGGCAAAAAGCGCGCCCGCGAACTGCTCGAGCGCGTCGGCCTCTCCGAGCGCATCGACCATTACCCCGTCCAGCTCTCCGGCGGCGAACAACAGCGCGTCGCGCTCGCCCGCGCCTTCATGACCCGGCCTCCCATCCTCATGGCCGACGAGCCCACCGGCAACCTCGACACCGTCAACGGCCGCCAGATTCTCGACCTCCTGCTCGACATGAACCGCCACGAAAAGACCACGCTCGTGCTGGTGACCCACGACCACGACCTCGCCGCCCACGCCGACCGCATCATCACCCTCCGCGACGGCCTCGTCGTCTCCGACACCCTGAAGGCCGCCGCATGAGCCCTAGCCTTTCCTGGAGAACGGCCGCCAAGATCGCTTGGCGCGAAGGCCGCGCCTCCAGCGTCAAGTTCTTCTTCGTCATCCTGGCCGTCGCCGCCGGCGTCGGCGCGCTCACGGGCGTCCGCGGTTTTGCCGCCGCCTTCCGCCAACTCCTGCTGAAGGAAGCTCGCACCCTCATGGCGGGCGATCTTTCGCTCCGCCAGTTCATCCTGCCCAACGCCGACCAGCAGGCCGCGCTCGCCGCGCTCGACCAACAAGGCATCCGTCGTACCTGGATCACCGAAACCGTTACCATGGCCGCCACCGAGCGCGTGCCGGACCCCCTACTGGTCTCCGTCAAAGCGGTGGAACCCGGCCTGTATCCGTTCTACGGCCAGGTCGTGCTCAAGCCCGCCGGTAAGCTCACCGATGTCCTCACCGCGGACCAGGTCGCCGTCAGCGAAGACCTTCTGCTCCGCCTGCAACTCCAGGTCGGCGACACCATCAAAGTCGGCGGGCTCGACTTCAAGGTCGCCGCCATCGTCGATAAAGAGCCGGACCGCATGGCCGGCAGCCTCAACGTCGGCCCCCGCCTGATGATGTCGCGGGCGGCGCTCGAACGCACCAACCTGCTCCGCTTCGGTAGCCGCGCCTCGCAACGCATCCTCTTCAAGCTCCCGCTCACGCCGGACTCGGCCGTCAATCTCAAGACTGTCGAAACGGTCCGCGCCGAACTCAAGGACGCCTTCCCCGAAGCGCTCCTGATCGACTTCCGCGAAACGCACCCGCTCATCACGCGCGGTCTCACGCGCTCCACCACCTTCTTGAGCCTCGTCAGCCTCATCGCCCTGATCGTGGGCGCCATCGGCGTCGCCATGGCCATTCATTCGCACGTCCAGCAGCGCCTCGATTCCATCGCCATCATGAAGTGCCTGGGCGCCGGTAGTACGCAGGTGATGCGCATCTATCTCCTCCAGACCATCGCCCTAGGCCTGCTCGGCGGCCTGGTCGGGATCGTCTTCGGCGCGATCATCCAGGGCGCCTTTCCTCTTCTGATCGCCCGTTACTTCCAGATTGCCCCGGACTTTCGCATCGACCCCGCCAGCGTCGCCCAAGGCATTCTCATCGGCCTGCTTTCCACCGTCCTGTTCACCGCTGTCCCGCTGCTCGCCGTCCGGCACATTCGCCCCATCCTGATCCTCCGCCGCGACATGAACGACGCCCAACTCCCCTGGCGCGAGCGTCTCCGCCGCCAGTGGCCCGCCTTCGTCGCCGGCCTTCTCATTCTGGTCGGCATGGCCGCCATCGCCGGCTGGCTCTCCGAAGGCAACCTACGGGACTCGGCCCGCCTCGGCGCCTTTTTCATCGCCGGACTCGCCCTCAGCCTCGCCGTCCTCACCGGCGCGGCCGCCCTCCTCCTCTGGCTCCTCCGCCGCCTCCAGCGCCATCTGCCGCTCTGGATCCCCTCCGCCCTCCGTCACGGCACGGCCAACCTCTACCGTCCCGGCAATCAGGCCAGCGCCGTCCTGGTCGCCCTCGGCGTGGGCGTTATGTTCACGCTCACCATCTACCTTGTCCAGCAGCAGATGATCAGCCAACTCGCCGCCAGCGCGCCCCCCGGCATGCCGAACGTCTTCCTCATCGACATTCAGGAAACGCAGAAGGACGGTCTCGTCAAACTACTGAAGGCTCAGCCCGGCGTGATCAAGGAGCCCGAGATCATCCCGGCGGTGGCGGTTCGCCTCAAAACCGTCAATGGCACTGCGGTTTCCGCGCTAAATCTCAAGTCCTTTGAACGCCGTTTCCTGCAAACCCGCACCGTCACCTGGCACGAGAAAAAGCCGGACTTCGTAGAACTGGTCAAAGGCGCCTGGTACACCGCGCCAGACCAGGTCCTGGTCAGCGAAGAGACCTCCCGCATCCTCAGCCTTGGCGTCGGCGCGCCCCTCGAGTTCGAGGCCTACGGACGCCCCATCGCCGCGCGTGTCGCCGGCGTCTACAAGATCGAGCAGGTGCGCCTCGGCTCGGGCGTCGAGTTCATCTTCCCGCGCCAGGCGTTGGCCGGCCTGCCCCTCAACTACTACGGCGGCGTTCGTGTAAAAACCAATCAAGTATCTGCTTTGCAGCGAGCCAGTTACCGCGAGTTTCCCACCGTCAGCGTGATCAATATCGCCGATGTCTTGGATATTGTTCAGGAAGTGGTTGATCAAATCGCCGTAGTTGTTCGATTTATTTCGGGTTTTGCGATTCTCGCGGGCATTGTTATTCTGGCTTCCTCGGTCGCCGGCACCCGCTTCCGCCGCATCCGCGAAGTTGCCATCCTGAAGACGCTCGGGGGCACCCGCCAGCGCATCGCCGCCATCTTCTCGGTGGAGTTTCTTGTCCTCGGGGCCCTCGCGGGCCTGCTGGGCGGGGCTTTGGCCACCGGTTTCGCCCACGTCCTGATGACCCGTTTCTTCGAAGCGGAGCCCGACGTACGCCTTCTCCCCGTCTTCACCGCCATCGCCGGCACCGCCCTCATCGCCATCGTCGCCGGCTGGCTCGCCAGTTCGCGAATTTTATCCCAGCGTCCACTGCGAATATTGCGGGACGAATAACCACATAATTCCGGATATAATTATCTGGCTGATGCCGAATTCGACTGTGCGCCGCGCGACCTCGTCCACCGCCGCGTTCGGCGCTTCCTGGAGCCGTTCCACGCGTCTCCTCACCGCCGTCTTTTTCGTCTGCAGCCTCGCCATCCTGGCCATCTGCTACCCGCCCTCGCCTTTCTTCTACGGCACCACCGGCCTGGTCATCTTCGCTCTCGCGCTCGCCTTTTGGTACGCGCCCGTCGGCTACCGCATCGACAGCGCCGCCATCCAGGTGGAACGCCGCGCCGGACCCTTCCCCATCCCCTTCGACCTTCTCCGCAGTGCCCGTCTCATGGAGCCCGCCGAACTCGCCGAAACCACTTGGCGCTGGCCCTCCGTCGGCGGCCTCTTCGGCTTCTACGGCACCTTCGAAACACCCGCTCTCGGCCGCCACCGCTGGTACGCGTCTCGCGACGAAAACCTCGTCGTCCTGCAAACCACCCGCGGCCCCGTGGTCATCTCCCCGGATGACCCCGCCACTTTCGTGCGAGAAGTGAATCAACGCCTCCGCATGCGAATCTAGTAGGGCATGTCCGACGCACTTCTTGTGGTGTCCTTTGGCGGGCCCGATGGCCCCGACGATGTCATCCCCTTTCTGGAAAACGTCCTCCGCGGCAAGAACGTCCCCCGCGAGCGCATGATGGAGGTCGCCGAGCATTACTACCACTTCGGCGGCCGCAGCCCGATCAACGACCAGAACCGCGCCCTCATCGCCGCGCTCCAGGGCCTACTTGCTTCCGAAGGGCCGCAACTGCCCATCTACTGGGGCAATCGCAACTGGCATCCGCTTCTGGCCGACACCTTCGCCCGCATGAAGGAAGATGGCATCACGCGCGCGATCTGCTTCTTCACCTCGGCCTATAGCTCGTACTCCGGCTGCCGTCAATATCGCGAGAACCTGATCGCCGCCCAGCAGCAGGCCGGCACTGAGATCGAAACGCTCAAGCTCCGCGTCTTCTACAATCACCCCGGCTTTATCGAGCCGATGATCGAGCAAACCCGCGCCGCCCTGGCCGCTGCCGGGCCGGACTCTGCCCTCATCTTCACCGCCCACAGCGTCCCGATGTCGATGGCCGATAGCTCGGACTACGTGAAGCAGTTGCAGGAAGCCAGCCGCCTTGTCGCCGAAGGCTGCGGCCTCTCTGACTATCGCCTCGTCTACCAAAGCCGCAGCGGACCGCCCACGCAGCCCTGGCTCGAGCCCGACATCCTCCAGGCCCTCGAACAAACCACCACCCGCCACGCCGTCGTCGTCCCCATCGGCTTCATCTCGGACCATCTCGAAGTCCTCTACGACCTCGACACCGAAGCCAAAGACAAAGCCGCCGCGCTCGGCCTCGGCTTCACCCGCGTCCCCACCGTCGGCACCGATCCCCGTTTCATCGCCATGATTCGCGAACTCGTGCTCGAACGGCTCGACGCCGCTCAACCCCGCCGCGCCCTCGGCCTCTACGGACCCAACCACGACGTCTGCCCGGTCAACTGCTGCCCGGCGCCCGTCCGCCCTGCTGGCCCACCCCGATAAAAACAAAACGGCGGATCCAGGTTCGAAAACCCGGATCCGCCGTTGCGCTCACTCACGAGCTCTCTCTCAGCGCAACAAACTTACTGCCGGAAACGAGCCGGTCCCCGCATCGGCGCCGCACCCGCCGGAGGCTCCGGCAGATCCAGCAAACCGGACATCCGCGCTTCGTGCACCTGACGCTGCAAGGCCGCCGCCTCTTCCAGCGTCTTCAGCTTGGCCTTCTGCGCATCGGTCAGCACCGCGAGCGACTTCTCCCGCAACTGCGTCCGATTCGCCGAAAACCCACTGCGCGACTGCTTCAGTTCCGTCATCAGCCGGCCCACGGTCGCCGAATCCGGATTGGCCTTCGCCATTTCCTCACGCAGCGCCCGCGCCTTCTCGGCATTCTCCTGCCGCGTCGGCTTGGCCGCTTCCGCCACGTCGGTCCGCGCCTGCTTCAGCGCCGCCACCTGCGTATCGGTCAAGCCCAGATAGGTCTTGAGCGCGTCAAAGTTCGCAGCCGCCCCGCGCGGACCGCCATGTCCGCCCGGTCCCGCAAACGCCCGGCGCGGTCCTTGCGCCAGACACAAAGTCGCTACACCCAAGGTCAGGGCCAGCGTCGCCGTCCAAAATTTCTTGCTCATGGAAGTCATCTCCTAACGTTCGATCAGGGCTGTTGTCTCATCCGGTTTTTTCTTCCGGCTGCCAGCCTCTTCTAATGGGTTAAACGCGCTTGACAAGCAAAAGTTGTTTAAGAAATGTAATGCGATTGCCCCTCAAGACCCTGCGTTACCATCGAAGAAGTGATGACTGTTCATCGTCTTCTACTTGGGTCGTTGTTGGTCTCGTTGTTGTCCGCTGCTGATCCTTCCCCCGTTCTCCCCTCCAGTCAGGAAGATAAGTCCACCGTCAACTGGCGCGGCGTCATGCTGCAGTCCGGCTTGTTCCTCGGCATCGAGCACGGCTTCCGTTTCGCCACCGAACCGGACACGCGCCACCAACTCCGCGGACCCTTCGTCATGGACTACCTGCATTCGCTCAAGGGCGGCACGCCGCACTGGGGCGACACCGACCCCTTCCTCGTCAACTACGTCGGCCACCCCATGCAAGGCGCCGTCACTGGCTTCATCTGGACGCAGAATCACCCCGTCGAAAGCCGCCTGGAGTTCGCCAACACGCCGCAGTACTGGCGCAGCCGCCTGAAGTCCATGGGCTGGAGCGCCCTCTACAGCACCCAGTTCGAACTCGGCCCCGTCAGTGAAGCCTCGCTCGGCAACCTCGGCTCGCCGATGGTCCCTCGCACCATGGGCGTCGTCGACCTTGTCATGACTCCGCTCGGCGGCTTCGGCTTCCAGGTAGCCGAAGATATGCTCGACCGTTTCGCCGTCCGCTGGGTCGAAGACAAAATCCCTTCGCGCCCCGTCATCATCCTCGCGCGCGGCTTCCTGAACCCGGCTCGCAGCTTCGCCAATTGCCTGCGTTTCCGCACCCCCTGGCACCGCGATTCGCGGCCCGGCGTCAACGAACTTACATCGCGGAACTAGCGCTTACCAGGTCCCGAACCGGAACGTCAGCCCGGCCGAAAACCATACTGAAGTCTGCCCCGGACCCGTGTCATGCGCATACCACACGCGCCCCACGCGGAAGTGCGCCAGTTGCAACGAGAGCGGCCGCGACACCACCATGTCCAAGCCCGCGCCGGCCGCCACCAACACCCCATCGCGCTGCACCATGTCGGGCGGATTGTCGCTCGAAGCCGGACGCCGCGGGTCGAAGCGGTCCGTCGTCACCCGCTGACCGCCGGCCAGCACCTCCACGTACGGATTCCACCGCGAAGGCGACAGTGTGTAGAGCCGCATGCCGCCCAGATACGTCAGCAGATCCGAAGACTCACCCTGCGGACCATTGAACGTCTTGCAGCCGCCCACCTCCCCCAGCGCGCTCACCCGATCGTTCAGCGCCACCTCCACACGGCTCGAAGCACCAATGCACTCCTTGCGCTGATCGCGCGTGAGCGCATGCCGGTAATCCGCCACCGTCGCGAACTGGAATGGCGCCCGCGCCAACTTCCCGCGCCGCGGCTCATCGGTCCCCGTCGGCTCCGGCAGCAGCCTTACGCCTTGCATGGATCGCGCATCGCGGTACCACGGATACTTCCAGCGCATCGCGTTCGCAAAGCTCCGCCCCGGGTTCAGGCCGCCGCGCACCACCGCGCGCATCCATGGCCGCGACAGCCGTGTCTCGAGCTTCGCAATCACGCGCTCATCGAGAAAGTCCTCGCCCACCGTCCATAACAACCCCACCGTCGGCGTGATCGCATGATCCACCAGCCCCTGCTGCGGATGCGTGCTCTGAATCTTCCCTAAAGACGCTTCGCTGAGCGGGCCGAGCTCAAACTGCGTGCTGTACGCCCACGAGAACGCCGCCGCCCTCAGGCGGCTCTTCCAATAATGCGAGTTCGCCCCGAAGCGTGCCCCTAAATAACGCGTGTCGTTCTGAATCCAGATATAGTTCGACACCGCACCCTGCAGCGGATGCCCCACATAATTCACATAAAACGGATCGCCGTCGGACCACCCATGTAAACTCCGGATCGCCTCTGTCCAACCCTCCACAAACGGCCCGCGCATTCCTTCGCGCGTCCCCGGCTCCGTCGCCAGGCGAAACCCATGTTGCACCCCCAAAAAGAAGGTGCTCTGCTTCATCAACGAACCCCACCGCACACCCTCGTCCGGCGTCACATCGCCGGATAAGGCACAACCGGCACTGACGAGGAAACCAAAAAACGTTCTGAGGTACACGCGTACCGCTCCTTAAAAGAAAGGCTCAAAGCCAGGAAGTTCAATGGTGGTTAGATGCTCGCTGGCGGCGCGCGTGGCGGGCCGGGAACCGACCCGAACCCGTCATTCCATTCCACGCCAGGATCCGTGCCGCTGGACTCCGCCTCTAGCCGTGGCCGGTTCAGTTCAACTGCTGTCTGCGCGGCCACCAAATCGTCGTTGCCGCCGAACGCTGCGTGCCAGTCGAACTCCGTCAGGCTGGGCAACGCGAACGACACTCCCCGGCGCCGGCGCATTTGCGCGGCCACCATTGGATCGTCTCCCAGCCCCTCTGCGCTCCACTCGCTCAGCGAGATCGGCAGACCAAGGCCGGCACTGTCGGCAGCCATCAGGCTGCACGCCCACAGCAGTGATCGGGCGATCAACTGGAATAAGCGACGGATACTTTGATCGTAACTCAGGCGGCCGTCGAAATGGTCTCCCAGCGGCCGCTCTCCGCCGCCCGGAAGATCGCCTGCAACACCGCCAACTGCTTCAACGAATCTTCCAGCGGCACCGGCACCGCCCCTTCGCCGCGCACCGCAGCTGCGAATTCATCGGCTTGCCACGTGTACTGATCGCCCGTTTCGAACGTCTCGGCCGTCACCCCGCCGCCGAACAGATCCGTCCCGTCGTCGATGAAGATCCTGGTCGGCCGGTCCGGCGGCGCATTGAACGGAATCTCCACGTCGATCCGCCCTTTGTTCCCGTAGAACTGCATCCGCTGATACGGCACCAGTTGCGTCGAGCAACTGAACACCGCGTGCCCCTGCGGATACTCGAGAATAAAGCTCGATAGCCGATCCGTCCCAAACGCCGGGTCGCGCGCGATGGTCGACGCCACCCGCGTTGGCTCTGTCCCGAACACCAGCCGCGACGTCGTCACCGGATAGCAGCCAATGTCCCAGATTGCCCCGCCGCCCACGTCCGCGCGGTTCCGGATGTTGTTCGGATCCACGTTGTGATAGCTGAAGAACCCCGCCGCCGCCCGCAACTCGCCGATCCGCCCCGCGGCCACTAACTCCCGCGTCCGCCGCCACTGCGGATGCGTCCGCACCATGAACGCCTCTCCCACCTGCACGCCCGCCGCATCGCGCGCCGCGATCAACGCCCGCACCTCGTCCAGCGACATCGAAAGCGGCTTCTCGCACAGCACATGCTTGCCCGCCTTCACCGCTTCGATTGACCACGGCACATGCAAATGGTTCGGCAGCGGGTTATAGATCACGTCGATCTCCGGATCCGCCAGCAGCTCTTCGTAAGAGCCATAAGCCTTCGCCAAACCCGCCTTCTGGGCCGCATCCTGCGCTTTGCTCAAGTCACGCGACGCGATCGCCACCACCTCGTTCGCCGCCGATGCCTGAATCCCGGGGATGCACTTGGTCATCGCGAACTTCGATACGCTGATGACGCCCCACCGTAACTTTGGTTTGGTCATCACTCTACGTTAACCTGTTCGCTGTGAACCGTCGCCAGTTTCTTCTCACCACCACGGCGCTCGCCGCGCAGACCTCGCGCCGGCCCAACATCCTCTTCGTCATCGCCGACGATTGGTCCCATGGACACGCCGGCGCCTATGGCGCCAAGTGGGTCTCCACACCCCACTTCGATCGCGTCGCGCGCGAAGGCGTCCTCTTCCACAACTGCTTCACTTCGAACCCCAAGTGCAGCCCCTGCCGCGCCACGATTCTCACCGGCCGCAACTCCTGGCAGCTCAAAGAAGCCATCAACCACTACAGCGTTTTCCCGAATGAATTCGCCGTTTATCCGCAAGTCCTCGAGCAGAACGGCTACTTCGTCGGCATGACCGGTAAAGGCTGGGGACCCGGCGAATTCAAAGTCACCGGCTGGAAGCACAACCCGGCAGGCCAGGAATATCAGAGGCTCACGAACCCGCCGCCCACCGATGGCATCTCCAATCGCGACTACGCCGGCAACTTCGCCGACTTCCTCAGCCAGCGACCCGCCGGCCAGCCCTTCTGCTTCTGGCTCGGCGGCCAGGAGCCTCATCGCGCCTACGAAGATGGCTCCGGCCTCCGGGCAGGGAAGAAGCTCGCCGACGTCACCGTCCCCGCCTACTTCCCGGACAACAAAACGGTCCGTAGCGACCTGCTCGATTACGCCCTCGAAGTCGAGTGGTTCGACAAGCACCTCGGGCGCGCCCTCGCCAAGCTCGAAGAAATTGGCGAACTTGACAACACCCTCGTCGTCGTCACCTCGGACCACGGCATGCCGTTCCCTCGCGTCAAAGGGCAGATCTACGAACAGGGCTTCCACATCCCGCTCGCCATCCGCTGGGGCAAGCTCACCACCGGCAACCGTCACGTCAACGACTTCATCAACACCCGCGATTTCGCCCCCACCTTCCTCGAAGCCGCCGGCGTCAAGCTCCCGCCCACCGTTACCGGCAAGAGTTTCGTCGATGTCCTCAAGAGCCCCAAATCCGGTACCGTCGACGCCACGCGCGACGTCATGCTGATTGCCAAAGAGCGCCATGACCTCGGCCGGCCCAACGACGCCGGCTACCCCGTCCGCGCCATCCGGACGCCCGAGTATCTCTACGTCCGCAATTTTGAGCCCGACCGCTGGCCTGCCGGGAATCCTGAGACCGGGTATCGGAATGTCGACGACAGCCCCACCAAAACCGCCATGATCTCCGCCTTCGACCGGAACTATCAGCTCGCTTTCGGCTTCCGCGCCTCCGAAGAGCTCTACCAAATCACCGATGACCCCGAGTGCCTCAAGAACCTCGCCGCCCAAGTCGACTTCGCCCAGGTGAAGCGCACCCTGCGCGAACGCATGGAAACGATGCTCAAAGAGCAAGGCGACCCCCGCTTCAACGGTAACGCCGCCTTCTTCGACGCCATCGACTATTACGGGCCCCGTAAGCACTCCTACGACACCTGGCTCAAGAACCAGCGTCCGCCGAAGTAGCTACGGCTTCGGCTCGCTTAACAGCCCGCGAATTTCAGGCCGCTCGAGATCGGCCTTCGCAATCACCTGCACCGGCAGATCCATCCGCGCTGGCGGCGTCTCGCCACGCAGTTTCATCGCCAGCGCCTTCACGGCTTCGTAGCCCATCTTGCGCGAGTCCTGCACCAGCATCAGGTCGATCGTACCGGCCTGGAGTGCGGCCACGTGCGAGTCGCTCGTGTCGAACGTAATCAGCTTCACCTTGCCGCGCAGCCCGCGGCTCTCGATTGCCTGCATCGCCCCCAACGAACTCGCCTCGCTCGACGCAAACAAGCCGGCCATGTCCGGATGCGCGCTCAGCATGTTCTCCGCCGCCGCGCGAGCTTTTGACCGGTCCGCCATGCCGTATTGCCGCGCCGCGATCGTCACCTTCGCGTGCTTCACCATCGCTTCCTGAAAGCCTCGCTCGCGCAGCATGGTCGACGTCCCGCCTGGTTTGTGCATCACCATGCCCACCTTGCCGTGCTCCCCCACCAACTGCGCCAACCGGTCTGCCGCCGTCACCCCGGCCGCCAGATTGTCGGTCGCCACAAACGTCAGGTAGCCTCTCGCATTCACCCCCGAATCGAACACCGACACGTGAATCCCGGCGTCGATCGCCCGCTGCACCGCTTGCGCCACGGTATTCTCATCGGTCGCCGAAATCGCCATCGCCGTCACGCGGCGCGCCACCATCGCGTCTACTACCTGGATCTGCCGCGCATGATCGGTCTCTTCGTTCGGGCCATTCCAGTCAATGTCGAAGTTGAACTCCGCGCCCGCTTCGCGCACGCCCGCGTGCACCGCCATGAAAAACAGATGCGACGTCGCCTTGGGCACCACGCCAATCACCGGCCGCTGGTTCTTTTGGCAACCGGCCAGTAGCGCGGCGGCCCCGATTGCGCTGCGTCTGGTGAGGAAATTACGTGTAGATGCCGGGGGCTTCGTGGCCAATGGCTTGGACATATTCGACGTAGGAGCCAGGATACACCCTTGGCTCCCGCTCGGTCCCGCTCTCGCCGCCAAGCTCCAGCACGCGTGACCCCAAGCCCCGCAGAAACACGCGATCGTGCGACACAAAAATCATCGTGCCTTCGAAGTTCTTGAGCGCATCCACCAGCATCTCCTTGGTCGCCAGATCCAGATGGTTCGTCGGCTCGTCGAGCACCAGGAAGTTCGGCGGGTTATAGAGCATCCGCGCCATCGCCAAGCGCGACTTCTCGCCGCCCGAAAGCGCGCGGATCGGCTTCTCGGCGTCATCCCCCGAGAACTGAAACGCCCCCACCAGCGAGCGCAACGACCCGATGCTGTCCTTCGGAAAATCCTTCTGCAACTGATCGATTACCGTCAGCGTCGGGTCCAGCACGTCCAGGCTCTGCTGCGCGAAGTAGCCCATGTTCAGGCTCGCGCCCAACCGCAACAGTCGTCACGCCGGCGATCATCTTGAGTAATCCGGCGTTCCGTCCCATCACCGCGGGCGGTGATCATCCAACGTCGTCTTGCCCGCGCCGTTGCGGCCCATCACCGCCCAACGCTCGCCCCGCCGGATCGTCAGCGAGAGTCCCTGATAGATCACCCGCTTGCCGTAAGCCTTGTGCACGTTCTCGATCACCGCCACCTGATCGCCCGATCGCGGCGGAATCCGGAAGTCGAACTTCACCACCTGCCGCTTCTTCGGCAGCTCGATCTTCTCGATCTTGTCCAGCGCCTTGATGCGGCTCTGCACCTGCGCCGCCTTCGCCGCATGGGTCTTGAAGCGTTCGATGAAGCGCTGCTCCTTGGCCAGCATCGCCTGCTGCCGTGCGAACGCCGCCTGATGGTTCGCCTCGCGAATTACGCACTCGCGCTCGTAGAAGTCGTAGTTGCCCGAGTAAGTAATGATTTCGCCCGCGTCGATTTCCACGATCTTCGACACAATGCGGTTCATGAACTCGCGATCGTGCGACGTCATCAGCAGCGCCCCTGGAAACGCCTTCAAAAACCCTTCGAGCCAGATGATCGACTCGAGATCCAGATGGTTCGTCGGTTCGTCCATCAGCAGCACATCGGGCCGTCCCAGCAGCACGCGCGCCAACGCCACGCGCATCTTCCACCCACCCGACAGCGCCCCGACATCGCCATCGATCTGATCGTCCTGAAAGCCCAACCCGTGCAGCACTTCGCGCGCCTGCGCCTCCAGCGTATAACCGTCCAGGTGCATGTACTCTTCCTGCACCGCGCCGAACCGGTCGAGAATCTTATCCATCTCGTCCGCCCGCGCCGGATCCTCCAGCGCCCGCTGCAGCTCTTCGAGCTCATGATGCAGATCGCCCAGCCGCCCGCTGCCGGCGATCGCCTCGTCCAGCACGCTCCGCCCCGACATCTCTTCCACATCCTGCCGGAAATAGCCGATCGTCAGCTTCTTCGGCAGCGACACATGGCCTTCGTCGGCCTCCTCTTCGCCCATCACCATCCGGAAAAGTGTCGTCTTGCCGGCGCCGTTCGGACCCACCAACCCCACCTTCTCCCCGGGGTTTAACTGGAACGAAGCTTCCACGAAAATCAGTTGCTTGCCGTACTGCTTGTTGACGTTAGAAAACGCAATCATCGATAAATCCACGCTAGCAAACGAAAGGCCTCGCACCGGTTGCCCGGCACGAGGCCCTGCGTCTTTTCACTCAATCCAATCGCTAAACTTCGTTGAACATGCCTTCGAACAGCGCGCTCGAGAGGTAACGCTCGCCCGCGTCGGGCAGCACCACCACAATCGTCTTGCCCGCGTTCTCCGGCCGCTTCGCCACGCGCACCGCGGCCACCGCCGCCGCGCCGCAGGAGATGCCCGACAGCAGCCCCTCTTCCTTCGCCAGCCGCCGCGCCATCTCGATGGCTTCGTCGTTGGTGACCTGTTCCACCGCGTCCACCACGCTTAGATCCAGATTGTCCGGGATGAATCCCGCGCCAATGCCCTGAATCTTATGCGGACCCGGCTTCAACTCCTCGCCCGCTCGCTTCTGCGTAATCACCGGGCTGTGCACCGGCTCCACGGCAATCGACTGGATCGCCTTGCCCTTGGTCTGCTTGATGTAGCGCGAAATGCCCGTGATCGTGCCGCCGGTGCCCACGCCGCTCACCAGAATATCGATCGCCCCGTCCGTGTCATCCCAGATCTCCGGGCCGGTCGTCTTGAAGTGGATCTCCGGGTTCGCCGGGTTCTTGAACTGCTGCAACAGCACGTACTTGCTCGGATCGCTCGCCGCGATTTCCTCGGCCTTGCCGATCGCGCCCTTCATGCCCTTGGCGCCTTCGGTCAGCACCAGGTTCGCGCCGTACACCTTCAATACCTTGCGCCGCTCAAGCGACATCGTCTCCGGCATCGTCAGCGTAATCGGAATCCCGCGCGCCGCCGCCACAAACGCCAGCGCAATGCCCGTGTTGCCGGACGTCGGCTCCACAATCTCTTTGCCCGGGCCCAACAGCCCTTTCTTCTCGGCGTCCCAGATCATCGATGCGCCGATGCGGCACTTCACCGAATAAGCCGGATTGCGCCCTTCGATCTTCGCGAGCACCGTGGCGCCGGCGCCATCGGTTACCCGGTTCAGGCGCACCAGGGGAGTCCGCCCAATACTCAGCGAATTGTCTTCAAACCACATGGTTGTATTCTCCTTTAGCTCAGATCACCCAGTCGGCCACGTACTTCGCCCGCTTCTCCTGCCAAGCCCGGGCCAAATCTCCAAAATTCGTTTGATCGGTCACACTCGCAATGTTCTCGTCCACTTGCTTCCATAGCTCCGAGAACGGACTCTCCACCCGCCGCCGCCCCTTCTTGTTCTCCACAAACCGCAGCACATCCCCAATCACAATCTGCGATGCCGGCCGCGCCAGCAGATAGCCGCCCTCAGCCCCCCGGCGCGACTCCACAAACCCGCCTTGTTTCAGGCTGGCCAGGATTAACTCCAGGAATTTCTGCGGGATGTGTTGCCGTACCGCAATATCCGCAATCTTGATCGGCGTGCCCGGTTTCTGCAACGCCAAGTCGAAAATCGCCTGTAAAGCGTACTCGGCTTTGACTGACAAGTTAAACACGAGTTGGAGCAATCTCCTCTTTGTACATCGAGATTATCGGATAACCCCGCCTTTGTCAAAACTGACGCTAAAATTGAGCCCATGGACCGCCTCGTACGCCCCCCCGACGCCCAACGCGCCCTCGTCCTCACCCATGGCGCCGGTTCGAACGCTGACGCCCCCCTCCTGGTCGCCCTCGCCGACGCCCTCACCGCCCTCCGCTGGGCTGTCCTCCGCGTCAACATGGCCTACCGCGTCCGCAAGCCCGGCGGGCCTCCCCATCCCTCCGGCGCCGCCCAGGACCGCGCCAGCCTCGCCGACGCCGTCGCCCAACTCGCCGCCGAAACCCGCCTCCCCGTCTACCTCGGCGGCCACTCCTACGGTGGCCGTCAATCCACCATGCTCCTGGCCGAACAACCCGACCTCGTCCGCGGTCTGCTCATCCTCGGCTACCCGCTCCATCCCCCCGGCGCCCCCACGAAGCGCCGTACGGACCATCTCCCGCAGCTCCGCGTCCCCAGCCTGTTCGCCAGCGGCAACCGCGATACCTTCGGCACTCCCGAGGAACTCGCCGAAGCTCTCGCCCTGATTCCCGCGCCGCACGAACATCTTGTACTCACCGGCCAGGGACACAGCCTCGCTCCCAAACTCGCCCCGCAAATCGCCGCAGCCTGG
This sequence comes from Bryobacteraceae bacterium, assembly GCA_044226365.1. Lineage (GTDB taxonomy): Bacteria > Acidobacteriota > Terriglobia > Bryobacterales > Bryobacteraceae > JALHNI01. The sequence goes on from JBGAHE010000056.1 coordinate 41,182, forward strand.
GATCAGTTCAGCGGCAGGTTCGTGTAAAGGCTCTTGCCGCCAATCGTCCGCACCAGGTGCAGATCCGCGCCCAGTACCCCCCGCACGCGCTCCACCGACGGATTCTCGATGAACAGATAGTGCCGCTGCGGCACTCGCCACCGCGCCGGCAATTCAGCGTCAGTCAGAAACACGGCCGGCGCCCCCGGCTCGTTCGAACCGTATTCGAGATTGTTCACCCGCCCGTTCAACAACAACGCCCGCTCCAGCGGCGCATAGAAAAAAATCGACGAGAACGTGTAGTACTGGTTGTCCAGAATCACTTCGCCCTTCGGGGACTGCTTTAGCACCTGCGCCAACGGCTCGGACGATAGATACGGATCGAACGTGATCATCGCCCATCGCGCCGCATTCAGAAACAGCACCAGCATCGCCGCGATCGCCAGCTTCTGGCTGCGGCCCGTCAACCGCCAACCCGCCACCACTCCCACCAAAAACGCCGTCCCCGCCAGCATCAGCGGCCCGCGCAGATAGGCGAACGACTGGATCGTCAAATCGCCCATGTGACCCATGGAAAGCGTATAAGCCTCAGTCGCCTGCGTCACCAAGGCCTGCGAGATGTCGCCCGGCGTCGGCAAGCTCCAAACCTGCGTCAGGATGAAGACGATCGCCGCGAGGGCGAACGCACAGATCGCGCCCCCCGCGCGTCCCGCCAAGAATCCCCGCGATGCCCGCATCGCCCCCGCCAGCACCAGCGCCATCGCCGGATACGCCGGCATCGAATAATACTCCTGCGTCGTCGAGAACGTGAAGAACGTCATCGTGAACCCGGCCCAGCACAGGCACAGCAGCCGCATCCTCGCCGCCCGGTCTGCTCCGCGATAGCTCAGGCCGAACGTCTCGGCCAGCCACAAGCTCCACGGAAAGAACCACACCAGGTGCAAGCTCCAGAACAGCCATCGCGGCACGGTGTTGTAGTCGCGCGGAAAGCGCATATTCAGAAACCGGAACACATGCTCGTTGAAGAAGTAGAACCAGAAGAAGCCGCGATAATGCCCGGGCTCGCTCTTCATCGTCCAATCGAAATACGGCGGATTGCGCAGCGTCGCCACCACGTGCCACGGCGCGCCGATCGCCAGCAGAATCGCGAGCGAACTCACCGGATGCAGCCGCTGCCATGTCCGCCGCGCGAACAACTGCCCCGTAAACAGCAGGTAGAGCCCCGCCGCCGCCACCGGAAACAATGCCGCAATCAGGCCCTTCAACAACAGGCCCGTCCCCATCGCCGCGCCCATCGTCCACGCCCATCGCCGCGGTTCGGTCTCCGCTTCATCGAGCGCTCGCAGAAAACCCCACAAAGCGAGCGCAATCGTCAGCGTCAGGATCACGTCCGGGATCAGAATGCGCGTAAAGAGAAACAGCCCAATGCTGGTCGCCATTGCGAGCCCCGCATACAAACCCGTCTCCTCATCGAACGCCCACCGCCCCATACGAAACACCAGCCAGCACAGCGCGATCGTGCACAACGCAATCGGCAGCCGCGCCGCCCAATCCGCCACGCCGAATACGGCGTACGAGCTGGCCATCATCCAATAAACCAGCGGCGACTTCTCCAGGTACTTCACGCCATCCAGCCGCGCCGTCACCCAGTCGCCCGACGTCAGCATGTTGCGCGCAATCGTCGCTTGCACCGCATCCACATCGTCCATCAGGAACGGCGGCGCCAGCACGCTCATCAGATAAATCGCGGCCGCCGCCGCGATCACCGTTAGCTCCGCGCGCCTTGAATGTTCCATCGCTTCATCCACAAGAACAAGGTCAGTAAGCCCCACAGGTGATAGCCCAAATTGGCTTTCCCCCGTAAATGCCGATCGATCGTCTGCGCCATCACCTGCTCATCGAACAATCCCGTTGACCGCACGTTGCTCGAGCTCAATGTATCCATCAGCAACGGCTTCAGGATGGTGCGGAACCAATGATGCGTCGGAATGTCGAAGCCCTGCTTGGGTCGCGTCAGAATCGCCGGCGGCAGTTTGTCCTGCATCAGGTTCCGCAGCACGAACTTCAACCGCCCATCGCGCGACGATGCCTCGGGCGCCATCTTCAACGCCTCCGGCAAACTGTTCGCAAACTCAATCACGCGATGATCGAGAAACGGCGGCCGCACCTCGAGCGAATGCGCCATGCTCATCCGGTCGCACTTGGTCAGGATGTCATCCGTCAAATAGAAACGCTGATCCACCCACAGATAGCGGTTCAATGGTCCGGAGTGCGCAAACTCCGCTGGCATCCAACGGAATAAATCGCGCGCCTGCCGCCGCCCGTCATGCCGATACAGCCGCTTCCGCTCCGCATCGGAATGTGTGCCATTCCAATACAAATGCGCCGACTCCGCATCCATCAGGCTGCCCGCCAGAAACCGTTTCAGTTTGTACTCGAAACTGATCTTATCGTTGGAGACCGGCCACGCCCCCAGCATCCCCAGCGTCGTCCGGCGCGACCAGGCCGGCGCCCGCCGCGCCTTCGCCGCATACTCATCGGCTAAGTAAGTCGCGTAACCGGCGAATAACTCATCTGCTCCCTCGCCGCTCAGCGCCACCGTCACCTGCTTGCGGCACATTTGCGACAGATACCAAACTGGCAACGCCCCCGAATCGGCACTCGGTTCATCCGAATAATGCCCCATCCGGTCGATCACGTCCGGTAACTCGGCTTCGGGCTGTAAGTCGAACTCCTCGTGCTCGGTCCCGTAATGCTCCGCTACCTGCCGGAAATACTGGCTCTCGTCAAATGACTTCCCCCGGAACGACACCGAAAACGTCTTCAGCTTCCGGTCCGTCATCCCCGCCGCATAGTGCAGCACCGTCGACGAATCCAGACCGCCCGACGCCCACACCCCCAACGGCACGTCCGACACCAGGTGCTCGCGAATCGACTCGCGTAGCAAATGATCGAGCTCCGCCTTCGCCTCCTCCAGCGTCCGCTTCTGCGGCCACAGCGACAGCGTCCAGTAACATTCCTGCTTCACGTCGCCGGAGCGCCACTCGAGCCAATGCCCCGGCCGCACCTTCACCATGCCGTCCACCAGCGTGTAAGGCGTCGGCACATAGTTCAGCGAGAGATAGTAGCTCAGACCGTCGAGATCGATGCGCCGGTCAATCTCCGGATGCTCGAAAATCGTCTTTAACTCAGACCCGAAATACAAATCGAGCCCCTGCTGCGTAAAGTACAGCGGCTTAATCCCCACTCGGTCTCGCACCAGCAGCAACCGCTGCTGCTCTTCCTGCCACACCGCGAACGCGAACATACCGCGCAGCCGCTTGAAGCTATCCGTGTCCCATTCGAGAAACGCCTTCAGCACCACCTCGGTATCGCAGCGCGAACGGAAGGTATGGCCCCGCTGCTCGAGCTCGCGCCGCAGCTCGGCATGGTTATAAACCTCGCCATTGAACACCAGCACCGTATTGCCGTCGGCGCTGGTCATCGGCTGGTCGCCTCCGGTCAAATCAATGATCTTGAGGCGCACCGCGCCCAGCGATACCTTCTCCGATTCCCAGATGCCCGATTGATCGGGCCCACGATGATGCAGCGTATCGGTGATGCGGCGCATGCGGCCTGCCGGGGCAGGCCGATCTAAGTGAGTAAATCCGGCGATCCCGCACATATCGAATTAAAGAGTCACCAAGTGAGAGCAAGTCCCCGTCGTTTCGAATTCAGTCAAGTTCTGTAAAGTCGTACTGGCGATGTTCTCGAGCGCCTGCCGGGTGTAGAACGCCTGATGCCCCGTAATCAGCACATTCGGAAAGGTCAGCAGCCGCGCGAATACATCGTCCTGCGGCACCGCGCCCGAGCGATCGGCAAAGAACATGCCCGCCTCTTCTTCATACACATCGAGCCCGAGGTAGCCGATCCGCCCGCTCTTCAGCGCCCGGATCGCCGCGCGCGTATCTACCAGGCCGCCCCGGCTCGTATTGATCACCATCACGCCCTGCTTCATCTGCGCCAGCGCCGCGTCGTCAATCAGATGATGCGTCGCCGGCAACAGCGGACAATGCAGCGACACGATGTCGCTCTCCGCCAGTAACACCGGCAGGTCCACGAACTCGAAATCGCCCTGCGGCTGCGGATCGTACGCCAGCACGCGGCAGCCGAAACCCCGCATGATGCCCGCCAGCACCCGCCCGATCTGCCCCGTCCCCACCACGCCCACCGTTCGGCCATGCAGGTCAAAGCCCATCAAGCCATCCAGCAGAAAGTTGTTCTCATGCACGCGCGCATTCGCGCGCACCAGCTTGCGGTTCAACGCCAGGATCAACGCCACCGCATGCTCGGCCACCGCATAAGGACTGTACGCCGGCACGCGGCCCACGCCCATGCCCAACTTCGCCGCCGCCGCCAGGTCGATGTGGTTATAACCCGCCGAACGCAGCGCCAGGAACTTCGTGCCGCCTCGCGACAACTCGGCCAGCGTCTCCGCGCTCCCGTCGTCATTCACAAATAGGCACACCGCCGGATGCCCGGCCGCCAGCTTCGCCGTCATCGGGTTGAGCGGCGTCTCGAAGAAGCTGAGGGCATGTGTCGCCCCTGCGTAAAAGGGACGCTCATCGGGCCGCGCGCTGAAGAAGGCCGTTCGCATCGCTTACAACACGTCCGCAAAGCCGCGCTTCAGTTGCCGGAACAACAGTCCGCCCAGCATGAACACACCGAGTGACGACGCGGCCATCCACGCGAGTTCGCCCCCGCTGGGAGCCTTGCTCACCAGTAGCAAATCTCGATACGACGACACCGCGGCGGACAAAGGATTCAACTGCATCAGAAAACGAAACCGCGCTGGCACTTGCTCCAGCGTGATGAAGATCGGCGTCACCCAGAACCACAACGTCAGCGCGACCAGCGTGAACTGAGAAGTGTCCCGCAGAAACACCTGCAAACTCGCCACCATCCAACCCAGGCCCACGCTGAATAACCCAATCAACAGCATGTAAACCGGCAACAGCATCGGCCACGCCGACAACCCCTCGCCCCAAATCGCTACCGCCACCAGCGCCAGCGCCAGGGTCATCAGGTGATTCACCAGCGACGAAAGAAAAATCGAGACCGGAATCATCTCGGAAGGGAACAGCGTCTTGGTAATCAGGTTCGAATTTTCCACCAGGCAGGTCGACGAGCGCGCCACGGTGTCCTGGAATAACAGCCACGGCAATTGCCCGCAGAACAGAAACAGCGTGTAGTTGCCCGTTCGCTGCCCCGGCGGCACCTTCATCCCCAGACAATAGTGAAAAACGAACGTCCAACTCGCGAGCAATACCAGCGGATGCACCAGCACCCAGATCCATCCCACACTCGAGCCGACGAAGCGCCGTGTAAAGTCTCGCCGCACCATCTCCGCCAGAAGCGTCCGCCGCTCAAACAGATTGATGAAGAAATGTTTTCCTGGCCACGCGGGCATCTTCTTTAGGATAACGCGCGGACATGCTAAATTACGGAATTATGCGGCTACTCGTCGTCGAAGACGAAAAACGGATCGCGGATTTCCTGGCGCGAGGGCTTGAGAGTGCGGGGTACGCGGTGGACGTCGCCGCGGATGGAGGCTCCGGCCTCGACCTCATCCATCAGACCGACTACGATCTGGTCATCCTCGATATGATGCTGCCCGACATGGACGGCCTCACGGTCCTCGAAAAGATCCGGAACCGCAAGACTTCGCCTCCCGTGCTCATCCTGAGTGCCCGTGGCGGCGTTGACGACCGCGTCAAAGGCCTCGAACTCGGCGCCGACGACTATCTCACCAAGCCGTTCGCCTTTGTCGAACTGCTGGCCCGCGTCCGCGTCCTTCTGCGCCGCGGTCAGCCCATGCCGGAGCGTCTCCAGGTGGGCGACCTGGTCCTCGATTGCATCCGCCGTAAGGTTCATCGCGGCTCTGACCAGATCGATCTCGCCCCTAAAGAGTTCTCCATTCTCGAGTACCTCATGCGCAGCAAAGGCCGCCCGGTCAGCCGCACCATGATCGTCGAGCACGTCTGGGACATGGACTACGATGGGCTCACCAACATCGTCGACGTCTACATCCGCCATCTCCGTGCCAAGGTCGACGACCGTTACACCGATAAGCTCATCCACACCGTTCGCGGCGTGGGCTACCTGGTGGACGAACCCGGCGAGAAGGGTACCGAGAAGCCCACCAAGTCCGAACCCACGCCCGCGCTGAGCGAAT
>JBGAHE010000057.1:0-47252 GCA_044226365.1 Bryobacteraceae bacterium
GGCGCATAGTCCACCCGGCCGCGGCGCAGGCGCCACAGGTCGCGGTAGCTCTTGCCGTAGGCATGGACCACGCGCTCCTTCTTGTCGCGGGTGACTTCGAGCGCGCCGATGTCGGCCAGGAAGGCGGCGTTCTCTTTCGCGGGGGGCAGAACGAGTGAGTCAAAGCTGACGGGAGGCGTGGCATCCGGGCGCTCCGGCAGGCGCAGTTGCGTGCGGATGTAGGTCCACAGACCCGGGCGAACCGAGATGTCGAACTCGACGGCTTCGTCGCCCCAGCCCCACCACTTCATGGACTTCATGCGCGAGCTTCATCCTTCATGGCGGCGATCCGCCGCTGCGTCTCCGCCATCAGGTCGCCCGGCGAGCAGCCGGCGCTGGGCATCACCGGCGCCGCAAACCGCACCGTCAGCCGCCCGGGCTTGGGGAACAACGCGCCGCGCGGCATCACCGCCGCGGTTCCCGTGATGTGCGCCGGCACGATCGGGACGCTCAGTTTGGCCGCCAGCACGCCCGGTCCGCGCTTAAACTCGCCCATCTCCCCGGAACGCGACCGCGTTCCTTCGGGATACAGAATCAATGCTCCGTTGGCCGCATCCAGGAACTGCCGGCAGCGCCCGATCGTCTCGTGGAACGAGGCGGTGTCCGCCGTGCGGTCAATCGGAATCAGATTGACGAGCAGGGAGAAGCCACCCTCCACCGCCTGATTGCGGAAGAAATAGTCCTTCGCCGCCAGCAGCCCAAAGTGCCGAAACGGCCGGCCCGCCCCGCACATCAGCACCACGCTATCCAAATGACTGCAATGGTTTGCGCAGATCAAAAAGGGAAAGGGAGGCAAGCGCTCGGCACCTTGCACCGCCAGCGGACAATAAACCCGCAGTACGCCTTTGGCGAACCGTTCGAACAGCCAATGGCTGGTCCGCTGCACGGCGCCAGCAGGCGCGGGCGAACGGGGTGCCCGAACCCCGGAAATGGAGCTCGAAGATGCCAAGAGAATTCTGCTTGAGACCGTCATCCTACCATTGATGCCGTTTTGCTCCGCCGGCCGGGGATGAAGGAGTTCCCAGCACCGGCACGTTATAATCAGGGGCGCGCTGTCGCATCACCGAAATGGCCAGTGACCACCTTTTCTTGACCGGGGCGACGGGTTTATTGGGTGGGGCGGCCATTGAGTTGCTACGACGCCAACGGCCGGACCGTGAGATCACGGCGCTGGTGCGGCGCCCGGATCAGGCCGCCCGCCTCACCCGACCCGGCGTCCGCTGCGTGCTCGGCGACCTCACCCTGCCGCAACTGGGCATCGACCCCCACGAGTACCGTCAACTCACCGAAACCGTTACGCAGATCATCCACGGAGCCGCCGACGTTCGCTTCGACCTGTCGCTCGCGGCCTCGCGCGCCGTCAACTTCGCCGGGACGCGCTCGATGCTCGAACTGGCCCGCAGTTGCCGGCAACTGAACAAGATGGTCCACGTCAGCACCGTCTACGTGAACGGCTATCGTCAGGGCACCTTCGGCGAAGGGCCGATTCCGCCCGGCCAGAAGTTCGTCAACACCTATCAGCAGGCCAAGCATGAAGCCGAACTGCTGGTGGGCGAGGCGATGAAGTCGTTGCCGATTGCCGTCTACCGTTTGAGCCTGGTGATCGCCGATTCCGCCGCGGGCAGCGTGTCCCAGTTCAACTACTTCCATCACTTGCTGCGCTCGCTGCCCGGCAGCGCCTTGCCGATGGTGCCGGGCGATCCGGAAGTGGGCGCGGACCTGATCACCAACGATTGGGCGGCGGCGACGCTCGCGCACCTCTTCGACTTCCGCTTTCAGACCGGCGCCTACCGTCACATTTGCGCCGGGCCGGATACCGCGCTGCCTTTGGCCGACGTCATCGCGCGCTGCTGCGGCGTGGTGGAGGCTCATCCTTCGAACGAGGCCCGCGAGAAGGTGCGCGTGCCGCGCCTGGTGAGCCTCAGCGAATACAACCGCTTCCTTGAAAGCTGTACGGACCCTTACCTGCGCAGGGTGGCCGAGACGTTGGGCACACATGTGCGCCTGATGGGCGTGCGGCAATCGCACCTGAATGCCGGGACGCTGGCCGACTTGCAGGGCAGCGGCATCGCCCTGGGCGACGCCGGCCAGTACATCGAAAACACGATTCGTTATTGCCTGGACACCAATTGGGGCGAACGCCTGCCCGAGGAGGCGGTGCGACGGCACTGCTGACGCCCGATGCCCGAACCGCCTGACTACTTCGCTCAACTCACCAACGCCGGCTACGAGGTGATTCAGGGCAACTACCCGGCCGCGGCCCGCATTTTCGACCTCACGCGCGAAGGCCGGTGCCCGGAAGAAGTCGGCGAGCTGGCCGAGGTGCTGGGCCTGATGACGGTGAAGGTGGAGGCGCGCGAACTGCGTCTGAGCCGGGCTTTCGCCGAGGTGCAGCACAAAAACGCCGAACTCGAGCGCGCCGCCGAACTTCAGGCCGAGTTCAGCAAGCTGTTTTCGGGCAGCATTCTGCTGCTGTGTGTCTACACGATGGCTTTGGCGTTTGTGCAGAACGTGGCTAAGGTGAAGCTTACTCCGCTTTCGCCCGGCACGCACCTGATGAACCTGGGCCTGTTTGTCGCTTTGGGCGGGATGATGTACTGGTTCCTACGCCGGCATCACTACCCGCTGTCGACCTTCGGCTTCACGCTGCGCAACTGGAAGCGCTCGCTGGTGGAGTCGCTGCTGGTGTGCGTGCCGGTGTTCGGCGTACTGTTGGCCTTCAAGGCCTACAGCGTGGCCACGAATCCGGAGTTCGCCGGGTTGCCGCTCATCGACTGGCAGAAGTGGGAGCCGTGGCAGATGTTCGTGCTCTATCTGTTCGTCACCACCGCGCAGGAACTCAGCACCCGCGGCTTCCAGCAAACCTGCGTGGAGCGACTGCTCACCGGGCGCTATCGCACCGCCATCGCGATCCTCCTAGGGGCGGCCCAGTTCGGCGTGGTGCATTTGCACTATTCCTTCCGACTGGGCATCATCGCCTTTCTTGGAGCGGCGCTCTTCGGTTGGCTCTACGCCCGGCACCGCACCATCCTGGGCGCCACCGTCGCCCACTACATCCTGGGGCAGTTGATGTTCGGTCCGCTGCAGTTGATTCAGTAGCTCAAGGCAGGTCGTCTTCGAGCGCGGCGGCGAGTTCGTGCAGGAAGTGCACGAGCCGGAAGTAGACCTCGAGAATCGGCTTGGCGGCTTGCGAGTCACGATCGTGCTGCCAGATGGCTTCGTTCCCGGGAGCCCGGCTGCCGGTAAGTTGCCCCAGAATCTGCGCGTCCCGCCGCGTGGGCGCCTCGAAGCTGCGGGCCGCAGTGGTGAGCAGAAACTCGAGGCTCGGCAGGATGACTTCCTTCAAGGCCGGCGCCTCGCGCAACAGGCCGTCCAGCTCCACCAGCGCGGTCTCCACCCGTCGCAGCGTCTCGGCGATTTGCAGCCAGCGGGGCGCGCGGGTGTCGCCGGGCTGACGGCGGCCCACGAGTTCGGAAAGACGGGGGAGCAGCAGGTCGTAACGCTCCTGCGCCGGTGCGGCGACTTCGGCAAGGTCGCCTCCGAAGTGGCTGGGGTAGCGGGCGAGCAGGGGCAGGAGTTCGACGGTGAGCTTCACCAGCCGGTCCAGCGCCAGATTGGTTTCCTGAATCAGGCCGTCTTCGAGGGTGAGGATGCGGTCGGCAATGTCGAGGATGCGGCTGTCGTGCGTCACCAGCAGGACGGTGCAGCGCATCTGCTGGGCGAGGTGCTGCAGGAGCGTCACGACTTCGCGGCCGGAGTGACGATCGAGGGCGGCGGTGGGCTCATCGGCCAGCACCACCTGGGGCGCACGGACCAGAGCGCGGGCGATGGCGACGCGCTGCTTCTGGCCGCCGGACAACTGGCGGGGAAACCTGTCGGCGTGCTCGGCTAGCCCAACGCGGGTCAGCAGGTCGAGCGCTTGCTGGCGGGAGCCCGCCGTGGTGGCATCGCGCTGGACGGCGAGGCCGAGTTGGACGTTCTCGCGCGCGGTGAGCGAGTCAATCAGGTTGTGGGCCTGAAAGATGTAGCCGACGCTCGCGCGGACGACGAGTTGCTGCGCCTTGGTGGCGCCGCGCAGTTCGATGCCGCCGATTTTGACGCTGCCGGACTGCACGGAACGCAAAGCGCCCACCAACGACAACAGCGTGGTTTTGCCCGACCCGGATGGCCCGACGATGATCGAGATTTCGCCGGCATGGAAGTTGACGTCCACCTCATGGAGCACAGTCTTGGCCAGGGCTCCGCTGCCGAAGGCGTGGCTGACGCCGCGAATCGAGATGAAGGGCGGTTCTTTCATGGCCTAGAACACGTCGGCCGGATCGGCGGAACGCAAGCGGCGGGTGGCCAATAGCGCCGCCACCAGGCACATGAGACCCGCGGAGAAGAACACGAGCACGATGTGCAGGGCGGTCATCGTGGTGGGGATGTGGGCGACGGTGCGCGCAACGTAGTTCAGCCCGGCGGAGAAGGCCGCGGCGGGGACGAAACTCAACAGCAGCAGCATCGCGGCCTCCTGGAGCACGAGGCCAATGAAGAAGCGATCGCTGAGTCCGATGGCCTTGAGCGTCGCGTACTCGCGCAGATGGTCGTTCACATCGGTGTAGAGGATCTGGTAGACGACGATGGCTCCGACGAATAAGCCCACCAGGACGCCTGCGGCGCTGACGAAGCCAATCGGCGTGCGGTTGCGCCAGTACTCCTGCTCCCGGCGCATGAACTCCGGGCGGGAAAGCACCAGGACATCGTTGGGCAGGATGGCGCGCAAGCGGGCGGCGGCGGCTTCGGGATTGGTACCGGGGCGCAAGCCGATCAAGCCGACGTTGGCCATGTTGCGGGGTTTGTCGGGGCGCAGGCGGAAGTAGGCTTCATCGCTCATGACGAGGTTGGCGGAAGCGGCCAGGGTATGGCCCATGGTGAAGAGGCCTTTGACGAGGACGCGCTTGCGCTCGGATTGCGTTTCGACGGGTCCGTGGGCGGCGAACAGGGCGGGAATGGGTCCGTAAGAGGCGGCAGACTGGCGATCGAAGAGGACGCTTTCGGGGTCGCGAATCGCGGCCAGGTTGCGGACGATTTCCGGGTTGGTGAAGGGGTTCTCGCTCGGGTTGAAGCCCATGGCGAAGGTAATCTTGGTGGCCGTGCTTTCGGGGTTGGTCCAACTGAGGAAGCCGAGATAGAGCGGGGCGACGAAATCGACTTCGGGTAGGGCGCGCGCCTCGTAAACACGCCGGCGCGAGAACTCCATGCTGGAGCCGAAGTACTCGAAGTTCGGACTGATCAATACCAGTTCGCCGCGCAGGTTGTCGATCGGCAGGACCACCATGGCCATGATGCCCTCATACAAGCCCAGTTGAAACAGCATCAGCATCAGGCCGAAGGTGATGCCCATCAGGGCAGCGATGAGGCGCTTGGTTTCGCTGGTGAGCTGGCGCCAGGCGATGGGGACGCCGAGGGGCGCGAACCAATAATAGAAGCGGCGGAGCAGCGCCATCACCGCTCGATCCGGACCGAGACTTGGCTATTGCTCAAGTGCTGCACGGCGCGCGCGTCATCGAGGGCGATGCGCACGCGCAGGACGCGCTTATCGGCGGCCGTGGAGGCGGTGGGCGGATAGAGCGAGTTGTCGCCGGTTTCGCGCAGAATCTCGACCACGCGGCCCGTGAGCGTGCCGGAGAAGCCTTCGCCGGTGATCCTGGCGGCCGCGTCGCGGCGCACGCGGGGCACATCGGTGACATAGACTTCGGCCTGCACGAACATGTGATCGGTATCGCCCAGGCTCATCAGGCCGGCGTCGCCGACGGTTTCGCCGGGGTAGGCGTGGAGCTCAAGCACGGTGGCCGCAGCGGGCGCGACGATGCGGTAGCGTTCGAGGTCGGCCTTGGCGCGGGCCACTTTGGTTTGGGCGAGGTCGCGTTTGCTTTCGGCGAGGGCCACGTCGACATCGCGAACCTGAGCGAGCGTCTGCTGCGATTCGCGTTCCTGGCGCAGCAACTGGCGGGCGCTATCGACGGCGAGTTGTGCGCGGTCAAAGTCGGCGGCGGAGATGTCGCCGCTCTTCAGTAGCGTGCGCCGGCGTTCAAAGTCGCGCTCGGCGTTGGCCAGCACCATTTCCTGACGCGCCACGGCGGCCTGCTGCGCGGCAATCGCCGCAGGCTTATCGCCGGACTTCGCTTGCGCGATCGCGCTTTGGGCGACGGCCAGTTCGCTCTCAGCTTCTTTCAACGCGGCGGCGGCAAGGTCATAGTCGCGTAGGGTGGCCAGAAGTTGGCCCGGCTTAACGCGCTCGCCGCGGCGGACGTGCAACTGCTTGACAATGGCTTGGGGCAGCGCGGAGATGCGCAGGACTCTTTCACCGGGGAGCAGCCGGCCGAGGCAGGTGACCGGCAGGTCCTGCACGCGGACTTCGGGCATCTTCACCGGAGGTGAGGCCGGGGCGCTGCAACCAGTGAGGCCAACGAGCATGAGCAACCCGGGGAGGCCGAAGCTGACACGACGAACCCAAACAGACGGCCACCGGAACATGAGCCCACATCTTACCAAGCGTTGGCTCTGCGCCCAGCCGAAGGGCGGCTATGCTGAAGAAGCACGATGCCCATGACTGTCGAAGCCGTTCAACACCCTTACGCGATGCTCTTTGGCGTGAGCGGACGGGTGGACGGGGAGAACGCGGGGGAACTGCAGCAGGTACTGCTGGCCGGCGTGACGCCCGAAGTGCGCTATCTGGTGCTCGACCTGGCGGAGCTCGCCTACATCAGCAGCATGGGGCTGAGCACGATTCTGACGGTGGCCAAGCGGCTGGACGCGCAGAGCGGCACGCTGATGGTGAGCGGCCTGAATGCCAAGCTTCGCCAGACTTTTCAGTTTTCCGGGTTCGACACGCTGTTCCCGGTCCACGTGACGGTGGCTGAAGCTCTGGCCGATTGCGAGCGCCGCGCGACCGCCGGCTAACGATCTCCAGCGCCCACACCTAAGGGCAACGTGAGCTGCGAGAAGAGTTCGTTGGCGACGAATTGCGACTCCAACTGCGCATAGGTCCGCAGGCTCCACTCCTCGGGAGCGGGCGCGCGCCCGGGCCGCAGGCGTTCCAGTAAGCGATGCACGCCCAGCATTAACGTCTCCGGCGCTTCGTCGTGGGAGCGATGGTGGCGCCACAGCAGAATGGCGGCACTGGCGGCATGGATGATGCCGTAGCGTTCGGCGAGCGCGAACCGCGCGCTCGAGTTGGTGCGCTGGTCCTTGGCCTTCTGCAGGTTCTCGAGCCGTTGGTCGAGCAGTTGTAACTCCTCGGCGAGTTCGGTGGCGAGCGGGTCCAGGGCGCTCAGTTGACCGCGCGCTTCGAGCAAGCCTTCGACAATCTCGTCGCGGCCGTCGGAGGTGAACTTCATGTCGGAATCGCGAGGGAACGCGCGGTTTTGCAGGGGGACGGAGAGGGCGAAGAGCTGTTCGAGCCGGGCCGCCCGCAGCGGGTCCGCCGTGCCGCGGCGATTTTTGAGGGCGCCCAACTGGCCGGAAATCACGCCGAGGTTGACAGCGGTACTGCCATCGAACAGCCCGACGACGGCGTTATCGCGCTGGGCTTTTTGGAAGATGCCGTCGTAGTGGGCTTCGCGCAGGTAATGGCGCGCGCCGAGGACGGCGGCAGAGCGGCGGATCAGGTCTTCCACCAGCAACGGAACCATCGACTTCACAATCGCGGACCACAGCGACATGCGCTCCAGGCCCGCCTGCATGGCGCGGGCGGACACCAGCGCGAGCGCTTCGGCGATCAGCAAGTCAGCGTAAGCGCCGGCCAACTGGTCGCGGGCGGAGGGAATGGCGCTGACGGTGTCGCCGAAGACGTGGCGGGAGCGGGCAAAGTGGAGCGCGGCGCGCAGGGCGGTGTCGGCGGCGCCGAGCGAAAGGGCGGCGCAAAGGGTACGCGAGATCTGTAGCGTCTTGAGCGTGATCTGGTAGCCTTGGCCGGCAGAGCCGACCAGAGCGGAAGCGTCCAGCGGCAGGTCCCGGCAGGCGAAGCCACTGATGTCGGCGCCGCGGATGCCGAGGGTGCGGACCTTCGGCAGGGCGGCGAGTTGATCCGGCGGGGCGGTGGTGCGGTCGACGAGTAGGAGCGAGAAGGCGGCGGGGCCGGGCTCCGTGGAGGTACGGGCCAGGATGGTGAGGGCGCCGCCCTGGCTGCCATTGTTGATCAGCCATTTCTCACCGGAGAGTCGATAGCCGCCGGCGGTGGGCGTGGCGGCGAACTCGCAGGCGAGCAGGTCGCCCCCGTGGTCGCGTTCGGTGAGGGCGAGACAACAAAGGGCGCCCTGGCGGATGCGTTCCGCGTGTTGCCGCTGTTGAACGGGGTTGCCCGCGAGCCAAATTGGAATGGAGCCGAGGAAGGTCTGGCCGAAGGCGATGGCCGTGGTGAGGTCGCGCCGGGCGATCAGGCGGAGCGCGAGCATACTTTCCTCAAAGGTTTCGAGCGCGCCGCCCAGCGCGACGGGAATCAGATGCAGATGCGCGCCTTGCTGCCGCAAAACGGCTGTGAACTCAGCCGGGAACTCCTCGCGTTCATCGAGTTCGACGGCACGCGCGAAGGAGATGGGCGAAGCGGCGTCCCGCGGATCGCCTAGCGCCCTCTCGAGTTCGAGGGCGTAAGGAAAGCGGGGCGACGGCATCAAACGGCATTTTCGCATGTGACAATAGGCCGGTCGATTGATTGCGTATGACAACGCCTTCGCAGGTTCGGACGGCTAGTGAGTTGGATCCGTCCAATGCGGTCGGGAAAGTCGCGGGAGGCGTTCGCGAGCTATTGGCGATCCTCCGGCGAATCGGGATTGCACCGGCTTCGACGATGTCGGACGTGGATTTGCGCTCGAATGCGTACGGCCTGAGCTATGCCGTCCTTGCCACGCTGTGGCAAAAGCGACAGCGGGCGCCGGCGTGGGATGAGGTCTATCGGCGATGGGAGGACGGCTGGCCGGCTGCGCGCGAGATCGAGCCGCATCTTTATGGCAGCTTTGCCGCTGATGATCAGTGGCGCTTGCTGACCGACAACGCCGAGTCGTTTCGGGTGCGCGGGGAACTCTTCGCCAGCGCGCGCCGGACGATTGATGTGGCCACGTACTACCTGCAGGCGGATGAAACCAGCTGGTGGGCGGCCAAACGGCTCGCTGATTGCGCCGCGCGCGGCGTGCGGGTCCGGATTCTGGCCGATGGCACGGCGACGGCACGGAAGGCTTACGAAGAGCCCGCGGTGGCGGAAGTGGTGCGGCATTTGCGGGCGGCGGGCGTGGACTATCGTCTCTTTCGCGATCGCGCTCGGCCTTACGATGCGTCCCATCGGAAGCTGTTGCTGGTGGACGGCGAGACTCTGCTGACGGGCGGACGCAACTTCGCCGATCACTACAGTGGGGATGAGTGGCGCGACATCGACTTGTTGCTGCAGGGGCCATCGGTTACGGCGGCGCAAGCGCTCTTTGACGAGTCCTTCGCGGCGGTGGATGGCTATGCGGGCGGCGTCACGCCGCGCGGGATTCTCCAAAGCACCACGCCCGCCAGCCTGGCGGAGAACCGCAGCTTTCGGTATCTGCTGCAATGTCTGCGGGCCAGCGAGCAGACGTTCGACATCGAGAACGCCTACTACATCAATCATCCGGCGATCTATCGGCAGATTGCCGCCGCCCGCGAGCGGGGCGTGCGCGTGCGGATCTTCACGAACTCCGCGGAGAGCAACGACCTGGACTTCACGAACTATCGCATTTATCTGGGTTTTGCCGATCTGCTGCGGGCGGGTGTGGAGCTGTACCTGCGGCGAGGCCGCGGGCGAACGTTGCACTGCAAGTACTTTGTGGGCGATGGCGAGTGGGTGGGGTTCGGCAGCAGCAACCTCGACTATTACTCGCCGCGCTTCTGTGGCGAAGCCGGCTTGCAGGTGCGAGACACGCGCTTCGGCGCTGCGCTCACTCAATGGTTCGAAGCCGGGCTGCATGACGCGGAACGGCTGAGTGATCCGGCGGAGGCGGAAGCGGTGATCCGCCGCCAAAGTGTGGGGCGCGTGTTCGATCGGTGGTTCCGGGACATCCAATGAAACAGGCTCTAACGTTCAATGCCGTGGCGCTGTTCTTTCTGTCGTTCCTGATGTCGGCGAATGGCAACGTGTTGCCGCAGTTGTTCTTCCAGCGCACCTATCCGGAGCAGAAGGTGTTCCTGTTGTCGCTCGCCCTGTTGATGTCAACGGTGGCAGCGACGGCGGGGGTGTTCTTTGCGCGGCGCACGTGGATGGGAACGGTGACGGGTGTGCTCGGCTTGCTCGCGACGACGGGGGCGATGGTGCTGCTGCTGACCACGCAGGGTCGCGAGGCCTACCTCGGTCTGCTACTGCTGATTCAGTTCGGCGACAACTATCTGCTGAACCAATTGGACCGGGCGGCGACCGCGTTCGCCGGCGAAGCACATCGCAAGCTGCATGATGTGCTCGGCAACGTCGCGCGGCTGCTGGGGATGCTGGTGGGGCCGGCGTTCTTTACGCTCGCCTATGGGCGGCCCGGGTTGCTGACGGGCGCGGTGGCGGCGTTGGGCTTGCTGGCCGCGTGGGGTGCTTGGATGCTGCTGGCGGGGCGGCAACGCGAGACGCAAACCAAGCAGGATACGCCGCAAGTGCCGCTCGAGGCGCACGACCGGCGTTTGTTCTACTACGCCGCTTCCGTCTACGCGTCACTCTACCTGTTCGCCGGCAACCTGATCTATCTGCTGCGCGATGTGCTGGCGATCCCCGAGGCCGAGACGCGCGGTGGGCTGACGATTGTGGCCGTGTTCGCCTCGGCGCTGCTGGTGAATGCCCTGGCGGGCTGGTGGGGGCGCGCGCCGAAGGTCGCGGGACGTTTGAACTGGCTATCGCTCGGCTTGCCGGCGGCGATTCTGTTCGTTTGTGCGGGCTTGCTGGCGATCGGCGTGCGTGTACCCTATGCAGTCTTTCTGACGATCAGTTGCCTGGTGGGCGCCAGCTATGGCGGCTTCCTGCTGGAACTGCGCGGCTACACGTCGCTGGGCGCGCGGGCGGGTAAGGCCGCATTGCTAACATGGTTCAATAACATGGCCAATGTCAGTGCGTTGATTGCGTTTGGATTAATGTTTCTCCTGGCAGCGGCTGGCGCAAAAGGCGACTACTTTTGGACATTGTGTCTGATTGCGGGCTTGCCGGCGGTGGGGGCGTTGTTTCTGGTAGCGGTCGCGAGGACGCGGCCCGCGTGAGTCGTTCGGCCATCCTCACCCTGAGCGAACTTCTTTCCACCAGAGCCCGCGAGAATCCGGAGCAGGTCGCTTTCATCGCGCTCACGCAGGGCGATCGTCAACAAACTGAGATTCGTTACGGAGAATTGGAACGGCGCGCGCGAGCGATGGCGGCGGTGTTGCGGCAGCAGGCTGCTGCGGGCACGCGGGTTTGCCTGCTCTATCCGGCTGGCTTCGACTTCGTTACGGCGCTGTTCGCCTGCTTTTATGCGGGCATGATTGCGGTGCCGGGCTATCCGCCGCGTTCGGCGCGACGCTTGCCGCGGCTCGATGCCATGATCGAGGATCCGGCCGGCGCGTTGGCGGTGTGCAGCGCCAAGGTGTGGGGCATGATTCAACCGGCACTCGCGTCCGCCAGCGGCGCGAGGCGCGAAGTGCGTTGGGTGGTGTGCGACCCGGAGACGCTGCCCGAGGTCAGTCAGCGGCCCGTGCCGCTGGAGCCCGACGCGCTGGCGATGATCCAGTACACGTCGGGATCGACGGCGAGCCCCAAGGGCGTGATGCTGTCGCACGCGAACTTTCTGCACAATCTGGAGCAGGTTTATCAGCGATTCGGCCATTCCAGCGAGAGCCGCGGCGTCATCTGGCTGCCGCCGTATCACGACATGGGGCTGGTGGGTGGAATTCTGCAGCCGATCTACGGGAATTTTCCCAGCGTCATCATGGCGCCCACGGCCTTTCTGCAGGAGCCGATGGCGTGGCTGCGTGCGATTTCCAAATACGGCGCTACCACCAGCGGCGGGCCGAACTTCGCGTATGAACTGTGCGCGCGGAAGGTGACCGAGGCCGACAAGCAGCAGCTCGATCTCAGCCGTTGGGATGTGGCCTTCACCGGGGCGGAGCCCGTGCGTTTGGAGACGATGGAGCGTTTCGCGGCGGCGTTTGCGTCGTGCGGTTTCCGGCGCGAAGCCTTTCTGCCTTGTTATGGCTTAGCCGAAGCCACGCTGATGGTGACGGCGCGCCACAAAGGCGTTGGGCCGGCAGAGACGTGCGGACCGGCGGGGCCGGATACCGACGTGCGGATCGTCGATCCCGAGACTGGCGTGGAGCGCGCGGCGGGCATGGAAGGCGAGATTTGGGTGGCGGGACCGTCGGTGGCGCAGGGCTATTGGCAGCGGCCCGAAGAGAGCGCGGCGACCTTTGGCGCAACGCTCGCCGGCGGCGAACAGCCGTATCTGCGGACGGGCGACCTGGGCTACTGGTCCGATGGCGAACTGCGCATCAGCGGACGTCGCAAAGATCTGATCATCGTGCGCGGCGCCAACTATTACGCGCATGATGTGGAGGCGACGGCGGAGCGCAGCCACGCGGCGTTGCGAGCGGCGAGCGGCGCGGCGTTTGGCGTCGAGTCCGAAGACGGCGAGCAGGTCGTGCTGGTGCAGGAGCTCGAACCGCGTCGCTATGACGAAGCGGCGGAAGCGGTGGCGGCGGTGCGCGAGGAGATCGCGGCGCGGCATGGGCTGGATTTGGCAGCGGTGGTGCTGTTGCCGGCGGGCGCGATCCCGAAAACCACCAGCGGCAAGGTGCGGCGGCAGGCCTGCCGCGAGGCGTATCTGGCCGGGACGCTCGAGACGCTCTCGGCGTGGAGCCGCCCGGTGGCTACTGCACCGGGACGCGAGCGATGCCGCGAGGAAATTCGCGCGTGGCTGGTGACCGAACTGTCGCGGCGCTTAAACGTCGGCCACGTCGAGACCACGCGGCCCTTCCATGACCTTGGCGTCGATTCCGCGGAGGCGGTGAGTTTGTCGCTCGAGCTCGAAGCTTGGCTCGGCCGGCCCACGCCGCCCACGGTCGTTTGGGACTATCCGAACATCGAAGCCTTGGCGGGCTATCTGGCGGGGGGCGAGAGCCGGCGGGAAGCAGCGCGCAGCGCCTCCGCCGAGCCCATTGCGGTGATCGGCATGGCCGGACGCTTTCCGGGTGCGCCCGATACGCGAGCCCTTTGGGAGTTGCTACGCGCGGGCCGTTCCGGCATCGGCGAGATTCCGGCTGATCGCTGGAACGTCGATGACTATTGGGATCCCGTGCCGGGGACGCCCGGCAAGATGGCGACGCGTGCCGGCGGCTTTCTTACTGATATCGATCGGTTCGATAGCTACTTCTTCGGAATCACCCCGCGCGAGGCCGAAACAATGGATCCGCAGCAGCGCTTGCTGCTGGAAGTGACGTGGGAGGCGCTGGAAGATGCGGGCCAGCCGCCGGCCACGCTCGCCGGAACACCGGTTGGCGTGTTTGTCGGCTTGAGCAATAGCGACTATGCGCGCCTGGGCGGTGAAGCGGGGCTCGACATCTATAGCGGCACGGGAGGCGCGTTCAGCATCGCGGCCAATCGCCTTTCGTACACGCTCGACCTGCGGGGCCCGAGCCTGGCGATCGATACGGCGTGCTCTTCGTCCCTGGTGGCGGTGCATCTGGCCTGCCAGAGTTTGCGGCAGGGCGAGACGAACCTGGCGATTGCGGGCGGCGTCAATGTGATCCTTTCGCCGGAAGGGCATTTGATCTTTTCGCAAGCCCGGATGCTGGCGCCCGATGGGCAATGCAAGGTCTTCGATGCGGACGCCGATGGGTACGTGCGCGGCGAAGGCTGTGGCGTGGTGATTCTGAAACGGCTTGCGGAAGCGCAAGCGGCCGGCGATCGCATCTATGGCGTGATCCTGGGCAGCCAGGTGAATCAGGATGGCCGCACGAACGGATTGACGGCGCCCAACGGGCCGTCGCAACAGGCGGTGATGCGGCAGGCGCTGGACGCGGCGGGCGTGGACGCGACGGCGGTGAGCTACGTGGAAGCGCATGGCACGGGCACGTCGCTGGGGGATCCGATTGAGGTGCAATCGGTGCGCGCGGTCTTCGGTGAAACCGGCGGCACTTGCTATCTGGGGTCGCTGAAGGCGAACGTGGGGCATCTGGAGCCGGCGGCCGGAATTGCTTCGCTGATCAAGACGCTGCTGATGCTGAGGCACGAGGCGATTCCGCCGCAGATCAATCTGCGCCGCTTGAATCCGCTGATTGCGCTCGAAGGAAGCCAACTGCAGATCGCCGCTGCAGCGGCGGCATGGCCCCAGCCGGCCGGTGCGCGGCGGGCGGCGATCAACTCGTTTGGTTTCGGTGGAACGAACGCCACGCTGATCGTCGGCGATGTGGCGGCTGCTCCACGCCCGATCGAGAGCGGCGAGGACGAAGTGCTGACGCTATCGGCCAAAAGCCAAGAGGGCGTGCGGACCTTGGCCGCGCGTTACGCCGAGGCGATCGCGCAGCAGCCCGAGCAATGGCGCGACTTCTGCCGCAGCGCGAACACGGGCCGTACGGCCTTTGCTTATCGCTGGGCGACATTGGCGAAGTCGGCGGATGAACTGCTGGCGGCGCTCCAGAGTGCCGAGGGCGTGGTGACGGGGGATACGGCAAGTGACACGCGGGCCGAAGCGGGCGCGACGCCCGGCAACATCCGCGACGTGTTCCTCGCGGGCGGTTCGATCGAGGGAGCGTATCCGCGCACCGGCGTGCGCCTGACGTTGCCTGGCTATCCGTTCGAGCGGCAACGGCACTGGCTGCCGGAACGTGCGACGAACGAGGCCGCAGGGCATCCGTTGCTGGGACGGCGCACGGCCTCCGCGGTGCCGATCTTTGAGGGTGAACTGTCGCTCGAAGCGTTGCCCTACCTGGCCGATCATCGCCTGCGCGGAGAGCCCGTGTTTCCGGCGGCGGGCTATGTGGCGCTGGCGCTGCAGGCGATGAGCGAAGCATCGGGCGAGAGCGACATCGAGTTAGCGCGGGTGGCGTTTTTGCAGCCTTTGTGGCTGCGCGCGGGACGGCCGGTGCGCGTGCAAACGGTGCTGACGCCAGGCAGCCAACGGCATGAGTACGAGTTTCAGATTCTGGCGGAGACGCCGGATGGGGAGTCGGCGCAGTGGGTCTGTCACTGCCGCGGCGAGGTGCGGCCGCTGGCGGAGAGTTCGCTGGTGCGGACGCGAACGGCGGTGGCGGGCGAGCCGCTGGCTGCCGAGGAGTTGTACTGCCAGTTGGGCGAGCACGGGCTCAATTATGGCGAGCGGTTCCGCGCGCTGGGTGACATTGTCGCCGGGCCGAGCGAGGCGTCCGCGCGAGTGAAGCTCCAGGCGGACGTCGCGGCGGTTGCCGGCGACTATGCGCTGCATCCGGCGTTTCTCGACGGTTGCTTCCACGCCCTGGCGGCTCGCACGCGGACGGAAGCGGCCGCGGCCATTCCCGTGCGCCTGAATCGCCTGCAGTATCGCGGGGTGTCACCCAGCCAGGGCTGGGTGCAGGTGACGCCAGCGGGCGATCTGCGTGTGTTTAGCGACCATGGCCGCCCGTTGCTCGAGGTAGATGGGCTCGAGTTGCAGCGATTGGAGAAGCCGGGGAGCGCGGGCGCGCCCAGCGACCTTTATGGCCTCGAGTGGGTGGAACTGGTTCCGCAGCCCGAAGCCGATCCCGCACCGTCGGTGGATGTCGTTTATGAAGCGGGCGAGGGCGACGCAGAGGCATTGTGTGCGGAATTGATTGCGCTTACGCGCGATCTGGCGGCACGTTCGCCGATTCCGCGCTTGTGGGTGGTGACGCGCCAGGCAGTCGCAGTGGCGGGCGAACTGGTCTCGCCGGATCAGGCGAGCTTGTGGGGCTTGGCGGCGACGATGGCGTTTGAGTATCCCGGGCTGCGTCCGCTGCGGGTGGACCTCGAAGCGGGCGCTCCGCTCACGCCCGAACAGCGGGTGCTGCTTGGCGCATGGCCGAAAGAGGATTGCGTGGCGATCCGCGGCGGGCGTTACTATGTGGCGCGGTTGCGTGCGCAGGAAGAAGAGATGGCCGCGCCGATCGGCGGCGAGTATCGTCTGACGATCCGGAAGCCGGGCCACCTGGATTCGCTGACCTGGGTGCCCGCGGTCAGGACGTCGCCGGGCGCGGGCATGGTGGAGTTGCGAGTGGCCGCGGCCGGCCTCAACTTCAGCGACGTGCTGAAGGGGCTGGGCCTGTATCCGGGCGCGGACGCCGCGACGACGGTGCTGGGCGCCGAGTGCGCGGGCGTTGTCACGGCGGTGGGCGAAGGGGTGACGGACCTGCGCGTGGGCGACGAGGTGATGGGCATCGCGCCGCATTGCTTCGGCGGCTACGTCACCACGCCGGCGGCGTTGCTGGTGAAGAAGCCCGCGCCGCTTTCGATGGCGCAAGCCGCCGCGGTGCCGGTGGCGTTCCTCACCGCTTGGTACGCGCTGTTCCGGTTAGCACGCCTGCAGGCGCGCGAGCGCGTGCTGATCCACGCGGGCACCGGGGGAGTGGGGCTGGCGGCGATTCAGCTTGCACGTTCAGTGGGCGCGGAGATCCATGCGACGGCGGGTAGCGACGAGAAGCGCGCCCGGCTGACGGCGATGAAACTCGCCGGCGTCTATTCCTCGCGCACGCTCGACTTTGCCGAGCAGATGCGGCAGGCGACCCAGGGTCACGGTGCGGACGTGGTGCTGAACTCGCTCCCGGGCGAGGCGCTGGTGCGCGGGCTTGACCTGCTGGCGCCGCATGGCCGCTTCGTGGAGATCGGCAAGCAGGACTTCTACGAGCAGCGGCGATTGCCGCTGACGGCGTTTCAAAAGGCGATCTCGTTCTTCGCCGTCGATCTCGACCGAACCTTCCGCGAACGTCCAGACGAGATTCAGCCGGTGCTGCGCGAACTGGCCGAAGGCTTTGAACAAGGTCGTTGGCAGCCGTTGCCGGTGCAGGAAACGCCGATCGGCCAAGCCGCGTCAGCGTTCCGGACGATGGCGCAGGCCAAGCACGTGGGCAAGCTGGTGCTGACGTTGGGCGCGCCGCCCTTGTTCTCGGCGGACGCGTCGTATCTGGTCACCGGCGGCTTGGGCGCGCTGGGGCTCACCGTCGCCGAATGGATGGTGGCGCGCGGCGCGGGGACCGTCGGCCTACTTAGCCGAAGCGAACCGACGGCCGAATTGCTGGCCCGGCTGGCGCCGATTCGCGAGCGGGTGATGATCCTGCGGGGCGATGTGGCTGAACGCGAGGAGTTGTCAGCCGTGCTGGCGCGTCTGCGAGCTATCGCGCCGTTGCGCGGTGTCGTGCATGCGGCGGGTCAGTTGGCGGATGGCACTTTAAAGGACATGGATGAAGCCCGCTTGCGGGCCGCGCTGCG
Source organism: Bryobacteraceae bacterium (assembly GCA_044226365.1). Lineage (GTDB taxonomy): Bacteria > Acidobacteriota > Terriglobia > Bryobacterales > Bryobacteraceae > JALHNI01. The sequence continues at coordinate 17,453 of JBGAHE010000057.1, forward strand.
TCCGAAGGTGGCGGGCGGGCGGAACCTGCACGAACTCACCAGCGACGATCCGCTGGAGGTCTTCGTGCTGTTCTCCTCGGTGGCCGGGACGCTGGGCTCGCCGGGGCAGGCGAACTATGCGGCGGCGAACGCTTATCTCGATGGATTGAGCAGCGCGCGTCGGCAAGCGGGTCAGCCGGCGTTATCGATCGCCTGGGGTCCGTGGGCGGACGGGGGCATGGCCACGCGCGCCGGCTTTGACCGGGCGAATGAAGGGCTGAGTCTGCTGCCGGTGAAGGATGCGCTGCGCACGCTGGAGGGTTTGTTGCTCTGCGGCCGGCAAGGGCGGGTCGTGGTGGCGCGGGCCGATTGGCCCAAGCTCGCGGCACGGTTCAGCTTGCCGCTGCTGACGGAGCTCGCGCCCGCTGCCGCCAGCGCGAAGCCGGATGTGGCGCCGGAGGATCGGCTGGAATGGCTGCAGACGCGCATTCTGGCGGAGATCAGCCGCGTTTCGGGCTTGGATATCGAGCGCATCGACCTCGACGAAAGCCTGGGTGATCTAGGCATCGACTCGCTGGGCGGACTCGAACTGATCAACAGTCTCGAACAGCATTTGAAGATCACTATTCCGCTGTCGGTGATGAACACGCAGCCCACCGTGCGCCGGTTGGCTGTGCAGATCGCCGAACGGATGGACGGCTGAGGCTGCTTACTTTTCCGGTCGCGCGACTTTCTTGGGAGGCGCGGCCGGCGGTTCGCTGAGCCGCACGCCGGCTTGCACCTGCCGGAACGGCACGCTTAACGCGACTTCGCGCAGCAGCGTCCGTGCGCGATAGCCGTCCTTGGCGACGGCGTCGACAATCTTCTGGACGGTGCAATGATCGGCGTCCTGCAGCGCGCGGCCCAGGGCGTAGCCGAGCATCTTCGCCGTCAGGTGGCGGATGAATTCGTCCTGCCGCTTCATCAGCACGCCGCGCAACTCCACGGCGTTCCGGAAGGCATCGCCGCCGGGCAAGGATCCGGAAGCATCAATGGGCTGGCCGTTGTCTTCGGTGCGCCAGCGGCCCATCCAGTCGAAGTTTTCGAGGCCAAAGCCGATGGGGTCCATCAGGTTGTGGCAGGTGGCGCACGTCTGGTCTTCGCGATGCTTGAGGAGCTTCTGCCGCACGGTGACCTTGGCCTTTTTCGCGGCGGCCGTATCGAGGGGCGGTACATCGGGCGGGGGCGGCGGCACGGGAGTGCCGAAGAGCGTATCGAGCACCCAGGCGCCCCGCAGCACGGGGCTGGTTTGCTTGAAGCTGGAGGTCATGGCCAGCACGGAGGACATGCCGAGCACGCCGGCGCGGCGGTCATCGCGCCATTCGACACGGCGGAAGACGTTGCCCTTCACTTCAGGGAACTGGTCCTCCACCTGATAGAAGCGCGCCAGCCGTTCGGTGAGGAAGGTGTACTTGCCGTTCAACAGATCGAGCAGGCTGCGATTCTCGCCGATCAGATTCTGCATGAACATGATGGGCTCTTCGCGCAGGTCGGCGGCGATTTCTGGCGTGTAGAAGTCGACGACGTCATTGATGGTGGGCGCGACCCGTCCGCCGAGGTCTTTGGTGCCGAGCCATTGGCCCATGAAGGAATTGACGAAGGAGCGGGAGCGTGGGTCATCGAGCAGGCGCTCCACTTGCGCGGTGAGCGTGGCTGAGTCCAGTAGCTTGTTCTGTTCGGCCAGCGCGCTCAATTCGGCGTCCGGCATGGTGGACCACAGGAAATACGAGAGGCGCGAAGCGAGTTCCGGGCCGCTGAGCGGCTGCAGACCGGGCTTATCCGGCGTGCGTTCGGCGCGTAGCAGGAAGGACGGCGACACCAGCACCGCCTTCAGCGCCAGCTTGATGCGCTCTTCATAGGGGTCGTCGCGGACGGCGCTGCGATCGTAGAGCGACATGACGCGCGCCACTTCCTCTTCGGTGACCGGACGACGGAAGGCGCGGTGCATGAAGCCGGAGATGAGCCGTTGGGCGGCGGCGCGCGGATTCATCGGCGTTTCGCCGGATTCCATCTGAAACAGGCGGAAGTGCGTGGCGCGGCGCTCGGCCGACGCTTCGCCCACGCGTTGCGTCACCGTGAGGCTGTACACCTCGAGCGGATAGTCCGTGGCCTTCACCCCGAAGACGTGCGTGCCCTTACTGACGCGCACGGTGCGGGTGGCGCCGTTGGGGCCTTTGCTTTCGTAGCGCGGAATGGTGCCAGTGGCGGCGGGCTTGCCATCCACGGTGACGGTGTAGGTAAGGGGATGTTCGTTGTGGCGCTCCTGCAGAACGCGCACGTCGTACTCGCCATCGGCGTAAACCGTGATGGGGATGGAGATTTCGTCGCCGGGCAGTACCGGGCGCAGCTTCGCGGTGCCGGTGTAATCGGGGCGCATGGCCTTGGCATCCACGGTGCGGTTGAGCGCGGGCGTAATGACGGCGCGATCGAGAATGGCTTGGGCGGCCTCGAGATAACGCTCGAGCAGCATGGGCGGGACGTAGAGCGTTTCGCCGTTGGTGTCAAAGCCTTCGCCGCCGGTGCCATCGGCCGGGAAGACTTCATTCACCGCGAAATCGACGCCGAATAAGTCGCGGATGGTGTGGCGATACTCACGGCGATTCAGGCGCTTCACCAGGGGCGGGCCGGCAAAGGCGCCGGCGTCACAGGCGGTTTCGCGCAAGCGTTCGTCGATCCACTTGGCAACGTCGAGCCGCTGGACTTCAGTGATCTTGGCGGGGGCGGGCGGCATGGTGCGATTGCGGAGCTGGGTGGCGACGTTACGCCACAGTCCGCGCTGTGCCTGGATGTCGGCGGCGGTGACCGCTTTCAGAAAATTGACGCGGCTTCTCGCACTATGGCAAGTGCCGCAGTGCTGTTCCAACACGGGTCGCACGGCGTGCGTGAAGGCTTCGGGAGTAGCGGCCAGCACGAGGCTGGTCGTAAATATCAGCACTTAGCCAATTTACTACCATGGGAGCTGCAACATGCACCGGATCCTGTTCCTCTTCGCCTCTGTTTTGATGGCTGCGCCGCGCATCGTGGTGATTGGTGAGGGGAAGGTGCCGAAGCGCTTCGAAGCGCTCGTGCTGCCCGCGGCGGAGGGGACTTTTCCGCCGGCCGGCGTGGCGTACCGGGAGAATGCGGGCACGCATCGTATCTGGCGCGCGATTCATGCCTACGCGCCTGATGTCGTATTGACGGCGAAACCGATGCCGGAACTGGCCAAAGCTCTGGAAGGCGCGGTGCCGGTGGTGACTCAGTTACCACGCAAGATCACGGCGTCGGCACTCGCCCAGGAACGCGCGCGGCGCTTGCAGCGCACGCCGCGTCAGGTGGCTGAAGAGCTGAGCAAGGTTTATGGCCATGAGCTGAAGGATGTCGTCTATATCCCGGCGTTCGCCGTGATCTCGCGCCATCGTCTGGGCCAGAACGTCGATGACCTGCTGCAGCCCTATTGGAGCGGCGCCAAGGATTCGCTCGCCAAGGCCACGGCGAGTCACTTCTCCGGACACCTGGTGTTCGCCGAGTTCAATACGCCCGCGTCGATCGCCCGCGTACGCGCGGCGGCAGATCTGGCTATCGCGCAACGTGCGCAGCACAACGAAATGAGCGACGCCGTCTTTATGGGCTGCCCGCTGCTGGCGCGGGCGGGACAGCTCACCGGCGAGCGTAAGTATGTCGACGCCGCTCTCGAGCATCTGGCTTTCATGCAGAAGCTGTGCCTGCGGCCGGACGGCATTTATCGTCATTCGCCTTTGAATGAGGCCGCCTGGGGGCGGGGCAATGCTTTTCCGGCGTTCGGCATGGCGCTGATGCTGGCGGCGCTGCCGGAGGGTGATCGAGCCAAGCCACTGGCGGATTTTCGCAAACTGATCGATGCTTTGCTTCCGTATCAGAGTGGGCAAGGTCTATGGCGCGAAGTGATCGACCATCCCACCGCGTTCGAAGAGTTCTCCGCCACCGCCATGATCGGCGCTTCGATTCATCAAGGCTTGCGGATGGGCTGGTTGAAGGGTGCGCAATACGAAAAGGCCGTGGACCGGGCCTGGAATGCGATCAAAGAACGCACTTCGAGCGAAGGGAAGCTGATGGACGTGTGCGAGTCCACCGGCAAGCAAACCACGCTCGACGCCTATTTGCAGCGCACGGCCATCTGGGATCGCGATCCGCGGGGAGGGGCCATGGCCTTGTACTTCGCCACTGAGCTACTCGCCAAGTGACCCAGGACCTGCTGAGCGCCGCGATCGCCCTGGCGGGCATCGTGCTGCATGTGGCGCTGCGTTACGGTGCGGGCCTGGCCGATGGGCGCGAACGCTGGCCGCTGATGGCGGCGCTCATCCTGGGCGGAGCGCCGCAGGTCTGGCATGTGCTGCGCCGGGTGCTGCAGCGCCGTTTCGATACCGACATTCTGGCCTTCGTCTCCATTCTGACTTCGGTGGTGTTGGGCGAGTATCTGGCGGGCACGATCATCGTGCTGATGCTGGCGGGCGGCACGGTGCTTGAGGAATATGCGACGGGCAAGGCTTCTTCGGTGCTCGATGCGCTGGCGAAGCGCATGCCGACGATCGCGCATCGGGCGGACGGCGACCTTCCGGTGGAGCAGGTGAAGCCGGGCGACGAACTGGTGGTGTTTCCGCATGAGACCTGTCCAGTGGACGGCGTGGTGGTGAAGGGGCACGGCACGATGAATGAGGCTTACCTGACGGGTGAGCCGTATTTATTGTCGAAGTCGGTGGGCTCGGCGGTGCTTTCGGGGGCGATGAACGGCGAGTCCGCGTTGACGATTCGGGCGACGAAGCCGGCCATGGATTCGCGTTATGCGCAGATCATGCGGGTGGTGCAGGAGACCGAGCAGAATCAGCCGTCGATGCGGCGGCTGGGCGACCGACTGGGCGCCTGGTACACGCCGCTTGCTTTGGCGATCGCCGGTGCGGCCTGGCTTTGGAGCGGCGATCCGGACCGGTTCCTGGCCGTCATTGTGGTGGCCACGCCCTGCCCGTTGCTGATCGGCATTCCGGTCGCCGTCCTCGGGGCGATTTCGCTTGCGGCCAGGCACGGCATCCTGATTCGCCGGGCGGCGGCGCTCGAGGACATCGACCGCTGCCGCGTCTTCATCTTCGACAAGACCGGCACGCTCACCTACGGCACGCCGTCGGTTTCCAACGTTGTCTACGGCGAGGGCTTCAGCCGGGAGGGCGTTCTGGGCGTGGTGGCCAGCCTCGAAAAGTACTCGCGTCATCCGCTGGCCGGAGCATTGGTGGAAGCCGGCCAGGGTCTGCCGGAGGCCGAAATCAGCGAGGTACACGAGTTGCCGGGACAAGGGCTGGTGGGCCGGTCGAACGGCGTGCTGGTGGAGGTCACCGGCCGGAAGCGGGCTCGGGCACTCGGGCTGCCCTTACCGGACGAGGGTCAGGGCCTGGAGTGCGTGGTGCTGATGGACGGGCGGTTTGCGGCCCTGGTGCAGTTTCGCGACCGTCCGCGCCAGGATGCCCCCGCCTTCATCGAGCACCTCTCCACTCGCCATGGCGGGACGCGGGTTGTGCTGCTTTCGGGCGACCGCGAAAGCGAGGTCCGTTATCTGGCGGAACTGGCGGGCATCGGCGAGGTGCGCTTCAGCCAGAGTCCGGAAGAGAAGTTGCGGTTCGTGAAGGAGTTAGCCGCTACTGGCCCCGTCCTCTACGTCGGCGACGGGATCAATGACGCGCCTTCTCTGCTGGCGGCAACCGTCGGCATCGCTCTGGGCGATAAAGGCGAAATCGCCGTGCAGGCGGCCGATGCGGCGATTTTGCAGCCGTCGCTGCGCCGGGTAGACCAGTTGATCCACATCGGCCGGCGGATGCGCCGCATCGCTCTGGAAAGTGCGGTGGGAGGCATGGTGCTGAGCGCGGCGTGTATGGTGCTGGCGGCTACCGGTTGGCTGACGCCCTCGGCGGGCGCGCTGGCGCAGGAAGGGATCGACGTCCTGGCGGTTTTGAATGCGTTGCGCGTGGGGATGGGACCGGGCGCCGACAGCGACTACTGAACCTGGCGAAAAAAAGTACTAGTCCTGCCGCAGATTTCGGCGGAGACTGCGCAATCCCATTGGGTTCCTCTATGCGCAAACATATTCTGTCGCACGCATGCCAAGCTGGCCTTTGGGCAGTCCTGGCTGTGTTTTCTTTTACTTCGGTCGCGTCTGCGGCTCCGGTATTTCAGATTGGTTCGTTGAGTCAGGCTTGTATGGGAAGTCCCACGTCGGCTACTTCCACGGGCACGATTCAGATCAGCGGAGGCGGAAACTGCAGCCCGATTAGCGTCTTTCCGACGCCCACGGCGCCCCCAGGTTGGATCGCGATCCTGCCCGGCGGCGGAGTGACCATCAGCGGGACCGGGAGCGGCGTCTTCGATAGCTCCTTCTTTCCGATCGGGTTCGAGGCGCGCGATTCGCGCGGCGCATTGAGCGGCTCGATCACGATCAATGGCCAGGTCTTTTCCGGGGCCAGCCTGTACACGGCCGATGTCGCGGCAGCGCTGATGGGGCAGACGTTGTCGTCCTGGTCCGTCTCGATTGGCGGGGGTCAGTATCAGACGCAGGGTCAGGGCGCGCCGCCCATGGGTTTGACGAACTCCTTCAGCTATTGCGTCTGGCTGGGAACAAATAGTCTTTGCAACACCGGGGCGAACAACAGTCCGACGAATCCGCTGTTCCCGACGAATCCCGGCGGCGGCAGTTCGTCGAGCAGCAGCTCGTCAGGCGGCTCATCCAGTTCTTCGAGTGGTGGCGGCGGTTCGCTGGAGCCGTGGGTGTTTACGCAGGTGCCGAGCGGCCGTTGGACGGATCCGCCTTTCGTCAACGGTTTCGCCTACACGGGTACCGGCGGCACCCTGTTCGACAAGATCACGCTGCCCACCGGGTACGGCGCGTCGTTCAACGTCTACCTGGCAGGCAACAACCTCTTCGGCACCTTCTCCGCAGGTGACGTGGTGGACTTTCTGGCGGGCGGGGTGAGCTATTTCGAAATCCGGGGGATTGCCCCGGCTGTCGATGCCGCTTCGCCGACGGCGTTCCCGCTGCAGGTGTTCTTCGAAGGCGGCGGCAACGGCGACTTCACGCAGTTGGGTCTTGAAGCCGCGGACGTTCCTGAGCCGGCCACCTGGGTGATGATCGCCCTGGCGGTGCCGGTGGCGTTCTGGCGTCGTCGCCGGAGCTAAACCGTAGAGCCGATTTGGCCGATCTTCTCCTTGGAGCGACGCGTGGAGTCACGCGTCGCCACCTCGGCAGACCGTACTAAGGCATCCGTCCCATGCACCCGGGGACGGCGCCAGCCGAACTACGGGAGAAGGCGGACCACGAGTGATTCAGCGCTACGGCTATATCTCATTGATTTTTCTGATGTTGGGTGTGGGCTCAGCGGCTGCGCAGGACGTTTCCCAAGTCCGCGTCGGCACCAGCGTTCCGAACGCTCGGTTTGAAGTCGACGGTATCGAGTACCAGTCGACGCAGACTTTTTTCTGGAGTAAAGGCTCCAAGCACTTCCTGAGCATCACTCCCAACCAGGACTCGCGATCTTCGGGGTCGCGCTTTACGTTCTCGGGTTGGGTGCTGGGCGACGGCTCGACGTTTAGCGGCAGTTCATCGATCACTGTGACGGCGGACCCTTCGATCACCTCGCTGACGGCCAGCGTGACGCTGGAGCACATGATCATGCTGTATTTCTACGACTGTCCGAACCCGCTGGTGCGTTGCCCGGGCAGCAATGGTCAGGTGACGGTGAATGGCACGGTGTACTACGGCGGGACGCAGTTGTGGCTGTCCGCGGGGTCCACGGTGATCATGTCGGCGGAACCGTATACGGGCTTCGTGTTCGGCGGTTGGAGCCAGGCCTTCGGGCCGGACAACGACTCGAAACCGATTCAGCAGTTCACGCACGACCGGCCGCGCAACATCTTCGCGCGCTTCGATGGCGCGCATCCCGTTCGTCTGGTGACCGTCCCGGCCGATCTCAAGGTGCTGGTGGACCGTACGCCGGTGCAGACGCCAGCCGATGTCGACTGGGCGTTTGGCCAGCCGAAACTGCTGGGTGCTCCCAGCCCGCAGCGCGACGCTTACGGCGGCCTGTGGGTGCTGGATGGCTTTGATGGCATGCCCAAGGGGCAGAGCGTGGTCTACACGCCGAAGGTGGGGCAGAACGGACAGGTGACCGTCACCGCACGCTTCCTGCCTGGCGCGGCGGCGAATTTCTCCACCAGCCCGAACGGCCTGAAGCTGAAGGTTCAGGGCTCGGATAATCCCGTGGGTTACAACACCTACGTCGGAGTCGGCAGCAAGGTGGAAGTGGAGGCGCCTCTCGAGCAGACCGATGCGAGCGGCCGCAAGTACATCTTCGAAGGCTGGAGCAACGCCGGCGACGCGAAGCAGACGCTGACCATCGCCAACAACGGCATCAACCTCGTGGCGACCTATCGCAAGCTGCCGCGCGTGGTGCTCGATACGCGTCCCTCCGGCTACCCGCTGGTGGTGGATGGCGCCACTTGCCGTACCCCCTGTCTGATCGATCGCGAAGCCGCCACGACGGCGAAGATCTCCGCGCCCACCATCCAGACGCTCAGCACGGAATTGAGCCGCATGGAGTTTACCGGCTGGGCCGATGGCGGCGGGGAGGCGGTGCGCGAACGCACGGTGACGTTTGAAGGCGACGCGCGATCGCTGGTGGCGACGTATCAGTCGGCGCACCGCATTTCGGTCGGCGCCAATCCGGAGCGAGCCGCCCGCTTCACGATGTCGCCGGCAAGTGTCGACGGCTTCTACCGCTACGGCACTAACGTCACGATGAATGCGGAGGCGCAGCCCGGCTACCGCTTCCGTCGTTGGGAGGGTGACTTGTCCGGAGCCTTTGCCAACGCCGTGTTGCCGGTGACGGGTCCGAAGGTGGCGGTGGCGAACTTCGATACGGTGCCTTATGCCGACCCGGCGGGCGTGCGCAACGCCGCTGGCGAAACGGCGGAGCCTGGCGTCGCGCCGGGCTCAGTCGCGGCCCTCATCGGCGCGAACTTGGCCGACCGCACCGAACAAGGACCGTCGGGTCCGCTGGCGCAAACGCTGGCTGGCCTGGTGGTGCGCCTGGGTACCCGCCTGATGCCGCTCTTCTGGGCTTCGCCCGAACGCATCGACTTCCAGGTGCCGTCGGATCTCGAACCGGGCACTTATCGCCTGGTGGTGCAGCGCACGGGCGCGCCGGAAGTCACCAGCGACATGCTGGTGGTCCGCAATGCGCCGGGCCTGTTCACACGCTTCGACGGGCCGGTGGGGGAAACGCCCATCGCCATCGCCATTCGCGCCAACGGCACGCAGGTGACGCTGGATGCCCCGGCGGCGCCGGGCGAGGTGCTGACGCTGCTCTCCACCGGCGCCGGCCGGTATGACCTGAACGCGCCGGATGGCTTCCCGCTCACCGACTTCCTCACTTATCGTCTGGTGGATCCGGTGACGGTGCTGCTGGGCGAAGCCCGCATTGACCCGAGCTTCTCCGGCGGGCGCGGTGGGCAGGTGGGCGTCAACGCCATTCGCTTCACTGTGCCGGCCAACACGCCGGCGGGCGGGTCGCTGCCGTTGCGCCTCTCGGTGAACGGTCGCGAAAGCAACCTCACCGTGCTGCCCATCCGGCCGTAACTTCCGCAGTAACGCAACTGAAATACAGGCCGGCGCGCGTTCTGCCACCATAAGAAGAGTGCTAACGCGCACGGCTATGACTGCGAAAATCTTCCTCAAGCTGATCGCGGCTGTCTTTTGCGTGCTGATCATCTCGCTAGTGGCCGTGGACTTCATGGCCTCGAAGATTGCCGAGTCCTCTTACGTCGACACGCTCAGCCGCGAGTTAGTCGGCAAGTGCCGCATTCTGGCGCTGGCCGATCTGACGCCGGAGAAGTTCAACGCCTTTGCCAAGGCCGCCGGGGGCCGGCTCACGCTAATCGCCACCGATGGGCGGGTGCTGGCTGATTCGGAGAACCGCGCCGGCTCGATGGAGAACCATCGCACGCGTCCCGAAGTCCGCGCCGCACTAGCCGGGCAGGTGGGATTGAGCCGCCGCGCGAGCCCGACGATGGCCGGTACGCAGTTCCTCTACATCGCGGTGCCGCTCGAAGCCGGAGCGCTGCGCCTTGCCGTGCCGCTGCGCAACGTCGACGCGCAAGTGAACGCGATCCGCTTCCAAATGCTGGGCGCGACCACTCTGGCCTTTCTCCCCGCTATCCTGATTTCGGCCTTCTTCGCGCGCTACTTCTCGGCGCGGCTCGGTTCGATCATCGAGTTCGCGCATCAGTTGGCGCAGGGAAACTTCTCGGCGCGCCTGGCCCGTAATCACGGTTCGGCCAGCGACGAGTTCGCGATCCTCACGGCCCGCTTGAACGACACCGGCGAAAAGCTGCAGGAGATGTTCGAGCAGTTGCAGAAAGAGCATGTCGAGCTTGAGCGCCTGGAACGCATCCGCAAGGACTTTGTCATCAACGTCTCGCATGAGTTGCGCACGCCGCTCGCTTCGATTCAGGGCTATTCCGAGACGCTGCTCGACGGCGCGCTCGACGACCCCGGCCACAATCGCCGCTTCGTCCAGATCATCCGGCAGAATGCCGAGCGCCTCACGCGTCTCACCGCTGACTTACTCACGCTCTCGCGCGTGGAGCTCAAGACGCAGCGCTTCAACTTTGCTTCTTACTACGTCAACACGCTGCTCGACAACGCGCGTGACTCGATGAAGCCGATGGCCGACAAGCAATCGATCACCCTGGCCATGGCTTACGCCGACGAGAAGGCGGAAGTCTTCTGCGACTCCGAGGCGATGCATCAGATTCTCACCAACCTGATCGACAACGCGCTCAAGTACACGCCGCCGGGCGGCACGGTGACCATCGGCGCGCGGCCCGCGGCGTCGACCGAGCAGGAGTACGTCGAAGTGTGGGTGAGCGACACCGGCGTGGGCATCCCTTCCGAAGATCTGCCCCGGCTGTTCGAACGTTTCTACCGAGTGGATAAGGCCCGCTCCCGCGAGTTGGGGGGGACGGGGCTGGGTTTGGCGATCGTGAAACACCTGACGCGAGCCATGGGGGGCGATGTCCGCGTCGAGAGTGCGCTCGAAAAAGGCTCTACTTTTTACTTCACCGTACCGGTACACGATCTGGGCTTATCGTCCGAAGAGGCGATTCAACCGCAGTTAACCGCCTCGTAACGGACTTGTCACGCGGGCGCGCTATGGTCGTAGGAGACGAACTATGAAAAAGATTGTGCTGATTGAAGACGACTCCGATCTCTTCTCGTTGCTCAAGTACAACCTCGAAAAAGAGGGTTTCCTGATGGCCGGCTCGCAGACGGGCAAAGGGGCGATTGACCTCTGCCGCCGCGAACGTCCCGACCTCATCCTGCTCGACATCATGCTGCCCGATTCCGACGGGCTCGACATCTGCAAGGGCATCCGCAGCCATCCGGAACTCGCCCACATCCCGGTGATCTTCCTCACCGCCCGCGCGACGGAAACCGACCGCATTGTCGGCCTCGAGCTCGGCGCCAACGACTACATCGTCAAGCCGTTCTTCGTGCGCGAGTTGATCGCCCGCATCAAGATCCAGTTCCGCAGCCAGGGCGCGCCGCAGCGCACGCTGAAGGCCGGCGGACTCGAGGTGGACCGTGAAAGCCTGCGCGTGAAGCTCAACGACACCGCTCTTCAACTCACCGCCACCGAATTCAAGCTGCTCGAGTTCCTGATGACCCGCCCCGGCATCGTCTTTAGCCGCGAGCAACTGCTGGACTCGGTGTGGGGCCATGACCGCGCCGTCACCGATCGCACGGTGGACGTCTACATCCTGCGCCTGCGCCAGAAGATCGAAGACGATCCCGCCGCGCCGGTCTTCATCCGCTCGGTGCGCGGCTTCGGCTATAGCTTCAACGAGTCGGTGCCCGCGCCGGTCGCCATCGGCGCTTAGTCCGCCTTTCCGTCTGACGCCGAATCCAGTATGATGTCGCCTGCGAGAAATCGCAGAGGCGAGGATTCGAGCGTTGAGACCATTCCCTGTTGTATGGCTCCTGGGCGCCAGTCTGTTAGCGGCGCAGGATGACGTTGTCCGCAACCCCCACACTACGCCGGCCGATGTCGCTGCCGGCGCGCGCATCTTCCGTTCCCATTGCGCGGATTGCCACGGCCTGACCGGCCAGGGCGGCAAAGGCCCGGACCTCACCACCGGACGCTTCTTCCATGGCAGTTCCGACGCCGCCTTGCTGCGCAACATCAGCGACGGCATCACCGGTACGGCCATGCCCGGAGTCTTTTTCTCGAGCGATCAGGTGTGGCAGGTGATCGCCTATGTGCGCACGCTCTCCACCAAAGGCTCAGTAAAACCGCCGGAAGGGAATGCCGCGCGCGGCAGCATGCTGTTCAGCTCGCGCGGCTGCAGTGGCTGTCACCTGGTGCGCGGCGTGGGCGGCGTGAGCGGACCGGATCTGTCGTTTGTCGGCTCGCAGCGTCCGGCCGATCAACTGCGCCGTTCGATTGTCGAACCCAATGCGCTGGTGGATCAGGCGTACTGGCGCGCCGACATCGTGCTCGAAAATGGCACCGCCTATCAGGGGCTGCTGCTCAACGAGGACACTTACTATGTGCAACTGCTGCATGCGTCCAAGGGGCTGTTGACGCTGCCGAAACGCGATTTCCGAAAGTTTGTGGTGCTCAAAAACTCCGCCATGCCTTCCTACCAGGGAAAGTTGTCCGAGCCGGAGTTACAGGACTTAGTGGCCTATCTGTGGTCCTTGCAGCGTGAGCGGAGGGGCGAATGAAACTCTCAATCGGTTTAATGACCTTGGCGTTGTGGGCGCAACTGACGCCGGAGCGCATCCTGAAGTCCGACGCTGAGCCGCAGAACTGGACTACGTATTCGGGCTCTTACAAAGGCTGGCGCTATAGCTTGCTGGATCAGGTAAACCGCACCAACGTTGACCAGCTGAAGGTGGCCTGGGTTTATCAGATGCCCGTCACCGAACGCATCGAAACCACGCCGCTGGTGGTGGATGGCGTGATGTATCTGAGTGAACCGCCCTCGAATGTGGTGGCGCTCGATGCGGCCACCGGCCGGCCTTACTGGCGCTATCGCCGCAGTCTGCCGGACAAGATCAACGTCTGCTGCGGCCAGGTGAATCGTGGCGTCGCCGTGGTGGGTGATCGGGTCATCATTGGCACAGTCGATGCGCACCTGGTGGCGCTGCATGCGAAGACCGGCGCCGTGCTGTGGGATGTGCCCGTCGCCGAGCCGAAGAACGGCTACAGCCTGACGGGCGCGCCGCTGATCGTGAAGGACATGGTAATCAGTGGCGTGGCTGGAGGCGAGTATGGCGTGCGCGGCTTTCTGGATGCCTATGACCTCAAGACGGGTCAACGCCGCTGGCGTTTCTGGACGATCCCCGAGCCGGGTCAGCCGGGCAGCAATACGTGGAGCGGCGATGCGTGGAAGCATGGCGGCGGGCCCACGTGGGTGACGGGCTCTTACGATCCCGAACAGAACCTGATCATCTGGGGCACGGGCAATCCTTCACCCGATTGGAACGGCGACGTGCGGCCCGGTGACAACCTTTACTCGGACTCGGCCATCGCCCTCGACGCCGACACCGGCAAACTCAAATGGCATTACCAGTTCGTCCCGCACGACGTCCATGACTGGGATGCCGTCCAAGTGCCCGTGCTGGTTGACGCCGAGTGGCAAGGCCAGCCCCGTAAGTTGATCTATTGGGCGCACCGCGGCGGCTTCTTCTACGTGCTCGACCGGACCAATGGCGAGTTCCTTTTAGGCAAGGCCTTCGCCACCCAAACCTGGAGCAACGGCTTCACCGCACAAGGCCGTCCGCTGCGGAAGCCGAACATCGATCCATCGCGCGAAGGCACCTATCTGTGGCCGGGCGTGCAAGGCGCCACCAACTGGTACTCGCCTTCGTACAGCCCGCAGACGAACCTGTTCTATCTCACCGCCTGGGAGAACAAAGGGCTTTATCGGAAGGGCGATGCCGAGTACATACCCGGCAATCGCTTCATCGGCAGCGTGCCCGAAATCGACCTGCCGGAAGAGCCCGGCTGGGGCGCCATCCGCGCGCTGAATCCGAAGACCGGCGAGCGGGTTTGGGAACACAAGATGCACACCAAGCCCTGGTCCGGCGTGCTCAGTACGGCGGGCAAGGTGGTGTTCGGCAGCACCGGCGGCTGGATCAGCCGGGAGCGCGTGGCAATGGAAAGCTACTTCTTTGCGCTCGATGCGGAGAACGGCCGCGAGCTGTGGCGCATCAACCTCGGCGGCACCATGGCGAGTAACCCGATGACCTACTCGGTGGGCGGCAAGCAGATGATCGTGATGGCGGCCGGCAGCGGCATCTTCGCGTTCAGCCTGCCCTAAGACCTCTACCAACCACCAGCCAACGCCTTGTGCAGCCGTACGGACTCCACCAGGGCCGACGTCTGCGCGGCCGAACGTTGGAACTCCGCCTCCAGCAGCGTGCGCTGCGCGTCGAGCACCGCCAGGAAGTCACCCAAACCCGCGCGCTGTAGTTCTTCCGAAAGCGTCAACGAACGCGCCGCCGAGGCTTGCGCCGTCGTGAGGCTGCGGGCGCGCTCCTGCTGACGGCGATACGTCTCCACGGCGTTGGCCGCTTCCTCGTAAGCCGCCAGGATCTCGCGTTCATAGTCGAGTTCCGCTTGTTCGCGCCGGGCATCCTGCGCCGCGATGTTCGCGCGGATCCGGCCGCCGGAGAAGATCGGCAACTGGAGCTGCGGCGCGACGTTGAAGAAGTTCCCGCCGCCCAGGGTGAAGCCGCCAACTGAGGTCGCCTGGCGCCCCATCAGCCCGTTCAGCACCAGCTTCGGAAACAAATCCGTGCGCGCTTGTTTGAAACGTGATTGCGCCGCGGCGATGCGGGCTTCCGCCGCGCGAACGTCGGGCCGACGTTTCAGCAGATTCGCGTCAAAGGCGATGGGCAAAGGCGGCGACTGGAGAGCGGCGTCGGAGACCTGAACCTCGGTGCGCTGGTCGCCCAGCAAAACGCCCAGGCGATGGCGGCGCAGAGCCCGTTCGGCTTCCAACGGCGGAAGAGTCGCCTCCGTGTTGGCCAGCAGCGTGGCCTGGCGTTCCACGTCCAGCTCGGAGGCGAGGCCTGCCTCGGCGCGAGCGCGAGTGAGTTCCAGCAATTCGCGCTGCGCGTCGCGGCTACGCTCGACGATGGCCACGCGTTCGTTCAGCCCACGCAACTCGAGGTACGCCTGGGCAACTTCGGCGCTCACCAATAGAGCGGTGTCTTCTCGCAGTTCGTCCTGTGCTTGACGATCGGCGCGCGCCGCGGCCAGGCCAGCGCGATTCTGGCCGAAGAAGTCGAGCTCCCAGCGCGTGTCGAGCCCGCCCTGGAAGATGCCCGTTTCAAACGGCGCGACAAAGCTGCCGGATGGCGCCGCTCCGCTCATCGACGGAATGCGCGCGATGCCTTGCTGAAAACCACCGCGCAGGCGTCCGGCGCTCGAAGTGAGATTCAGCGCCGGTAGCAGGCGGCTCTGCGCTTCGCCGGTGAGGGCACGCGCTTCCTTTACGCGGGCGCTGGCCACGCGGAGATCGAGATTGGCTTGGAGCGCGTGCTCCACCAGGGTGTTCAACTGCGGATCGCCATAGGCGGTCCACCACGGATTCAAGCTCAAAGTGAGGAGAAAGAGATACATTAGCGGCCTCCTGGCGCGGCTTCGAGCGAAAGATCCATCTGCTGGCCGGGGTGTAGCGCGGTGTTGGCCGGCAGGCGGTAGATGGCTTGCAAAACCCGTGTATCCACGCGCTCGGTGGCGTCGCCGGTGAGGTTGCGCTTCGGCACCACGTAAGGCTCCAGGCGCACGAATTCGACCGCATACTGCCGCGCTGCATTGCCACGTACGGAGGCCACGGCCTTCAACTGCGGCTGCACGCGCCACGCATCCTTCTCGTCGATGTCGGCGCGAATGTGCAGACGGCTCACATCGCCCAGCAGGATCAGCGGCTGGGCCAGCACGCCGGCTTGCGCATACTCGCCGGGGCGCACTTTGCATTGCAGGATCTGGCCATCGATGGGCGCGGTGACGACGAGGCGGGCGAGGTCGGCGCGCAGCCGTTCCACCTGCAACTGCGCCTGCTTCACTTCGGCGCGTGCCACGTCGAGGTCGGGCCGCCACGTGCCCGCTTTGAGTAACGCCAGCTGTGACCGCGCTTCTTCCACGCGGGCCTGCGCCTGATCCACGGTGCGGCGCCGCTTCTGGACGTCTTCTTCGCGAATGGCGCGCTTATCCTTCACCGCTTCAATCATGCGCAACTGCGTTTCCGCGTCGGCCAACTGCGCCTGTGCCTCGCGCACACGAGCTTCGGCCGGTGGAATTTCTTCCGGCCGCGGTGACGCTTCCAGTCGTGTGAGCCGTGCCTGCGCGAGTTCCGCGGCCGACTGGCGCAAGGCCAGTTCCGCGCGCAAGTCGCGATCATCGAGCGTGAACAGCGGTTGGCCGCGGCGGACGGTGTCGCCGGCCTTCACCAGGACGGCGGTCACCAGTCCCGGCACCGGCAGACTGACGGCAATGTTCTCGCTGGCCGCCTCCACCAATCCCACGGCGCCGACCTGTTGCGGGAAGGCGGCGACGGGCGGAGGCGAAGGCGGGGCGACGTTGGCCTTCACCGGCGTCATTCGCTGAACGCTGGTGAAAGCGAAGGCGAGCGCGAGGGCCGCCAGCACGGGGAGTCCATATTTAAGCAGCATGCGGTTGTGTCTCCACTTGGGTAATCAGGCCGTCGTTCATGTGCGCGAGGCGATCGGCGAAGTTGTAGATGCGGCTGTCGTGCGTCACCACCAGGACGGCGCGGTCCGCGCGTACGGCCGCTTGACGCAGCAGGTCCATCACGTGATGGCCGGTCTCGGCATCGAGCGCCGAAGTCGGTTCATCGCAAACGAGCAGACGAGGCTCATGAATCAGGGCGCGGGCAAAGGCGACGCGTTGCTGCTGGCCGCCGGAGAGTTGATTGGGCTTGGCGTGCGCCCGCGCCCCGAGGCCCAGATCCTGGAGCAAGGCTTCCGCTTTCTCCACCGCGCGCGAACGTTTCCAGCCGGCGGCCAGCAACGGTACGGATGCGTTCTCCGCGGCGGTGAGCGCCGGCAGCAGATTGAACTGCTGGAAGACGAAACCCAGGTTCTGCCGGCGAAAGAGCACGGCCTGCTGATTCGACAGTTCGTTGATGGTTGTGCCCAGCACTTGCAGTCGTCCGCGCGTGGGATTCAGCAGGCCCGCCACCACGCTCAGTAGCGTCGTTTTGCCGCAGCCCGACGGGCCGACGAGAAACGTCATCTCGCCGTAGTGCACGCGGAAGTCGACGCCGCGCAAAACGGGGACGGCGTTCTCGCCCGTCCCGAAGCTTTTGTAGAGTTGTTCGCAACTGACAGCCGGATGATTCATGACTAACCTCGGAAGACCACGGCGGGCTCGAGCACGATGACGCGCCGCACGCTGACGATGCTGGCGAGAATGACGATCAGCAGGACGGCCACACCGGTGCCGGCCATCACTTCCGGCAGCAGCCGGAAGCCGCGCAGGTCCAGGTTCGCTTTAGTGGCTTCAAAGAAGCCGGCGGTCATGGCGATGCCCAGGCCAAAGCCCACGGCGCCGACGATGAGCGCTTGCATCAGGATCATGCCGACGATGCGCCAGTTGGTGACACCGATCGCCTTCAGCGCGCCGAACTGCTTCAGGTTCTCCACGGTGAACAGGTAGAACGTTTGCCCGGCGACCACCGTGCCCACCACCAGGGCGATCGCCACGGTAATGCCGAAGTTGATCGGGATGCCGGTGTTCCGGATGTAATACCAGATCGTTTCCCAGCCGAAGTCCGGCGCGCGGGAGGCCTTGAGTCCCGTGGCGGCGGTGATGCGCCGGCAGGCTTCCTCATCGCTCACGCCAGGGTGCGCCTTCACCAGGACAAACGACATCTGGTTACGCTCGCGCCCCACAAAGGTGATGGCCTGGCTGTAGCGCGTGTAGAAGACGGGGAGATTGACGAAGGGCGCGGCGGAGTCGACGATGGCCACGATCTTCACTAGGTGGTCGTTCAGGTCGAGCGTCTTGCCCAACGCCAGCGGCTCGTTCGGAAAGAAAAAGCGGTAGCCGGTTTCATCGATGGCGAGCGTTTCGGGACCGCGCAGGTCGGCCCAGTTCCCCAGCACCACTTTGCGCGGCGCACCGACCAGCGTGGCGTCGTCCAAGCCCATCAGGATGACGCCACGGAATTTGCCGTCAGCGGCTTTGGCGCGGGAAGTGCCTTTGAACAGCGGTACCGCCCATTCCACGCCGGCGACGCCCCGGACCCGGTAGAGATCCTGATCCGTCAGCGCTTTTACCTCATCGAGGTATTGCGTCTTCGCATCCATCACCCAGATGCTGGCGTCGCGGACATCCTCGATCTGCGAACGTGTGCGGTTCATCAGGCCACAAAAGATCGAGACCTGATGGGACATGAGAAAAGTGGAAAAGGCAATCGCGAAAATAAGGCCGAGATATTTAGCGCGATCTCCGGTGAGCATTTGCCAGGCGACAAAGTTCATAAGCTTTCCTTGAACACAAATCTAGAGATTGAACAGTGTTCAATCGAGATGCAAAAAAAATCACCTGGCCCGGATGCCTTCCATCAGAATGTCCACTTGGCGATCGATCAGGCGGCTGCGTTCCACAAACGGAAAGCCCGTGCAGCCGGTAAGGAGAGAGACCGTACCGTGGATGGACAGCCACAAAGCCTGGGTGACTTCGGCGGGATCCGTCAGTCCGTCGCGGAGTAAACCAGCCGCGATGCAGGTGGCCGTCAAGCCCTGCAGGCAGCCGAAACATCGCATCCCTTCGGTTTCGAAAACCTCGACGATCACCGTTTCGGCGACCATTGGCCGGCCAAACAGCACAGCGTAGTGGTGGGGATGCTCCACCCCGAACTCGATGTAGGTACGTAGCGCTCGGCGGAGCCGATCGAGGGCGGGCGAGTCGTCGGCGCTCATTTGGGTCATCCGCTGGTTGAGACGGCGGAACGCCTCGCGGACCAGTTCGGCCATCACGGCCGCCTTATCCGCGAAGTAGTGATACAGAATTCCGGGAGAGCAGCGAGCCTTTTCCGCAATCCTCCTCACCGAGGTGGCTTCGTAACCCTCGCGGACAAACAACTCGCGCGCCGCATCCAGGATTTCCTGGCGCAGCGATTCGCGGTATTGCGCGCGTCTGGAGGGCAAAGTCATTGAACAGTGTTCAAGATAACTCATGTGGAAATATTTCGCAACCAATCCCGGGGATTCTCGTGGTATTGATGTGGCAATTCGGTCCGATACGGAAACGAGAGAGAGGTCAAGCATGTTGTTTCGCTGCCTGGTGGTTATTGGCTCTGCCGCGACCGCTCTTGGCTTGATGGGAGCTGCTTTCTGGCAGCAGGACTGGCAGTATTCCCTGCCTACGGAAAGGCCGCTGGACCTGGTGCAGCCGCCCGTAGGCGCCAGGATCCTCCTGCCCCTGACGGCGGGTCGACCTACCCTCCTGCACTTCCTCAATCCGGATTGTCCTTGCTCCCGCTTCAATGCCGACCACGTCCGCTCTCTGATGGAGCGCTTTGGCCAAAAGGTCCGTTTCGTCGCCGTGGTGGGTGGCCGGGGCGAGGCGTCGCGCCGCGTTCGTGAAGAACTGAAGCTCAATATGGAGGTGCTGCCGGATGAGACCGGCGACCTCGCCGAACGGGCCGGCATCTATGCTACCCCGCAAGCCCTTGTGCTGGACGCGCAAGGGCGCTTGTTCTTCCGCGGCAACTACAATCGGTCGCGCTATTGTCTGGAGCCTGAGGCCGAGTATGCCCGCCTGGCTCTCGAAGCGCTTCTGGCCGGCCACGCCCCGCCGCAGTTCCCGGCCGCGGAGATCTCCTACGGTTGCCCGCTGCGGAAGAAGGCCCGTTCGTGAGTCCGCTCCTTGCGCAGGTCAGGACCCTCCAAAAGTACGCGCAGGAAGACTTCGATTTCACCCCCGCTGAGGTCGCGAGCATCATGGCGGGCATCCGCCGGCGTGGCGACCGCTTCATGACTTTCTTCCTCTACACGCACGTCCTGCTCGCCCTGGCCTTTTCGTTCTTCTATGACACCTGGCTCCTGGCGGCCGTGGTGTCGGCCCTGGCGATCGCCATGTTTCGGGTGAGCGTTCGTCTCCTGCCGGGCGAGTTCCTCACGCGCTGCATTGCCGGCATCTCCCTGCAGTGCTTTGTCGCCCTGCATATCTACCAGATGCACGGCCTGGCGGAGATGCATTTCTTCTTTTTCACCGCCTTAACCAAGATGCTGATCTATCAGGATTGGCTCTGCATGTGGCCGGGCGCACTGCTGATCATCGGCCAGCACATTCTCTTTGCCATCCTGCAGAACTCGGGTGTCGCGCTCAACTTCTTCCCCGGCACTTACATCGGCTTCACGCAGCTGTTCTTCCACTTCGGCATCGCCTGCCTGCATGTCACCATCTGCGGTTGCTGGGCCGTCCTGAAGCGACGGCAGACCCTGCAGTTCGCTCGCCAGGAAGCGGACCTGCGCCAGGCGTTCGATCTCGCGGAAGAAGGTACGCAAGCCAAGAGCGCTTTCCTGGCCATGATGAGCCACGAGATTCGCACGCCGATGAACGCCGTGATGGGCATGACGCAGTTGTTGCTCGATACGCCGCTGACGCCGGAGCAGCGCAGCTATGGCGAATCAGTACGCCGCGGTGCCGACGGCCTGCTCGCCGTGATCAACGACGTCCTCGACTTCTCCAAGATCGAAGCCGGTAAAGTGCGCGTGGAAGCCGCCCCGCTCGATCTGCGCGAGTTGCTGGCCGAAATCATGGACCTGATGCGTCACGGCGCCTCGCAGAAAGATCTCCGGCTCGAGCTGCACTATCCTGCCGCCGCGCCGCGCTACTTTCTCGCCGACGCCAACCGCATCCGGCAGATCGCCATCAACCTGGTGGGGAACGCCATCAAGTACACCGACCGCGGTTCCGTACAGATGACCGTTACCGCTGAGGCTATCGGACAAGTGGCTAACGTCACGGTGGCGGTGGCCGACACCGGCATCGGCATCTCCGAAGAGATGCAGCCCCTGCTCTTCCAGGAGTTCAGCCAGGTGGATCGCCGTATGACGCGCAAGTATGGCGGCACTGGCCTGGGCCTCGCAATTTCCAAAAAGTTGGCCGGCCTGATGGGCGGCGACATCGGCCTCGAGAGCCGCAGCGGCGTAGGCTCCACCTTCTGGTTCCGGCTCCCGCTGGTGCTGAGCGACCCGCCGATCGCTCCGGGCGCCCTGCCCGAAGCGCTGCGCAGCAACGCTTCGATTCTGGTGGCGGAGGACAATGACGTCAATCGCCGGGTGGCGGTTGGCTTTCTGAAGAAGTTGGGCTGCACGGTAGAAACCGCGGGCGATGGCGCCGCGGCGATCCGCATGTGGCAGGCCGGCGACTACGACATCGTCTTCATGGATTGCCAGATGCCCGAGCTTGACGGTTACGCGGCTACGCGTCAGATCCGCTCGCTGGAGCGCGGACGCGACCGCACGCCGATCATTGCGATGACGGCGCACGCGATGGTCGGCGACCGCGAGATTTGCCTGGCTGCCGGCATGGACGATTACGTCTCGAAGCCCCTCGACCTCAACGTCCTCGCGGCCACGGTCGCTCGTTGGGCGCCCAAGGCGCCGCAACTGGCGTCGTAGCGCTTTAGGGGATGCGGAGCCGAATCGTATGCTGCCCCGCCGGCAGGGAAAGTACGCGCGCCGGCTCATCGATCCATTCGGGCGCCACCCGCTTGCCATCGACCTCGAGCGACCCAATGGGGCCGCTCAACTGCGTCAGCGCGCGCGCCGTCGAACGATACTCGAAGTCCACGCCATCGCGTCGCGCCGCGGCCTGCAGCAGTTCCGCGTTCAGGTCCAGGATGCGCAACTCCGGCTGTCGCGTCGCCGGCGCGATGGCCACCTTGCCGGCTGGCAGCCACGCCACTTCGCCATCGGTTACCGGCCAGGGTTCGCCATTCACCGTCAGCGCCCCGGAGCGCGCCAAACCGAATGGCCGCGGCGCGTCGAACTGGCCTTCCGCCAGTCGCTTCGGCTTCACCGCCGCCGCGCTCGCCAGCAACGGATAGTCCGGCGCCAGAATCGACTTCTCGAAGTACAGCGCCACGCGGGGGAACGATTGCGCCGCATGATGGATCAAGCCGAACAGCTCGCCGCCGGTCTGCTGCTTGGTGGGATACACGTCCTGGTAGCGTTCCACGATGTTTAAGTCGATCGCGAGCCGCGCCTCGCGCGGATAGCGCTTGGCGATCTCCACATAGCGCTTCGGACCCAGATGCCACACCGTGGCCGGATCCTCAATCAGGAACGTCGCCGCGTATTGCTTGGCCAAGGGCAGCGCCCGCGCGCTATCGGCACCCAGCAGGTCGCGCATGCGCGTGTCGAAACGATCGTCAATGTGCGTCCAGGTAAGGTCGAAGCCCGCCGGCTTCGCCAGGCGAATGGCGGCCAGACGCTCCAGCCACTCCGTCTGCAGCCGCGTGGCGAGCGCGGCGCGATAGTCGAGGAAGGTCTTCACCTTCTCGGGGCTCGTAAAGATCTCGATCGGGTCATAACCGTGGCGCGCGCTGAACTCCTGGCGCACGGTCGCATTCATCGGCGTGAAGCGCGCCGCATTCGTGACGCCCTCGAGCGACTCGAAGTACAGTTCGGCCAGATTCGCCCCATCCCAGGCAAACCGCGTCAACAGCGTTTGCAGCCCCACCGCCACGGCCTTGGCGCAGTTCGGATCATGCAGGTTCACCAGCTTACGCCAATCGAGTTGCGCATCCTGCCCGTTGCCGGTCTTCTCGCGCCACTGGGGATGATCGAGCCAGAAGCGCTCGCTGACATGCGGCAACTCGATCCAGGCGTAGACCAGAATGCGCTGACGATGGCAGGCGGCGATGAGGCGGTCCAGTTCTTCGGCCTTGGCGGCATCGGCGTCGTAGTAATGCCAGGAGGCGACGTGCAACGCCGAAATGCCGGCCCGGCGCCACTGCGCCGCCAGATAGTCGAAGTCGACGCGCGCGCGATAACCCGAGTCGAAAAACGCCCACAGGTCACGCCCGCGATAGGGCGGGGCAAAGCCCAATTCCACCAGCACCTGCGCGAGATACGGAAACTTCTCATAGCCGTGCTCGCCGATCGTCGTCGCCAGCCACAGCACCGTTTGCCGCTCTTGCTTCCAACTCGCCACCAGCGGCGCCTTCGTCCAGCGCTCCCACATGTGGACTTTCGCGCCCGCCGGGAGCGTGTACACCGGCAGCGTTTCATCATGCTGCCAAACGATCTCGAGCGATGGCCGCAGACGATCCACCGCCGAGCGCACGCGCACCTTCTGCTCGGTGGCCACCACGCCCAGGGCGGCGCCTTGAATGATCTGCAATTGCGCCGACGAAGCCGGATTCTGCACGGCGATCACGGGATTGGTTTGCGCCTCGGCAAAGCCCAGGCTGCCGAACAGGTCGCGCCAGCCCGGCGCATCGGCTGGTTCCAGCCGATAGGTGTGCGCCAGCAGAGGCAGCGCCAGCAGGAAGTTAGTAAGTAGCCGCATACCAGAGGGAAACGCGCAAATCATAGTAAGTGGGGGCGAACGGAATGTCGGTCAGCACGAAGTGGCGTCCCCGCAGGGCGTCGGCGGACAGCGTGAGGCGCGGGGCGACTTGTAGCTTGATGCCGGGCCCGGCCTCGGCAAAGTTCCCCCACCAGAAGCGCCGCGAATCGAGCGTCAGATTCGAGTTCCAGCCCACCTGCACTTTGCCGAACGAATAGCCCGAGCGATTCTGCCAATACACCAGTGTGTTGCGGTCGAAACGGCTGACGAACACCGCGTCCAGATTCGTGGTGGCGAACCAGCCCCTCCCCGGCAATGGATGGCCAAACGCCTTGCCATACGATGCGCCGCCGCGATAGTCCGCGCGGTGCGGCCCTTGAGCAAACGGCACCGTCAGCCCCGCCTCGCCCCACAGCGTCACCGGACCCAGCCGGCCACTCACCCCCGCCGCGGGAATCACGGCGCGTTCGGAAAGCGCTCCGTTCACCACCGAAGCCTGCCGCAGCAGCGTGCCTGTATCGCCCACAAAGCGCAGCGACAGGTACGGGCGGAACGACCGCGAGCCGATCTTGAACTCGCTCTTCAACTGCCCGTAAGAGAAGCCGGCACGCCACCGCGTCGAGTACATCGGCAAGCTCCACACGGTGAGCCGGACGGGCGTGAACTGTGGCCGCAAGTTGCGATACGCCTTCTCGGCCTCGCCCGCAATCTTGGGGTCCGTCGCATGACGGGCGCGATCGAACCACGTGATCGCCTCGGCGTCCCGCTGCAACATGTTGAGCGTCCAGCCCAGGCGTAGCGCCAGCACCGGATCGTCCGGGTCGCGCTCCTGCGCCAGACGGTAAAGCCTTAGCGCTTCGTTCAGATATCCCTTCGCGTAGCTCTGGTCCGCGGCCGTGCGCGCTTCCACGCGCGATGCCCCCAGTGCCTCGCTCAGCCGCGCCTTCAGCTCGACGTCCGGGCAGGACTTCAGCGCCCGGTCCAGCAGATCCTGCGCCGACGCCCGGTCGCCGCGTTTCAACCGCAGTAATCCCAACTGCGCCACCGCCTGGCAATCGTCCTTAGCCACTTCCACCAACTGCGTGAAGACGCGCTCGGCCTGATCCACGCGATTCATCGCCAGCAGCAGGTAGCCGAGTTCGCGCCGCAGGCTCACATTGCGTGGATCCAGTTCCAGCGCCTTCTCAAACTCATACACGTACGGGTAGCGAGCGGGCATGAAGGCACGCGCGCGCTCCGCCACGCGCGGCTCGCTGGCGTGGCTCGCCGCGAGCAACGCGGCCATGGCCGTCTCGTCCTGATGCGCCAGAGTGGCCACGCGGCCCAGGTCCAGCAGGAACTCGCGCATGTCGGGGCGTAGCTTCCAGGCCTCGCGATAGTGCTCGGCCGCCAGTTCCAACAGGTCGCGTTCCTCGGCCAGATGCCCGATCTCCTGATGGATGCTGAACTTGCCTGGCGAGTCGGCCGCTGCCGCCAGCCATCGCTCGAGTCCCGCCGCCAGTTCGCGGTCGACGTTGTCGAAGGCCGCCTGCGCCGTCGCCTTCGACGTCGGGTCGCCGTCGCGCCGCACACGGTCGAAGATCAGTCGCGCGATTCGCCGTTCTTTCGCCTCAAAACAGAGGAAGGCGTATTCGAGCGCCAGGTGATGATCGCCGGGCGCATGCTCCATCGCCAGCCGAAACTGCTCCCGCGCGGCGTCCGGATCGCCAATCTTCAAATAGGTATAACCCAGATCCTTGCGCGCCGCGACGTTCGCCGGACTCGCCTCTAACCCCTGTTGAAACAGCAGGATCGCCGCATCGTAGCGCTTGCCGCGCAACTCGGCATAGGCCGAATCAAGCGGGTTGGCTTGCGCCAACATCAGGCTGAGCAGAAGAGTAAACACACCAAGTCCTATTGAATAGTGGTTCGCCGGGGCGATTCCTCTCATAAATTTTTGCGGAATATTCGATTTCGCTCCCGGGATCTCAGGCGCGATGACACCCTTCGCCGACCTGCTCGAACAGTGGCGGCCCACGCCCACCCCCCCTTGGCTGATGGCGCCGCTCGCTGCGCTCACCAAGGTCGGCGAGGCGGACCGGCTCTACGCCCGCCTCGCCGGCGGCGCCCTCGTGGACGGCCTGCTCCAGCAACTCGACATTCGCTATCAGGTCGCCGAGTGCGATCTGGCGCACATACCCGCGTCGGGCGCCGCAGTCGTGGTGGCGAATCATCCTTACGGCGTGCTCGATGCCGCCGTCCTCGCGTCTCTTCTTCTGCAGCGCCGTCCGGACGTCAAGTTCCTCACCAACCCCTGGCTCGCCGCGCTGCCCGAACTCGCCAGCCTCACCATTCCGATCGACCCCCACGGCGACACCAAGACCAACGCTCCCGGACTCCGCCGTGCCCTCGACTTCCTCGCCGCCGGCGGCTTGCTCGTCATCTTTCCGGCCGGCGAAGTCGCGCACTTCGATCTTACGGCGCGCGAAGTCTGCGACCCGCCCTGGCAACCCTCCGTCGCGCGGCTCCTGCGTCTTGCCTCACGCCTTCAGCCCCAATTGGCCGTCGTGCCCATGCACGTCGACGGGCGCAACAGTCTCGCATTCCAACTCGCCGGCTTCCTGCATCCGCGCTTGCGCACGGCCATGCTGCTGCGCGAACTGTTCCGCCAGCGCGGTGCTTCGCCACGCGTCCGGATCGGCCGCAAAGTCGCGGCCAGCACCCTGCGCGAACGCACCGACGAAGAGGCAATCGCCTACTTACGCTGGCGCACTGACCTGTTGCGGCAGCGTCCGGACTTCGCGGCCGACACCCGCCGACCGCTCGCTCGCGCGCAGCAGCAGGCCGCGCCAATCGCGCCGCCCGAAGACCCGCGGGAGATCGAAGGCGAACTCGCGAGGTTGCCGTTCCTCTGTGAAGCCGGCCCTCTGCTGGCTTACGAGGCCACCGCCCAGCAGATCCCCGTCACCCTTCGCGAAATCGGACGTTGCCGCGAATCGAGCTTCCGGGCCGCCGGCGAAGGCACTGGCCAGTCCGCCGACCTCGACCGCTTCGATCGCCACTACACGCATCTGTTTCTGTGGGATCGCCGTCACCGGCAGATCGCCGGTGCCTATCGCCTCTGCTCCACGGACGCCGGCGTCGACCAACTCTATACCGCCACTCTGTTTCGCTACGACGCCGCGTTTCTCGAACGCCTCGGCCCTGCCTATGAACTCGGCCGCTCCTTCGTCGCCCCCGACTACCAGAAGGACTTCGCCCCACTGCTTCTGCTCTGGAAAGCCATCGGCCGCCTCGTGCGGCGCAACCCGCGCCACAGTACGCTCTTCGGCCCGGTCAGCATCAGCAACACTTACCGGCCCGTCTCCCGGCACATCATGGCGTCGTTTCTGCAGCGCTTCGCCTGGGGCGGGGAGCTTGCCTCCCTGGTCACCAGTCGGCATCCGTTCGCGCCGCAGATGCCTTCGCTCGCGGCCGATGTCGACGACCTCTCGGCTGCCGTCTCGGACGTCGAACAGCGCCCCGCCGGTGTACCCGTCCTGCTGCGCCATTATCTGAAGCTGGGCGGCAAACTGCTGGGCTTTAATCTCGACCCGGACTTCGCCAATGTCGTCGACGGCTTAATCGTCGTCGACCTCGCGCGCACGCCACAACGCCTACTGCAGCGCTATCTGGGTGAGGTGCCTAGCTTCCCGCCACGCGCCACACAATGCGGCCGCCAATGACGGTGGCCACGGGCCCGCCGCGGAACTGGTGTCCGTCGAACGGTGAGTTGCGGCTCTTCGACGGCGACTTCGCCAGGTCGTAGGTCCATTTCCGGTGCAGATCGAAGATTGTCAGGTCACCCGGCAGCCCGGGCGTCAAGCGGCCGCGGCCCAGGCGCATCGTGCGTTCCGCCCCGATGGTGAACAGCTCCACCAGACGGGAGAGCGTGATCAGGCCCGGATGCAGCAAGCGTTCGAGCGCCAACGGAATCGCCGTTTCCAAACCGAGAATGCCGAACGGACAGCGCTCGAAAGCTTGCGCCTTCAGGCCCGGGGCGTGCGGCGCATGGTCGGTCGCAATCGAGTCGATCACGCCTTCCACAATGCCGTCGAGGGCGGCGTCAATGTCGCAGCAGCCGCGCAACGGTGGCTTCATCTTGTAATTGCTATCGAGCCGAACCAGCTCTTCGTCGGAAAGCGTAAAGTGATGCGGCGTAATTTCGCAGGTCACCGGCAGGCCCAGCCCCTTGGCGTGCTCCACCATCGCCATCGCATAGCGGGTGGAGATGTGGGCCACATGATAGCGGGCGCCGGTGAGCTCGGCCAGGATCAGGTCGCGCGCCACCATGATGTCTTCCGCCGCCGACGGCATGCCCTTCAAACCGAGCTTCGCCGAGGCGATGCCTTCGTGTAGCGTGGCGGCTTCGGTGAGGTTCAGGTCTTCGCAGTGATCCACCACCGGGATGTCGAGCGCCTTGGCGGCTTCCATCGCGTCGCGCATCAGTTGCGAATTCATCACCGGACGGCCGTCATCGGAAATCGCCACCGCGCCGGCTTCCACCATCTCGCGGATTACGGCGAGCTTCTCGCCGGCGCTGCCCACCGAGATCGCGCCGATCGGGTGCACATGCAGCGGCGTCACGCGCTGGGCCTGTTCCACGATGTAGCGTGTCACTTCGGCCGAATCGTTGATCGGCTTGGTGTTCGGCATGCAACAGACCGTGGTGAAGCCGCCCGCCAGCGCGCACTCGGAGCCGCTCGCGATCGTCTCGCTTTCTTCAAAGCCCGGCTCGCGAAAATGAACGTGAATGTCGTAGAAGCCCGGCGCCACCACGCATCCGGTGGCATCGAACACTTCGGCGCCGCTGGCCGTCAGATTCTGCCCGATCGTACGGATCTGCCCGTCGACGATGGCGACGTCGGCAATGGTATCGAGTTGTTGCGCCGGGTCTATCACCCGGCCGTTCTTCACAATGAGTGTCAATCGACGCGCTCCACCAGCAGAACCTTCTCCAGGCCATCGATTTCCTGGAACTTCACTTCGATGATTTCGTTCGCCGCGGTGGGCACCAGCCGGCCTACATAGCGAGCCTCGATCGGCAGTTCGCGCCAGCCGCGGTCGATCAGGCAGAGGAACTGCACGCGCGCCGGACG
This sequence comes from Bryobacteraceae bacterium, assembly GCA_044226365.1. GTDB lineage: Bacteria > Acidobacteriota > Terriglobia > Bryobacterales > Bryobacteraceae > JALHNI01. The sequence goes on from JBGAHE010000057.1 coordinate 46,206, forward strand.
GCCCCGTTCGAACAGCGCATCGAGCGCCGCGCGCACCGTGCGGCCCGTATACAGCACATCGTCGGTGAGGATCAGGTCCTTGCCGGTGACGTCAAAGTCGATCGACGTCGAGTTCAGTACCGGACGGCTGCCCACCGTCGAAAGATCGTCGCGGTAGAGGTTGATGTCGAGCGTCCCCACCGGAATCTCGCGCTTCTCGAGTTCGGCAATCTTGCGGGCCAGGCGATCGGCCAAAGGCACGCCGCGCCGCTTGATGCCGATGAAGGCCAGTTTGCTCAAGTCCTTACTGTTTTCGAGAATTTCGTGCGCCAGGCGGACCAGCGTGCGGTCCATTTCCGAGGCGGACATCAATTGCTTTTTTTCACGCGTTACGGCCATCTTGACCCTGAGCGTAGCATGACATCGCCAGTCGGTTGAGCTAGGATAAGCCGCATGCGATTCGCCCTGTTATGCCTCAGCTTGCTCAGTTCGCTGCTTGCGGCCGACGTCACTGGCCATTGGCAGGCCCAAGTGGAAACCGACCAGGGAAGCGGCTCGCCCACCTTCGCCTTCCGGCAGAGCGGCGAGACGCTCACCGGCGACTATGCGGGCGCGCTCGGCGAAGCCAAGCTCACCGGCACCGTAAAGGGTGACGCCATCGAGTTTTCGTTTGAAGTGTCGCCGGGCGGCGAAAAGCTGAAAGTTATCTACCAGGGCACCATCAAGAGCCCCACCTCGATGGCCGGCAAACTCAGCATTCCGGGCCTGGGCGCCGGAACTTTCACGGCCACGAAGAAGTAGCTAGCTCTGTTGATCGTCCGTGACGACGCGCCGGCGCACAATGCCCGTGGGCACGCGATACCACGTGGTCACCATGACCAGGAACAGCACAGTCATGGCCGCGAAGGTGGCCGCACCACCGATGATCATGTAGTCCACGCTGCGTCGCGGCGCGGGGATCAGTTGCATCATCACCGCGATGGCAATGGCGAAAGTCAACGCCACACCGGCTAACAACAGCACCAGGCGGAGGAACCGCGGGGGCATCGCTATCAGTGTATCAGCCGC
>JBGAHE010000058.1:0-46785 GCA_044226365.1 Bryobacteraceae bacterium
CTGCTCGACCTCGACGATTACGTGGCGCGCGAGATCATGACCCCGCGTCGCGACATCGTGTCCATCCCGCTCACCTCAACACTGGACGGCGTGCTCAAGGCGATGACCGAGAGCCAGCATTCGCGCATCCCGGTCTACGACGGCAAGCCGGAGAACCTGATGGGCATCGTGCATTTCCGCGATCTGCTCGAGGTCTGGTATCAGCGGCGCAGCGCGACGGAAAAGCGGCGGGCCGTTCCGCCGTTCCAACTGCTGCAGTATGTCCGCAAGCCGTTCGTGATTCCGGAGACCAAGCCGCTCAACCAGTTGGTGGACGAGTTCCGCAACGGGCACGCCCATATGGCGCTGGTGGTGGATGAGTTCGGCACGATCGTCGGATTACTGACGCTGGAAGACGTGCTCGAGCAGGTGTTCGGCGAGATTGAGGACGAGCACGATGTGCCGCGCGAGCCGATCGAGTGGGAAGCGGCGGTAATCGAACTGGACGGGTCGACGCCGATTCGGGACCTGGCCACCATGCACGGCATCGACCTGCCGAGCGACGCCGGCTTCGAGACGCTGGCCGGCTTTCTCCTGTTCCGCTTCGGCTACATCCCCGGCGTGCACAGCCAACTGGACGAGGGTTTGCTGCGCTTCACGGTGCTCGAGATGGACCGCAACCGCATCAAGCTGGTGCGCATCGAGCGGCGGGAACCGGAGCCCGATCTGGTCTCGACCCCGACGTTAGCGTAAGCGATAATGAGGCCCATGAAGACTTTCTTCGCTTTCTGTGGGCTCGCGGCGCTGGCCTTTGGCCAGTCGCCCGATGCTAAAACGCTGTCTGGCAATATCCGCCAGCGGCAAGCTCAAATCACCGGGGTCATCAAGCGCAGCATCGACAAGATGCCGGAAGACCAGTTCGCGTTTAAGCCGGTGGACACCGTCCGCTCGTTTGGCGAGTTGGCGTCGCATGTCTCCGAAGCTCAGTATGCGTTCTGTTCGGCCGCGCTGGGCGAGAAGTCGCCGGGCGTGAAGGTGCCGGCGACGGGCACCAAGGCGGAACTCTCGGCGGCGTTTACGGCGGCGACCGAGTATTGCGACAAGGCCTACAAGGCGCTGACGGATGCGTCGGCGGGCGAAGCCGCGAAGCTGTTTGGCGGCGACTCGACGCGGGGCGGCGTGCTGCAGTTCAACACGGCCCATCTGTTCGAGCATTACGGCAACATGGTGACCTACATGCGCATCAAGGGTGTGGTGCCGCCTTCGAGCGAACCGCGCCGGTAGAGCGAGAGTGACGGAAGAGAGGCGAGTCCCGCGGGGCTCGCCTTTTTGCTTGACGGGCCATAAACTAAGTAAGAATGTCCAATCTGCTTGCCGGTAAAACGGCTCTCATCCTGGGGATCGCCAACAAGTGGTCCATCGCTTACGCTATCGCTCAGGCTTACAAGCGCGAAGGGGCTCGCCTGCTGCTGACCTACCAGAACGAGCGGCAGCAGAAGACGATTGAAGAGTTGGGCGCGGAACTGGGTGCGGACCGCATCATGGCCTGCGACGTCTCGATCGATGCGGAACTCGAGAAATTGGCCGGTGAACTGGCGGGCGAGCGGATCGACGTGGTGGTGCATTCGATTGCCTTTGCCGGCAAGGACGAACTTTCGAAGCCGTTCGTGGAGACGTCGCGGGCGGGCTTCAACCTGGCGCTCGACGTGAGCGCGTACTCGCTGGTGGCGGTGAGCCGAACGCTGGCCCCGCTGATGACCGAAGGCGGGGCGATCATGACGCTCACCTACCTGGGCTCGATCCGCGTGATTCCGAACTACAACGTGATGGGCGTGGCGAAAGCGGCGCTCGAATCTTCAGTGCGGTACCTGGCGTCGAACCTGGGGGCGAACAAGATCCGCGTGAACGCGATCTCGGCCGGGCCGATCAAGACGACCTCGGCACGCGGCATCAAGGACTTCAGCAAGGTGCTGGACGGCGTGGCGGCGGTGGCGCCGCTGAAGCGCAATACGGATCCGCACGAAGTGGCCGATACGGCTGTGTTCCTGGGCAGCGACCTGGGACGCGGCGTGACCGGCAATGTGATCTTCGTCGACGCCGGGTTCCAGATCATGGGTCTGGACGATCCGAACAAGCAATAAGCGTTTGGCCCGTCAGTTGCATTCGTCATGACCGGAGATTGACGAATGCACTTGAGAACCATGGATAGCATCGGCGCCGGACGCATGGCCGACTCTCGTTTGGAGGCTCGGACGGCCGCCAGAAGCCAGGAAACGGCGAAAAATGAGTCTCGAGGCGCGTTTTTCGAGATGATGCTGGCCGCCGACGGCGGGGCGCGAAAGACAGAGACCAGTGTGCCACGCGCCAGTTCTTCGTCGGGTGACGAGATTTCGACGGCAGTTCGCGGGGGGACGCAGCCGACGGCGCCGCGGGCGACGCCGCAGGCCACCGTCCGCACGACGGCGGTGACCGAAGAGAATACTCCCGCCCAAACGCCGACGACGTTTCCGGCGGGCGACCCCGTGGAGACCTTGAACGGGCTGCTGAGCAAGCTGGGCTACGATCCGGCGCAGTTCGGCACCAAGGTGACGTCGACGACGATTTCCTACCCGGGCCTGACCTACGAATACCCGCTGCTCGAAGTGACGGTGAATGGCGAGAAGGTGGGCTTCCACCTCCAGTCGGCGGCAAATGACCTGCGGATGACGGCAGCGAATATCGCTTCGATGCTGGGCCGTCCGGTGATGAATTTCGCCGAGTTCGCTTAGACGTTCCGGAGCGAACCCAATTTCGCCCTTTTCCTTTTGTTTTCTTCAGTTCCAGCTTAGCGCGGGCGGCCAAGAAACCAGTCGCCTAAAACAACTTGAGGGCCCCATCCGGGGCCCTCAAGTATTTGATCAAGAGACTCTTAGCGAAAACTATCGTGATTGGCGAAAACGCCGTTAACGGGCGCGGCGGTTGTTGAGCGCCACCATGCTGGACTTGGTCGCCGCCTTGCGAACGGCTACCGGCGCGGCCTTGGCGGCCGGCTTGGCGTGAGCGTTCGTGCGGCTCGCCACTGTCCGCACGGCCGGACGGCCACCGTAGTAGGGAGCAGCGACGCGCTTGCCGCGCGCCCAGTAGTAACGGGCGGCGGGACGGGGGACTTCGGGAGCAACCGGAACGACCAGCACCTGGCCGGAAGTGGCGTCGTCGGCCGCGAGGCCTTCGTTCGCCTGGCTCAGCAGCGCGGAGGTGGTGCGGAAAGTGCGGCTGACCGTTTCAAAGCTCTCGCCAGACTGGAGACGATGCAGGCGCCACACGACGCGCTTGTCGGCCGGAACCTTCGCCAAAAGCGCGTTCAGCTCGGCGCCGTGGCCCACAGGCACCTTAACGTCCAAGCCGCGCGGGACGACGTTGTGGATGAACGTGGGGTTCAGTTCCTTAATCGTCGCCAGGGGCGTTTCGGTCGCATCGGCGATCAGTTGGAGGCCGGTGTTGGCGTCCACCACGACCTTCTCGGTATCGATGGGTTCGTCGACTTCCAAGTTGTCGAGGCCGTAGGTCTTGGGGTTCTTCGCGATGATCGTCATCGCCAGGATGATGGGGACGTAGTTGGCGGTTTCGCGAGGCAGGGCGTTGCGGGCACGCAGTTGCCAGTAGTCGGCGTAGCCGGTGCGGCGAACGGCGGCGTCCACGCACATGGGGCCGCAGTTGTAAGCAGCCAGAGCCAGGTGCCAATCGCCAGTCTGAATGAACAGGTCCTTGAGATGCTTGGCGGCGGCGCGGGTGGCTTTTTCCGGATCGAGGCGATCGTCGTGCCATTGCGACTGGTTCAGGCCGTACTCACGGCCACGGAAGGTCATGAACTGCCACATGCCGGCGGCAGCCATGTACGAGACGGCGCGCGGCGAGAAGCCGCTTTCCGCCTGGGCGAGATAGATGAGTTCCTGCGGCACGCCTTCTTCGGCGAGGATCTTGGAGACCATCGGCTTGTAGCGACCGGCGCGCTTGAAGCCATAGACCAGGGTCCGGCGGCCGCGCTCCGAGGTGAAATAGTTGATGAAGCTTTGAACGGGTTCGTTCAGCACCAGGGGCAACTGCGATTGGGAGAGGGTGAGTTCGGAGGCGGGCTTGGTTTCGACCTTGGCTTTTTCGGCCGGAAGGGAGATTTCGCGGATCTCGTCGAGGGGCGACTTTTCGAACACGGTCTGTTCGAGTTCGCCGGCGCCCATTTCGAGATCGAACCGGTAGATGCGGTCAATCAGGTCTTCGAGCTTCTTTTCCAGCCGCGCCCGGTCAGGGGCGTTTTCCGTGGCGGCCAGCAACAGATCGATCGCTTGATCGAATTCCCGCCGAGCCTGATCCTTCTTGCCCTGTTGGAACAGAGTTTTGCCGCTGTCGAAGAGCTGCTGAGCTTTTTCGAAGCGGGGATCGGAAGCGGTGAGGGTGGTGCTGCCGGTGGAAACCGTGAGGGCTGAGTTATCGTCACCCGCGATGCGGGCAATGACATCCGGGTTTTGGGCGCTTGCCACTCCCAGCGAGAGGAGGACAGCTACCGGCCGGATGGCATGGGTGAATCGTTTGAAAAAATTCAAAATCGCTTGTTCCTGAAATTTAAGCTTCTGTGGATTACATCGGCGAGTCTTCAGGTTACAACAGGGTGGCGGGTGGGTCAAGTAGGGACAAGGGTGTGTCCAAACCAATTAAATCAACGATTTAACATGTGTCAGAATGTCGCCGCTACCACAGGCCGGGCACAAATCGGTGTTTTACGGCGACACGATAGGAGTCATAACCGGGCTCCAAACTGAGGTGTTGCTCCTCGGTAATAGCCCGGAGGTAGTAGATGGTGGACCACAAAAAGACGCTGGCGATGGCGGCCGGGCTGATCACCGGCAGCATCAGAAGCCACCAGCCGAGGACCTTCGAAGCATATGCCGGATGGCGTATGTAAGCGTAAGGACCGCGCGCGACGATGCCGCGATTGGTGAGGTTGGAGCAGCGCGAACCGAGCGCGAGAGTGGCGCCGAGATAAATCGCGAAGAGGAGAAAGAGGACGATGCGGACCGGCAGGTCGAGCGTGGGGTTGGCGAAGTGATTGTCATCAGCGCTGTACCAACCGACGCCCAGTTTGCCGAGCAGTCCGTTAAAGGGCGGATAGCAAATGAGCGCGACGACCCAGCCGAGAATGGTCGGCTCAACGGAGCGCACCTTGGAGCCTAAGGCCGCCGAATCCACCAGATAGCCGAAAGTGAAGTAGGCGGTGTCGACCAGGAAGAAGATCGCCATGAGGAGCTGGTAGACCGGGCCGGTGAGCATTTCGGCGTCGAGGATTTCCAGATCGGTGGCACGCCAGAACCGAAGGATGTCGGCCAGGTTTGAGAGCAGGAAGTTGACCATGGCCGGCAGGAAGAAGGCCTTAACGCCAAGGAAGAGGAAGGCGGTGGTGGCGGGGTGCTGCGGACGGTCCGGCGGCGGAGCGGGCAGACGTCCGTGCCGGAACAGATGCGCGACGGCCTGGAAGGCGAGCAGGCCGTTGCTCTCCTCCGGTTCTACGGGGGGAAGAAAGACGTAGCGAACGAGGCCATAGAGGGTATAGCCAGCGGCGGCGGCCAGGAGGACGAGCTTGGCGGGAGGCGATAGCCAGTGCGGGTAGAACTTGCCGTAGAAGTAAAACGCGAGGCAACCCCAGATAATGGCCAGATTGGCCAGGTAGCTGGTGAGATTGCGGACCAGCATGCCTAGCGGGTTTCCTCCAGGAGGCGTGAGTCCGTGGAGAATTTGCGGTAGTTGCGGAAGTCGATCTGCTGGCCCTGGTTAAAGCGCATCAGGAGGGCGCGGGCGGTGACGCGGGTGTTCATCTGACGGAGAGCCCAAACGCCGTCGGCCAGGCGCATCTGCTCCATGCGAAAGGTGGAGCCTTCGTCTAACTTGGCGAGAAAGCCGCCGAAGGTGATCGCGTCCAGGGTCTGTGCTTCGACGCGCAGCCACTCATAGCCCTGCTGATTGATCCAGATGAAGCCCTTGAGCTTGGGGAAAAGGCGGCTGATGCGAGTGGAGCCGTTGTAACCGGGCTTTGGGTCGGCGGAGATCTTCCAGCATTTAGCTCCGGCGACCATCTCCTCACCGACGATGCGGAAATTGAAGGCCTTCACGACTTCGTCGCGGGTTTTGCGGGACTCCTGGCGACGGGTTTCGTCGGCGGAGAGGCGCTTCTGGCGTTCCTGCGGCGACTCGGCGCGGCGACGCCGGAGCTCGGTTTCGAATTTGTTTTTTTCGCGGGTGGCGGCGGAGCCGGAGAGCGGTTTGCCGTTTTCTTCGATCAGGCGCTTGTAGCGGGAGCCATCGATCCAGAGGTATTCGGTCAGTTTGGATTCGACTTTGGAGGGTTTGCCGGCGGAGTCGTAGGAAGTGGTGGCCTCGGCGGCTTCGTAGACGTAGTCGTCCAGGGCGCGGGCGTTCACGAGTTCACGCTGGAGGGACTGCTGGACGATGTGCTGAACATCCAGCGGTGGGGGCGGGTGGTCGGGTTTCGCTACGGGTCGAGGGAGTACCTGGGACAAAGCCAGCACGAGGTACATCCCAATGAGCATCATGCAACTTCGATGCGGTCGGACGACTCCTGGTTACTCACACTCCCATCGCGGTTGACCTCGTAGGGAACACCTTTGTGATCAATGAGATTGACCACCTTGCTCTCCTGGCCGCTGCGGTTGGTGCGGAAGGTGGAGCGCTCTTTCACCAGCCGGAAGCTGGCGAAGTTGCAACGGCAGGCTTCACAGCGGAGGCGGCGGGCACCCAAGGCGAGCTTGATGACCGACCACTGCGGGGGGTTGTAATACTTCATTTCCCAGGTGGACAAGTCCATCCGGTAACAGCGGGGGCACCGGGCAAAGAGGATGTCGGTGAGACGGAGGACACTGTCATAAAACCGATGGCCGCAATCTTCACATCGCACGGGGTAGGTGCCGAACGCGCTTAACAGGCGCTCTTTGAAGCCGCGAATTTTCGACAATCGCGGCCTTTTCCCTTCGCATTTCGGGCAGGTAAGAGGCATGCGCTTACAACCGGGACCGAAGTCACCGCTGCAACCAATGTAACACGCAAACTAGGAATTTATGCCAAGAGTTTTCGACTGGCGACGTAGGAGTCTAAGTACTTGTCAAACTGCTGCTTTACGGCGAGGCGACCGGGCCAGTGACCGGCAGGATCGAGCCGCAGCTGAAGCCCTTCGATGGTAGCGACCGGGAGCGTATCGCGCGTGGAGGAAGTGACGAAGACTTCATCAGCTGCCTCTAAATCCTGCGGGAATAGAGTGGCTTCGCCCGTCTGATATCCGGGAATTGTCAGATCCTCGAGAACAATCGCGCGCGTAATGCCCGGCAGACAGCCGGACTCGAGGGAAGGGGTGAGGATCTGGTTGCCGCGGACGATGAAGAGGTTGGCGGAGGTGAGTTCGGAGACCTCGCCACGTTCGTTCAAAAGGACCACCTCGTCGAGGTGGCTTTGACGGGCGGACTCGCTCCAGGTGAGGTTGAAGCACCAGGAGAGCATCTTGGTGCCGCGGAAGACGTTGGCCGCGTGACGGCCGTGGGGGACCAGGCCGAGGCGCACGGACTCGCCCCAGTTGGCGAGCGGCTTGGTGAAGGCGATGAGGTCGAAGTCGCGTTCGAGGTTAGGGGCATCGAAGAGCCCGCCGGTGTTGCGGACGACGGCGACGCGCAAGGTGGAATCCTGGGCGTGGTTGGCTTCGATCAGTTTACGGAGGCGAGTTTCGAGATAGTCGGCCGCGGGGAACGGGACATGGAGAAGTTCGGCATCGCGAACCATGCGGGCGTAGTGACGCTCCCAGGCGAACAGGACGCCGTCCTTGACGCGCAAAGTGGAAAAGACACCCCAGCCATTGAGGAGACCCACCTGGCCGGGCGAGAGGAACCGCTCCGTGGTTTCCCGCACGTCATCGTTATAGAGCAGATAGCGGTGCACTGCCCGCTATTCTAACAATGTGGACTGTTTGATCATCGGCGCCGGATTGATCGGCGCGTCGCTGGCGTGGCGCCTGGGCCAGCGGGGACATTCTGTAACGCTCGTGGACGCGGGCAAATACTTTGGGGAAGCCAGCAGCGCGGGGGCGGGAATGCTTTCGCCGTTGGGAGAGCGGTTTCCGAACGAAGCGTGGGGCGAACGGGCGCAGCAGAGCCTGCGGATGTATCCGGAATTCGTGGCGGAGTTAGAGCGGGAATCGCGGCTGTCGATTGATTTTGCGGTGTGCGGGGCGATCGACGAAGGGCGCGAGTATCCGGACGAAGCGATCGTCGATCCGCGGGACATCGGTTGGGCATTGCGCAATGCGTTCGAGCATTACGACATCACGCTGGTGGAAGATCAGCCGGTGATGAACGTGGAGGCGTCGGCGGACGGCGTCCGGGCGGGAGAATTCGTCGCCCGGACGGCGGTGATTGCGGCCGGAGCCTGGAGCGGCGGGGTCACGGTGAACGGGCAGGCGTTGCCGGCGACGGTGCCGGTGAAGGGCTTTCTGCTGGGCTATCACGATCAGCCGAAGCTGGGGGCGACCCGGCGCGCGGGGCATACCTATGTGCTGCAGCGTTCGAACGGCTATACGATCGCCGGATCGACGGAACAGAGCATTGGCTTCGATCGGGAGATGGACGAAACGCTGGTCGCGGAATTGCGGCAGCGCGCGGGCGAAGTATGGGCGCCGTTGGCGGAAGCCGCGCCGGACGATGTATGGAGCGGTTTAAGGCCCAGCACCGAAAGCGGCGCGATCTACGTGGAGCGGTGGCCGGCGACGCCGGTGTGGCTGGCCTACGGACATTACCGCAACGGGATTCTGCTGGCACCGTGGACGGCCGACTACTTGGCGGGCGAAGTATCGGGCGCGCTGTAAGTATCGGGGTAAGCGGTCCGCATCTCGTTCGCCACGTCGACGGCGGTGGCGATGTTGATCAACGGGCCTTGGCCGATGCCCGGGCACCACTTCCCCGTCTTCTTCCACTCGCGGGCTGACTCGACCAGTTCGGGCCAAAAGGGAAACAGGCGGCATTGCACGGGCTTGACGGCGTGAATGCGGCAGCGCTGGTCTTCGAGAAAGCCGCATTGCTTGCCGCGGCCGGGTTTGCGCAAACGGCGCGAGTGCCTGGTTCGGTAGACGTATTGCTGCTCAAAGTCCGGTTGCGGCAATTCGAGAAACGCGGCGATGCGGGTGACGTCCTCTTCGGACAGATAGACGTAGCCTTCCACTTCACAGCACTTGGCGCAACCGGGCTGGCAGGCGAAGCGGAGGTCGTTCATCCGAGCAGACGGGCGACGTCTTTGGCGAAGTAGGTCATGACAATGCTGGCGCCGGCGCGGCGGATGGCGATGAGGCTTTCGAGCATGGTGCGTTCGAGGTCAAGCCAACCGAGGCGGGCGGCGGCGTGGATCTGGCTGAATTCGCCGCTCACCTGATAAGCGGCGATGGGGTGCGGGAAGCGCTCGCGCGCGGCGCGGATGACATCGAGATAGGCGCCGGCGGGCTTCACCATGAGGATGTCGGCGCCTTCGGCGACGTCGAGTTCCATTTCGCGGAGAGCTTCGCGGCCATTGGCGGGGTCCATTTGATAGCTGCGGCGATCGCCGAATTGCGGGGTGGATTCGGCGGCTTCACGGAAGGGGCCGTAGTAGGCGGAGGCGAACTTGGCGGCATAGGACATGATGGGCAGATTCTGATAGCCGTGGGCGTCGAGGGTCGAGCGGATCCGGCCAACGCGGCCGTCCATCATGTCCGAAGGCGCCACCATGTCGGCACCGGCTCGGGCATGGGAGAGCGCGGAAGCGGCGAGCCATTCGAGGGTCGCGTCGTTGTCGACCACGCCGTCGACGATCTTGCCGCAATGGCCGTGCGAGGTGTACTCGCAGTTGCAGACGTCGGTGACGACCAGGAGTTCGGGCACGGCACGTTTGATGGCGCGGATCGCTTCCTGAACGATGCCGTGATCGTCGTAGCCGCCGGAGGCGAGTTCGTCTTTGTGGGCGGGAATGCCGAAGAGCATCACGCCGCCGATACCGAGCTGATGGACCTCTTCGCACTCGCGAACGGTTTCGTCGATGGAGGTTTGGGCGACGCCGGGCATCGAACTGATCGGCTTGCGGAGGCCTTCGCCGGGGACGACAAAAAGGGGCAAAATGTTTTGGCTGGGCTCGAGATGCGTTTCGCGGACGAGGCGCCGGAGCGGCTCGTTCGTGCGCAGACGCCGCAGGCGATCGACAGGGAAGGACATGCTTCAAATATACCGTCGGTGCATCAGGAAGCCGGCCAGCGCGCAGAGAGCAGCGGTGGCGTAGAGGAACAAGGTCTCGTGCTCGATGACGCGTCCCCCGAGGAAGTAAGTACCGATGAGCAGGACCCAGGCGGCGAGTTTGGCGCGCTCCGGCATCGCCCGGGCAATGACGCTGACCAGATAGCTGGCGGCGGCGAGCAGCGAGAAGAGGCCGAGAAACAGAAGCACGGGAGGCCGCGGAACCGATTGATGGATGGCGAAGATGGATAGGCCAATCGCGAGCAAAGCGATTCCCACCACGACCCCGAACTTTGTCGCCGCCAGGAGGCCGTGCTCCTGCGCGATGGGACCGAGGAACAGCAGAGCCATCAGCAGTTGCACGGTGAGGATGGGGACATCGAGGTACTGCCAGCTCATGGTCCAGGGGAGGAACCAGGCGAGGAACAGGCACATGAACGTTGTGGGGAATTGATCGCGCAACGCGTGCCACATGTTCCCTAGAATAGAGGGTAGTGTCACCTGCCTTCGATTTTTCCGAGCAGTACGAATCGCTCATCACCCGCCCCGTCCTAGCCAAAGCCGCCGATTTTCAACGCCAGGAACGATTGACGCACGTCATTTTCGCGCAGCAATTCGACCGCGAAATGCTGGATCATCTGTGCTCGACGGCGAGCATGATCCGCACCATTTCCCGCCATCGGCAGGGTCAGGACTTTCTGACGGGGCTGCTTTCGCACAAGCGGGCGATGCTCTATTTCACGCAAGCTTCGACGCGCACGTTTCTCTCCTTCATGGCCGCGTGTCAGATTCTGGGCATGACGTGCAACGAAATTCGGGACCCGACGACGTCGAGCGAGTTCAAGGGCGAAAGCCCACTGGACTCGATGCGGATGTTCTCGTCGTACTTCGACGTGGTCATCATGCGGTCGAACATGGCGAAGTTTGCCGAGAGCTGCGCGTATCTGATGAACGAGCTCGAGGCACAGGGACGGCGGAGCGTGCCGGTGGTGAACGCGGGGTCGGGCGCGGACGAACATCCGACGCAAGCGCTGCTCGACATCTACACGCTGCAGCGGACGTTCGAGTTTACGTCGCAGAAGGACAATCCGCGGCAATCGCGCTTTGAGCAACTGCGGCGGAAGTATCCGGAGCTCGCGAAGGGCCTCGAGAACAAGACCTACGGCTTCTGCGGCGATGTGGGGCGCGGGCGGACGGTGCGATCGCTGACAACGCTCCTCGCCCTATGGCCGGGAGTGAAGTTCAAGTTCATCTATCCGGACTATGACAAGTTGGCGCCCTATGCGGACATGCTTTCGCGGCTCGAAGAAACGGGCGTGCAGATCGAGCATGCGCACTCGCTGCCGGAGGTGATCGACCAGTTGGACGCGCTCTACATGACGCGCATTCAGCACGAACACAACACCGACGCGGACCGGAAATTCTTCGAGACGTTCGACTACGGACAGTTCACGCTGACGACCGATCTGCTGCCGCGGATGAAAGACTACTGCCCGATTCTGCATCCGTTTCCGCGCAACCAGGAGATTCCGTTCGAGGTGGATAGCGATCCGCGGGCGATGTACTTCCGGCAGGCGCGCAATGGGATGTGGATCCGCGCGGCGCTGCTGGCGCACCTTTTCGATGTGGACGGCAAGATCGGCGCGCATTACCAGAAGCACTACGGGACGGCATGAAGCGTTTGATTCTGGGGGGACTGCTGCTGGCGGCGGGAGCCGCGGCGCAGGAGACGGCCAACGTGGCGCGTTTGAAGCGGCAGTGCGTGGTGAGCCCGCGGCTGCGGCCGGACGTAGGTTCGTATCGGATCGTGTGGGGCACGGTGAAGTTCGAGCGCATGGCGCGCATCGGCAACGACGACTACTACGCGCAGCTGTGTTATCCGAAGCAGTGGATGGGCAAGCCGGCCGATGCCACGCGGCGCAGTGCGGCGCTGTATGAGGGCATCTGGCGCGTGCCCAAAGGCAAACGCGTGGCGACGCTCCAGCACTTTGTCTTTCAGGATCAGGGCAAGGTGGAAGCGCCGCGCAAGGTGCAAACCGGTATGGGCACCGTGTGGTACCTGCGCGCGCCCTGCATCTGCCCCGGGCCGGCGAATCTCGACGCCTACTTTCTGGTGCGCGATCAGCAGTTGAAGCGGCTGGATACGGATTCCTGGGAACGGTCGTTGAAACTGCCGGCGGGGAGCCAGAGCGCGGGGGCGGCGATCGATCTGGGGACGATGGAAGGGCGGGTGAAGCTGGCGCCATCGGGCGGCATGCGGGTGAAGCTGAAGCTGGAGGGGCTGAAGCTGGCGGTGGAAGAAGCGAAGCTGGAATAAACGAAAAGGCCTCCCGATCAGGGAGGCCTTTTCTGCTCAGGTGAGGCTGCGGGTTAGAAACCGAAGCGCAGACCGAACTGCATGTTGCGCTCGCCGCCCTTGGCGGTGATGCGGCCGAAGGTGGCGCTGTTCGGGTTGCGGTCGAGACCGCCGCCCGCCGAGCCACCCCAGTTCGGGTGATTGACGAAGTTATAACCGTCCGCGCGGAACTGAACGTTGACACGTTCGGTGATGCGGAAGTTCTTGAACGCCGAGAGGTTCCAATTCTGGAAGCCGGGGCCGTACATGTTGTTGCGCAGGCGATCCTTCACAAAGGTGCCGGCGGTGGGCTGCGAGTACAGGGTCTGGGCGCCGGCGGCATTCCGCTTGACGTCGATGTACTGCGTGGTTTCACCCGCGTTGGTGAACTGGCCGCTGGTGACGACGGGCGAGTTTAACTGCCAGAGCTGCGAGCCGGAGCCGGTGCCGACGCCAGCGAAGTCGTCGCCGGTGGCCACGGTGCCGGGGGTGCCGGTCTGGAACTGGGTGGTGCCGGAAACCTGCCAGCCGCCGAGCACGGCGCGCGTAACGCCCTTGGACGACTTGAGGAACGGCAGTTCATAGATGAAGTTAATGACGGCAACGTGGCGGGTATCGAAGTCCGAGGGACCCCAGAGCGCCGAGGCGTCATAGGCGTTCGGAATGATGTCGCGCTGAGCGGAACCGTTATCCCAGGACTTCGCGTAGGTGTAAGCGAAGCCATAGCTGAAGCCGCTGGAGAACCGGCGGTTCAGGCCGAACTGCAAGCCCTGATAGTAGGAGCTCGCTTCGTTGTTCGTGATGCGGATGGGACCGAAGCCGGCAAACGGACGCAGGGCGTTTTCGTTCACGCCGGGGTTCGCCTGACGGGTGCCGGGCAGCAACTGGTTGATGTTGCGTTCGCGCTGGCCATGGAGACCCTTGCGGCCGACGTAGCTGACTTCGAGAAGGGTCTTGAAACCGATTTCCCGTTCGACGGTGAAGTTCCAGTTCCAGGCTTCCGGGTTCTTGAAGATCTTGTCCTGGGTGTTGATGGAGAGCGGGAAGCTCGACACCGAACCGCCGCCAGGATTGTCGGCGCGGCCGTTGGGGATCGAAGCGATCGGCTGCAGCGGCGGGTTGCCGCCGAGGAAGATCGAGTCCGAAACGCCGAGGCGAGTGGAGAAGCGGCCGACGCCCGTGCGGACGACGGTCTTGGAGTTGAGCTGATAGGCGAGACCGATGCGGGGCTGGAACAGATTCTTCTGAATGTTCGAGTACTGCTTGGGCTCGTTGCGGAACAGGCGGTTGAATTCGCCGGAAGTGGCGATCGGCACGCGGCCATTGGCGGCCGACGGCCAACCGTTACCCGGGATCACGACGCCGTTGTAAGCGTCGCCCGTGCCGGGGATGGGGTTACCGGTGGTGCGATCGACCTGGATGGCCTTCGACGCGTCGTAATAGCGCGGATCGAAGATGGTCATGTTGCCCCAGAGCGAGTAGTAGGGCTGCACCAGCGTGTAGCGCAGGCCGTATTCGAGCTTCAGCTTGTTGGTGACCTTCCAGCTATCCTGCCCGAAGAATTCCATCATGTGGCCGCGGTAGGGAGTGTAGGAACGGATGCCGATTTCAGCGTAGGTGCTGAAGAGGCCGAGCGCCGCATCCGAGATCGAGGTGCCCGAACCGCCGGGACGGTTGTTGATGAATACAAAGCGGCCGTTCTGGTTGTCGGAGCCGCCGGGGACGCCGTTGACGTTGATCTGGTCGTAGTCGTTCTGGCCGGCGCGTTCAAACAAGGCACCGAACTTGAAGGTGTGGTTGCCCGCCACCTTGGTGGTGTTGTTCGAAATCACGTAGATGGGGCCAGCGGAGCTCGACGGATAGGGGCTACCGGTGTAGGTCTGGAAACCGGCGATGTCCACCGTGGGGAGCTTGGTGGGCAGGTCCTTGCCGTTCGGAAAGATGAACGGATAGTTGATGCCATAGGTGGTGCGATCAAGAGCCGGGGTGCGCTCCATGAAGAGGCGGACCTGGTCGCGGCTGGCGGTGACGAGCAGTTCGTTCACCACGGTGGGGCTGATGGTGCGGGTCCAGTTCACCGACGCCGTCTGGTTCGGACGATCGATCGTGCGGTTGGAGAGCAGGAAGTTCGTCTGGAACGGGTTGATGTCGTTGTAGTGGAAGAGGCTGGCGCGGAACTTGATGGAGTCCTTGTCGGTGGGCAGCACGTCGACCGAGAAGGTGTCCTTGCGCTGATTCACCGGAGCGGCGCCGGCGCCAAACCAGTTGCCGGAGCCCTGGGGCACGGCGAGGTTCGGATCCGGATAGACCTTGAGCAGCGCGAGGCCGTTGGGGCTCAGGTTCTGACGCGGGATGATGTTGCCGGGGAAGGGCAGGTTGTTGTTGGAGGGATCGCGAACCAGCGTGCCGGCCGCATAGTTGATGTTGGTGCCGAGCAGTTCGCTGAAGTCACCATTCTTCATCTTCACGCTGGGAACAGCGCGAACGTTGGTGGCTTCGGTGCGGCGCTTCACCCATTCCTGACCGACAAAGAAGAAGACCTTGTTGCGGTCGCGGTTGAACAGTTTGGGGATGAAAACCGGGCCGTTGAGGTTCCAGCCGAACTGGTTGAACTTATCGGGGGCGATGGGCTGGCCAGCGCGATTGCGCGACCAACTGTTGGCGTTGGTGGCGGAGTTGCGCAGGTACTCATAGACGGCGCCATGGAAGTCGCGGCCACCCGTCTTGGTGACGATGCGGATCTGGCCGCCGGCAGCGCGGCCGTACTCGGCCGAGTAGTTGGCGGTAAGGATCTGGACTTCCTGCACGGCGTCGAGGTCGGCGGTGCCGATCGAAGTGCCGTTCGAACGCGTACGGACGCCGACGGCGCCGTCAAAAGCGATCAGGTTGTCCTGGGTGCGGCTGCCATTGATCTGGAGGCCGCCGGTGGTGAGACCGTAGTCGAAGTTCGCGAGCGAGTTGCCACCGCGGACGCCGGGCTTGAGCAGCGAGAGGAAGAGGGGGTTGCGGCCATTCAACTGAAGGTCGGAAACCTGCTTGCCTTCGACGAGCTTGCCGAGCGCGGCCGTTTCGGTTTGGATGGTGCCGACCTGGGCTTCCACCGTCACCGTGTCGGTAATCGTACCGACGGTCATCGTGGCATCGATCGTGGCCGGCGAGGCGGCGTCGATCTTGGCATTGGTGGTTTCGAACTTCTTGAAGCCCGAAACTTCCACGGTCAAAGTGTAGGTACCGGACGGAATCGAGGGAATCGTGTAGGTCCCGGCTCCGCTGGTGTTGGTGGTACGCACCGCGCCGGTGTTTTGATTTTTGAGAGTGACCTTCGCGTTGGCGATGGCGGCACCCGAGGGATCGGTTACCGTACCGTTCACGGAAGTATTGTCAGATTGGGCGAGAGCAAGAGTCGTCAGAGCCACGAGAAAGGCAAACGTGGACGCGGCTCGACGAAGAGCTGCCTGAAGCATGAACTTCTCCTTAGAATTCGGGCCGTCAAAAAGGCATAACGCGGCCCTGTGTGGAGAGAGTTTATCAGATTTCCGGGCAATTCCATCCGGAGTTTGATCACGTTTGCATGAATTCTGCGCAACCCGGCGGCCAACCGCGCGGGGGCGGGGTGGGCCGTCCGGGGGCGGGCGAACTAAGGACGGGTGCAGCCGTCGAGGCGGAGACTGAAGGCGCCGCGCGTGAACGGCGAGAACGAACTGACCTCAATGCCGAAGGGGCCCGACTCTTTCAGAATCGCGGTGAGGCGGGCTTTGCCGGTGCCATCGAGGTCGGTGGCGGTGCCCACGGCGGCGCCGCCGGGGCCGATGAGGTAGACGAAGGGGTCGATTTCGGAGCTGGAGACTTCGATGGTGACCTGCTGGCCGATGCGGCCGGGAAACTGGAAGATTTCGGTGGGGTGCAAATCGCCGCGGCGGCCGACGCGGGGCGAGCCGTCAGTGAGCGTCCCGGTCGCCTCAGCCGGACAACCCGAGAGTTGCTGGGGCGCGACCGGTGCGAGGCCAGTGACGTCGGCAAACTCCAGCCGCACGCTAAAGTTGCCTACCTCGTCGGGATCATAAGTGGTGGCTACGATGGTGTACTTGCCGGCGACCGGAAGCTGCAGGTTGCCGGAGAGGGCGGGCAGCCGCGAGTTGGTGCCGAAGACATCGAAACCGTCGTCGTCGAGGTCGTAAATCTCGCCGTTGGGCGCCAGCAGCAGCAGGTAGGTGTCGACGTCGGTGGACTGCAGGACGATGTTGACCGACTGCCCCTGCTTCGCTTCGAACGTGAAGAGCTTGGCGAAGGCATTGAAGGTGCTCTCGTAGTAGCAGTCATTCACGGAGAGGTCGCTCGAAATGGTCTGGCCCGGCGAGATCACCTGCGGCTTGCAGCGGTAGTTCTGGACGACCTTGATGGACTGATCGCCCACGCGGATGCGGGCCGAGCGGGGGCCGTCGCCGTCATTGGGCGAGATCGAGAGGCGCGCGAGGTCCGTGCCCTGACGGGTGGCCGGGCCGAGCAGCTTGGCCCAGGACGGCAGGTCCTGGGGCGCCCAGCGGTCGCAGTGGTTGCCGGTGGTGACGGTCAGAAGAGCGTAGCCGGCCTGCTCGCTGATCACCTGGGTGGTCGGCGACAGCGTCAGACGGCAGGGCGGCACCGGATTCTCGGCCACCGTCCAGACGACCACATACTCCTGCGCATTGAGCGGCACGTCGGCCCCGCGGACCTCGGCGGTCCAGGCGCCGGAAGCGGGGTTGGCTACGACGACCTGCTTCACGTTGTCGCGATCGCCTTCACGTTCCACGGCCGTCGCCGTGGGATTGGCGGGGTCGAGCCGCAGGGGCAACTTGCGCGTCGCCCCATCGGGACCGGTGAGCACCAGCTCCAAATGATTGGTGATGACCGAAGAGGCCGTGAGGACAGCGTCGGCATCCGAGTAGGCCAGCATCACGCGCAGGGAAGGCGCATTGGCCGGCACATTGATGGTGTGGCGCCTGGTCTCGCCGCCGCTGAGACGATCGGCGACGTAGGTGCGATCGTCGAGCACCTTGACCGCAGCCGGCGCGTCAGCCAGACCATAGCCGTAGACGTAGTCGGGGCCGATGTTCCCCAGGTCCTTGGCCGTGTTGAGGAGCGCGGCTTTGACGAGCGCCGGGCTGGGCGAAGCGCCGCCGTTCTGCGAGCGATAGCGTTCCACCAGCAAGCCGGCGGTGCCGCTGATCGCGGGAGCGGCCATCGAGGTGCCGCTCAAGACTTGCGAACGGCTGGTGAGGTAGGTGGAAACTACGTTGACACCCATGGCGACGATGTCCGGCTTGATGCGGCGGTCGCGCATGGGGCCGGCGCTCGAGAAGTCGGCCACCGCCAAGGTCTGGTCGACGGCGCCGACACTGATGATGTTCTTGGAGGTCGCCGGACGGCCGATCGTGTAGAAGCCGCCCCGGGGCGGAATCGTGCAATCGGTCCAATCACGGTCGTTGCCGGCGGCAAACACCAGGCTCAGATTCTTTTCGCGCACCAGTTTGTCGAGATCCCGTTCGCGCGTGCCGTAGGTGCCGTAGAGGCCGCAGGTTTCGCCGGCGATCGAGTAGACTTCGCCCCAGGAGTTGTTGAAGACGGAGACCTGCTGGTCGGTGGCGCCTCGCTCGACCTTGGTTTGTACCGAGCCGCTATAGCTCCAACTGAAGAGTCGCGCGGCGGGGGCCATGCCCTTGAGCTTGGGGTCATTGCCGGCCGCGATCATCGTGCCAGCGACATGAGTCGCGTGAGCACTCGAGGTGCCGCGGTCCACCAGCGTCAGGCGATCGCCAAACTCCGTGTGGGCCGCCACACTGCCGCCGTCGATGATGCCGAGGTTCACTTCACGGCCGGTGAGCGAGTAGGGGTCCGCTTGGAGCTTGTCGTCACCGATGAGGCGGGCCGAAATGGCGTTGTCGAGCGTGCGGGCCGGGGCGGGAGAGGGTTCGAGGAACTGGACCCAATCGGCCTTCACGAGTTCGCGCAATTGGGTCGGCGATAGGCGCACTTCGAAGTGGCGGAAGTAAGGCGAGTCTTCGAGGATGTTGACGCCCAGGCGGCGCAGGTCTTCGCGGACGAGTTCGGGGTCGACGTCGGCGTGATAGCAGACGATCACTTCGGAGCGGACGGTTTGGCCGTTGGCTTCGTCGGAAACGGCGCGCGGCAAGGAGGCGAGAGTGGGGTCCTTGGCGAGCAGCGCGGCGCCCAGCTTGTCGGCGTCTTCGAGGACCTGAGCCGGCGCAGTGGCGGCTCGCCCCGCCAGCATTTCGACGCCGAGCGAGGAGGTCAGGTCAAGGCCCACCAGATACAGGCCGTCACCCCAGGGCTCGAGTACCCGGACGCCGGCCGGAGGCCGGGCCGGATCCGCCAGCGGCATGATCACGTGGGCGCGATTGCCCAACACGCGCTTGCCGGCGAGCGAGATCCAAAGGGGGCCCGGCTGGGCCGCCGCAGCCCTCGTTTTCAGCGCCTGGACACGGGTGGCTTTCGGCTGAGTAAACTCCGCGGGAATTTCAATCTGGGCGAAAGCGAGTACAGCGAACAGGAACGACGGGACAAGGAAGTGGGAAGTCAAACAGGGGTCTCCTTAGACCGGGAGCTACGTTCTCTCTATCGACCGATAGCGAGCCCTGGTTTAGCTCAACCCCATTTTGCCAGCCGCGTCGCGGCGAAGTTGTTAACGAACGCCGGCCGGACGAATCCAGAAGCTTTCCTTCCAGGTGCCGCCCGCGGGGACAGTTTGGAGGGGAAACTTGCCGGCGTGCGCGAGATTGAGGACGTTCGTCACACCCGTCATCGGTTCAAAACAAATGAAGTTGCGGCCCGGCGGGGCGTAGACCACGGCGACCGGATACTTGGGTCCGTAGAGGACGCTGAGTTGTTGCTGCTTGCCTTTCACCCAGAATTCGGAGCGGCCGCGGGCGTCGGCGATGAGGTCGGTGAAGACGTCGTCGAGCGCTTTGCCCGTAAGGCTCACGGGGGCGGAATAGTCAGCCGGCTGCTTTTCGCCGGTGGGGGTGAGCGTGGAGGACAGAGCCACGCGGCTTTTCACCGGCAGATGGACTTGCCACTCGTCGCGCGGCGCGTCGTTCACCTGGAAGTAGGGGTGGTAGCCGAGCGAGAGCGGCATGGGCTCGTGCGCCAGATTCTCCACCGTCGTCAAGACTTCGAGCTCACCATTCGACAAGTGGTACGTCATCTCGAGGTTGTGGGCGAAGGGAAACTGAGCGAGCCAGGTGGGCTCACGCCAGAACTCGAGACGGCTGGTGACCCAGGCGGCCTGGCCATTGGCTTCCACGTGCGTCACCTTCCAGGGCGCGAACATCAGCAGGCCGTGAATCGGCTGCTTAAAGCCGTCGGCGCGGAAGGTGCCGAGGTCCGGGTTGAGGTGATACTGCTTGCCGTTGGCGAAGTAGGTGAGGCTATCGATGCGATTGGCCCAGGGAGCGAGAAACGGATTCCCCAGGTTCACCGGCTTGGCTTTCATCTCGCTCAACTTCTGATACGGCGACCAGAAGAACTCCTGGCCGTTGACTTTGTAGGAGTACGAGTTATTACCGAGGCTCGGCACGATGCGCACTTCGTGGTGGCGCGCTTCATCGCGCAGAACAATCTCTTCGATGCCGTCGGTGACGAGGCGGTGAGCGGTATAAGGACTAGCTGCAGACATAGGAAAAGCGAGTAAAACGAGGGCCAGCAAACGCATGAAGCACCGAGGCTATCACAACCGGTCAACGATCACGAGCGTGAGATCGTCGGTGGTTTCGCCGTTACACCAGGCGAGAACATGGGACGAGATGGCTTCGATGCCACCGCGCTGAAGGGCAAGTTCGGTGAGACGGGTTTCGCCGTATTCGGCGTCGAGGTCGTGGGGCGGAGCGGCTTCGGTGACGCCATCGCTAAACAGTACCAGCCGGTCGCCGGCGCCGAGTTCCGTGGCTGATTTCGAGTACTGCGCCGCGGGGAGGATGCCGAGGATCAAGCCAGTGGCACTAAGTTCCTCCACCGTGCCGCCCGCCCGCAGCAACAGCGGCGGATTGTGCCCGGCGTTGACGTACTCGAGTTGGCCGGTGGCCGGATCGAGCACGCCGAAGAAAAACGTGATGAAGCGATTGCCGAGCCGCTTGGCGCACAGTAGCCGATTGAGGCGCGTCACCATTTCGAGCGGCGAGGGCGCGTCTTCAGCAAGCAAATGAACGGCCGTCTGCAACGACGACATCAGCAGCGCGGCGGGCATGCCTTTGCCGGAGACGTCGCCGACGAGAAGCGCCACTCGGCCGTCCGGGTAGGGGACGAAGTCATAGTAGTCGCCGCCGACGGTGCGGCAAGGCAGGTTGTAGCCATCGAGCGCATAGCCCTCGATGCGCGGGGCTTCGCTGGGCAGAAGTTTGCGCTGAATCTCGCCCGCCTGTTCCATGTCCCGCAAGAGGGCCGCCTCGGCGATTTCGACTTCGAGCAAACGGGCCTGCTCAATGCGGATGGCCGCGATGTTGGCGAGCACGGTGAGCAGGCTGAGGTCCTCGGGCGTGAAGGGGCGGACGAACCCCGAGCCATCGACGTAGAGGAGGCCAATGACGCGGTCGGCGGTTTGGAGCGGGACGGCGAGGAGCGAGCGGATCTGCTGACGGACAATGCTCATTTGCTCGCGCAGCGCCGAGTCGAGCAGCGTGTCGGGCACCAGCAGCGACTTGCGTTCGTCCATCACCTTCGAGCGAACGAAGGTGGAGATATCGAAGTTGTCGCCGCGAGCCGCGCTGACGACGAGTTGCTGGTTCTGATCGAGTGTCATCAGTACGCCGCGCGAAGCTTCGACGGCATCGAGCGCGAGGTTGAGGATGAGCGAGAAGAGTTCGCTGAGCGGGCGATGGCCGGAAAGCTCTTGCCCGGCGCGGACGAGAGCGTCGACTTGGCGGGCGAGTCCGGTGGGCGAAGCGGCGGTGGAAAGGGCGCCGGCAAGCGAGGTGAAGATGGTGCCTTGGGGGACGAGTCCGCTGGGCGAGAAGACGACGGTGCGGTCGCGCGGCGGGGAGAAGGCGAGGGTAATTTGTCCGCAGGTGACGAGGTCGCCGGAGCGCAGTTGAGCGGCCCCCTTTAGAGCTTGGCCGTTCAGTTGCGTGCCGTTTTTGCTGCCGAGGTCGCGGACGGTCCACTGGCCGGCATGGCGTTCGAGCACCAGATGCTGGCGCGAGAGACCGACGTCGTCAGGGAAACTCAAGTCGTTGGCGACGGCGCGCCCCAGCGAGTAATGATCACGCTCGAGCGGCATGCTGCGGCGGCTGCCGTCGCCGAGGCGGATCTCCAACTGCTCTGAATCTGTACCTTGCGGTGCCAATCCTTGAGCTTACTGCAATTACCATTGAGGGCAGTGAAGGTTTTTCTCTATTTCGTGGGCAAACCGCGCGATGCGATGCTGAACGGGTTTGCCGCCGAGTTCGTCAAACGGACGACGCGTTTTGCGCCCTGCGAGATGCGGGAAATCGAGCCGGCCAAGTTCGATCTGTGGGCCAAGCATCCCACGGCGCGCAAGATTTTTCTGGACCCGGCGGGCAAGCAGATGGACTCGGAAGCCTTTTCGCGCATCTTCGCCAAGCACGAGGAGATCGGCCGGGATCTGGTCTTTCTGGTGGGCGGGCACGATGGATTGACGGCGGATCAACGGGCGCGCGCGGACCAGCTTCTCTCGCTCTCGCCGATGACCTTTCCGCACGAACTCGCGCGAGCGATTCTCGCCGAGCAGATCTACCGCGCCTTTACGATGCTACGCGGCCATCCTTACCCGCGGTAAGCGCTGCCAGGCGCCGGGCGACGAGCGAGACGGGCAGACCGACGACGTTGAAGTAGCAGCCTTCGATGCGCGTGATGAAGCAGGAGGCGCGGCCCTGGATGGCATAGGCGCCGGCTTTGTCGAAGGGTTCGCCGGTGGCGATGTAGGCATCGATCGCCTCGGGCGATAAGGGGGCGAATTCGACTCGGGTGATGGAGTGCTCCACGACGGCGCCGCGGTCGTGAGAGAGGCAGATGCCGGTGATGACTTCATGGGTCTGGCCGGCCAGCAGAGTCAGCATGCGACGGGCGTCTGCGGCATCGCGCGGTTTCTCCAGAACATGTCGGCCAATGACGACGGTGGTGTCGGCACCGAGGACGATTTCATCAGGTGCGCGGGGGACGGCTCGGGCCTTTGATTCCGCCAGTCGACGTACGTATTCGACCGCCGATTCTTCTTCGCCCCGGGTCTCATCGACGGCGGCCACCCGCACCGAAAAAACAATTCCGGCATTATCAAGAAGTTCCCTTCGGCGGGGGGAAGCGGAGGCCAAAATCAGGTTGCGAACCATCCTCCCCATGCTACACTCCATGAACAGTTCGCCCCCCCGAACTTGCCTGCGAATCCCCGCAAAAGGGTGAGCAGCGAGAACCCCCAAGAAAGAGAGCTTCCTTCCCCTACGGGAGACGTGTGCGCGTTGATATGGAACGAGTTACCCGCTTACTGGCGAAGTTAAAATCCGATTCCATTCCCCTGGACGAGTTGGCCCGGCAGGTGTGGCCGCTCGCGGTGGGCAAGATCATCGCCGGGCATACCCAGTATGCCGGGTTGGTGCGGCGCTGTCTGGTGGTGGAGGTGGAGGATGCGATCTGGCGGAAGCAGTTGACGGCGATCACGCCGGACATCCTGCGGAAGCTCGAGAAGCTGATCGGGCCGGGCGTGGTGACCGACCTCGAGTTCCGGGTGGCGGCGTTGCGGATGCGTCCGCGTAAGGAGCGTCCGCTCCCGTTGTTCGATCAGGCGGACGAAGCCACGCAGATCGTCGATCCGATCTTCCGGCGGCTCTACGCGGTGGATCGCCGGCGTCGCAACGTCGTTTCGGCGGCTTAAAAACGCTAAACTAGCGCTATGGCGACGCAGGCCTTCGTCTCGCCCGCACAATATCTGGCCATGTCTTTCGACGGGCTCGACCGCGAGTATGTCGATGGCGAGTTGAAGGAGCGTGGTATGCCCACCTACCTGCACGCAAAGATTCAGGGCTTACTTTGCTTTCTGTTGGGCGCGTTGCGCAAACCGTATGGCTTGCTGGTGCTACCTGAACTTCGGCTGGCGTTAGATGCTGCCCGGCTTTATCGCATTCCCGATGTTTGCGTCTTCGCCGCTGGCGACGTCGGAGAGTCAGTGCCCAGCCATCCGCCGCTGGTGGCGATCGAGATTGTCTCGCCGGACGATCGAACCAGTGAGACACTGCGGAAGTTCCGCGAGTATCACGAATGGGGCGTAGCCCACATCTGGCTGGTGGATCCGGTGGAGAAGCGTCTGTTCGTCTTCGACGGGGACGGACTGCATCCGGTAGATTCATTCTCCTTGCCGCAGTTTTCGTTCACCATTACGCTCAGCGATCTCGAACTCGCTTAGACGCCTTTTACAAATTTGCCGGCGCGCGCTGCGGGCGCAGCCCTCTAAAATAGAACTTGTGACAGCCTTACTGTCCCTACTGCTCGTCGCGCCCGCCGCGGCGGACGTGCAGGCCCTGCTCAACCGCGCCGCTGAGGAAGCCGAGATCTTTCACCAGAACATTACGCAAGTGGTGGGTGAAGAGACGTTGAAGCAGCGCGCCCAGAAACGCCCGGGACGCTTCCGGCCCCACATCGGGGCGGCCCCCGCCAATCCGGAGACCAATTACCAGACCCGCGAATTGCGGTCGGAGTATGCGGTCGCCGCCTTCAAGCAATCCGAAGGCGAGATGCACGAAGTGCGTCAGGTGACGCACATCGACGGCCGCCAGATTCAGAAGCTGGGCGAAGCGCGCATGAGCCTGGCGATGGGCATGAAGTCCGAAAACGACAAGTTACGGCGCAAGCTGCTGCTCGAGTTCGAAAAGCACGGCCTGATCGGCACCGCGGTGGACTTCGGCCTCAGCCTGCTGCTGTTTCGCAAGCAGGCGATGCTCAACTACACGTTCTACCCCGTGGGCGAGCGCCGTTTGGGCGCCGATACCGCCTTCGTGGTGCGCTTCAAGCAGAAGACCGGCGAAGGGAAGATGTCGGTGTACGAAGGCAACAAGCTGATTCGCCAGCAGTTGGAAGGGGAGCTGTGGCTGAGTCCGCAGGGCGTCCCGCTGCGCGTGGAGTTGGGCTCGTTAATCCGCGAGGACGGACAGGCCATTGTCGATGTCGGCGTCACCGACTATGCGATGAGCCAATACGGGTTTCTGCTGCCGGCCGTGGTGGTCCACACGCGGAAGGCGGACGGGCAGCTGGTGGCCCAGAATCAATTCAAATACGATCGCTTCCAGAAGTTCGCCGCGGACTCGGAGCTGAAATTTGAGGTCCAAGATCCGCCCCAATAGAGCTATCTACCTGCACGGCTTTGCTTCGTCGCCCAACTCGCGCAAGGCACGTTATCTGGTGGACGAATTCGCCAAACAAGGACGCGTTCTCGAAGTGCCCGCTATGGATGAAGGCGACTTCGAACATCTGACGCTCGGCAAGCAACTCGCGCTGATCGCCCGGCTGGCCAAGGGCGAGCCGATTGACATCCTCGGCTCGAGCATGGGCGGCTATCTTTCCGCCCTCTACGCCGCCCGGCATCCGGAAGTGCGCCGCGTGGTGCTGCTGGCGCCGGCGTTCCGGCTGGCCGAGCGCTGGGAGGCCCGCGTGGGCGCCCAAGCCATGGCCGACTGGCGGCGCACGGGCGCCATGCAGGTGTTCCACTACGGCGAAGTGCGCGAGCGGCCGCTGTGGCCAACCCTGATCGACGAGGCGCACGATTTTGAGGCCTACCCCGACGTCCGCCAGCCCACCCTCATCTTCCATGGCCGCCACGACGATATCGTGCCCGTGGCGGACTCGCTCACCTTTGCCGAAGGCCGCCCCCACGTCGAAGTGGATGTGCAGGACTCCGACCACGAGCTGGGAAACGTCCTCGAGCACCTGGGCCGGCGGACCTTGGCCTTCCTGAATGCCGAGTAATTCCACTAGTTGGGATGGAAATTTGCAGGATTGATCCATACACGCATTTGCGCGCAGGCCATCCCCGCGCCGGGGTGTTGATTAACCTTCAACGGCGGGATTGGCGGTGCCGAATGATGTCACTAAAGTAAAGCTAATCGCGCCAGGAAACTGCGACGGATTCCGCAAGGCATTTCAGAACTCCTTTTCTGGCTTCTCTCTTTCGGGTTGTCGACGGTGCACCATCTCCACGGTGCGCCGTCGACTACAAAGTTTTTGGGAGCCTTCTCGGAGGAGAGGCTCCTGCTCACCTTCCTCTTTCCCCCCACAAAGCGCTAGCCTGATCACTTGGGCCGAATTCGTATTCTTTCCGACAATGTCGCCAACCAGATCGCCGCGGGCGAAGTGGTGGAGCGACCGGCGTCGGTCGTTAAAGAACTGCTGGAAAACTCCCTGGACGCCGGGGCCACCGAAGTGCGTCTGGACATTGAAAACGGCGGACGCCGGCTGATCCGCATTGCCGACAACGGCTGCGGCATGTTGCGCGACGATGCCCTGCTGGCTTTTGAACGCCACGCCACCAGCAAGCTTTCCCACGTCAAAGACTTACTGGCGATTGCGACGCTGGGCTTTCGGGGAGAGGCGCTGCCTTCGATCGCTTCGGTCTCGCGGCTGACGATGGAGACGCGCGCCGACGAAGAGACCACCGGCACGCGCGTGGAAATCGCCGGCGGCAAGATCATCAAAGTGGAGGAGATGGCCCTCTCACGCGGCACCACCATCACCGTGCGCGACCTGTTCTTCAACGTGCCCGCCCGCAAGAAGTTTCTGCGGACCGAGCAGACCGAACTCGCCCACATCGCCGCCCTGGTGACCCATTACAGCCTGGCCCACCCGGACAAGACCATCCAACTGCGCAACGGCAACCATGAGTTGCTTTCCGTCACGCCGGTGAACGAAATCCGCGAGCGGGTCTTTCAGGTGTTCGGCTCGCAGGTGCTGACTGAGCTCGTCGACCTGGGCCTGCACGAGAAAGAATTCCCCGGCGACGAGCCGGGCCTCACCAAGCACTATCGCCTGCGCGGCTTCGTCAGCGGACCACAGGTGCAGAAGCTGAATCGCAACTCGATCTATCTGTTCGTCAACGGGCGCCTGATTCGCGATCGCCTGCTGCTCCACGGCCTCACCTCGGGCTACGTACAACTGATTCCGCCGGGGACGTATCCTTTCGCCGTCCTGTTCCTCGATTGCGACCCCAGCGAAGTGGACGTCAACGTCCATCCGTCGAAAACGGAAGTACGCTTCCGCCAAGGCAGCTTCGTCCACGACTTTGTGCGGGACTCGGTGCGCAAAACGCTCACCCAGGCGCGGCCCATTTCGGCGGCGCCCGCGCCAGCGCATCTTGATTGGAGCCAGCCCGCGCTGGCGCAGCCCGGCGCGATGCTTCCGTATTCAGAGTTCTCCCAGCGCTTGCAGGGGGCGCCGCCGCCACCGCCGAGCGAGCTCTTCCATCTGCACGAACTGCCGGCGGGTCCGCTGCCGCAGGTGACGTTGCCGAACTGGCAGTTGCGGTCGGAGCCGGGTCCGGCGCCTCGCTTCGACTTCGGCGAACCGCAGTTGGCGCCGCCCTCGCCAGTGATCGGGCATCCGGGATTTGTGAAAGGCCCGGTACCGGATACGCATGGTCCGCTCCCGGCGGGCAGCTATACCGAAGCGGTGAATCTCGAAGCACTCAAGGACCTGCGTCCGCTGGGGCAGTTGCACGACAGCTTCATCATCGCCGCGGGCCGCGATGGGCTCTGGATCATTGACCAGCATGTGGCCCATGAGCGGATTCTCTTTGAGCAGGTGCTCCGGCAGCAGGCTGCCGGCCAGGTGGAGCGGCAGCAGTTATTGACGCCGCTGGTGTTGGAACTGACGGCCGCGCAGGAGATCGAGTACGAGCGCATCGCCCAGGAATTGGAGCGCGCGGGCTTCGACACGGCGCCGATGGGCCGGCGGGCGATCGCCGTGCAGTCCGCGCCGGCCGACATCGGGGCGGCGCAGGTGGAGCGCGTGGTGCTCGAGATTTTGGAGACGGCGGAGTCCGAGATGCGGCGGGCCTCGCTTGAGGAGATTCGCCGGAATGTGGCGGCATCGATCGGCTGCCGGGCGGCGATCAAGATCAACATGCCGCTCGACATGACGAAGATGGAATGGCTTTTACGCCAGCTTGCCGAATGCGAATATCCGATGAGTTGCCCGCACGGGCGGCCCATTGCGCTGCGCTACACGATGCGCGAGATCCTGAAGAGCTTTCATCGCATTTAAGACGAGGTCATCCCACCGCTCATGTCTGCCTTGTTCGATCTGTTGCGTCGGCACCGTTGGCTTACGGCCATCGTCCTGGCCGCCTACGCCGTCGCCGTGACACTGCCGCATCAAAAGGTGCAGGACTGGCTGGCCATCTATCTGGTGCAGCCCCTGGGCCGTCAGACGTTCTACCGCGTGATGGCCGGCCTGGGCGCCTGCGGTCTGCTGACGCTCGGGGCGATCGCCGCGCGCCGTTTGCCCACGCATCCCGCACGTCGCGAATTAACCCGCTATAGTTTCCTGACCTTGACCTTCGTGCTGCTCGCCTGGCGCTTCCTGACGGTGAACAATTCGGAGCTGGTGCACTTCCCGCAATACGCGCTGCTCGGCTTTGCCCTCATGGGGCTGACGCTTTCGGTAAGCGATTCCTTGAGCTGGGTGCTGCTGGCGGGCGGCGCCGACGAAGCCTATCAGTACGCGGTGCTCAAGCCCGGCTGGGGCATCCCCTACGACTTCAACGACGTCACCCTCGACTTCCTGGGCGGCGTGCTCGGTATCCTCCTCTGTGTGCTGTGGCTCCAGGCACGGCCACACCGTACGCCGTGGCGCTGGACGCCGGGCGTGATGCTACTGGGCGCCGTGGTGCTGGGCGGCGTGCTGGCGCTGGTGTTCGACCGCGCGCTGTTCTACGAAGACAAGCAGCGCTCCGACTATTGGTTCGCTCTGAGCCGCCTGCCGCTGCCGGACTTCTGGTTCTTCGACGCGACGTGGGGACCGCGCACCATCCACGCGCTGAAGCCCTGGGAGGGCCCGCTGTTGTTGTTGGCGCTGCTGGGTGTCTACGCCCGGCTCGATGCGAAGTTTGAGTTCCAGGTGCGGCGATGAACCCCTGGTGGCTGGTAGGCGCCTTCACGGCTGTCGCCTTCTGGCTGCGCACCGCGTTGCTCTATCGGCAGGTATTGGGCACACCGGGATTCGTCAACTACCTCGATACGGACGCCTGGTGGCACGTGCGCATGATCGAGCATTGGGCGCGCAACTTTCCGTTCCGCCTCACCGTGGATCCATATGGGCGCATCGAAGGCGGCGGCCAGCCCATCGATAGCGGCCCGTTCTACGACCTGCCGCTGGCACTGATCGGCTGGCTGGGGCAATTCTCGCCGGAGACGTTGCAGCAATGGGCCGCCTGGTATCCGGCCGTGCTGGGCGCGGCCATCGTCCCGGTGACGTTTCTGGCCGGCCGCGCGATCTTCGGCGTCGCCGCCGGACTCTGGGCGGCGGCGGCGGTCGCCACGCTGCCCGGCCATTTTCTGCAAACCGGCAGCGTCGGCTACACCGACCATCATGTGATGGAAGCCTTACTGACGGCGCTGCTGCTCTGGCTGCTGGCGCTGCCGGCCCCGTCGGCCTGGGCGTTGGGCGCGGCGCTGACGGCCTATCTACTCACGTTCCCGGGCGGCGGCTTCGTCGTGTTGCTGGTGGCCGGATGGTATTGGCTGCAGGCGTTGCCGACGCCACAGCTCGACGCGCGGCCCTTCGGGCTCGCCTGCCTGATTGCCGTGCCCTTCGCTGTCTGGCAGCGCCACGTCTACCTGATGAACTATACGCTGGCCGCGCTACTGCTGACGGCGGGCTTCCTGTGGCTGCTGCCGTGGTTCGCCGTCTGGTGCCGGCGTCAGGCTTGGCCACGGGCAGCTTATGGGGGCGCGACGGTGCTCGCCGGCGCGGTAGCGATGGCGGTGGTGGCCGCGACGCTCACCAAGGACGAGAACGTCTTCGAGGTCCTGGGCCGGCTGACGGCGGCGAGCCCGCTGGCGGGCACCGTGTCCGAGTTACAGTCGCTGACGCGAGCGAAGGGTTTCTTCTCGCTCGAGTATCCGTGGCGCGAGTTCGGCGGAGCGCTGGTGTTCTCGCTGATCGGCCTGCCGTTGCTGGCCGAAGCGGTGTGGCGTCGCGCGGAGCCGCGGCAGATGCTCCTGCTCCTCTGGAGCGGCTTGTTCTTCCTGATGGCGATGACGCAAGCCCGCATGACCTACTACTTCGGCTACGGCGCAGCATTGTTGAGCGGCTGGCTGATGTCCCAGGTGGCGCCCCGGTCGGCCGCGGCGTTACTGCTGGGCGCCTTCCTGATTCTGCCCAACGTCTGGCGCGCGGTGAACAGCCAGCATGCATTCTATGGCCAGGTGTCGCCGGACTGGCGTGCGGCGCTCACCTACCTTCGCGAGCAGACGCCCGAGCCCTTCGGCGACGCCAACGCTTATTGGGGACGCCCGACGCGCCCCGCCGACTATGGCGTGCTCTCCTGGTGGGACAGCGGCTATTGGATCGTTGAAGTGGCGCGGCGGGTGCCCGTGACCAACCCGACGCAAACCCAGGCGCATCGGGCCGCGGCATTTCTGCTCGAGACCGACGAGGCCGCCGCGCGGCAGAAGCTTGCCCAACTGAAGGCGCGCTACGTCGTGCTGGACCGGACGCTGCCGCTGCTGGGCGATGAGCGGGCGTTTCGTGGGGCGTATCCGAACCTGTTCGCCTATCATCGCGAGGCGCACGAAGCCGACTACTGGTGGCGCGCGCCCAATGGCCGCGTCTACCTCAAGGCGAAGTACTTCCAATCGATGGCGGTGCGCTTGTTTCTGGGCGGAGGGGCGGGTCTGCGGGCGGCGGACGCAGGGTCGTTCCTGGTACTGGCAGGCGGGCAGGAGCGGGGCTCGTTCAAGACGCTGGCCGAGGCGCAAGCCGCCGCGGGACAGTGCACGGAGTGCGAGGTCCTGAGCGGACATCCCTTGCTTTCGCCGGTGGACGTACCGCCGGTCGCGTGGCTCGAGCCGGTGTTCGACTCACCAAACACAGCGGCCCGGATACGCGGAGCGCACCGGGCCGAAGTTCAGATCTATCGATTCAAGCAGTAAGCCCTAGCGGCGTTGGCGGCGGAACCAGAAAGCACCGGCCAGGCCAGCGGCGACGATCGCCATCGTGCCCGGCTCGGGAACCGCGGAATCAAAATTGGCCTGCAGG
Source organism: Bryobacteraceae bacterium (assembly GCA_044226365.1). Classification (GTDB taxonomy): domain Bacteria; phylum Acidobacteriota; class Terriglobia; order Bryobacterales; family Bryobacteraceae; genus JALHNI01. The sequence goes on from JBGAHE010000058.1 coordinate 30,841, forward strand.
AAGAGGCTGTCCGGCAACTGGATCTGCGCGCCGTCGGCCATCGCGCCCGACGTGGTGAGGCCCATCGAGAAAATGACCGAGTTGTTGATGATCGGCAGCGTCTCAAACGTCACCGACTCGTTGAAGTTCCCGAACGTGGACACATTGCTGAGTTCGATCGTGCCTTCGTAGGGGTACGCAAAGGCATCCACGACGCTCTCGCTGTTGCTGATGCCTTCCAGCCCCAGCGTGGCGCTGGGCACGGTGATGAAGTCGCTCAGGCTTAAGACACCGTAGAACGTCAGCGTGGTGGGCAGACAGAACGTGCTCGAGGAACAGGTGATGGTGGCGTCGGTGAAACGCAGCGACAACGGGCCGGTGATTTCCTGGCCCACTTGCAGCGGCGCTCCGTTCATGAAGAAGCCGAAGGTGCCGGCCACCGAATAGCCGTCCTTGGGTTCGCCGGTGAGGACGAAGTCATCAATGTTGCCCGAACCGGGGGAAACGAAGTTGTTGTTGTAGTACAGTTCGTAGCCCACCACGCTGGCGGCGTTGGCCGTCACGAGCGAGAACAAGGAAGCAAGGGCGAATTGGGTAAGAAATTTCTTCACATGAACCTCAAAGTGAAAGATCCTTCTCAGTATAGGTGAAAACTACTACACCCGGGGGGACTTTAGTAACAAAACTCTGTTAGACATGCCGTTCGGTCCATAACCCGAGTCCGCCGTACATGCCCTCCTTATTGGAACTGATGTGGACGTTGACGGGCAGGGTGAAGTTGATGAACTCGGTGTTGCCGCCGCCCAGATAAAGCCGGTCGTAGTTGACCAGGTTCTCCCACTGCTCGATCGCCTCGCGAAGCCGTTGATTCCATTCTTTTTTCCCGTCTTCGTCGAGCGCGGCGCGACCCAGGCAGTCCTCGTAGGTCTTGCCTTTGCGAAAGGGATGATGCGCCATTTCGAGCGGTACCGCGAGCCGGCCGTCGGTATAGATCGCGCAGCCGACACCGGTTCCCAGCGTGATCACCATTTCGAGGCCATGGCCGGAGATGGCGCCCAGGCCCTGCACCGCGGCGTCGTTGGCCGAGCGGACGGGCCGCTTCAGACGGTCTTCGAGCGCCGCGTTCAGATTGAAGCCTTTCCAGGCCGGGTCCAGATTCGGCGCCGTCTTCACCACGCCGTGCTGGACAACGCCCGGAAAGCCGACCGCGACACGATCGAACTTGCCGGATAGCTCCGCGAGGTGGACAATTGCATCTATCACCGGGGGAGGCGTCGCCGGGCGCGGCGTATCGACGCGCACCCGCTCGGTGAGCGGCTCGCCACTCTCATTCACCACAATCGCTTTGATCCGGCTGCCACCGATGTCCACGCAGAGCGTGCGCTTGTTTTTTTCCATGGCGCCGACAGGATATCACGGCGAGCACAAAGTGCTCGTTCAAAACATATCCAGCGACAATTGTTCTAATTGTGGATCATGATCCGGCCGCTTGGGACACCCTCGAATAGGACCCCTAGTCCCCCGCAAATGCGCTGATTACACACTAGTTATAGTCCGTGCCCCTCCTCGCTGGCGGTGTGTCGATTCTCCTCACCCGGTTTTTGAGAATCAATTGAGAAAGTCTCTGGAAAGTCCCGCACATTCTTCGCGATTTCTGGCTTCATAGCAACAGAAAGGAGCCAAGCACATATGTTTCCCCCCCTTCCTCCCATCGAAACGTTCTAAGGCATCCTCGCAATTATTCGAAGGCCGGAACAAAAGTTTCGGCCTTCACGCGAGCCCTGTTATGATGAGGCCGCCCGATGCTGTCGATGTTCTTTTTAGTACCGGCAATCGCGCAGCTGCTGCTCACCCTGCGGCTGGTGGTGACCGGTTTGGTGAAACGCTACCCGGCGCTCGCCGCCTGGATGGCGATTTCCGCCCTCACCATGCTGGCCCTGATGACCTTCCCGAGTCCCAGAGCACCCGGTTACCGTGATGCCTGGATTGCCCGGCAAGTGCTCGTCACCCTGGCGCTGTTCGCGGCGCTGGTGGAACTGACGAATCGAATTCTTGAACATTACCCAGGCCTGCGCCGCGTGACGGCGTCAGGCCTGTTTGGCGTTTTGCTGGCCACGTCGATCGTCGCAGTGGCGGGCGAGCCGCTCGATAAGCCGTTGCGGCTTTCGGTGCTGATGCTGAGCGCCTGGAACGGCGCGGCGAGTCTTTATGTAATCGTGCTGGTGGCGCTCACCACGTATCTGGACCCGCGACGGCGGCAGAACGTCATTCTGCACGAGCGCGTCTTTGGCGCCAGTTGCCTGCTGAGTGCGGCCTCGTTGCTGTTTGCAGCCTTGTATCCCACGCGGCAGGAATTGGCCACGACGGCGGGCGCCGTCGGCGGTGTCGTTTTCCCGCTGTTATGGATGCGGATGTCGCCGGCCGGAGAAGTGGATCGTCGTCCGCCGCCCCATCGACGGCCGGGACAGCCAGACCTCGAGAGTACAGAAGCCGCGATCGAACGGCTCGAGAAGATGGTTACGCGGTCAAGCGACTGAATTGTTGCAGGCCCACCACCGCGGCTTCGGCTCGCGACGGCAGCCACGGAGCCACCAGCAGTCGCAGGGTCACCATTTCCAGGCGCCAGCGCAAGCGGAGCAAAGAACCCAGTTGCCAGCTTTGGCGGGCCCGGCAGGTTTCCACATGGCCGGAGTAGAGGAGCTTCATCTGATTGTGAGTGCGACCCACCCAGCGCCAGTAGTCCGCATAGCCGACACGGCGGTCAGACACCTTGGGAAGCAATCCCAACAAAGCCGTTTGACAGTCGGTCAGGGTCAGAGGCCATTCCCGCTCTGATCCATACAAGGCCCGCTCTACGACGGGTCCGCGCTTCTGATCCAGTCGAAAAACCGTAGGCTCGAAGGCCGCATCCTGGTCCCACATAGTCCGGTTTTGAGGATAGTCTCATATGCCAGCGAAGTCAATCAAATTGCCTCGATAAATCGGGCGATTTAACAGGAAATTCCGGTGGCGAATTGGCGCCAACCGACACAGGCAAAGCCATGACGCGGCCTCACTTGGGGGTTCGTCGGCGTCGATTCGGGGGCATGGTAATTTTCGGCAAATCGGACCAGCGGGGGGCGGCTCGCCCCATTTGCGGGGGTCGGCGAAACCCCTTAGCGCTGCGCAGAAGTGATCGTCAGGTCGGGCCCGCCCAGCGCGATCCGCGTGCCGTCGGGCGACCAGGCCAGCGCCGTCACGCCCTCGGAACCAGCCACCGACTTGGCCACCGACTTGGCCTCCGCCAACGTCTCCGCCGTAAAGAGCCGCACCACCGGGCCGGCCATCGCCACACTCGTCCCGTCCGGTGACCACGCCAACGCAGTGGCATCCCGCCGTTCAGCTATCGACGACTGCAGCAACGTCCACCCCCCTTCCCCGAGGCGCCACGTGCGAAGGATTCGGTCCTCACCGGCCGTAACCGCCCGGGCACCGTCGGGTGACAGCGCGCTGCTCCGCGTCCCCTCGCCGGGAGCGGCAAGCCTTCGCAGGACGCGGCCGGTTGCCAGTTCCCAGACGACGATCGTCTTCGCGCTTGCCGCAGCCAGGCGGTCGCCCTCCGGCAAAAAGAACAGCGAGCAGACCTCGGCCGGGGCGCCGGGCAGACGAAGTGCGACGGCGCGGGTGGCCAAGTCCCAGACCAGCACTTCCGTACCCGGGCCGCCAGTTGACGCCAGCCGCCGGCCATCGGGCGAGTAGGCCACGGCGTTGGCGAACCCCACCAGTGTCCCGCGCACCTGCCGCGTCGCCGCATCCACCAATTCCACGATCCCCTGACGCCCCACTGCTATCTCCGCACCGTCCGGCCGCCAGGCGAGCGAAGATACGAGCGCTGGTTCACCCGCCGCGCGCCGCTTCAGTTCCGCGATCTCGGCCGGGCTAGGCGCCGGAGCCCCGGCCACGATCCAGCGGCGCACGATGTCGATTTCGCGCTCATTGAGGACGTTGCCGTCCATGGGCATGGCCGGCTTCCCTTCCCCGATCAGCATCGTGTAGAGGCGGCTTGCCTTCAGGTCGCCGGGCACCAGAATGGTGCCGTGATTACCGCCGCGCAGCAAACCTTCCCAGGTCTCAATGTCGAGCGACCCCATCTTGGTGCCGGCCGTATGGCAGCCCAGGCAATACTTCTCCCAGATGGGATAGACATCCTTCACGTAGCTCTGCGCCCACGCAGGCAAAAGAACGAAGGCGGCGAGAAGCAACAGGCGCATGATTCAGGAGCGCAGGAGTTCGCGGATCGGCTGTGTACCGGGGTCGAGCAACGGCCGACGGCAGCCGTTGGTGGCCGGGAGTTCGGTGGCGAGGTCGATGCCCAGACCGTGGAAGATCGTCGCGGCGACCTCCATGGGCGAAACCGGACGATCCTTCGGCTCGGCGCCGATCGCGTCCGACGAGCCCACCACTTGGCCGCCCTGAATCGGGCCGCCGGCCAGGTGCATGGTGTAGCAGCGGGTCCAATGGTCGCGGCCGCCGACGGCGTTGATGTGCGGCGTGCGTCCGAACTCGCCGGCGCCCACCACCATGGTGTTCGCGAGCAAGCCGCGTTCGTGCAGGTCTTCGAGCAACGAGGCATATGCGTGATCGAACATCGGCCCCACATGATCGCGATAGGCGCTCATCGGTGAGAACGGCCGCACGCCATGAATGTCCCAGGTAAGCTCGTCGAACACGGACTCGAACATGTTGATTGTGACAAAACGCACGCCGGCCTCGACCAGGCGTCGCGCCAGCAGACAGCTTTGGCCAAACCGGTTCCGCCCGTATTTCTCACGCACGTGCGCGGGCTCGCGGTGCAGTTCAAACGCGCGGCGCGCGCGCGCGGAGGTCAGTTGCGTATAAGCCTCGTGAAACGTGCTCTCGCGCAGTCGCTCGTCGGGCGCGGCCTCCGCCTGGCGGACGGACTCGTCGAGCAAGGCCGCCCAATTCGGATGGCCATCCGTTCGCAGCACCCAGGGCTCATGGCCCGGCCCCAGATAGCCCGCGGACTGCCCGTGCGGCCGATTGCTCCCCGTCGCGACCGTGGCGTCCGGCAACAGCACATGCGCCGGCATCGACCCTCGCGCGCCTTGCACTTGGCTCACCACGCAGCCAAAGTGCGGATGCTCCACGCCGTCCGCAAAGGCGCGGCCCGTCTGCATCAGTTGGTGCCCGGTGTCGTGCCCGGCGCCGCCTTCATGCGAACAACTGCGCAACAAGGCGAACTTGTCGGCATGTCGCGCCATCCGCGGAAAGATCTCGCTGATCTCGATGCCTTGCACGTTGGTCCTGATCGGGCGATACGGCCCGCGGATCGCCGAGGGTGCGTTCGGTTTCGGGTCCCAGGTATCGAGTTGCGAAGGCCCGCCCACCAGGCTCAGGAAGATGCAGTTGGTCTCCTGGCGCCGCGGATCCACCGCGCCTTTCGCCTCCAGCCGCAGCAGATCGGGCAGGCCAAGACCCAACGCCGTCAGCGCCCCCATGTGCAGGAAGTCGCGGCGGCGAAACCCATCGCAGAATTCGACCGGCCGGTTGGCGTCAAGGCGGAACATGAGAACTCCCGGGGAAGATTTGCGCGCTAAGAGTTAAGAGTTTAGCATCCCTGATTTGCGCAACTGCCCTACAATATAGGGTTCGCCCCATGTTGAAGATCAATCCGTCCCTCACGCCAGCCGCGCTGCTGCCGAAGATCAACCGCCTCTGGGAGGTATCGGCTCCCAAAATCCGTTCGATCGAAGCCGGCTATGTACCGGGCAAGGCCACTCCGGTGTTCACCGTGGAAGGCCAATACACGGCGCGCGGCTGGACCGAGTGGACCCAGGGCTTCCAGTACGGCGCCTCGCTGCTGCAATTCGACGCCACCAGTGACCGCGAGTTCCTCGACATTGGCCGCCAGAAGACGCTCGAACTGATGGCCCCGCACATCACGCATATCGGCGTGCATGATCATGGCTTCAACAACGTCTCCACCTACGGCAATCTGCTGCGCCTCTGGCACGAGAATCGCCTCGGCGAACAAGCCGAGTGGGAACGCCACTTCCTGGAGCTGGCCTTGAAGCTGAGCGGCGCCGTGCAAGCTTCGCGCTGGGCCACCGTGCAGGACGGCGGCTTCATCTATTCATTCAACGGCCCGCATTCGCTCTTCGTGGACACCATTCGCTCGCTGCGTTCGCTCGCCGTGGGTCATCGCCTCGGCCACGTGCTGATGGGCGAGAACGACCGCAAGATTTCGCTGCTAGGCCGCCTGCTCGAACACGCGCAAGCCACCGCCCGCTACTCGATCTTCTACGGCGAAGGGCGCGATGCGTACGACCTGCGCGGCCGCACGGCGCACGAAGCCGTCTTCAACCGCAACGATGGCCGCTATCGCTGCCCGAACTCGCAGCAAGGCTACGCGCCGTTCACCACCTGGACGCGCGGCCTCGCCTGGGCGATGTGCGGGTACGCCGAGCAGCTCGAGTTTCTGGAGACCCTGCCTGCCGCCGAACTCAACGAGTATGGCGGCACCGCCACCGTGGAAGCGTGGATGCGCAAAGCGGCCGCGGCCGTTTGCGACTTCTACATCGAACACTCGCCCACCGACGGCATTCCGTACTGGGATACCGGCGCCCCCGGCCTGGCCAACATGGGCGACTACCTGGGCCGCCCGGCGGACCCTTTCAACGATCACGAGCCCGTCGACTCATCGGCCGCCGCCATTGGCGCCCAGGGCCTGCTGCGCTTCGGCGCCTGGCTCAACCAGCGCGGCGAAGACGGCTCACGCTATCTGCAGGCCGGGCTCACCGTGCTCGACACCCTGTTCGACGAACCCTATCTGAGTAGCGATGCCAATCACCAGGGCCTGATCCTGCATTCGATCTACCATCGCCCCAACGGCTGGGACCATGTGCCCGCCGGCAGCAGGATCCCGCGCGGCGAGAGCTCCATGTGGGGCGACTATCACGCCCGCGAAGTGGCGCTCTACGTCCAGCGGCTCGCCAAGAATCAGCCGTATCTCACCTTCTGGAGCTAACGCTTCTTGCGCAAGGGCTGATCGCTCCACAGCATCACCAGCAGCGTGTGATTGTTCTCGCGAATCAGCCCGTTGCGCTGCCAGAAGGGTTGGAACATGTAGCCGGCCTCCGCTCGCCAGTGCGGATGGAAGCGCTTGCCCACCAGCGCGGCCAACCGGTTCTGATCGGCGAAGTTCGGGAAACGTTCCGGCGTGGTGGGGATGAAGACTTCGTTGTACGCCGTCAGGTACCAGGGCTGCGCAATCGGAATCGTGGCGCGAATCAGATGGCGGAAGCGATTTTCGTAGCCGATCCGCGGTCCTAGCCAACGCTGCTCAAACCGAAACCGGTTCTGCAGGTTCACCTTGCCCAGCTTGTTCCGGACGATCAGATTCTGCCAGAGCCGATGCTCGGTGAAGCTTGCCGCCAGCGGAAACTCGCCGTAACGATAGGTGGGTACATAGGCGTAACCCGCGCCCAGCTCGAAGGTCTTATTGATCTCGAAGTTGATGCCCGGCCGTAACAGCAACTGCTGCGGATTCATGATCACGTCATGACGCCGCCACTGCCCTTCGAGATGCAGCCCCCAGCGGGAGCCTTCGGTGAACTTGTGATCACCGGTGAAGACCCACCAGCCGTTGACATTCGTAGTGGTTTGGCCGCAGAGGGCGGAGCTGGCGAGGAGAGCCGAAAGCAGGGTACGGAGCATGTTTTGGTAGTCTAGCGATGGCGGCCCTTCGATCGGGCCACCAGATTAAATTTTAGTCATGGAGATCGTCCCACTCCAAGCCGAACACTGGGATCGTGTTCGCGCGATCTACGAAGAAGGCATTGCCACGGGACACGCCACCTTCGAAACCAGCGCCCCGGATTGGCCCACCTGGAACGCGGCGCGGCACCCCGCTGGCCGCCTGATCGCCCTCGACAACGGCGTCGTCGGCTGGGCCGCCTTAAGCCCCATCTCCGCCCGCGCCGTGTACCGCGGCGTCTGCGAAGTGAGCATCTACGTCGCCGGTGCCGCCCGCGGACGCGGCGTGGGCCGCGCGCTGCTCTCCGCGCTGATTGCCGCCTCGGAAGCCGCTGGCATCTGGACGCTGCAGGCGTCGATCTTTCCCGAGAACACGGCCAGCATCACGCTGCATGAACGCGCCGGCTTCCGGCACGTCGGGCGGCGCGAACGCTTAGGCTGCCTGCATGGCACCTGGCGCGATGTCGTCCTGCTGGAACGCCGCAGCGAAGAGGTCAGCGGATGATCGCCAACTATATGGTGGTGGCCTTGGGCTCAGCCATCGGCGGCGTGCTGCGCTTCGCCATCGCCGGCTGGATCGGCCGTTCCATGGGAGGCTCGTTTCCCTGGGGCACCCTGTTGGTGAACATCTCCGGCTGCCTGCTGATCGGCCTGCTGGCGCCTTTCTTTCCGCCTTCTGACCGTGGCTTTCCGTGGCGCGCCTTCCTGCTGCCGGGCATCTGCGGCGGCTACACCACGTTTTCTTCCTTCGGGCTCGAAAGCCACGGCCTGTGGCGCAGCGAAGGCGGCGACCGTGCGTTTCTCTACATGGCCGCGTCGCTCATCTGCGGCGTACTGGCCGTATGGTTGGGCCTGGCCATCGGCGAACGCTTCGCTCCAAATTCATCGAATTGATATCGCTGATTTGGTTCGCCATTGTAGAATGAACCAAACGACCTCCCCGTCCCGCGGTCAATTGGCGGATTGATCCCCCGAAATTTCAAGACTTCAGGAGAAACTTCATGACCCAGACGCTTCGTACGGTAGCGGTCGGTATGATTTCGCTCGCCTTTCTTTGGGCTCAGGCAGATGCGAATAAAGCCCAAATCGCCGGGTCCGTCATGGATCCCAATCAAGCCGTGATTGCCAATGCGAAGGTGACGGTGCGCAACACCGGTACGGGTTTGGTCCGCGAGTTGAAGACGAATGACGCGGGCCTCTATCGCGCCGTCCTCCTCGATCCCGGCACCTACGACCTCACCGTCGACGCTAGCGGCTTTGCGCAAACCAAGATTTCGGGCGTCGTACTCACCGTGGGTTCGGCCGCCACGATTAACGTCACTGTCTCCGTGCAAGCCGTCGCCACCACCGTTGAGGTGGGCGAAACGCTGATCAACCCCGAGACCTCCACCGCCTCGACCACCGTCAACGCAGCGGCGCTTTCGAGCCTGCCCATCAACGGCCGGCGCTTCCAGGATTTTGCGCTCGTCTCTCCGACGGCCCAGGTCGATACGCAAACGCGCGGCCAGGTGTCTTTCGCCGGCCAGCGCGGCATTTACTCGAACATCATGCTGGACGGCGCCGATTACAATCAGCCCTTCTTCGGCGGTATCCGCGGCGGCGAACGTTCGGGCAGCATCATCACGGTGCCGCAGGCGGCCGTGCAGGAGTTCCAGGTGGTGGCCACCGGCTACACGGCCGAGTACGGCCGGTCGACGGGCGGCATCATGAACACGATCACCAAGTCCGGCACGAACGCCGTTCACGGTGAAGGCTTCTGGCAGATGCGTCCTCGCCAGTTGAGCCAGAACAGCCCGATCCCGGTGCTGCCGCCGGGGCAGTCCACGGAAGTGTTCCTCGCACCGTCAGAAACGCTGCAACAGTTCGGCGGCGGCATCGGCGGTCCCATCAAGCGCGATCGCCTGTTCTACTTTGCGGCCGTGGAATCGCAGCGTGCCAACACGCCGCGCCAAGTGGTGTTCCCACAATTGGCGAACGGCACCGCCGGCGCCGACACCAATGCGGCGTTGTCGTTCTACCGCAGCCTGGAAGGTCCCTTCACGCAGACCAACCGGGCCACCGCGCTCACCGCCAAAACCGACTATCAGTTGACCAACGGCGATCGGCTCACCTTCCGCTACAACTACTCGCGCTCGAACGAAGTGAACGCCGTCACCGTCGGCGGCGCCATCAATCCCTTCACCAACAATGCCGTCTCCAATGAAGGCACCGAAAAGGACAGCATCCACAACGGCACGATGCAGTACACCAAGCTCTTCAGCGCCACCGTCGTCAACGACCTTCGCTTCACCGGTTCGGCGGAAGAGCGCCCGCGCATCTCCAACGTCAACGCGCCGCAGATGAGCACCACCGTCGGCGCCGTCGGCACGCGCAGCTTCCTGCCCACCACGCAGAACGATAGTCGTTTCCAGATCACCGATTCGTTGAGCCTCACCAAAGGCCGCCACACCATCAAGGTCGGTTTCGACTTCAACCGCATCCGCGCCGCCCAGTTCTTCGCCTTTAACCAGTTCGGCAGCTTCAACGTCACCGGCTCCAACGTCAACGACGTGCTCCGCATGATCGGCGCCGACGGCACCGGCGGCGTGAATCGCTTTGACGCCAACACCACCGGCACCTCCGCGCCCTCCACCTACACGCTCTACACGCGCCAGATCGGCAACGGTCTTGCCGACTTCGGCATGAAGCAGTTCGCCATCTTCGCCCAGGACAGTTTCAAGGTTTCCCGCAAGCTCACGCTCGATCTCGGCTTCCGTTGGGAGGGTCAGGACAACCCGGCCGCCGAGGCGGACAACGCCACCGTGCTCGCCCGCATCAACGGCGTTCGCTTTCCGAATGGCGGCGTGCCGGACGTGAAGAACATCAAGGACTCCTTCAACCAGATGATGCCGCGCTTCGGCTTCGCCTACTCGCCCATCGCCGACTCGCGCCGCCTGGTGATCCGCGGCTTCACCGGCGTCTTCTACGCCTCCACCCCGCTGCTGAGCTTCTCCGGCCCCTATAACAACTTCCGCGCCATTCCCGGCGACGTCTCCATTCAGGTGGGCGCCTCCAATCGCTCGCTCTCGATCTACGAAGCCTTCCGCCAAGCGGGCGTGAATCTGAACAGCACCGCGCTCAGCGCGCTGCCCATCATCCCGCTCGACGTGGTGCAGCGTGCCGCCGCCATCGCCCTGGGCGGCACCGCCAACGACCCGTTCGTCGGCGCGAACTTCACCGGCATGGCTCCCGACTTCGTCAACCCGCGCGCCGTGCAGGCCGGCCTGGGCTTTGAAAGCGAAATCGTTCGTAACTTCGTCGTCGGCATGCAGTTCCACTACGTCAACACCGTGCACCTCAGCCGGAACCGCGATTGGAACCTCTTCGCCCCCACGTTGCGCGCCGGCGACCTCGCCCTGCGTCCCCGCTTCGTCACCGGCTCCGGCCGCCCGGTGCCCACCGTCGGCACCCTCACCATGCGCGAAAGCTCCGCCCGCGGTATGTACCGCGCCAACACTTTCCAGGCGCAGTACCGCAAGCGCAAGCTGCAGTTCCAGGGCTTCTACACCATCGCCTATAACTTCTCCGACGACGACAACGAACGCGACACCGGCTTCAGCACCGTCAACGGCTATCAGGACGCCTTCAACTTCCGCCAGGACTATGGCTACGCGGCCATGGACGTCCGGCACCAGTTCACCTCGAACGCGAGCTATGAACTGCCCGGCGGCGTGCAGTTGGGCGGCATCTTCCGCGGCCGCACCGGCTTGCCGATCAACCCGCGCGTCGGCACCGACGTCAACGGCGACGGCGTCAACTCGGACCGTCCGTATCAGGGCCCCGGCCAGATCTTCGCCCGCAACTACTTCCGCAATCGCGGCACCACGCAGCTCGACCTTCGCGTCATGAAGAGCTTCGACATCCGCGACCGCATCAAGCTTCAGGTCTCCTGGGAAATGTTCAACGTGCTCAACGCCGACAACGTCGTCTACGGCACCAACGCGTTGATCTACGGCGAAGGCTTCGGCACGGCCGGCGCGGTGCCGATCGATGCCCGCTTCATGCGCCTGCGCAATCCGGCCAACGGCAACTACGATCGCAACAACGTGCAGGTCGGCAACCCGCTGCAAGCCCAGTTCGGCGCGCGGCTGTTCTTCTAAACGGCCGTCCCAGCACTGTCTCGCAAGAAGCGGGTCTGCCCTCAGACCCGCTTCTTGCTTTTAGCGGATCTGGGAAAAGGGCAACGGGGAGAACATCGCGTTCGAGATGTTCGAGACGATATCGGCATCGGAGTAGCCGTCAGTGGCGCGCAGCTTCGCCCACTCCGGATCGTTGACGAAGGTCCGCCAGTTGCGCTCACGCGCCGCCAGATCGTCGTAGGCCAGCAGGTAGGTCAAACTGGGCTGGTTGGGTCCGAAGACGGTCTCGCCAAAGAAGACCGGCAGCAGTCCGGTCTTTTTGAAGATGCGGATTTCGCCCATCGTGTCGAACATCGCGATCTTCTTGCGCAGCGCTCCCCAGTTGTTGGCCTCGTAAGTCCGCAGCTCGAATACCCGCGGCGCTTTCTTCTCATCGACCGGAGGCGCCACCACTTTCGGGAAGCCTTCGAACGCGCGCAGCAATTGCGTCTCCGCCCGCATGTAGCTCAACCCCGGCAGCGACTGAAACGCCTTCGCCGCTTTCTGATACTCCGCATCGGCCCCGATCTTCTCCCACGCCTGCTCCATCGCGTAGAGCGATCCGTAGGATCGTACCGTCAGAATAAACGGCGTCTCCGGCGCAATCAGGCTCGAGAACACCCCCACCGGACCCAGACCTACGTTCGTCGCCGCCGGCAGATAGGCGTTCTTCAGGAAGTCCATCACCCGCTGCCGCTGGTTCTCTTTAGTATTCCGCAGCCGGTAGTACCGCAGTTCGATGTAAGAGCTTTCAACACGCTTGCCGGCGGGGGTTTGAGCAAGCGCTAAGGGCGAAGTCGCGAGGATCGTGCGTCGTTTCATGGCGGTCCCCCGATTATATCGAGCGCGCGTGCGTCGGCCTGTTAAGCTGCCGGGTATGCGGCAATTGTTTTCCTGCCTCCTTGGCGCTTGCTTTCTGCTGCCGGGTCAGCCCGCGGTCTTCCTCAGCCCGTCTCCCATCAACGTGAAGAATCACCTCGAACTCACCGATGCGCAGTTCGAGACGCTGCAGCGGGTGAACCAACGCTTCCAAGACTTCACAGCCACCAAAGCCGCCAGAACCGCGCAGGTGGAGGCGGAGATTCAACAGGAACTTGCCCGGCCGGGGATCGACGCCAGCGCCCTCGGCGTCCGCTACCGCGAGTTGGAGTTGATTCGCCGCGAAGTGGCCGCCGAGCAGGAGCGCACGCGGAGCGAAGCGGTCGGCATGCTGACGACGGCGCAAAAGCCCAAACTGGCCGCGCTCCAGGAGGCGCTCGTGCTGCAGTACGTCGCCTGCTCGGCGGTCGAGCTGAATCTCCTGGTGCCTCCGATCGTGTTGCTTGCTTCGCCGGCGCGCAGGACTGTCGCCGAGGGCGTTCGCGCCCCCTGTCCGGGCTCACCGGCCGTCATTCCCATTCTGGTCCCAGGTCTGTCCCGCTAACGCCTCCCTAACCCGCCGAGCTTGATAAGCTGACCGCATGCGGCGCTTCCTCTTCTGGCTATCTCTCATTCTTTGCTTACCGAACTTACAGGGGCAGTTTGTGGTTGGGCCTTCCTACAGTGAACTGAAGGAGTATTTCGGACTCAGCGACGCCCAGGAAGCCGCGCTCCGCCGGATCAACGAACGGCTGCTCACCTTCACGGCGGCCAAGAACCAGCGCACCCGACAGGTGGAGCGCGAGATTCAGGAGGAGTTGGCTCGGCCGACCATGGACGTCGACGCCATCGGCGTCCGTTATCGTGAGTTGGAATTGATTCGTCGCGAGCTCAGCACAGAGGAAGAACGCACCCGCCGCGAAGCGGGCGCCGTCCTCACCGCGGCTCAGCAACCCAAGCTGGTTGCCCTCAGCGAAGCCCTTCGCCTGCGAGGTACCGCCTGCGCCGCGGTGCAGGCGAACCTTCTGTTCTTGTTGCCCCAAATCGTTTTTGCGACAGTCCCCGGCGGCGGGGGAAGTGGCAGCGCCTGCGGTACCGTCCTTACAGGCATCATCGCTGGACCACTAGGAGGCCGTCCGTGAGACTCCTCCGCTACCTCTTGCTGCTGACGTCGATTCTGCTGCCCGCCATGGCGCAGGAGGTCACTCGCGGTGGATTCTCGTCCAGGCTGATCGCCTATCTGGAGTTATCTACTGAGCAGGCGCTCGCCCTCAATCGGGTGAATTCCGCGTTCCTCACCTTCCGTGCGGAGCGCGACCATCGCAGCACGCAGTTACAACGGGAAATTGACCTGGAAATGCAAAAGCCCGTGATGGACCCACGCCAGATCGGCCTTCGCTATCGGGACCTCGAACTGATCCGGCGGGAAGTAGCGGCTGAGTTGGAACAGACTTATGCCCGTTCGCGGGCCGTGCTCACGGCGGCCCAGAAAGAGAAGTTGGCACTGCTCGAGCAGTCACTCCGGCTGCGGGAGACGGCCTGTGATGCTGTCTATCAGAATCTCTTTGCCATGCCCGCGCCGGTCCCCTCGCAGCCATCGTTTGTTGAGCTGCTGTTCGGCTCCGCGAACGGCGCGGCGAGTCCGTGCCCGGCCGGTTTCCCGGCCGGCATCATTCCCGCGGGACGTCTGTTCTAGTTCTCGAAGTAGCCGGCGGCCAGTTCGGGCCGCGCTTCGAGCGCCTGCTTCCAGCAATTGCGCGCTTCGTCCTGCTGACCTTGCTGCTTGAGCGCATGGCCCAAATTCAGCAACGCCTCGGCAAAGTTCGGACGCTCGTTGAGCGCCTCGCGATAGTGCTGAATGGCGCTATCCACCTGGCCCGACTTCTGCAACAGCAGGCCCGTGTTGTAGTACAGTTCCGGCGTGCGCTCGCCCAGTTCGATCAGCCGCGCCTGATAGTCGAGCGCTTTGTGATGGTCGTCGCTTTCGACCGCCAATGCCGCCAGCGCCTTGAGCGCATCGAGCGACTCCGGCTGAATCTGCAGCACGCGTTCGAACGCCCCCGCGGCCGCCTCCCGATCGCCGCCGCGCCAGTAGGCGAGGCCCAGGTTTACCTGCGCTTCGAACCAGTCCGGACGCAGGCGCAAGCACTGCTCAAACGCTTCCACCGCCGCGCGCATGTCCGCCCGCTCCAGGCGCAGATAGCCTAAACGGAACCACACTTCGCGCCAGTCCGGACGCTTGTCGAGCAACTCGCCGTAGATGTGTTCGGCCTGATCGGCCTGACCCTGTCGTTCCAAAAGCGCCGCCAGGTTGTACTGCACTTCAGGCAGATTGTGATTCTTACCGAGCGCCGACTCATAGCAGTCGCGCGCGCTCTTGAGGTCGCCGGATTGCTGCCGCAGCAGGCCAAGTTGCACCTGCGCCTGCTCGGAGTCCGGACGAATGCGCACGGCTTCGGCATAAGCGCTCGCCGCCTGATCGGTCTTGCCCAGCTTCTGATAGGCCACCGCCAGGTTGAACCAACGCTCGTAGTGATCGGGCGTCGCTTCCACCAGCTTCTGGCAGCAGCGCACGGCCGCTTCGTAGTCGCCGGCGTTGAACGCCACCGTGGCCAAGCCTTCGAGTGCCGCCTGCGAGAACGGACGCAGCACCAGCAGCCGCTCCGCCACATCGCGCGTCAGGTCGTCGTCGCGTTTGGCGAGGCCGATGGTGATCAGATTGGTGAGGGCTTCTTCCGAATTCGGATTGCGCGTCAGCACCTGCTGATAGATCGCCGCCGCCTCGTCCAGCCGGTTCAGCGTCTGCAGCGCCACGGCCTTCCCGAAGAACGCCGTTTCCTGCTCGGGCTCGGTAGCCAGCACTTGGTCGCAATGATGCAAGGACTCTTCCGCCTTGCCCGCCTGCAACAGGCAGATCGCGAGGCCCAGGCGCGCTTCCACCCGCGTCGGCTGCGCTCGCACGGAACGCTCGAAGAGCTGCGCGCCTTCTTCCCAGCGGCCCAGCTTCTCGTAGCAAACGGCGAGATTGAAGATGCCGGAGACATGATCGGGCGCGAGCTCCAGCAGCCGGGTATAGCTGCGAGCGGCCTCGTCATACATCTCGAGTTCGAACTGGACGTGGCCGCGCGCCGAATACAGTTCGGCATCCTGCAGGCCGGAGTCGATCGCGTCGGTGAGATCCTTGAGGGCTTCCTTC